>NZ_JBAGKH010000003.1:0-561762 GCF_036689765.1 Streptomyces poriticola
AGTTTCGCGCCGGATTGACCGACTCTCATTCCGATTCATCGGGGGCTTCCTCGCAGTCGATGTCGAGATCGATGTCGACGCGTCGAGAAGCAGTTAGATACGTCATCGCTGCCATCCAGAGCTCTAGGGCTCATCTCCAGGCAACTGTTCGAATCTACCTCCCCACTCGCTCCGTGTCAACGGCTCTTGTGGGGCGAAGAGGACACTAGCAGCTCACGAGGCCACATGCACATCAGGCGGCTGCCGGGACGGCGGCGCTGCGTTCGGTCTCGTCGAGGTCGCCCTGCTCACCGGCTCGCACCGCCCGCCGTCCGAGGACGTAGACGTAGGCGAGGAAGAGCACCTCGGCCACGACGCCGATGGTGATGCGGGCCCAGGTGGGCAGGCCGGACGGGGTGACGAAGCCTTCGATCGCACCGGAGACGAAGAGGACCAGGGCGAGGCCGATGGCCATGCCGATGGCGGCACGGCCCTCTTCGGCGAGGGCGGTGCGGCGCGGGCGTGGGCCCGGGTCGATGACGGTCCAGCCGAGGCGCAGTCCGGTACCGGCCGCCACGAAGACCGCGGTCAGTTCCAGCAGGCCGTGCGGGATGACGAGGCCGAGGAAGGTGTCGAGGCGGCCCGCGGAGGACATCAGGCCGAACCCGACCCCGAGGTTGAGCATGTTCTGGAAGAGGATCCAGATGACCGGGAGGCCCAGGAAGACGCCCAGGATGAGGCAGAGTGCGGCGGCCCAGGCATTGTTCGTCCAGACCTGGGCGGCGAAGGAGGCCGCCGGGTGGGTCGAGTAGTACGCCTCGTACTGGCCGCCGGGGCGGGTGAGCTCGCGCAGCTCGCTGGGTGCCGCGATGGTGGCCTGAACTTCGGGGTGGGTTCCGATCCACCAGCCCAGGAGCGCCGCGACAGCGGTGGACAGGAGGGCGGTGGGGACCCACCAGTGCCGGGTTCGGTAGACGGCTGCCGGGAATCCGTGGGTGAGGAAGCGGGTGACATCGCGCCATGAGGCGCGTCGGGTGCCTGTCACCGCACTGCGCGCGCGTGCGACCAGCTGACTGAGCCGGCCCGTCAGCTGCGGGTCGGGGGCGCTGGACTGGATCAGGGAGAGATGGGTTGCCGTGCGCTGGTAGAGGGTGACGAGTTCGTCGGTCTCTGCGCCGGTCAGGCGGCGCTGGCGCTTGAGCAGGGCGTCGAGTCGGTCCCACTCCGCTCGGTGGGCGGAGACGAAGACGTCGAGGTCCATCGGTGTGCCTGCTCCTGGGCTGTCGGCGGCGGGTCGTCGTGGATCAGCTTGTCGTACTGCGGCGCGATGCGTGCTCAGCTTGGCAGACTGGCGGTGTTCAGGGCAGGTCAGGGGAAGGACGGCAGGCGTGAGTGAGCTGGTGACGGGTGAGGCGGTGGCCTTGGAGCTGCGTCCCGCGAGGCTGCCCAGCAGGGCGCTGGCCGTCTTGCTGGATCTGGCGGTGGCCATCGCGGTCTACGTCGCCGTGACCGTCGGTCTGGTGGCGGCGACGGCCTCGCTGGATCCAGCGGCGCAGGCCGCGCTGTCGATCTCGGTCTTCGTTCTGGTGCTGGTGGGCGGGCCGATAGCCGTCGAGACGCTCAGCCATGGGCGGTCGCTCGGGAAGATGGCGTGCGGGTTGCGGGTGGTGCGGGACGACGGCGGACCGATCCGGTTCCGGCATGCTCTGGTGCGGGGTCTGATCGGGGTGATCGAGATCCTGATGACGCTGGGCGTCGTCGCGTGTATCGCGTCCCTGGTGTCGGCGCGTGGGCGGCGGATCGGTGACGTGTTCGCCGGGACCCTGGTCGTGCGGGAGCGGGTGCCGACCGCACCCGGCGGGTTTGTGCCACCTCCGCCGCCGTGGCTTGCGGGGCGGTTCTCGGGTCTTGATCTGTCGGCGGTCCCGGATGATCTGTGGCTGGCGGTGCGGCAGTGCCTTACGCGGATGCAGCAGCTGGATCCGCAGGTGGGCTGGGCGATGGCGGAACGGCTCGCCGCCGATGTCGCGGCTCGTACGGGGGCTCCGGCGCCGCAGGGGGTGCCGCCGGTGGCGTATCTGGCGGCGGTGCTGCAGGAGCGGCAGGCCCGCGAGGCGCGGCGGGCCTTCGGAAACGGCCAGGGCACGGGCGGTGCCCCCGCCGGCGGCCCGTTCGGGGGTCCCTCGGGACCGCCGGCGGGGGCACCGCCGCCGGCCGTGGCTTCGCCGCCTGTCGTGGCTCCCCCGTCGGCGGGCTCCGGGCAGGGGCCCGGCGGACCCGGGGGGCACGGGGCGCCGGCGGCAGGGGGGCGGCCGTCCGTGGAGCGGGAGCAGCGGGATGTCTCCGCGGACGGGCGTGGCTCCGGCAGTGGGTTCGTGCCACCGGCGTAGGGCGGCACGCGTGGGGGGCCGCGCTCGGATCGTCTCGGGGGCAGGCCGGGTCAGGGGAAGACGGACGGGGGCGTTTCCAGGTCCTCGAGCTCGATCCCGGGGGCCGCGAGCACCACGTCGCCGGAGATGTGGACGGTGTGCCGCTCGCCCGTGTCCAGGGCTGTGACCTGGTATTCGTCCACGACGAGGGGGCCGTTGTCAGTGGTGTGTGCTTCGCTGTTCAGCAGAGCCCAGGACTGGTCCACGGTGCGGGGGGCGAGGACCGGGTCGGTGAAGGCGACGAGGCGCAGGCGGGCTGCGGGTCCGGAGGGGGTGAGGCGCAGCAGGCGACTGGTGGCGACGAGGAAGGCCGGGGAGGAGCCGGCGAAGGCGTGGGCGCGCACAGTGCCTTCGGTGGCCTGGGCTCCGGTGGGGTCGGTGCGTACCCAGGTGATGCCGTCGAGGGCGGCGCCGCGTACCTGCCAGTCCGTGGTGTGGAGTTCCAGACGGATGGGGCGGCCGAGTTCGTCGAGCGTGAGGTCGACGGAGCCGCGGTGGTCGCCGGTGGGCGTGGTCAGCCGGGAGACGTAGCGCCAGCCGGAGGGGCCGACGGCGCATTGGAAGTGTTCTTCCGCGAGGGGGGTGTGATCGTGCGGATCGTGGAGCGAATAGCGGCCGCGGGGCATGAGGGTCCTGGGTTGTGACGGGTGGGTCCGGCACCGGCACTGCTGATCCGGCACTGCTGATCCGGCCAACGGGGCAGGCCCCCGGCACGGGGGTGCGGGGGCCTGTCTCGGAGGTCCTGTCTGCCGTCGGGTACTTCCGTGCACGGGGGTGCCCGGCGGCAGATGGCAGCGGTGCCGGCTCAGTAGCGGTAGTGGTCCGGCTTGTACGGGCCCTCGACCTTCACGCCGATGTACTCCGCCTGCTCCGGGCGCAGCGTGGTCAGCTTGACGCCGAGGGAGTCCAGGTGGAGGCGGGCGACCTTCTCGTCGAGGTGCTTGGGGAGCACGTACACGCCGGTCGGGTAGGCGTCGGGCTTGGTGAACAGCTCGATCTGGGCCAGGGTCTGGTCCGCGAAGGAGTTGGACATCACGAACGACGGGTGGCCGGTGGCGTTGCCCAGGTTCAGCAGGCGGCCCTCGGACAGCACGATGATCACCTTGCCGTCCGGGAAGGTCCAGGTGTGGACCTGCGGTTTGACCTCGTCCTTGACGATGCCGGGGATCTGGGCCAGGCCGGCCATGTCGATCTCGTTGTCGAAGTGGCCGATGTTCCCCACGATCGCCTGGTGCTTCATCCTGGCCATGTCCGAGGCCATGATGATGTCCTTGTTGCCGGTCGTGGTGATGAAGATGTCCGCCTGGTCGATCACGTCGTCCAGGGTGGCCACCTGGTAGCCGTCCATCGCCGCCTGCAGCGCGCAGATCGGGTCGATCTCGGTCACGATGACACGGGCGCCCTGGCCGCGCAGCGACTCCGCGCAGCCCTTGCCCACGTCGCCGTAGCCGCAGACGACTGCCGTCTTGCCGCCGATGAGGACGTCCGTCGCCCGGTTGATGCCGTCGATCAGCGAGTGCCGGCAGCCGTACTTGTTGTCGAACTTCGACTTGGTGACGGCGTCGTTGACGTTGATCGCCGGGAAGAGCAGGGTGCCGTCGCGCTGCATCTCGTACAGGCGGTGCACACCGGTGGTGGTCTCCTCCGTCACGCCGCGGATCTCGGAGGCGAGCTGGGTCCACTTCTGGGCGTTCTCGCCCAGGGTGCGGGTGAGCAGCTCCAGGATGACGCGGTGCTCGTCGGACTCGGCGGTCTCCGGCGAGGGGACCTTGCCGTCCTTCTCGTACTCGACGCCCTTGTGGACGAGAAGGGTGGCGTCACCGCCGTCGTCGAGGATCATGTTCGGGCCGCCGGTGGGGCTGTCGGGCCAGGTCAGCGCCTGCTCCGTGCACCACCAGTACTCCTGGAGCGTCTCGCCCTTCCAGGCGAACACCGGGATGCCCTGCGGGTCGTCCGGGGTGCCGTTCGGGCCCACCGCGATCGCGGCGGCGGCGTGGTCCTGGGTGGAGAAGATGTTGCAGGACGCCCAGCGGACCCGGGCGCCCAGGGCCGCCAGGGTCTCGATCAGCACGGCGGTCTGTACGGTCATGTGCAGCGAGCCGGTGATCCGTGCACCGGCCAGCGGCTGCGCCTCGGCGTATTCCTTGCGGATCGCCATCAGGCCCGGCATCTCGTGCTCGGCGAGGGTGATCTCCTTGCGGCCGAACTCGGCCAGCGAAAGGTCGGCGACCTTGAAGTCCTGTCGGTTCTCGACAGTCGTCATTGCGAGCTGCTCCTCGGGTTCTGGTCGAGGTGGGTACGGCTGACCTGCGCGGCGGCGGACACAGCGGTGCCCGAAGAGGACACAGGCATGCCCGCGTGCGCGCAGCGCAGTCCGTCGGAGGCCCTCTCTCCCTCGGCCGGCCCGTGGTGCGACCGCCCGACCGCCATCAGCAGCGACGTCTGGCTCCGTCCCAAGCTACACGCTGGCCCGTTCCGTCCCCAGTCCGTCTGCGAACACATCCGGCTCTTTGGCCGGATGTGGGCGCGGGTCAGTGGGTCGCCGGGGTGGGGCCGCCGGGGCTGGCGTCGGGGTCCGCGCCCTTGGCGGCCTCGGTCTCGCTGTAGATGTCGGGTTCGAGATAGATCACGCGGGCGATCGGGACCGCCTCGCGGATGCGGGCCTCGGCGGCGTCGATGGCGGAGGCGATCTCGGTGGCCGTGCCCTCGTGGCGGACCGAGATCTTGGCTGCGACCAGCAGCTCCTCGGGGCCGAGGTGGAGCGTGCGCATGTGGATGACGCCGGTGACGGTGGTGCCGGCGACGACGGCGGTCTCGATCTGCTGCACCGTCTCCGCGCCGGCGGACTCGCCGAGCAGCAGGGACTTGGTCTCGGCGGCGAGTACCAGGGCGATCAGGATGAGCAGGACGCCGATGCAGAGGGTGCCGATGCCGTCCCACACGCCGTTGCCGGTGAGCAGGGCCAGGCCGACGCCGCCGAGGGCGAGGATCAGGCCGACGAGCGCGCCGAGATCCTCCAGCAGGACGACCGGTAGCTCGGGCGCCTTGGCGTGCCGGACGAATTCCTTCCAGGACTTGTCGCCGCGCAGGGCGTTGGACTCCTTGATGGCGGTTCGGAAGGAGATCGTCTCGGCGATGATCGCGAAGACCAGGACACCGACCGGCCAGTACCAGTGGTCGATCTCGTGCGGGTGCTTGATCTTCTCGTAGCCCTCGTAGAGGGCGAACATGCCGCCGACGGAGAACAGCACGATGGAGACGAGGAAGGCGTAGATGTAGCGCTCGCGGCCGTAGCCGAACGGATGCTGCGGGGTGGCGGCGCGCTGGGCCCGCTTGCCGCCGAGGAGAAGCAGCCCCTGGTTGCCGGAGTCGGCGACGGAGTGCACCGATTCGGCGAGCATCGACGAGGAGCCGCTGAAGAGGAAGGCCACGAATTTCGCCACCGCGATCGAGAGGTTGGCGACCAGTGCCGCCACGATCGCCTTGGTACCGCCTGACGCGCTCATGTGCCGCGTTGTCCCTTCGACTTCGTCCGCTACGTCTACGACTGCTGCGTGTGGGTCTGCTGCGTCTGCTCTGTGTGCGTGCGCCGCTGCGGGCGCGGCAGGCCCCCGGCCGGCCGCGTCCATCTGTGCGGTGCGTCATTGTTGCAGCCCCTGACGGCGCAGCGGGCTGCCCGTCGGCTGTGTAGGCGTCAGATGCGGACGGTGGCCCGGAAGACGGTGCCGGCACCGGACGCTTCGGCCTTCTCGCCGGCGGTGACGAAGACCGAGCCGCCGGGCGTGAGGTCGTGTGCGCCCACCCGCACCGAGCCGGCGGTGCAGAGCAGGATCTGCGGGGCGGGGCGGGTGAGGTCGTGTCCGGTGGTGCCCTCGGGCAGGACGTAGCGGGAGAGGCGGAACTCGTCGATCGGGGTCTCGTAGACCTCCTCCCCGTCGGGGGAGGCCTCCGGGCGCAGGACGCCGGGGTCGCCTGCCTCGAAGCGGATGATGCGCAGCAGTTCGGGGACGTCGACGTGCTTGGGCGTGAGGCCGCAGCGCAGGACGTTGTCGGAGTTGGCCATGATCTCGACGCCGAGGCCGCTGAGGTAGGCGTGCGGGATGCCCGCGCCGAGGTAGAGGGCCTCCCCGGGCTGGAGGCGGACGTGGTTGAGGAGCATCGCGGCGAGGACGCCGGGGTCGCCGGGGAAGTGGTGGGCGATGTCGGCGTAGGGGGCGTAGGCGCCGCCGAGGCGGTCGCAGGCTGCGGCGGTCTCGGCGACCGTGCGGGCCATGTCCTCGCGGTCGGCGGTGAGGACGGCGGTCAGGACCTCGCGCAGTGCGGCGTCCTCGGGGTGTGCGTGCAGCACGTCGACGTAGGGCTTGAGGGAGTCGACGCCGAGGCCGTCGAGCAGGTCGGCCGTCTCGGCCGGGGGCCGGAAGCCGCACAGGCCGTCGAACTCGGTGAGGGCGCAGATCAGTTCGGGCTTGTGGTTGGCGTCCTTGTAGTTGCGGTGCGGGGCGTCCACGTGGATGCCGCGGCGCTCCTCGTCGTCGTAGCCCTGCCGGGCCTGCTCCGGGTCGGGGTGGACCTGGAGAGAGAGCGGGGCGCCGGCGGCGAGGATCTTGAGGAGGAAGGGCAGGCGCGGGCCGAATCCGGCGACCACGGCGGGGCCCAGTTCCCGCTCGGGTGCGGCGTCGATGACCTCGACGAGGGTGCCCCGTCCGGTGCGGGAGGGGGCGCCTGGGTGGGCTCCCATCCACATCTCCGCCTGCGGCTCGCCGGTCGGCTCGATGCCGAGCAGTTCGGGGATCGCGGTGGGGGAACCCCAGGCGTAGGGGCGGATGGTGTTGTCGAGGCGGTCCATGGGCTCTCTCTGCCGGTTCTTCGGAGCGGTCCTGTCGTCGGAGCGTCCCGGTGTCCGGGGCGTTCCTGTCGGTCTCGGGTCGTACGGGTTCCCAGTACGTCCTGCGATCAGGCGCGCGAAGCGAGCGCCAGGTAAACGGCGGCGAAATCCGTGATGGCGATCAGTTCCGCCAGGGTCTCCAGCTCGCCGCCCGCTTCCGGTTCCAGTTCGCTGATCGGCGTGTCGTGGCTGAGGGCGAGGTCGCGGGCGGCGGGGGCGGCGGTGAGGCCGCCGATCGGGCGGTCGCGCAGGAGCACCACGCGCGCGTGCAGGGCGGGCTGCTCCTCGACGCGGTCGCGGAAGAAGTCGTCGGGGTCGGCGCCGGCGGCCAGCGGACCGGCGAGCAGCGCGCTGTGCGCGGCGAGCGCCTCGGGGAGTTCGGCGACGACCGCAGGGACCCCGCACAGTTCGGCGAGGGCGGCGGCGAAGCGGCGGCCGGCCGGGCCGGCGGAGACGCCCTCGGTCCAGACCACGGGCAGCGCGTCGGCGAGCTCCGCCGCGAGGGTCTTGGCGGGGTTGCTGTAGCCGGCGATGGCGGGCCCGCAGCGCTCGGCGATCCCGTCGAGGCGGTCGGCGACCTTCTGCAGGGCGTCGGGCGGGGCGGTGAGCAGCCCGGTGCGGTCCAGGAGTGCGAGCAGCGGGGTGAGCAGGGCCCACAGGACTCCGGGGGCGGCGCCCGCGAGCGGCTCCTCCTGGTCGTAGGGGGCGGTCGCCATGGGGACGAGCAGGCCGTGGGAGCCGTTGACGGCCTCGGCGATCGGGGAGCGGGCGGGGGCGACGGCGACGACGGTGCAGCCGCGGCGGTAGGCCTGTTCGGCGAGGAGGGACAGGCCGGGTTCGGTGCCGTCGGGTGTGGCGATCAGCAGCAGGTCCACGGAGCCGGCCCAGCCGGGCAGCTCCCAGCGCAGGGCCCCGGCCGCCGGGGCGACGCCGGTGGGAGCCAGGCGGGTGACGGGGCTGCCTGCGCCGGCGAGCGTGCCGAGGAGGTCGGCGGCCTGGGTGGCGGCGGCGCCGGGGCCGGCGATGAGGACCGCGCGGGGGCGGCCGTCCGGTTTGAGGTCGGTGATGCCGGTCTCGGCCGCGTGCCGGGCCGCGGTCCGCACGCGGGCGCCGGCCTCCGCCGCGCCGCGGAGCAGGCCGCGGCGGTCGGTCTCGGCGAGCCCGTCCGGGCTGTCGAGCAGCGATTCGTCGAGCATGGCGGCAGTCTCCGATCGCCGGGGCGTCAGGGGTGCGGGTCGCCGGTCCGGCGGCTACTGCGGGCGGCGGGCCTCGTCGACGAGGAGGACGGGGATGCCGTCGCGGACCGGGTAGGCCAGGCCGCAGTCCTGCCCGGTGCAGATCAGCTCGGCGTCCTGCTCCTCGAGGGGGGCGTGGCAGGCCGGGCAGGCGAGGATCTCCAGGAGGCCGGCTTCGAGCGGCATGGCGGGTTCCCTTCGGGAGCGGTGGGTTGGTGCCTATGGACGGATGTGCTGGTCAGGGTACCGCCGGTGGGCGCTGCCGGGCCGCCCGCGACCCGGCAGCGGGCGGTCCCGGCTCTCAGCCTCTGATGATCGCCAGGGCCTCGTCCCGGACCTTGGCCATGGTGGCCTGGTCGCGGGCCTCGGCGTTGAGGCGCAGCAGGGGTTCGGTGTTGGAGGGGCGGACGTTGAACCACCAGTCGGCGGCGGTGACGGTCAGGCCGTCCAGCTCGTCGAGGGTGACGTCGTCGCGGCCCTGGTACGCGGCCCTGATGGCGGCGAGGCGGTCCGCCTGGTCGGCGACCGTGGAGTTGATCTCGCCGGAGCCGGAGTAGCGGTCGTACTGGTCGACGAGCGCGGACAGCGGCGTGCCCTGGCCGCCGAGGGCTGCCAGGACGTGCAGGGCGGCCAGCATGCCGGTGTCGGCGTTCCAGAAGTCGCGGAAGTAGTAGTGCGCGGAGTGCTCGCCGCCGAAGATGGCTCCGGTCCGGGCCATCTCGGCCTTGATGAAGGAGTGGCCCACACGGGTGCGCATGGCCGTGCCGCCGTTCTCGGCGACGACCTCCGGGACCGTCCAGGAGGTGATCAGGTTGTGGATGACCGTGCCCTTGCCGCCGTGCCGGGCGAGCTCTCGGGCGGCGACCAGGGCGGTGATCGCGGACGGGGACACGGGATCGCCCTGCTCGTCGACGACGAAGCAGCGGTCGGCGTCGCCGTCGAAGGCGAGACCGAGGTCGGCGCCTTCTTCGCGGACCCGCTTCTGCAGGTCGACGAGGTTGGCCGGGTCGAGGGGGTTGGCCTCGTGGTTGGGGAAGGTGCCGTCCAGTTCGAAGTACATCGGGACGAGGTCGACGGGGAGGCCGGCGAGGACCGAGGGGACGGTGTGGCCGCCCATGCCGTTGCCCGCGTCGACGACGACCTTCAGGGGGCGGATCGCGGTGAGGTCGACCAGGGAGCGCAGATGGGCCGCGTAGTCGGCCAGGGTGTCGCGTGCACCGACCGTGCCCGGGCGGGCCGCCGGGTCCGGGGCGCCGGACTCGCTCCAGCGCTCGACCAGTTCCCGGATCTCGGCGAGACCGGAGTCCTGGCCCACCGGGGCGGCGCCCATGCGGCACATCTTGATGCCGTTGTACCGGGCGGGGTTGTGCGAGGCCGTGAACATGGCGCCCGGCAGGTTCAACGCGCCCGAGGCGTAGTAGAGCTGGTCCGTGGAGCACAGGCCGATCTCGGTGACGTCGGCGCCCTGGGCGGCGGCGCCGCGCGCGAAGGCCCGCGACAGGCCGGGGGACGAGGGCCGCATGTCGTGCCCGGTCACGATGGCGCTCGCGCCGGTCATCCGGACGAAGGCCGCGCCGAACAGCTCGGCCAGCGACTCGTCCCACTGGTCCGGGACCACGCCGCGTACGTCGTACGCCTTCACGATCTGCGACAGATCAGCAGCCACAGGCCAACCTTCCTCAAAGTCCTGTCGGTGCCCCAAAACTACCCGGTGCCACTGACAACGCGCCGTACGGTTGGGCAAGGTCGGGCCGGCGGGCGTGGCTTCAGCTGTCCGGTGACCGCAGCACCCGCAGATGACCCCGGCGGGCGACCTCCATCGGGTCGGCCGCGCGGGCCCCGCCGCCTGCCTCGGCGGCGCGCTCCTGGGGGCGGGCCGCCTCACGCACGGCGTTGGCGAGCGCCTCCAGGTCGTCGCCGCTCGGGCGGGCCGGCGCCGAACCGTCGAGCAGCCGGACGACCTCCCAGCCGCGCGGGGCGGTGAGGCGCTCGGAGTGCTCGGCGCACAGGTCATAGCAGTGGGGTTCGGCGTACGTGGCCAGGGGGCCGAGGACCGCGGTCGAGTCGGCGTAGACGTACGTCAGCGTCGCGACGGCGGGACGGCCGCAGGCGGTGCGCGAACAGCGACGTACAGGGCTCACGATGTTGGACGGTACCGCACTCTTGAGCGGGCCGCGACGACTCTCCACCACGTCACCCCACCGTGTCGTGCTGTGGATCAGTAGCCACGGGGAGTTTGTGACACCTCTCTGACCTGGAGGAATGTCGAGATTCGGGATGCCGGACAAGGACGGCTCCGGTCACGACCCGATACAAACGCCATCAATTGCCATGAGATCACCGGTCTCGTAGGGATACGGAATCGAGCTCAACGTTGGCTGAAATGGTCATCCTGCGACATGCGATGCGGGGCGCTCCATCCGTGTCCGGTTTGTGGCGAGGAGTGAGGTGTGGGGTCGGGCGCGTGCACCCGGTGAGTACTAACCTTCACCAGTGATGGACAACCCTGTGACGCCCCGTTCCGCCGACCGCCCCGGGCCCCGTCGCCGTGATCGCCACGGCCGGGGCATGCGCGGCCCGATCGCGCCGCCGCAGGTGCCGTTGGCCGCGAGCCGGGCGGAGGCGTTCGCGGACCTGGTGCAGGACTCGGTGGAGCGGCTGGAGCGGCGGTGGCCGCAGCTCGCCGACATCGATTTCCTGGTGGTCGAGGTGCCGCGGCTGGACGGGGCGGCGGAGGCCTGGAACGACGAGGCCGTGCCGCTGGGCGGGGCGGTCTCCTCGCGGGACGGGCGCCGAGCGCGGGTGGTGGTGTACCGGCGGCCGGTCGAGATCCGGACGAAGGGGCGGGACGAGCGGGCCGCGCTGGTGCACGAGGTGGTGGTCGAGCAGGTGGCGGAGTTGCTCGGGCTGACACCGGAGGCGGTGGATCCGCGCTACGGGGAGGAGCGGGGGTTCGGGGAGGAATAGGGGTTCTCTCCCCCGGGGGGTTCGGTGGACGGGCGGCGTCGGCAGGGTGCCGTAGGTGCGGTCGGCGGTGGATGGGGGTGCTTGCCCGGGGTCGCGGGGTGCCGGCCGCGGCCACCCGGGCCGCTCTGCGGGTGCCTCCCGGGGCGTTCGCGCACCCGGGTGGCACGACTGCCCGCCGGGGCGGGCAGTCAGCTACTTCTGGAGTACGGAGCAGTCAGCTAGTTCTGGAGTACGGAGAGGTCTTCCTCTGCTGTCGGTACCGAGACGGTGCCTCGGTCGTCGGGAAGCGGCTGGATCGTGAAGGACGGGACGTCGTCCTGGGGGAAGGCCAGGGTGCGGGAGGCGTGGACCGGGCCGCCCGAGACGGGCTCGAGGGTCAGGGCGTAGGTGCCCTTGAGACCGCCGGGGACCGGGAGCTCGACGTCCTGGGTGGTGCCGCCCTTGATCGTGTACGTCCGGGACTGCGCCGTGCCGCCCTCGCTGCCCGGCGACGCGGTGACCTTGATCTCGGCGGTGTCCTCGGGTGCCGTCACGGACAGCGTGGTGCCCTTGGCCCGGTTGTCCGGAGAGGTGGCACGCGCCCCTATGGGCCCCGTCGCCGGGATGAACGCCGTCTCCCGGTCGGCGCCCTCGCCCCGCACCACCCGGACCGCCGCAACGACGGGCACGGACCGGTCCGTCGGGGTCAGCACCAGCGACCCGGCCTCGCCGCGGGTGAGGTCGCCGAGGTCGACGGCGGTCGTCGTACCGGCCTTGACCCGCACCGTCTCGTGTCCGGCCGGTGTGATCAGTCCGGACGGGGAGGCGAGCCGCACCTTCAGGTCGGCGTCGGTGCCGCCGGGCGTGAACAGCACCAGCCGCACGGCTTTCGCGTCCTTGGGGATCCCGGGCAGCACCAGGTTGCTGCCGGGGTCCGCGGCCGCGGCCAGCCAGTCGCCGCCCGCCTTGTCGTCCAGGGCCTGCACGGCGGCGCCGATGCGTCCGCTGCGGACGCCGACGTGCACGGTGAGGTCGGTCTGCTGCTCGTCGCTGAGCGTGGAGAGCAGGATCGGCTCGGTGGCGTGGGCCGGCACCGTGATGCCCTCGCCGACCGTCGACTTGAGCCTGCCGTCCTTTCCGTAGAGCTCGATGTCGACCACGGCGGCCGAGTCGTCGGGGTTCGTCAGATGGACGTAGTCGGTGCGATCGGCCGCGGTGCTGGCCCCCGGGAACCAGAACTCCGTGTCGGGTGCGGTGCAGTTGACCCCGAGCAGGCCGCGCCCGGTGCCCGCGGAGACCTCCGTCGTCGCCTGGACCGTCCATCCGGGGGCGAACGGGCCCTCGGCCGTGCCGACGAGGGCGGGGGCCTCGCCGCCCGTCCTCTCTCCGGTGACCGGGGTCCCGGGGGCCTTCGGCTCCAGGACCGGCTTCTCCGCCCGGTCCGGCTTCTCCTCGCCCTCTCCCTTCTCCTCCGCGCTCTCCTCCCGGCCGGCCGTCTCTTTCTGTGCGGCCGGGCGCAGTTCGGCCTTTCCGTCGCCGTCCGTGCCCTCCGTGACGGGGGTGAACGAGGTGTACGTGGTCTCGGCCAGGTCGGAGGTGCTGGGCGTCGGGCACAGCAGGCTGCTGCGCTCCACGGGCAGCCGGACGGCCGCCGTGCTCGTGCCGTCGTTCGCTTCGGAGGCGTCGGGTGCGGTGACGGCGGCCAGCCCGGTGACGGCGGCGAGCGCGGCGGTACAGGCGAGGAAGGTCAGGGTGGTGCGGTTCACTGCTGGCTCCCGTCGGGACGCTCGTCGCCCGTGCCGTGCGGGTGGCCGGGGTGTGCCGGGTCGGGGTGTGCGGGGTCGGGGTGTGCCGGGTCGTACGGGGAGTTGTACCGGGAGTCGTAGCCGCCCTGGCCGTATGTCTGGTCGTACGCAGTCCGGGCCTGACCGCCGTAGGAGGCGTACGGGTCGTACTGACCGCCCTCGTAGGGATCGGCCGGGTACTGCTGCTGCCCGTACCCGGATCCGGCGTACTGCTGCTGGCCGTCGGCGTATCCGTCGTAGGTGCCGTACCCGCCGGTCGCGTAGTCCGCGGCGGCCCACTCTCCGGTGGTCTGCTGCCGAGGAGCCGCCGGGGGTTTCTGCGGTGCCGCCGCTTCCTCCTGTGCGCTCTCCTCCGCCGGAGCTCCGGCTGCCGCGTCGGCCTCGGCCTGGGCCCGCAGGCGGCGGGCGCGGCGGCCCTCGCCGGCGACGGCCTGGGCCGGGACGGCGGGCTCGTCGGGGAGGTCGTCGTCGATGTCGCGGCGGCGGCCGGGCAGGGCGAGGACGACCAGGACGACGGCGAGGAGCCCCTGGGCCCACAGCCATGCCGTGTGCGTGAGCGGGGCGTCATGGGTGACGTCCAGGCTGCCGCCGGAGGCGGGGAGTTCGAAGCCCTGCGCCCAGCCGTCGACGGTGGTGCGTTGCAGGGGCCTGCCGTCCAGGGTGGCGGTCCAGCCCGGGTCGGCGGTGTCGGCGAGACGGAGTACGCGGCCCTCGGGTCCGGCAGGGATCTTGGTGTGGATCTCCACGGGACCGGCGGCGACCGGCAGGGGCGCCCCCGACTCCGCGGTGATCGTCGCCCGTGCCACCTCCTGGTCGACCCGCCACAGGGCGCTGCCGTCCTGCTGGCTGAGTCTGCTCAGCCCGGGGGTGGCGTCCAGTACGCGGGTGATCTGGCGGGGCGCGCCCTTGTGCACCAGGACGTAGCGCACGGCGAAGCCGCCGAGCTGGTCGGTCTGGTCGGCGCCGGAACCGGCGACGAGATTGGCGACGATCTTGTCGAGCCGTGCGTTCCCCCCGTCGGCGGCGGCCGGTTCGGCGTCGCCGAGACGGGCGCCGGAGCCGCGGACCAGCACGTAGCGCACATGGGCGGCGGAGTCGCTGTCGAGGACGAGGGTGCGGGCCTGGTCGCGGGTCCGGCTCTCCTCGGCGACGAAGGCCGGCACCTGGACGGGGTCGCGCCGCTCCAGCGGGCCGTCGGCACCCCGGATCATCCAGCCGGCGGCGGCGAGCAGCGGACCGGCCGCCGCTGCGAACGCGATCAGCGCGGCGGCAGGCTGGCGCCAGCCGAAGCTCTGCTCGGCCACGCGCGCGCGTGCCCCGTCGGCTCCGAGGGCCGCCGCGGACAGCAGGGCGAGGCCGTAGACCAGGGTCGCGGGTCCGGACCAGGCGGAGCCGTTGGACAGGACGGCGAAGACCAGGCCGGTCAGGGCGGCGGCCCAGGCGGTGCCGATGCCCAGCCGTCGTTCGGAGCGCAGCGGGGCGGCCAGCGCGGCCAGCACGATACCGATCAGCATCAGGCCGCTGACCGTGCCGGGGCCGCCGGGGCTCGCGCCGAGCAGGTCGAGGGGGGAGGCGGCGGACGCGCCGTACTCCAGGCCGGCCTCCCGGAGGAAGCCGGACGGGAAGAGCGAGAGGGACCAGGGCGCGAGGAGCAGCAGGGGGGTGCCGAGCTGGGCCAGGAAGCGCAGCCCGTAGGCGGTGATGTCGCCGCGGCGCAGGGCCAGTACGCCGAGGCCGAGGGCCAGGGCGATGGGCCACACCACCGGGGTGAAGGCGGTGGCGACGGTCAGCAGCAGTGCGTATGCCCAGGTGGCCCGCCAACTGCCCCGGGTGCCCGGCGGGGTGGCCAGCCCGGCTGCGGCGAGGCCCGCGCGCGCGGCGAGCGGCAGCAGGACGGCCAGGACGGCGGTGCCGATGCGGCCGCCGGCGAGCGCGCCGGTGGCGGCGGGCAGGAACGCGTAGGCGACGGCCGCCCAGGCGCGCAGCAGCCGTGAGGTCACCAGAGGGCGGGAGGCGAAGTAGGCGGTCAGCCCGGCCAGCGGGACCGAGCAGACGAGCAGGACGGTGACGGCCAGGCCGGTGGAGCCCAGCAGCGCCGATGCCAGCAGCGCGACGAACGCGAGGTAGGGCGGCGCGGACGAGGTGCCGCCGGTGCCGACCGTGTGCCAGGCGTCGGTGTAGCGCGCCCACAGGTCGCCGGCGTCGGCGGGGGCGGGCAGCAGCGCACCGCCCGCGAGTGCGCCACCGCCGAGGAGGGCGCGGCAGGCGACCAGGGAGAACAGCAGCAGGACCAGGAAGAGCACCGGGCCGGGCTTGCGGGCGATGCGCTTGAGCCGGGCGAACTGCTCGACCTGCATGAAGTCGGCGTCGTCGTCGCCGGGGCCGGACTCGACGGCGCCGCCGTGCCGTCCGGCGCCCACGGTCGCCTCGGGGTCGGAGCGGCCGAGCAGGTCGCCCGCGACCTGCTCGACGGTGGCGCGGACGGTGGCGCCCGGCGGCGGGAACAGGGGGCGCAGCTCGCCCTTGTCGACCTGGGGGCTGCCTCGTAGGCGCCGTCCGGCGAGGATGCGCTCGGGGCGCAGCAGGACGCTCAGCAGGCCGCGGATCTCGTCGACGGCCTGGCCGGGGACCTTGCCCACGAGGTAGGCGAGGGTGCGCAGCAGGGTGCCGAGAACGAGGCGCAGCAGCACCCAGGGCAGGGCGGCGGTACGGGCGTTGACGAGCAGGGTGTGGACGGCGCCGGCCTTGTCGACCTTGTGCGGGGAGGCCGTGGTGCGCCCGGCGCAGTCGACGGTGCGGCGCTCGCGGGAGGCGGCCTCGGCGTGCCGGACGACCGCTTCCGGGGCGACGAGCACCCGGTGTCCGGCGGCGTGTGCGCGCCAGCACAGGTCGACGTCGTCCCGCATGAGCGGCAGCCGTCGGTCGAAGCCGCCGAGCCGGTCGAAGACGTCGCGGCGGATCAGCATGCCGGCGCTGGAGACGGAGAGCACGGGGCGGACGTGGTCGTGCTGGCCCTGGTCCTGTTCACGGCGGTCCAGGCCGGTCCAGCGGCGGCCGGAGTTGGCGATGGAGACGCCGACCTCCAGCAGCTGGCGGCGGTCGTACCAGCCGCGGAGTTTGGGGCCGACGACGGCGATGTCGTCGCGGCCGAGCCGGTCCTCGTTGTCGACGACGCGCAGCAGCTCGGCGAGGGCGTCGGGTTCGGGGGCGCAGTCGTCGTGCAGCAGCCACAGCCACTGGACCGGCTCGCCGTGCGGCAGCTCCGGCATGTCGTAGGCGTCGTCGCGCCAGGAGCGGGTGACCGGGTCCCAGCCGCTGGGCCGCTTCAGATAAGGGAGGTCGTCGGGGGTGAGCACGGGGGCGGTGCGGGCGGCCTCCTCGACGGCCTGGCCGAAGCCGGTGCGCCGGGCGAGGTGCAGTACGCGGTCGTCGCCGAGGGCGTCGGTGACCAGCCGGGCGGAGTCGTCCGCGCTGCCCGTGTCGGCGGCCACCACGTGCTGGACGGGGCGCTCCTGGCCGAGCAGCCCGGCGAGCGCGTCGGGCAGCCAGCGGGCGCCGTCGTGGGAGACGAGGACCGCGGTCACCACATGACGTGGGAACTCGGGCGGGTGGGCCGGGTCGAACGCGGGCGGGTTGGCCGGGTCGAACGCGGGCTGGTGGGCCGGGTCGAACGCGGCTGTGGCAGCGGTGCCATGATGGGCTGCCGGGTGGCTGTGCACGGACATCGAGGTACGGGCCCCGGTTCGGTGGACTGCGGTGGACGCCCGTGCCTGATGGGAACGGCGGGGCGTCTCGGACGAGCGACCACACTATCGGCTGGGCATGACGTCGGCCCGCCGCCTGTGGACAACCCACCTGCGACGGGCCGTTCGTGACCCGGCCACCGCGGATACATGCGAAATATGTGCGCTTTGCGGGCGGATGCGACCGTCGCGGGTACGGACGCAGCCGCGGTGCACGGAGTGCCGCTGTCCGCCGGGTGCCGTCACCCGCAGAGTGCCGCTGTCCGCGGATGCGGCCGTGCGTCAGACGGCGGCCTTCTTCAGCCGGCGGCGTTCCCGCTCGGACAGGCCGCCCCAGATGCCGAAGCGCTCGTCGTTGGCGAGGGCGTACTCGAGGCACTCGGAGCGGACCTCGCACGCCAGGCAGACCTTCTTGGCCTCCCGGGTGGAGCCGCCCTTCTCGGGGAAGAAGGACTCGGGGTCGGTCTGGGCGCACAGCGCGCGCTCCTGCCAGCCGAGTTCCTCGTCCGCGTCGTCGACCAGCAGTTGCTGCACCAGCTCGGTCATGTGCGCCCCTCGTCTGTCTTTCGCGTCCCCGTGATGCTGCCGTTACCGATGGCGGCTTAACGACACGAGTGAAATTACAAGTGTGCTGCTCCGGGCGAGTCAAGCCGGGATCTGCTATTGGGCCCCTTATTCACTCTGCGGAACCAAGGGCATGCGGAAAGTGTTCAAATCGCCATAAACCTTGACATTCCCAGGGGAGTACGCGGAACCACCGGCCCCGCGCAGCCCTGTGCAGGAAAGGACGCCCGCGTGTTCGATCCCGTTCCGACACACCCGCCGAAGCGAACTTGATCACATTCGCATCACAGGTTCGCAACAGGGGTTGTGCGCCCGGCTTGTGCGCCATGTGTCCCGTCGCCCATCTGAGCAAACCTTTCGCCTGGGAGATGAACCGGAAGAGGTGAACCATGTCCCACATAGCGGGCATCGAGTTGACAGTGCGGGTGTGAACCGCTGTCCTTGTGGGCATGCTCGCGAACTCGGCACTCACCTCGACCCGCCCCGCCGGGTCCCACGGTGCTGCCCGGGCTCGCTGTAGCTGTTGCTGTTGCGGCTGTTGAGCCACGCGCTCCGGCCGACTCCCGGGTGCACGTCACCCGGCCCCGCACTCTCCCGCCCGACCAGGGCAGACGCCCGCGCTCCCCGTCGTCCGCGAACCGGCCGCACGGGACCCGGACGCCCCTCCCCCACATGCTTCCGCACTCCTCGCGAGGAACCACCGCATCCATGAACAGCGACAGCGACCTGCAGATCGCCGGCGACATCCTCGAAGTCCCGCATCTCCTCCAGGCACCGCGCGAGCACCCGGCCACCGTCGCCGAGTACGCCGGTCTCGCCCGCTCCATCGCCGCCGACCGGACGCAGTGGGAGCACCTCGTCCGGTACGACGCCACCACCCGCTGGTACCACCGGCTGCGCACCGGCCCCGGGTACGAGGTGTGGCTGCTCTCCTGGGTGCCCGGGCAGGGCAGCGGGCTGCACGACCACGGCGGCTCCTCCGGCGTGCTGACCGTCCTGGACGGCACCCTGACCGAGCGCTCGCGGCGCGGCACGCGCGCGCTGCGGCCCGGAGCGCAACGGGTGTTCGCGCCCGGCTATGTGCACGAGGTGCTCAACGACGCGCTGGAGCCCGCGGTCAGCCTGCACGTCTACTACCCGGGCCTGACGGAGATGACGATGCACTTCGCGCACTCCGCCCGGTGCGCCGCGGCGGCGCCCCACAGCGCGGGGGCGGACACCGTGACCACCGCCTGACCCGGCCGCGACCGGCTGACGCCCGGTGACCGGCGACGCCCGGCAGCTGCCCCGGTGGCTGCCCGGCCTGCGGACGGTTGCCCCGCCCGGGGGCGGCTGCCCGGCCCCGCTGTCGTACCCGCCTGCCACACTGTCGCCATGCGCATTGTGGTTCTGGCAGGCGGCATCGGCGGTGCCCGTTTCCTTCGTGGTCTGAAGCAGGCGGCGCCGGACGCGGACATCACGGTCGTCGGCAACACCGGAGACGACATCCACCTCTTCGGGCTGAAGGTCTGCCCGGACCTCGACACGGTGATGTACACGCTCGGCGGCGGCATCGACGAGGAGCAGGGCTGGGGGCGGGCCGACGAGACCTTCCGCCTCAAGGAGGAACTCGCGGCGTACGGCGTGGGGCCGGAGTGGTTCGGGCTCGGCGACCGGGACTTCGCCACGCACATCGTGCGGACGCAGATGATCGGTGCCGGATATCCGCTCAGCGCGGTGACGGAGGCCCTCTGCGACCGCTGGAAGCCGGGCGTGCGCCTGCTCCCGATGACCGACGACCGGGTCGAGACGCATGTCGCCGTCGAGCTGGAAGGGGAGCGCAAGGCGGTCCACTTCCAGGAGTACTGGGTGCGGCTGCGGGCCTCGGTGCCCGCCGACGCCGTGGTCCCGGTCGGCGCCGAGCAGGCGAAGCCGGCGCCCGGCGTGCTGGAGGCCATCGCCGAGGCGGACGTGATCCTCTTCCCGCCGTCCAACCCCGTCGTCTCGGTCGGCACGATTCTCGCCGTGCCCGGCATCCGGGAGGCGATCGCGGACGCCGGGGTGCCGGTGGTCGGGCTCTCCCCCATCGTCGGGGACGCGCCCGTGCGCGGGATGGCCGACAAGGTGCTCGCCGCGGTCGGTGTGGAGTCCACGGCGGCGGCGGTCGCCGAGTACTACGGCTCCGGGCTGCTGGACGGCTGGCTGGTCGACACCGTCGACGCGGCCTCGGTGCCGCGCATCGAGGCGGCGGGCATCGTCTGCCGGGCGGTGCCACTGATGATGACCGACGCGGAGGCGACCGCGCGGATGGCCCGGGAGGCACTGGCGCTGGCCGGGGAGGTGCAAGCGGCGTGAGCGGGGAGGGATTCCGGGTCTGGGCGGTGCCCGGGCTGCCCGAGGTGGTGCCCGGCGACGACCTGGCCAAGCTGGTCGCGGCGGCCGAGCCGGGGCTGGCCGACGGGGACGTCCTGCTGGTCACGTCGAAGATCGTCTCCAAATCCGAGGGCCGTGTCGTGCCTGCCGCCGACCGGGAGGCGGCGATCGACGCGGAGACGGTGCGGGTGGTGGCCCGGCGCGGAGCGCTGCGCATCGTCGAGAACCGCCAGGGCCTGGTCATGGCGGCGGCCGGCGTGGACGCCTCCAACACCCCCTCGGGGACGGTCCTGCTGCTGCCCGAGGATCCGGACGCCTCGGCCCGCGCCATCCGCGACGGGCTGCGCGACGCCCTCGGCGTCACCGTCGGCGTGGTCGTCACCGACACCTTCGGCCGCCCCTGGCGCGCCGGGCTGACGGACGTGGCGATCGGCGCGGCCGGGGTGCGGGTCCTGGACGACCTGCGCGGCGGCACGGACGCACACGGCAATCCCCTCGCCGCCACCGTCGTCGCCACCGCGGACGAACTGGCCGCTGCGGGCGACCTGGTCAAGGGCAAGGTCTCCGGGCTGCCGGTCGCGGTCGTGCGCGGGCTGCCGCACGTCGTGGCCGAGGGTGACGGGGAGGGCGCGCGGGCCATGGTGCGCGGCGCGCGTGACGACATGTTCCGACTGGGCACCTCGGAGGCGGTCCGGCAGGCGGTGACCGGGCGACGTACGGTCCGGGCGTTCACCGACGAGCCCGTCGACCCCGGCGCGGTACGCCGGGCGGTGGCCGCGGCGGTCACGGCACCGGCGCCGCACCACACCACTCCCTGGCGTTTCGTCCTCCTGGAGTCGGCGGAGTCCCGCACCCGGCTGCTGGACGCGATGCGGGAGGCGTGGATCGCCGACCTCAGACGCGACGGCCGCGGCGAGGAGTCCGTCGCCAAGCGGATCCGGCGCGGTGACGTGCTGCGCAACGCGCCGTATCTGGTAGTCCCCTGCCTGGTCATGGACGGCTCGCACGCCTATGGGGACGCGCGGCGTGACACGGCGGAGCGGGAGATGTTCGTGGTGGCCGCCGGGGCCGGCGTACAGAACTTCCTGGTCGCGCTGGCCGGGGAACGCCTCGGCTCGGCGTGGGTGTCGTCGACGATGTTCTGCCGGGACGTCGTACGGGAGGCGCTCGGGCTGCCGGCGGAATGGGACCCGATGGGCGCGGTCGCCGTCGGCCACCCGGCGGAGGAGCCGCGGCCACGGCCGGAGCGGGATGCGGGGAGGTTCATCGAGGTGCGGTGAGGTCGCGTTGGGGTGGGACGGAGGTGGGGCGGGGCGGGAGCGCCTACCCTCGTAGGAGTTCTCCGGCACTCTTCTGGAACCTTGGACCCGGCCCGTGGCAGGACGTTTCGCTCACCGGCCCACGCGTACGACCGTGCGCGGTGGGCATGTCGCCGTGCCTACCGGGCTCGACGGGCCCGGCAGTCCCGACGGTCCGAGTGGGGTTCCGCGGCAGGCGGTGCCGGGCGGAGCGACGGCTCCGGCTCCGGCTCCGGCTCCGGCTCCGGCTCCGGCTCCGGGGAAGGTACGTGTCTGGGTGCCGGGCGGGCCGTTCGACCTCGGGCTGGTGCTGGGGCCGTTGCGGCGCGGGCCGGGTGATCCGACGTTCCGGACGACGCCGGACGGGTCGGTGTGGCGGGCCAGTCTGACGCCCGCCGGGCCGGGAACGCTGCGGGTCGCCGCACGCGGCGGTCAGGTACGGGGCGAGGCCTGGGGACCCGGCGCGGAGTGGCTGCTGGAACAGTTGCCCGGCCTGCTGGGCGCCGACGACGATCCGGCCGCGTTCGCGCCACGGCACCGGCTGGTGGCGGTGACCCGGCACCGGCGGCCGGGGTTGCGGCTGACGCGGACGGGGCTGGTGCTGGACTCGCTGATTCCGTCGGTGCTCGAGCAGAAGGTCACGACGGTCGAGGCGTATCAGGCGTGGCGGTTGCTCGTGCGGAAGTACGGGGAGCCGGCGCCGGGGCCGGTGCCGGGGCGGATGTATGTGATGCCGGCGCCGCGGACCTGGGCGCTGATCCCGTCCTGGGACTGGCACCGGGCAGGGGTCGAGGACAAGCGGGCGGCCACCGTGCTGCGGGCCGTGCGGGTCGCCGGGCGGCTGGAGGAGGCGGTCCGGATGGAGCCCGCGGCGGCGCAGGCGCGGCTGGAGCTGGTGCCCGGGATCGGGCCGTGGACCTCGGCGGAGGTGGTGCAGCGCAGTCACGGGGCTCCGGATGCGGTGACCGTGGGGGATCTGCATCTGCCGGGGATCGTGGGGTGGGCGCTGGCAGGGGATCGGGGGGCCGATGATGCGGAGATGCTGCGCTTGCTGGAGCCGTACGCGGGACAGCGGCATCGGGCCGCGCGGTTGATTCTCCTGAGTGGGCGCGTGCCGCCGCGGAGGGCTCCGCGGATGGCGCGGGGGGACATCGGGCGGTTCTGAGCCCTCCGCTTCCTGAAAGGGGTTCTGCCGGGCCGGGGCTGTCTGCGGTGGGAGGGAGCCCGGTGCCGACGGGGTGACCGGCATCGGGGTGGGCGGTGCGGCCCGGCGCCGCCGGGTGCCGCCCGCGCCCACCCATGCCGCCCCTGGGGATACCTCCCAGGCCGTTCAGGCACTGAGGGAGGCACGACTGCCCGCGGCGGGGCGGCACGACCGCCCGCGGTGGGGCGGGCGGCGGGTCAGGTGTCCGAAGAGAAGCGGAGGGCGCCCGAGGGAATGTGGGCGTCGCACCAGACGCGGACGCCCGTGCGGAGTTCGTTGTCGGCGCCGACGATCGCGCCATCGCCTATGACCGTGCCGGTAAGGACCGAACGCCGGCCCACGCGGGCGCGGTTGCCGACAAGGGAGTCGGTGACGACCGCGCCGGGCTCGATCACCGCGCCCGGCAGGATCGTGCTGCCGAAGACCCGTGCGCCCCCGGCCACGGACGCGCCCTCCCCGACCACCGTCCCGCCGGACAGCTTGGCGTCCGCCGCCACCCGCGCCGTGGGCAGGACGAGGCGGTCACCGCACCGGCCGGGGACGGCAGGGGACGGTGCGCGCCCCAGCACAAGGTCCGCCGAGCCCCGTACGAAGGCCGCCGGGGTGCCCAGATCCAGCCAGTACGTCGAGTCGACCATGCCCTGCAGATGGGCTCCGCCCGCCAGCAGCTCCGGGAAGGTCTCCCGCTCCACCGAGACCGGGCGGCCCGCCGGGATCGTGTCGATGACCGAGCGGCGGAAGACGTACGCCCCCGCGTTGATCTGGTCGGTGACGATCTCCTCCGGGGTCTGGGGCTTCTCCAGGAACGCCAGGACCCGGCCCGTGCCGTCGGTGGGGACCAGACCGTACGCCCTCGGGTCCGTCACCTTCGTCAGATGGAGCGAGACGTCCGCCCCCGTCGACTCGTGGGTGCGCACCAGCGCGCGGATGTCCAGGCCGGTCAGGATGTCGCCGTTGAAGACGAGTACCGGGTCGTCCGGTCCCGAGTGCAGCCGGGAGGCCACGTTGCGGATCGCGCCGCCCGTGCCGAGGGGCTCCTCCTCGGTCACGTACTCGATGTGCAGCCCGAGGGCGGAGCCGTCCCCGAAGTACGGCTCGAACACCTCGGCCAGATAGGACGTGGCGAGCACGATGTGCTCCACCCCCGCCGCCCGCGCCCGTGCCAGCTGGTGCGTGAGAAACGGCACCCCCGCCGCCCTGACCATCGGCTTCGGTGTGTGCACCGTGAGCGGGCGCAGCCTCGTGCCCTTGCCGCCGACCAGGAGGATCGCTTCTGTCACCTGTCGTCTCTGCTTCCTGCCGGGACCGGCCGAACTGTCTGTCGGCCGGCCAGTGTATGCAGCCCGTTCCGTGTGCATGCCGACCGCTGCGCTGCACCGTCGAGGACCCTCCCGGGTGCCCCCGCATCCCTGTCCCCCGTCCCTGTCCTTGCCCCGTCCTGCCCCTGACCCCCAAGGGGTGTTCCTTCAGCTCCCCCCAAGGGGTGTTCCTTCAGCGTCCCTGGTAGCTCGCCGCGGTCGAGCGGGCCGTGCCGAGTTTGCCGTACAGCCGACGTCCCGGGCACTCCGTGGCGAAACCGTCACGGTGGCCGGAGATGACGTTCAGTCGTACGTTCCTGCCTTTTTGGTAGAGATTGCCACCGCCGGACTTCAGGTATGTCTTGGCCCGCGGATTCATGCCGAAGAGGCCGAGCTTCCACGCGGTGAGCCGGGCGATGCCCTTCAGCGCCTTGGAGGAGGGCTTCTTGGACGTGTGGGTGCCGAGAACTGCGATTCCCATGCTGTTGGTGTTGAACCCGAGGGTGTGTGCGCCCATGACCGGCCGTGCCACACCACCGGCCCGGCCCTCGTAGATCTTTCCGCACTTGTCGACGAGGAAGTTGTAGCCGATGTCCCGCCAGCCCATGCTGCTCACGTGGTAGCGGTAGATACCGCGGATGACGGAGGGGGCCTGCGTGCAGCTGTAGTTGTTGCCGGTGGCCGTGTGGTGCACGAACGCCGCCTTGACCTTCTTGGTGTAGACGAACCGCTTCTCGCGCAGCCGCTCGTCGGCGCCCCAGCCGAGGCGGGTGACGATGCCGGGCCGCGGTCCGATGTACGGCTTGACCTTCTGCTGCTGGACCGGCGGCTGCCCGGTCAGCGCGTCGACGCCCAGAGTGATCAGTTCGCTCTCGGTCTGGGCACGGTTCAGTTCCGGGATCTCGGTGGCTCCGAGGGGGGCGAGATCGGCGTTGACGGCGGACGCGGCCACGGCCTCGGCGGGCCCGGCGCTCAGGGTGCCGGTGCGGGGACCGCCAGGGGCACCGCCGACGGGGGCGTCTGCGGAGGCGTCTGCGGCATCGTCTGCGGAGGCGTCCGTGGGGGCGTCCGTGGGGGCGTCTGCGGGCGGCGGGTCGCCGTCGCCGGGGTCGACGAGTTCGAGGCGTAGGCCGGCGGGGAGGGGTGCCGTGGTGGCACGACTGCGCGCAGCCAGGTCGGTCTCGGCACGGACCCGGACCTCCACACCGTCCGACGCGCCCACCCACAGCGGTGCGGTGGCCCCGCGCACCCGGTCCGACGTGCGCTCGGCGGTACCCGGGTCGGCGGCGTGCTCGGCGTTGTGCGTCTGAAGGTCCTGCCAGTCGGACCAGGTGCCGGTGCCGGTGGTGCGGGTACGGACCTGGACGGTGCCGTGCAGTTCCCTCTCCGGGTCGTCCCACACCACTCCGACGAGGGAGAACTGCCGTACATCGCGGCGGGGCAGGCCCTGAACGGCGGCGCCGGGCGCCCGGTCGCGGGCGAGGGGCTGAAGGGGCAGCGACTGGGTGCTGCCGGGGACGTACGGCGCGGTCGGCACCGGGGCGGCGCCACCGATCGCGCTCGCGCCCCCGCCCGCGCTCCTTGGAGCGCTCCCGTTCGTGCCGGCGACCGCGGGCGGGGCGAGGGGGAGAACGAGCGCTGCCGCGCACATGGCGCCGATCGAGGAAGCAAGGAATCCACCCATGCTCCTGATCCTGGACATATTCATACAAATCTGTCCATCGGGAACTTGACGCTCCGCCAGGCCCGTTCGCCCGAACCGGTGGCGTCCCAAAGGCCCGCCCGCTCGGTGCACGCGGGTCGGCCCGCGTACGCTTGCGCGGGTGAATGCCAGTGACCGCACCCCTGCCGACCTGCTGAGTTCCGCGCTCGCCGCGGACCCGGGACGCCCCCTGGTGACCTTCTACGACGACGCCACCGGCGAACGGGTCGAACTGTCCGTGGCCACCTTCGCCAATTGGGTGGCCAAGACCGCGAATCTGCTCCAGGACGAACTGTCCGTCGAACCCGGGGACCGGGTCGCGCTGCTGCTGCCCGCGCACTGGCAGACCGCGGTGTGGCTGCTGGCGTGCGCGTCGGTGGGTGTCATCGCCGATGTGGCCGGGGATCCGGCGGCTGCCGACGTGGCCGTGAGCGGTCCGGAGCCGGAGTCGCTGCAGGCCGCCCGGGCCTGTTCCGGGGCGCGGATCGCGCTGGCGCTGCGGCCGCTCGGCGGGCGGTTCCCGCAGGTGCCGGAGGGCTTCACCGACTATGCAGTGGAGGTGCCGGGGCAGGGGGACCGGTTCGTGCCGTATGCGCCGGTGGACCCGGAGGAGCCCGGGCTGATCGTGGCCGGGCGGGAGTTCAGCGGTGCCGAGGTGGTCGAGCGGGCGCGTGCGGAGGCGCCGGAGCTGGGGCTCACGGGACCCGGCGCACGAATTCTGTCCGCGCTGCCCTACGACACGTGGGAGGGTCTCAACGCCGGGCTGTACGGGCCGTTGGCGACCGACGGCTCCGTGGTGCTGTGCCGGAACCTGGACCGGCTGCCGGGCGAGACGGTGGACCAGCGGATCGAGACGGAGCGGGTCACGGCCACGGCACGCTGACGAGGCGGACCCCGCCCCCTACGGCTCCCGCCCCCCGTCTCCGCCGCTCCCGCTCCCGCTCCCCCGTTCGGCCCATCCCCACCCGCCCATCCCCCCGTTTCCACGTCATTGTCGTAAGTGCGGCCGCCGCCGTGGGTGCGGCCGCGCGCATGCAGCACGGCACGCTCGTACGGCCTGAGGGGTGGTGCCAGACGTGGGCGACGACGGGTCAGGTGCGCCGCGGCCGGAAGGCCGCACCCTGGGGCCGGGTGCCGGGGCGGCTGCTTCCGGGAGCGGACTGCGCCGGCGGCGCCGGCGGCGACGGCTGGCCTGTGCCGGACTCGCCGTCACCGGTGTGCTGGCCGGTGCCGTGGGCGCCGGCTGGGCGGTGTACGCCAAGCTGGACGGGAACATCACCCCCGACGAGGCCGCCGCGGCCGAACTCGCCCGGTACGAGAACGAGCGGCCCACGGCCCTGGTCCGGGGCGCGCAGAACATCCTGCTGATCGGCTCCGACACCCGCTCGGGCGAGGAGAACGCCCGCTACGGCCGGGACCCGGGGACCGAGCGGTCGGACACCGTGATCCTGCTGCATCTGCCGGCGGGCCGCCGCAGCGCCACCGCGGTCTCCCTCCCCCGAGATCTGATGGTGCGGGTGCCGGGCTGCCGCCGTCCGGACGGCTCCCGCAGCGAGCCGGTGTTCGCACAGTTCAACTACGCCTTCGAGGCGGGTGGTTCGGCCTGCACGATCCGGACGGTGGAGAAACTCACCCGCATTCGCATCGACCATCACGTGGTCGTCGACTTCCACGGCTTCAAGAAGATGGTGGACGCGGTCGACGGCGTGGCGGTGTGCCTGACGGAACCGGTCCACGACGAGGCGGCCGAACTTCGGCTGCCCGCCGGTCGGGTGACGCTGAACGGGGAACAGGCCCTCGGCTATGTCCGGGCCCGCAAGTCGCTGGGCAACGGCAGCGACACCGGCCGGATGGAACGGCAGCAGCGCTTCCTCGCGGCACTCGTCAGCAAGGTGCAGAGCAATGACGTACTGCTGAATCCGGTGAAGCTGTACCCGTTGCTGGACGCCGCCACCTCGTCGCTCACCACCGACCCGGGACTGGCGAGTCTGCGCGGTTTGTACGCACTTGTGCGCGGTCTGCGCGACATTCCCACCGAAGATGTGCAATTCCTGACCGTTCCCCGGGAGCCGTACGTCGGGGACGTCAATCGCGACCAGCTCAGGGAGCCCGAGGCGGGGGAGTTGTTCACCCGGCTGCGGATGGATGAACCCGTAGTGGTCGACGAACGCGACGGTTCGCGCGATTCCGCCGGATACGGACCGTATGGATTCGACAACGGAACGTCCACCGAAAAGCGGGATGACACCGCACCCGGGGAGAGCGATTCTCCGGCGCCGACGTTCAGCGGGAACACCGCCGCCGAGGACGCCTGTGCGTAAAGGCGGTTCAAAGGCGGCGCACAGGAAGGCACTCCAGTCCGGGCAATTGGGCGGATTGCCCGGTTATAAGGTCCGTGGAATTTGTCACCAGCGTCGCCGGACGCTGAACTGGGCGGTTAGTGTGAGCGATCCGGTGCACCCGACGCCGACACCGTCGTCCCGCGGGTCGCGCACCGAGTGAGAGACCCGAGCGCCTTTGAGGGGGAAGGCGCCGCGCCCCGACGGAGGATTCGGACAACCGTGGACGCGCAAGGCCGTGGGCGGGGGGACAACATCGACCCCGCAGACCAGTGGGTACTCAATCCGCGCACCGGCGAATACGAACTGCGACTGAATCCTTCCGCTCCGCAGTCGGCGGTCCCCGGGCCCCGCGGAGCCGCCGGGGGCGGGAACACCCGGCGCGAGGCCGGGCACAGGTCCTCCGGGCCGGAGCCCTCCGGCCACGAGGTGCCGCCCCAGCGCAGGCGGCGCGGGGCCCCCGAGGAGCCGCCGCAGGGGCGGCGCGGCCGCCGCCCGGCCAAGAAGAAGCCGAAGGCGAAGAAGGTCCTGGCGTGGACCGGCGGCACCCTGGCGTTCATCGTCCTCGGCACGGCCGGTGCGGCCTACTTCTACCTGGAGCACCTCAGCGACAACATCACGGCCATCCCCGACGACGGCGCGGGCACCGGCGGCTTCCGCAAGGACGAGGCCATCAACATCCTGCTGATCGGCACCGACAAGCGCACCGGCGCCGGCAACGAGGGCTACGGCGACGCCGGCAGCGTCGGCCACGCCGACACCACCATCCTGCTGCACGTCAGCAAGGACAGGTCGAACGCCACCGCCCTCAGCATCCCCCGCGACCTCATCGTCGACATCCCCGACTGCCCCACCACACAGGACGACGGCACGAAAGAGGTCATCCCCGGCGCCACGGGCGTCCGCTTCAACACCAGCCTGGGGCAGGACGGCCGTACGCCCAGCTGCACGATGCGTACCGTCACCGAGCTGACCGGGGTGCAGCCGGACAACTTCATGGTCGCCGACTTCAACGCCGTCAAGACACTGACCTCGGCCGTGGGCGGCGTCGAGGTGTGTCTGGCCAAGGACATCGACGACCCGGACTCGCATCTGAAGCTGGCGGCCGGCGAGCACACCATCGAGGGCGAGCAGGCGCTCGCCTTCGTGCGCACCCGGCACTCCGTCGGGCTCGGCGGCGATCTGAGCCGGATCGAGATCCAGCAGCAGTTCCTGAGCTCGCTGATGCGCAAGCTGAAGTCCAACGACACGCTCACCAGCCCGTCGAAGATGCTGAAGCTGGCGGAGGCCGGCACCAAGGCGCTCACCGTCGACTCCACGCTCGACAGCATCGGCAAGCTCAAGGACCTCGGTCTGGAGCTGGGCAAGCTCAACACCAAGAACCTGACGTTCACCACGGTGCCGGTGATCGACAACCCCGCGGAGAAGGTCAAGGCGACGGTCGTGCTGGACGAGTCGAAGGCCCCGCAGGTCTTCGACATGATCAGGAGCGACGTCTCCTTCACCGAGGTCGAGGAGGAGAAGAAGAAGGAGCAGCAGAAGGAGGCCGCCGCCGTCGCCGCACGGCTCGAGGGCCCCAAGGCCGACGCCTCCGAAGTCCGCGTCCGCGTCCTCAACGGCGGCGCGTCCGACGGCAGCGCCCAGCGCGAACTGACCTGGCTGCAGACCGAGGCGGGCGTCACCAAGTCCGAGAACGCGGGCAACGCACCCGCGGAGATCGCCAGGACCACGCTGGAGTACGCCCCCGAGCAGGCCGACCAGGCCCGCCGCCTCGCCGAACTGCTAGGGCTGTCCGGCGCGGCGATGAAACCGGGCGAGAGCGTGACCAACGCCCAGGGGCTGCCGACCATGACGCTGACCCTGGGCAAGGACTTCAAGGGCGCCGGGGTGAAGCTCGACTCCTCCTCCGGCGACGCACCCGAGGGGGTGCAGAGGGCCACGGCGGACAAGGTCGAGTGCGCCAAGTGAGCTGACGGCCGCGCCCGGGGGGGCGTCCGGGGCCGGCCGGAAGGTATGGGCGGATTGCCCTGCAGTAGGAATGTCAGACGCGTCACCGAGATCGTTCGACGCCGAACCGGGCGGATAGTGTGAGCGCTTCAGTGCCCACCGCCGTGCGGTCCACCCGGGCGTCGTGCACTCGTTGACCAGACCGTGCGGAGGAATCGGACAACCGTGGACGCACAAGGCCGTGGGCGGGGGGACGGGGTCGACCCCGCAGACCAGTGGGTGCTCAATCCGCGCACCGGCGAGTACGAGCTCCGGCTCCCGCCCTCCGCGGCCGGGGGCACGTCCGGTTCCGCACGCGGGGCTGCACCGGAGACCGGGTCCGCACCCGGCTCCGTACCCCGGCCCCGGTCCGGCGGGCCGGGGCGTCCGGGCCGGGGAGACGCTTCCGGCGGTGCCGAGGGTTCCGGCGGGTCCGTCCCCGGGCAGCGCCGGTCCGCCGCCCAGGTCCCGTCCCAGCGACGGCGGCGCACCGAACCCGAGCCGCACCCGGGCCGGCGCGGGGGGCGCCGCCCGGCGCGGGCGAAGCAGCCGCCGAAGCGGTCCCGGGGCCGCCGGGCGCTGCTGTGGACCGGCGGTGCCACGGCGTTCGTCGTGCTCGTCGCGGGCGTCGGCGGCTACGCCTATCTCAAGCATCTCGAGGGCAACGTGTCGACGACGGACGTCGGCAGCGCGGGCGCGAGCAGCTTCCGCAAGGACGAGGCCTTCAACATCCTGCTGATCGGCACCGACAAGCGCACCGGCGCCGGCAACGAGGGCTACGGCGACGCCGGCAGCGTCGGCCACGCCGACACCACCATCCTGCTGCACGTCAGCAAGGACCGGTCGAACGCCACCGCCCTCAGCATCCCCCGCGACCTCATCGTCGACATCCCCGACTGCCCCACCGCACAGGACGACGGCACGACGGAGATCGTCCCGGGCACCGCGGGCGTCCGCTTCAACCGGAGCCTCGGGGAGGGCGGCCGGGACGCGGGCTGCACGATGCGGACGGTGCAGGAGGCCACCGGCATCCAGGTGGACCACTTCATGATGGCGGACTTCAACGCGGTCAAGACGCTGACCACGGCGGTGGACGGGGTGAAGGTCTGCCTCGAGCGCGCCGTCAAGGACGAGAAGTCGAAACTGGACCTGCCCGAGGGCGAGTCCGTCGTCCAGGGCGAGCAGGCCCTCGCGTTCGTCCGTACCCGCAAGAGCTTCGGCAACCAGAGCGACCTGGACCGCATCAAGGTGCAGCAGCAGTTCCTGGGTTCGCTGATGCGCAAGATGTCCTCCGGCGACACCCTGACCAGTCCCTCGAAGCTGCTGCGGCTCGCCGAGGCGGCCACCGAGGCGCTCACCGTCGACAAGGCGATCGGAAAGGTCGGCACGCTCAAGGACCTCGCCCTGGAGCTCAAGAAGGTGCCGACGAAGAACATCTCCTTCACCACGGTGCCGGTGAAGGACAACCCCGCCGAGAAGGTCCGGGCGACGGTCGTCCTGAACGAGGCGCAGGCGCCGCAGCTCTTCGAGGCGATCATCAACGACGTGTCGCTGACCGAGGTCGAGCGGGAGAAGAAGCAGGAGAAGGACGAGGAGGCCGCCGCCGTCGCCGCCCGGCTCGAGGGCCCCAAGGCCGACGCCTCCGAGATCCGGGTACGGGTCCTCAACGGCGGCGCCCCGAGCGGCAGCGCGCAGCAGGAACTGCAGTGGCTGCAGACCGAGGGCGGCGTCCCCAGGTCGGAGAACGCGGGCAACGCCCCCGAAAAGATCGCCAGGACCACCCTGGAGTACGCCCCCGACCAGGCGGACCAGGCCCGCGCGCTCGCCGCGCTCCTCGGGCTGCCCGGCGCGGCGATGAAGCCGGGCGAGAGCGTGACCAACGCCCAGGGGCTGCCGACGATGACACTGACCCTGGGCCCGGACTTCCGGGGCGCCGGGGTGCGGCTCGACGCGCCGGTGAAGGCACCGGAGGTGGAGAAGTCCACCGCCGACAAGGTGCAGTGCGCCGGCTGAGACGGCCGGCACAGCGCTGAGAGGACCGGCACAGTGGGGACATCCCGGACAGGGGGGTAACCCAACCGGCCTGTCGTGCGTCTGACAGGACGACCGGCAGGCCGGCTCCGGGCGGAGGCGGGGCGAGGGCGGGGGCCCGAGGGGCGGGGAAGGACAGGACGTGACGCGAAGCGGTGTACAGGAGGAGACGGCCTCCGCGGCGGTACGGGGCACCCCCGGCCCGGACGAGGCCGTCGCCCCCGGCGGAGGCGGCCCCACCGGAGGCGACCCCTCCGAGGCCAACGGTGCCGCGGGCGAAGGGGCCGCGGGCGCGGGAGCCGGAGGCGGGGCCACCGGGGACAGGGCCGCCAGACTCCGGCCGCCACGGCGCAGGCGGCGCGCGCTGCGCTGGACCGCCGTGGTCCTGTCCCTGCTGATACTCGGCACCGCCGGCGCGGGCTACGTCTACTACCAGCACCTGAACAGCAACATCCGGAAGGACGAGCTGAACCTCGGCGACAACAAGGTCGCCAAGCCGACCCCGAACGCCGCGGGCCAGACCCCGCTGAACATCCTCGTCATCGGCTCGGACGCCCGGGACACCGAGGAGAACCAGGAACTCGGCGGCGCCCGGGAGACGTTCGGCTCCACCCCGCTGGCGGATGTGCAGATGCTGGTCCATCTCTCCGCCGACCGCACCAACATGTCGGTCGTCAGCATGCCCCGCGACACCCTCGTGCCGATCCCCAGGTGCACCGACCCCGACGACGGCAAGGTGTACCCGGCGAGCAACGGCCGGACGATGACCAACCAGAGCCTCGGCCACGGCGGACCCGGCTGCACGGTGGCCACCTGGCAGGAGCTGACCGGTATCCACATCGACCACTTCGTCATGGTCGACTTCGCCGGCGTGGTCTCGATGGCGGACGCCATCGGCGGCGTCCCGGTGTGCGTGGACGCCAACATCCACTCCCGGGACGCTCAGGGCCACGGCTCCGGTCTGAAACTGGAGGAGGGCACGCACGACGTCAAGGGCGAGCAGGCGCTGCAGTGGCTGCGCACCCGGTACGGCTTCGAGGACGGCAGCGACCTCGCCCGCGCCAAGGCCCAGCACATGTACATGAGCGCGATGGTGCGCCGACTGCGCGAGAACGCCACCCTGAGCAGCCCCAACAAGCTGCGCCGGCTCGCCGAGGAGGCGACGCGGGCGCTCACCGTCGACCCGGGCCTGGACACCGTCAAGAAGCTGTACGACCTCAGCACCGAGCTGCGCAAGGTGGAGCCGGAGCGCATCACCATGACCACGATGCCCAACCGCTATGTCGGCGCACGCGTCGAACCCACCGAGGAGGCCGAGCAGCTGTTCCGGCTGGTGCGCGAGGACATCCCGCTGGACGGCAAGGGTGCGAACGAGAAGCAGCAGGCGCCGGAGAAGGCCTCGCTGGACCCGGCCGCGCCCGACGCCGAGATCGCGGTGCAGGTGCGCAACGCCACCCGGACCGACACCCTGGCCGCCGTGCCCGGACGCGCCAGCACGGTCGCCGGGCTGCTCGCCGAGCAGGGCTTCGCCCAGGCGGTCGCCGACCAGGCCCGGGCCCGGGGCGAGGAACGCACGGTCGTCCGCTATCCGAGCGCCGACCTGGAGGGCGACGCCCAGCGGATCGCGAAGGCCCTCGGCATCCCGCTGAGTTCGGTGCAGCGGTCCACGGAGGTCTCCGGGGTCACGCTCGTCGTCGGCGCGGACTGGCGCGAGGGCACGGCGTACCAGGTGCCCGAGCGGGACGACAGCACGCCCGAGTCGGCCGACGCGCTCAACGGCGCCGACGACAGCGCCTGCATGCACGTGGACCCGGCGTTCGCCTGGTCCTGACGGGCACTCAGCGGACGTCCGCGGCCCCCGCGTCGGCGTCGGCACCCGGACGCCGCACCGCCGGGCGCCTGCTGGCGATCACCTTGCGGGCCAGCGACCGCGGGCTGGTCAGGAAGCCCCAGCCCCAGGACATGTGCATGGTCGCCAGCGCCACCGGGATCTGCAGCCGCGCCTTCACCGGCAGCCCCTTGCCGGCCGGCACCGACCCGGCGGCGATCGCGGCCAGGTAGCCGCCCGGGACCACCAGTGCCCACGGCGTGAGCACCGCGCCCACCACGACCCCGGCCGCTATCGCGCACACCGCCGTCGGCGGGGCGAGGTAGCGCAGGTTGATGGAACCGGAGTGGTAGCGGGCGACGACATGCCGCCAGCGGCCGTAGTCCTTGTACTGCCTGGCCAGCGCCGGCACGCTCGGCCGGGGCCGGTACGACACCCTCAGCTCCGGCGAGAACCAGATCAGCCCGCCTGCCTCGCGGATGCGGAAGTTCAGCTCCCAGTCCTGGGCGCGGATGAACTCCTCGTTGTACCCGCCCTGCTGCTCCAGCGCCTCGCGGCGGAACACTCCGAGGTAGACGGTCTCGGCCGGGCCCGCCTGCCCTCCGGTGTGGAAGGCCGCGTTGCCGACGCCGATCTTCGAGGTCATCGCGGCGGCGACCGCGTGCTCCCAGTCGTTCTCGCCCTCGGCGTGCATGATGCCGCCCACGTTCTGCGCGCCGGTCTCCTCCAGGAGCCGTACGGCGGTGGCGATGTAGTCCGGCGACAGCATGCCGTGGCCGTCGACCCGGACGACGACCGGATGCCGCGACGCCTTGATCGCGGCGTTCAGCGCGGCCGGGGTGCGCCCGGTCGGGTTGGGCACGGTGTGCACCCGCGGGTCCTCGCGGACGAGTGCGGCGGCGATCTCGTCCGTGCGGTCCGTGGAAGGACCGAGGGCGATCACGACCTCCATCTCGCCGGCGTACTCCTGGGCGAGGATGGCGCGGACGGCGCCGCGCAGATGCCGCTCCTCGTTGAGCACGGGCATGATCACGGAAACGGCGGGGGTTCGCACGTCGGACTTGGCGTTCATCGGTGCTCACGTTACCGCGAACGGGGGACACCGGTGCGCGCCGCGGGGGCCACTGCCCCGGGCAGCAGATCGTATCGGCCTACGGTGCTCAGGGTTCCCATGTCCGGCCCTGAAGGCCCTACGGGCCCGTCCCCGCGGAGGTGTCCCCCTTGCCCACGCCACCCCGCTCCCCCGCTCCCCGGGTCCCGGCGGCGCCCGCGCGGGGCGGGCCCGCGGCACAGCGGCGGCGCCCGCGGCCCCCCGGGCGCCGGCCCGGACGGCCCAGGCGCCCCCGCTGGGTCACCCGGGCGGTGACGGCGCTGTCCGTGGTGGTACTGGCCTCGGCCGGGATCGGGCACGCGGTGCTGTCCACCCTGGACACGGACATCGCCCGGGTGGACGCCTTCAAGGACATGAAGAACCGTCCGCAGGCCGGCGACGGCATGAACGTCCTGCTGGTCGGCACCGACGGCCGGGACGAGGTCTCCGCGGAGCAGCGGAGGAAGTACCGGCTCGGCGGCGCGCCCTGCCGCTGCACCGACACGATCATGATCGTGCACATCTCGGAGGGCCGGGACCGCGCCAGCGTGGTCAGCCTGCCCCGCGACTCGTACGCCATGACGCCCGACCACACCGACCTGACCACCGGCAAGCGGCACGGCGGGCATCCCCTGAAGCTGAACGCCGCGTACGCCGAGGGCGGACCGCAGCTGACCATCCGCACCGTCGAGAACATGACCCGGGTGAAGATCGACCACTATCTGGAGGTCGACTTCACCAGCTTCATGAAGACCGTGGACGTCCTCGGCGGAGTGCGGATCTGCACCGCCGAGCCGCTCAAGGACAGCCACACCGGCCTCGACCTGCCGGCCGGAGCCCACACCCTCCGGGGCGGCGAGGCCCTGCAGTACGTGCGCGCCCGGCATGTCGACGGCGCCGCCGACCTGAGCCGGATGAAGCGCCAGCAGCACTTCCTGGCGGCGCTCGTCGACCGGGCGACCTCCTCCGGGATCCTGCTCAACCCGATGAAGTTCCGGGACATCACCCGCGCCGTGCTCGGCTCGGTCCGCGCCGACCGGGGCTTCGGCACCGACGAACTGCTGGCTCTGGGCCGGGCCATGCGGAACTTCTCCCCGTCCTCCTCCGAGTTCACCACCGTGCCCATCGGGCAGATGGGGTACGCCGTCAAGGGCGTCGGCTCCACCCTGAAATGGGACCCGGTCAAGTCCGAGCGGCTGTTCGACGCCCTGCGCGAGGACCGGCCGCTGGCCACCCACCCGCCCCGGTCCGGGAAACCGCGGCAGCCGGTACCGGTCGACCCGGAGCAGATCCGCGTCCAGGTCGAGAACGGCACCCGCACCGCGGGGCTCGGCCGGCGCATCGACAAGGCCCTCGCGGCGACCGGGTTCCGCACCACCGGGACCCCGGTGAACGCGGCGGCCCCCTCGGTGGAGCGGACCGTCATCGCCTACGACCCCCGCTGGGACCGCTCGGCCCGGTCCCTGGCCGCCGCGCTGCCGGGCAGCGAGCTGCGGGCGGTCAAGGGCCAGGGCGCCACGCTGAAGGTGATCGCGGGCGCCGACTTCACGGAGGTCCGCAAGGTGCGGCCGCAGGAGCCCCCGCGCGAGCCGGGCGAGGTGGTGCGGGGCGACGAGGTGGTCTGCGGCAGGGAGTGACGGACGCGGGCGGTGCCCGCAGGGCTCAGTTGCCCGAGACGGTGACCTTCTCGTCGTTCTTCAGCTGGCTCACCAGCTGCTTCACCTTGGCGGTGTCCCACTGCAGGTTGCCGTTGCCGGTGCTGCCCGAGATCGGCATGTTCATGGAGGTGCCGTCGCCGCCGCTGACGCCCTTCATCGCCCAGAACATGTCGGCCAGGTCGAACAGGCCCATGTCCTTGTCGACGATCAGCGAGTCGAGGCCCGCGCCCATGGTCGGGTACAGCCTGAACGGGTTGAGCACCGTGGACGGGGTGGCCACCTGGCTCGCCAGGGCCGACAGGAACTTCTGCTGGTTCTTCGTCCGGTCCAGGTCGGAGCCGGCCAGCGCGTACCGGGTGCGGACGAAGGCCAGCGCCTCCTGGCCGTCCAGGGTCTGCCTGCCCTTCTTCAGGTCGGCGCCGGACTTGGTGTCCTTGATGTCCTGCGGGATGTCCATCTCGACGCCGCCGACCGCGTCCACGATGTTGGCGAAACCGGCGAAGCCGATCTCCACGTAGTGGTCGATGCGCAGCCCGGTGTTGAACTCGACCGTGCGCACCAGCAGCTCGGGGCCGTCCTCGGCGTAGGCGGCGTTCAGCTTCACCTGGCGGCCGGTGCCCTGGTAGGTCTTGCCCGAATCGGAGCCGACGAAGGTCGGGATCTCCACGTTGGAGTCGCGGGGCAGGGAGATCAGCGTGGCGCCGTTGTCACCGGTGTGCAGGATCATCATCGAGTCGGTGCGCTTGCCCTCGGCGGAGCCGGTGCGCAGGTCCTTCTTCTGCTGGTCGGTCAGGCCCTCGCGGCTGTCGGAGCCGACGATCAGGTAGTTGGTGCCCTTGCCCGCCTCCGGCCGGTCGATGACCTTGGACAGGTCGACCTCGCGATTGAGCTTGGAGTCGGCCCAGAAGTACGTCCCGACGGTCGTGACGAGCAGCACCGTCACCAGCGTGATCGCCGTCACCTTGATCCGGCGCCGCCAGTCCGGGGCGGGCCGCGGGCCGCCGGGGCCGGGACCCGGCCCGGGCCCGGCGGGGCCCCGGCCGCCGGGGCTGCCGTAGACCTGGCCGGTGTTGTACCCGCTGTCGTACCCGCCGTGGCCCTCGTGACCGTCGTGACCGTCGACATACGACGGCTGCTGCGGCACCCCGCCGTACGGCGGTGCCGCGGGGCGGCCCGGGCCGGGCGCTCCGGGGCCGCGGCGGACCTGACGCATCACGCGGGCGCTCTCCGGCCGTGCGCTCGCGCTGCCGCGTCCGTACCCGCCGCCTCGGTTGTCACCGGACCATCCCTCGGGCCATTCGTTCATGCGCACCAGTGTGCAGGTCGCCGCCGGGCGCCATACAAGACTCGTCGGAAAATCAGGTCACCGCTGTTGCGAACCTGACACAAATCGCACACCTGTCACCGCGGCATAGGGTGGGGGCCATGACAGACCAGGCACACCAGGCCTCGGCCACCGAGTCGGGCACCCCGGAGATCCCGGGCAAGCCGACCTCGGCCTCCCGCACCACCCTCAGCCACATCATGACCCACAGCGACACCAACCTGCTGGGCACGGTGCACGGCGGGGTCATCATGAAACTGGTCGACGACGCGGCCGGCGCCGTCGCCGGCCGCCACTCCGGCGGCCCCGCCGTCACCGCCTCCATGGACGAGATGGCGTTCCTCGAACCGGTCCGGGTCGGCGACCTGGTCCATGTGAAGGCCCAGGTCAACTGGACCGGCCGGACCTCGATGGAGGTCGGCGTCCGGGTCCTGGCCGAGCGCTGGAACGAGTCCACCCCGGCCACCCAGGTCGGCTCGGCGTACCTGGTCTTCGCCGCGGTCGACGCCGACGGCAAGCCGCGCCAGCTTCCTCCGGTCCTCCCCGAGACGGAACGGGACAAGCGCCGCTACCAGGAGGCCCAGATCCGCCGCACCCACCGCCTGGCCCGCCGCCGCGCCATCAAGGACCTGCGGCGGCAGCGCGCAGCGGAGGGCTTCGAGGACTGACCGAGACGGGCGGCATGGGGGTCATCTCCTGACCTACTTCCTCCCTACGGTCGACGGGTACCGAGCACCTCGCGCACCTTCGTGCATCCGCTCCGAACGGCTTCCGCCGACATGCGGCCCTGACCGAGGTGTGTGACAACGGGCACAAGCCCCGGTCACCCCCGTAGCAAGTCAGGAGCCCCCGTGCCCTTCGCCCCGTGCATCAGCGTGTCCGACACGGCCGCCAGCCTCGCCTTCTACCGGAAGCTGGGCTTCGACGCCGACTCCAGCACCGCCCGCCCCGGCGACGACATCCACATGCTGCTGTACAAGGGGGAGTTCTGCGCCATGATCTACCGCAACGCGGACCTCAGGCAGTGGCTCCCCGTCCTCGCGGACCAGCCGATCGGCTTCGCCGGCATGTTCTACCTCGCCGTCGACGACCTCGACGGCGTCTACGAGCACGCCTCCCGGCACGCCGAGGTCGTCAGGGAGATGACCACCGAGGAGACCGGTCAGCGCATGTTCTACCTCCGCGACCCCGACGGCTACGTCATCGGCTTCAACGACAAGGCCGCCCTCCAGGCGAGCGAGATGGGCAAGTACGCCGAGTAGGCGCGCGGGTCAGCGGCCCGGTCGAGGCCCGCCTGGCCGCCCGGAGACCGGCGTACGCCTCCGTCAGGCGCCCTCCACGTGCGGTACGCCCATCAACTGGTGCAGCGCCTTGAGGTCGATGACGATGATCGGCGTGGTCAGGCGGCTGCCGAACTCGACCAGGGCCGTTTCGATGCCGAGCAGCGCGGCCGTCAGTCTGGCGCGGCCGATGAGCCCGGCCCGCACGGCGGTCTGGCTGATCAGCGCCCGCATGGCGCCGAGGGCCCCGGCCAGCTTCGCGGCCGCCTCCCGGCCGTTGAGGGGAAGCTGCCGGATCGAGTTGAGCACGGGCTGAAGCGCCGGCTGGGTGGAGGGGATCGGGCGTGGTTCGATACCCCGGGCGGTCAGCTGCGCGGACATGGCGTTCATCTGGTTGGTGACCAGGGCCTGCGAGGTGCGGCCGATCTCGGGACCGAGGCCGCCCTGCCCCAGGACGACACCCTGCAGGCGGGTGGGACCGGTCTGCCGGAGCACGGTTGCCGCGTTCTCCGTCTCCTTGACGATCCTCAAGTAGTTGTCCGCGAGCCTGAGGACGGGGTCACACAGCATACGGACGCGCACGCCGACCGCGGGTCCCACGCCCTGCAGACGATTCAGTGCCAACTCGACCGCGTCGCGGTTGCCCTGGATGTTCCGGGCCGTGTTCAGCACGTCCCCCAGGTGGTTGAACCCACCGGGGCCGATGACCCCGCCCTGGGCCTCGAACAACGCGGCCTCGTGCGAGCCCTGGTAGATGCCGTGCATGGCACCGCGCGAGGAGTTGAAGAGCGCCAGCAGGGCCTGGGAGAGCTCCAGGATGAGTTCTTCGGTGGGATCCACGGCCTGCGCTCCTACTCCGCGAAGATCGACTGTACGAGGGTCTGCAGCTCTGCGTCGTCCAGCACGGGGTCCGCTTCGACCGGTGGCTCCTCCTCGACCGGCCGGTGGGACAGCAGCAGGGCGAACATCGTGATGGTGCGCAACTCGTCGAGCACCCCCGCCGTCTGCTGTTCGAGCGCCGTGATCGCCTGTGCTCCGGGATCCACCCGGCCGTCGACGATCCCCGTCACAGCGGACTGGAACTCCTCGATCGCCGCGATGGTGAGAGGGCCGACGAGTCCGTCGAGGGCCAGCACCGTCCGACCGCGCTCGGTTCGGAAGACGTTGAGCAGCGCCTGGACGTACTGCACTTCGCGGCGCAGATTCGTACCGTCCTGGCCGACCGGCTGGCTGATGGGCATGATGCGGACTCCAAGCAGGCTCGACGGGTCGTCCGTCCGGCAGAATGACAGCCGCTCTCCGCACACCGGGACGCACGCCCCGGATGGCCTCCCTGATTCCCTCCGGCCGGAGTACACCTGTCGTACCGGTCGTGAAAGGCTCCGCCGGGCCGTTGCGGGCGTTCAGGCACCCACCTCGCGGCACGGAAGCGCCGCCGCCCGCGCTCCGCAGTACGCCGGGTCAGCGCTCGCGGCCGCCATGGCGCCGGTGACGCTCACGACCGTCAGGGTCGTCATGGCGTCGGTGACGATCACGACCGTCGCGGTCGTCATGGCGCCGATGACCGCCGCCCAGGGGAACGGTGTCGCAGTACACCACCGGCCCCGGCGTGCTGGGCGGGGTGGCCGCGTCGGGCGGTATGCCGTCGGTCTCCATGACCAGCAGACGCAGTCGGTCACGCTGCGCGCCCGGAGGGAGAGGGATCTGGCCGACGTAGGAAGGGGTCCTTGTGGACGCGGCATCGATCGAGGTCAGTGTCACGGTCGTGTCGTGGAGTGTCACCCAGGCGAGGTCCTCGTCGGTGACCGCGTCCTCCCGGCGCTGCACGGTGGCCGTGAGGCGGGGCGGTGGGGACTCCGCGGGGTCGTAAGAGGGGCCGGTGACGCTGACGGTCGGCGCGTCGTCCAGCTTCACCCGCAGTTCGCGGTCGGGCAGGGTCCGGACCAGATCGGTGACCACGACCGGTGAGATCTCGGCTCCCGGAATCGAGTTCGGCTGGTAGCGGACCAGGGCCAGCCGTACGAACGGCAGATAGCTGTCCCCGGTGTCGAGGTCCAGATCGCAGAACCAGCGGTTCCCGGTCGGGTCGAACTGCGGGGCGAAGCCCACGACGGTGACGGTGGGCGCCGACGCGGTGGGCGTCATCGGAACGAGCCCCTCCGCATGCCGCACCGCGTTGGTGAACGTCGACACCGTCGGGGCGGCGACCTCCGCGGAGCGGTGGACGGGGTCGCGGCCCATCAGCGTCACATCCAGGGCGTCCGTGGCTGGTGTGCCGACGCCCGGTGTCGGCCCGAGCACCACGCCGAGGAGTTCGCCGTCCCCGGACGAGAACCAGGGGCGGTCCAGGAACACGCGGATTCCGCCGCCGCGGCGGCGCCGGACGACGGTGCCGGGTGGGCCTTCGACCGTCTCGAGAGACAGTGTGGGTACGCAGTACAACAGCCTGGGTGCGGTGGGCCTGGCACTGCTGGGTATCGAGTGCTCCACGGCGGTGCCCTGCACGGTCAGCGCGCTCGCGTCGTGCTCGGCGAGCCGGGACGGGAAGTAGTCGCCGAACCTGGTTCCGGCCACCGGATGGTAAAGCACCCTACGGTGCTTGGTGTCGCCGAACTCGTGCTTCCCCGGTTCCGGTCCGCCCGGTTGCCCGGGTTCCGGTCCGCCCGGCTCCTCGGTGGTACGGGTGCTGAAGGTCAGGGTGCCGTCCTGGAGGGTGGCCGGTGCGGCACCGGGGACGTCGTCCAAGGGCAGTCTCGCCGTGAGGAGGTCGAAGACGGGTGTGGTCATCGGACGCTCGGCGCGGCCTTCCTCCCCCTCGTCGACCACTTCCGTCCAGGTCGCGACGAGTTCGATCCGGTCCGTGCTGTCCTGGTCCAGCCTGATCGTTCCGGCGAGATGCTCGGCGGTGGCGCCGGCGGGACGGTGCGCCGCGGGCCGCAGGTCCAGCACGGGCTGCTTCAGCGGCCGCTGTACCGCGTGCACGAGGGTGAGTTCCTGCCAGGGTGTGAACATCCAGTGGCGCCCGGTGGCGGCCACTTCCAGAGCGGTGGCTGCCCGCTGCTGCTCCTCCTCGGCCCGCCGCGCCGCCCTCTCGCCGTCCTCCGTCGCGGCTTCCGGTGCCAGTGGTGGGCCGGGCTGCTCCCGGCACCAGGAGGCCAGGCCCATCAGGGTCTCGTCGAACGGGAACGCGGAGCACACCCTGACGGTGGCCACGCGGCCCTTGGGGAGCGAGACGGTCAGCACGCGGGACGCCTCGTCGAAGTGCGGCGGGGCGTTCCCCTCCGCCAGTCTCAGCCGGAAGGAGCGGGGCCGGTGCCAGACGCTGCCTCCCCACGGGACCTCGAACGGCTCGCCCTCCCGCATGCCCGGCAGGTCCAGCAGCAGGGCCCCCGTGGCCAGGGGATCCCGGAGATAGGGCAGCTCGACCTGTTCCCCTCGGTGCCAGGCGGTCGCCACAGGATGGTCCGGGTCGGCGGCGGGCGAGTCGACCGGTTGCACCTCCACGTCCGGCTGGGCCGGATCGCTGAGCGAGCCGTTCTCGCGGGATGCCAGCGCGTAGCCGGCCTCCCTCGCCGCGCGGTCGCCCGAGCCGATGGCCCCGTCGAGCAGCCCATGCCGCTCGACGCACTGGAACGAGGCCTTCGGAGCCACCAGGTGCCGTTCGTCGACCCCGCTGAAGGGCGTGTGGTCCCCCGCCGTGACCAGCGGCGAGCTGTTGAGGTGCGCGGCGTACTGGTCGGCGGTCCGGGCCGGTTCCGTGCCGCGCGGGACCTCGCCCGCCGTGCCGGGGGTGCCGGGGGGAGCGTCGCAGTCGACTGCGAAGCCGCTCCTGCGGCCGAGCTCGGTGAGGGACTGACAGCCGGGAATGCCGTCGGCGTCCCTTCCGGCGAAGCCTTGATCGCGCTGCTCGGCGGCGTAGGCCTCCCCGGTCTGCGGTCCGAAGTGCCCGGTCGCACCGGCGGGGATGGGGTGGTGGCGGGCGATCAGAGCCTGTTGGACGAGACGTATGTCCTCGTTGGTTCTTCCGGGCTGCACGTTGGCCAGGACGACGGTCCGCGTCCCCGTCCCGGGGGCGGCACCGCCGGCCGGGCCCGGGGAGCTGCCCGGAGTGCTCCGGATGACCATCCGGAACACCGAGGCACCCTCGCCGAGGGACAGCCGGGGCACCACGGCAGGGGCCGGCACGGATTCGAATCTCCGGAACGGGAGTGGCCCGTTCCCGGGCAGTACCCAGTCGCCGCTGCTGTCCCGGGCCACCAGGGCATCGGCCTCCTGCAGGGTGAGGCCGTTGCCGGCCAGGTCGACGGTGCGCAGCCGTATCCGGTATTCGCGACCGAACCTCAGGCGGGGCAGCGAGCCCTTCTGCACCCCGACGTCGATCTCCAGCGGCAGGCGGGTCTGCGCGTCGTTGGCGGGATCGACGACCTCGTCGGGCGCCCCCTCCCCGATGCCCAGCACCCGGCCGGGACGGGGCGCGGACAGGGACCAGCCTTCCCAGGTCATGAGCCGTTCCGGTACGCATATGTCGTCGCCGTCGGCGTCGGCCGGCGGGGACACCAGGTTGACCTGGAAGAAGCCTTCGTCGGAGACGGTGAGGAACGGCTCGTGACCACCGGGGGACCGGTAGGCGACCGTGCGTGCGTGCAACGAGTACCAGCGTGCCCGGGTGTTGTCCCAGACGTCCATCCGGTGGCCGCGGACCAGGTCCTCGGCCGAGAGATCGGGCATGTCCGCCGAGTCCGGCCGGTTCGCCTCCGGTCCCTCGCCCGCCTGCCTCTTCGCCTCCAGGGCGGCGACGGCCGCGTCGTTGTCCTGGGCCGCTTTCGCGAAGTCGGCCGCGAGGACCCCTTTGCGATCGTCCCTGACCAGGGAGATCCCCTGCGTACGGACCGGGGCCAGACCCTTGGTCTCCGGGGACCGCGCGGCCGGATCCGCTGCGGCACCGCCGGCGTCGGCCGGATCCCGGGAGAGTACCGCCAGTTTCAGCGCGGCACTGTCGATATCGGCCTGCTCGAGAGAGAAGTCCCTCTCGGGCAACGCCACCAGGCCGAGCGCCGGAGAGCCCAGTGGATCGGCCTCGAACGTCCGGGGTGCGGCGACGAACAGCTTCCGGTCGGGGAGGAAGACGTAGCGCGTGCGCGGGGGCAGGTCCTGGGAACTCGGGCCGAGTTCGGAGACCCAGTGCGGGACCACACTCAGGAGGTGTTCACCCGACGAGACGGGGATCCGCTCGGCAGGCAGGAGGAAGTCCAGGATCAGCCCGAGCCGTCGCAGCAGCGCCGGGTGGTCACCGAGTGAGGTGAGCATCTGGTGGAAGTCCGGGTCCGGTTTCTTCGGAGGCGGAGGCGGAGGCGCCTCTCCTCTCCCGAGCGTCGGCGCACTCTGGAACGGGGGCCGGTGGAATCCCTCCAGTTCGTCGAGACCTCGGCGCATGGCGGAGCCCTGGGGAGAGAGCCCCTGCCCCGGTTCCTCGGAGCTCATCATGCGCTGCATGACGGAGCGCATGTCGGGGGGCTGTTCGGGAGACTCCCTGGCCGCCACCCCGTAGGCCGTCCGGGTCGCGTCGCTGACGCGCCTGGCCGAGTAGGTGCGAGCCCTTTCGGCCCGCCCCGCCATGCTCTCGAAGACGTACGGCTCCACGGGGATGTCCTCGCCGAAGAGATCCGTCCAGAGCGCGGTGTCGGGAACCGGGCCGGACGGTCGGACCGGACCGCTGAAGGTGGAGGAGACGCCGTCTCCGGGCCCGAACTCGAAGGTCGCTTCCTTGATTCGGTCGGGCCAGGCGAGGAAGTCACGGAACGGCTGCAGCGTGCCGCGTTCCGATTCCTCCGGCGGCCCGGTTGCCGGATCGGTGTCGGGGACTCCGAGCCGGGGAGAGACGAACACGGAGACCTTTACCTGGGTGCCGTCCGCCGACAGTCCGGCCGGAAGCACCGTCCACAGCACTCTCTGTTCGAACTTCATGATCACATCCCGTCCGGCCCTACGGGTCGGCGTCGAAGCCCAGGCAGTAGTCCTCCCAGTGCGTCTCCCTGTCGAAACAGTCGACGAAGGAGGGGTCGCCCGGCGCACCTGAGAAGCTCCGCTCGAGGCTGAGGGAGACCGACTTGCTGAAGAAGGCGATCCTGACGCTCACCGTGAGGGTGCCCCTCCCCCGCACCACCGACTGGTTGCCGTGTTTCTCGTACGTGAGCTCCAGATAGAAGTCGACGGAAACGGTGACGATGCCCAGCACGCACAGGAAGCCGTTGCAGCGCAGGTAGCCGCCCACCTTCACGACCTTGTCCAGGACTTCGAAGCGGACGCCGGCCATGACCGTCACCCCGCCGCTCGCCACGCCCAGGTTCAGCGCCGCGCCGCCACCGAACTCGATGGCGCCCTCGGCCGCCCTGATTCCCTCCTCCGCGTCGACCAGCAGGGAGAAGTACCCACCGCCGCCGAACAGGGAGACGGTGACGTTGAAGGGGCGCTGCCGCTCGGAGACCGAGAAGCGGAAGGCGATGGCCCTGTCAGGCTCGAAGGGAATGTCGAGTTCCAGATTCAGGGAGACGTTCGCGAGCGAGAAGACACCGACCCCTACGGCCGGAAGAGCCAGCGAGTAGCCCGTACGAATGCCCGAGGGCTGGACGTCCACGTACGCGCCGGAGCCGAAGGCGTCGGCGGGCAGGGCGTTGCGCAGCGTGTCGATGAACCTGAGCTCGCCGAGGAACTTCAGCTCCAGGCCGGACGCCGACACCTCCGGCTTGTTGCCGGGGACGGCCTTGAATCTCAGGTCGGCGATCTCGACACGGGCGACGCCGGCGACGTTCAGCGCGACATCGCGCAGTCTGCCCTCTATCGACGTCCTCTGCCCGGCTTCCTTCGAGACGGCCGTCCGTGCGTCCAGGGTCAGCACCGCGCGGGACACGTCCAGCAGGAGTGCGTCCCCCGGCTCCGGCGGTGTCAGCCCGGCCTTCCACACATAGCGCAGTTCTTTGCCGCCCACCCCGTCCGCGAGGTCGCGGATGCGCAACACCGGGACGGGAATCAGGCTGCCCTCGTCGTCCAGCATGCGCTGGATCTCGTTGTCCCCGAGCTGCTTCAGCCGGTCGAGATCCTGCCTGGCGACGGGGCCCACCAGGTCGCCCAGGTCGATGAAGCCGAGCAGCTTGGCGGCTCCGAAGGCGTTCCTGATCTCCGCGACGGGTGCTGCGTCGACCACTCCGGTGGGGTCGGTCCTGAACATGTCCGGCACGACCCCTGCCTGGCTGGTGATCACCTTGACGGCCGCGTTGGGCCTGGCCACGCCACCGACCTTCTCCGCTGCGAAGTCGAGGCCGACGGCGTCGACGAGGTCGAGGTAGGCACCGGCCGGATGCGCCGTCATGCCGCGGTCGCGGTAGACGTCGTTGAATCTGACGGACACGTCTCCCGTTGTCGGGGCGAACTGCTCAAGGGCGGGAACCCTCACCTCGGCGCCGGACACGACAAGCGTGCCGGCCAGCGGATGGTCACCTCCGTCCGCCTTTCGCGTCATCGCGAAGGCCAGCTTGCCCACCGCGTGGCTGGTGCTTCCGGGAGCGTCGGCGGGGGGCTGTGCCATGGCCATCACCTGTCCGCCCAGTGACCGCTCGACGCGGTCCCTCACGCTCGTCTCGCTCTGCGAGTAGCGGTCCCGCAGTTCGTCCCAGTCACCCGCCCGTGAGGCGGGCACGAACACCAGCGGCGTGGTGAAACTGACCTTGCGCCCCTCGTGATCGGTGGCCAGAACGGTGAACTGATGGTCACGCTCACCGTCCTGAAGCTCGACCCAGAACGCCTTCAGTGCCTCCGGCTGATCCAAGTCGTTCCGGGACCAGACCGTCCTGAGCGGCGGGGTGACCCGGTCGGTGACGCGCAACACGCGGAAGGGCATCTCGCGTCCCTGATGCGCGAAACCGGTTCTCTCCCCGTAGTGCACTTCGGGTTCTCTCAGGACGATCCGGTCCTCCCGCTGCAGGTAGGCCACGATGCCGTCGTCCGGGCGCGCCACGAACAGCCGCTTGAACTCGCTCACCAGGAGCGCCGGGTGCCCGGTGGAGAGGAAGCCGCGGGTGACGACCCGGACGAACTGGTCACGGCCCAGACCCGTGATGTGGTCGTACGCCACCAGGTCCGGGCTCTTCCTTCCGATCGTCCCGAACTGGGTGGTGGCGCCCGGCGACACGTCGTCCCAGGCGCCGTGCAGGTGGACGGAGGCGCCCAGGGGCGTCGCGATGAACAGTTCGGCGCGCAGGGGGGCACTGGGCAGCATGATGGGTGCACCTGCGGCGTCGATCACTTCCGCCCGGCTGGTGAGCGTGACGAGGTCCTCCAGGTTGGACGCACTCAGAGGGACCTGCACGGAAACCGGGGCACGGTCGTCGACCCTCCTCAGGGCCCGCAGCAGCGCGTCGCCGCCCCGTTCGCTCCGCAGCCGGGCGTGCCACAGCCCGGTACGGCCGTCGGGGCTGTGGGGCTCCGGCAGGCACACCCAGTTGACGGGTTCGTCGTAGGTGAGGAGTAGCCGGGTGGGGAACTCGAGGACGCTTCCGGTGGGCACCGTGGCCGTGGTGCCCGGCTGGACGACCGGCACGGTCATCGGCACCAGCCGCTCCCAGTCGAGCAGGGAGTCCAAGGACAGCTCCAGGCCGTCCACCTCGGGAGGCACCGAGAAGACCAGTTGGGACGCACCGGAGGCGAAGGCCTTCATCGAGCCGAGTGAGACGGTCGCGGGGTCCAGCCTTCCGGCGACCTCCTCCAGGACGTGCTGTGGTGGCAGCCCGACCAGGATCAGGGTCGGCGCGGCCGGCTCCCGCCGTACCAGGCGGCGGCCGTCGAACCGCAGGTTCACCAGGCCTATGTCGACCACCAGCATGTCCGCCGGGCGCACCACCCGGAACGGCCCCACCTCACCCCCGTCGCCGGGGTGGTCGGGACGGCCACCGCCGGGCCCAGGGCCACCGCCGCCTGGACGGCCGGGGCGATCACCGTCCCCAGGACGGTCCGGACGCCCACCCCCAGGACGATGCGGACGACCCGCACCGCCAGGGCGACGCGGACGGCCCCCACCGTGGGGACGCTCAGGACGACTGCGGGAAGTCATGACGGAACCCCCTCGTACGAGGGAAGGGAAGGCAGGGCCGGCGCCCCGTCCGAGGCCCTCTGGCCCCTCCCTTCCCATGGTGCGCCCGGGGGCGGAACATCGCCATGTGACGGCCCTCGAACCGACCCATGGCCAGATTCCCTTGTTCACCGAGCAGTTGGGCCCGATCAGGGTGTTCGCCCGGGCGACTTGCCGCGCTCCTCGCATCGCGCGGCGCGCCCGACGGTGCGACCCTGGAACTGGTGCTGTGCGCCGATCCGCTCTCTCGTGAGGAGGGACGATCATGGCCATGCGTCTGGTTGTCTGCTGCGACGGCACATGGAATTTCGCGGACCAGCCGAGCAAGACCAACGTAGCCAAGGTAGCCCTGTCCGTGCGCTCCGGGTCCGCTGCCGGGAAGGAGCAACGCGTCTATTACGACAGCGGTGTCGGCACCGAACGGCTGGAGCGCCTGCGCGGCGGCGCGTTCGGGGCGGGGCTGTCCCGGAACGTCGTGGACGCCTACCGATTTCTCGTCGAGACGTACGAGCCCGACGACGAGTTGTTCCTCTTCGGCTTCAGCCGGGGTGCCTTCACCGTCCGCAGCCTCGCCGGGCTGGTGCGCAACAGCGGCATCCTGCGCCGGGACCACGCCGACCGGATCCCGGAGGCCTGGGCCCTCTACCGGGACCGGATCGAGCAGCCGAACGGCGCCGCCGCCACGTTGTTCCGTCGCACGTACGCGCGCGAGACGGAGATCAGATTCGTCGGAGTGTGGGACACGGTGGGCGCCCTGGGCATCCCGGTCCCCGGCACGTCATGGCTGCAGCCGGCAGCGAACCGCTTCAACCGCCGCTGGGGCTTCCACAACACCGAGCTGAGCAGCTGGATCAAGGCGGCATTCCACGCACTGGCCGTCGATGAGCAGCGCTCGGCGTTCCGGCCGACACTGTGGCACCGGGATCCCGGCTCCGCCGCGCAGGGCCTGGAGCTCAAGCAGGTGTGGTTCGCCGGGGTCCACAGCGACGTCGGCGGCGGCTACCAGGAGTCGGGGCTGTCCGACATCGCCCTGCTGTGGATGGTCGACCACGCCCGCAGACACGGCCTGGAGTTCGACGCCGAGGCACTCAGCGCGGAGGGGCCCCAGGTCATGCAGCCTCAGGAGAGCACCGGATTCCGCGTACGGCCGGACGGTTCGGGTCCTGTCCACGTCTCACGAGCGGGCATGTACCGCCTGGCCAGACCTCTGCACCGGCCGCTGGCGCAGGCGGTGAACGACAACGGCGAGCCCGATGGCAACGAGTTCCTGGCGGTACCCGCCAAGGAGCGCTACGACGGTGACGGGAGCTACCGGCCACCGGAGCTGGAGCGCTACCTGAGCGGGCAGCAGGGGCGGATCCGGCTGGAGCCGGTCCTGCTGCCCGGCCTGTCCGCGGGCCTGCCGCCCATGCCTCCGGCTCCGTCGTTCAGAGCCGCGGGGTCGTTCAGGGGAGCCGCGGGCGGGCCGCCGTCTCACGGCCGCCCGCCAGAGCGGTGAGGACGCGTCGGGTCTTGCTGTCGGGGTGCTCGGAGAGCGCCAGCCCGCTGTCCCGCAGTGCTTCCTGCAGTTTCCGCTGCCGACGCTCGGCCCGTGCCGTGAGCGTCTCGATGTCGTCCTCGTCCTTGGGCTTCACCCGGACCGAGGCCTCCAGGAAGTCCAGGCCGGTGACCGACCAGACCTCCAGGTCCACCTCCAGGTCCTCCAGCGGAACGTCGTCGGCCCTCGTCGAGCGGACCGGCCCCAGTGCGACCAGCCCGTCAAGCCGGACGGCGGGCGCGCAGGCGTGCAGGAACTGGTCCTGCACGCCGTCGAGCGACGCCACGGGATCGGCCCCGGGCTGCACCGCGTCCGACAGCACCCCCGCCGGGTGACGGTGCACCAGGGAGGCGGCCACGACCCGGCGGCCCCCGGACCAGTCCTCCTCGATCCGGTAGGTGAGCGGCTGCGCCTCGAAGGGGGCGGAGAAGCGGCCGACCAACTGCTCGCGGGTGCACGGACGCAACTTGACGGTCAGGTCGTCCGGGCTCCCGTGGATCCTGAACCGCAGGATCACACCGGCGTCCAGCAGCGGCACCCGGCCCTCGGCCACACCGATCCGGTCCTCGGCGAACCAGATGTCGCGTGTCGTCATCGGGCCGTGCGGCCCGCCGAGCGCCGAGAGCGCTGCCGCCGCGTCACCCTCGACGTTGACCTTGATCTCGATCGGCAACAGGTCCATGGCATCTCCCGCACGCTGTCCCGGGACAGGAAGGCCGACTCGTCCGACGGCTACCACACGGGTTTCACATCGGATCCGAAGCCGCCGCCGGCCGGACGCTTCTCGAAGTGGAGGTGGGGGCCGGTGGCGTTTCCGGTGGAGCCGACCTCTCCGATCTTCTGGCCGGCCTTGACCGAGCCCCGCTTGACGGTCTGCTCGGAGAGGTGGCAGTACCAGTAGTCGAACCCGCCGGCGCGCAGCACCAGGAAGTTGCCGAAACTGCGGTCGTCCCCGTTGCGGACGATGGAGCCGCTGAGCACCGCGACACATGCCTTGCCCTTCGGCGCCGCGTAGTCCACGCCGGTGTGGTAACCCAGGCTCCAGTGCGGCCCCTTCACCCGGTAGTGGGTGGTGACACCGTGTCCGGGTACGGGGGATGCGACGCGGCCGCCAGGAGCCGACTGCGTCCCGGGGACGCGGAGCCGCTCCCAGGAGGACTTGCCCGGAATGCCGTCGGCAGCTGCCCCCTCGAAACCGATCTTGCGTTGCCAGGCGGCGTAGGACTGCTTGTCGGCGTCGGTCCACTCGGGACCGGGGCCTGTCCGGTATTTGCCGCACCCTTCCGCCACCAGGCGTTTGCCCATCGAGGCGATCACGGGACTGCGCTGCCCTTTGTGGAAGAACGTCGTTCCTGGGAATGGTGCCAACGCAGGCATGGCCCTCTCTCCTTTCCGTACGGGCCTGATCACGATGCGGACGGGCCTGTCGAACGCCCGGGCTCTGACCGTGCCTGCGCCACCGGTGGCCGATCGCCGCCCCGCGGTGTCCGCCACCGGTGTCCGCCACCGGGTCGTGGATCCGGTCGGACGCGCACGTCTGGTGGTTGTCGGTGGATGTTCCGGGAATGGCCCCCCGCGGAACTCCGTCCGAGTGGCCTCGACCTCGTGGTCGGCCCTACCTCCAGCCTGCGCCCCCCAGGGGGCGTGCGCAAACCAGGAAAGGGAGGTCCTGCCCGCGGGGTTTCAGGAGTTGGGCACCTCGAGCCTGTCCCAGCTGAACCTGCCGGGAATGCCGTCGGCAGCACTTCCCTCGAGCCCCAGCTTCTGCTGCCAGGCGGTGTACGACCTGACATCGCCCGACCCCCACACGTCGATACCGGTGCCCGTGGTGTAGCGGTCGCAGTCTTCGGCAACGAGCCGCCCGTGCATCCCGGCGATGACGGGCGATCTGCGTCCCGCCCGGAAGAACGACGCACCGGGGAACGGCTCGAGCCGGGGCTCCGCCGGGCGGTTCTCCGGCTGGGACACGAACGAGGGCCAGGAACCGGGGTCGACGTGGTCGTTCTCCGGGACCTGGCCGTGGGCGTACCACCCTCCCTGCGAACTCCACTTGTCGGCCGGACACGTGTTGCGGGACAGGGAGGTCGGGCGGCCCATGGGCCAGACGTCCGGTACACCCCAGGAGCTGATCCATGCGTGGAGATCGGACCAGCCCCGGCAGGGAGTGTCGACGAGCCTCGCGAACACCGCGCCGCTCACACGGCAGTGCGGGAAGAACAGGGCCTCGATCTGGATGACGACCTTGCCGGCCCGGTTGGTACGCGTACCGCCGGCCGCGTCGGACAGGGCTTTGCTGCGGGAGGTGGCGGGGAAGAACTGGGCGAACGCTCCGGTGAAGGGATCCCAGAGGACATGCGGCGCCAGGCCCCGACCGCTGCCGGTGAAGAAGCCCTTGAGATTGGCGAAGGGGACCAGGTCCAGGGGAGCTTGGGCGCTGGCTTTCCTGTCCGCCGTGATGTGCGCGATCGCCTTCGCCGGGAATTCCTGGTCGCACGGCGCGTGGTCCCCGAGGTCCGCCTTGAGCGCTTGCGGCATCCATGGAGTGGGCACGGTGAGATCCTTCCCTCGCAGAATCTCCCCTGTTTCCACGATGCATCGGGTGACGGGCTGCGGCAAACGTGAGAGCCGCCGGAAGCGGTCGTCCGGCTTCGGCCTGTGCCGACAGGGCTGTTGGGCCGCGCATCGTCCGATCGCGACGGACGCGGCGACCGTTCCGGGTCACCTCCTCCACGGCACCTGTGGTGGCGAGGGGTCGAGGGGCGTCGGGAACGCCGGCAGCCCCCGGCCACCGGAGGGGCGGGGGCTGTGTGCGTGCGTGTGCGAGCTCGGCTTACGGCAGGTTGCGGGCCATCACGATCCGCTGAACTTGGTTGGTGCCCTCGTAGATCTGGGTGCTTTACGGGTCATACGGCGCTGACCTGCGCGGACACCCCTCTTGGCGGAGCCCTCCCCAGCATTTCCCCATGATCGTCAGGAGTCTGCCCAGGTCGGCGCCGTACTGGCGGCAGCCTCCCCGACCGGTCGGAGGAGCGGCAGGCTCCGGGGAGGTTACGCGGTTTCCCGTTCCGTCAACCGTGATCGCTTGACCCGCGCGCCCTGGCCTCGGGAGCATCAACCCAGATGCGGGGTACTGGCAGCACGGGAGAGGGGAACCCGACCATGAAGGTCACCAAGCTGGTCAGCACGTGCGACATCACAGACTGCCCGACGATCTACGCGACGGATCGCGGCACGCTCTTGGTGCAAGGAGAGACTCCGACCGACCACGGGCTTCAGATTCCCTCTCACGAAACCCTGGTCGAGATCCCGATGGAACTGATCCAGAAGGCCATCCGTGACAACCTCATCTAGGTCCCTTGGCGACCTCTTCGACACGTTCCAGCGTGAGGCGTTCCGGCTGGAAACCCTCGACGACTACAGCAAGTCCGGGAACGTCGACGCCTACCACGCGTTCCTGGCCGGGGAGCCACAGCCGGACGACTACAACGCGGGCTGGGTCGAAAAACTCCGCTCACGCACCGGAAAAGGAAAACGGGTCTACCGGGTTCACATTCTGCGCCGCCCGCTCACGCACTATCTTAGGTTCGAACTCGGGTGGGGGTACCAGAAGAACATGTCCGGGGGTGAGGAGTTCTTCATTCTCGACATCACCGACAGGTCGAACCCCCTAGAGAACGTACCTGATTTCTGGCTATTCGACTCCGAGTCCGTGGCCGTCATGAACTACGACGGCGCCGGAAAGTACCTGGGCTCGGACGTCCTGCCACCGGAACAAACGGCGGAATTCTCCGGGCATCGTGACACGGCACTCGCCCACGCGGAGCCGTTCACCGAATGGTGGGCCAAGTACGGGGCGTGAACAGGGCACAGTTGGGGGCGGCGCTGCGGGCACTGCGCCAGGCATCCGGGAAGGAGGCCAAAGCAATCGCCCGTGGCGCACTCATGTCTCCGTCCAAGCTCTCCAAGATCGAGAATGCGAAGCTGGCTCCCAGCGCGACGGACGTAGAGCGCATCCTCATCGCCATCGGCGTTTCCCCCCAGATCAAGGCCGAGTACACAGAGGCCGCTCGGTCGGCCGGCACGGAGACGACAGAGTGGCGGCTGCTGAAGCGGGTCGGTGTTCACAAGGGGCAGCAGGAGGTCAAAGCCCTTGAAGCCCAGATGTCCGTGCTGCGGATGTTCCAACCGGCCCTGGTTCCTGGGCTGCTCCAGACTCCCGAGTACATCCGAGCCGTGTTGCAGCGCCACGACCTGAGTGACGACACACTGGCCCGCACGATCAGCGGTCGGCTGGAACGCCAAGCCATTCTCTACGACAGCTCCAAGTCACTGCGGTTCGTCATCACGGAACCCGTGCTGCGGTGGCGGATCGTCCCGCCTCCCATGATGGCCGCCCAACTGGACCGGATTGTTTCCATATCACGGCTCTCCCATGTCGAAATCCGCGTGGTCCCTCTGAGCATTCAGCAGCACGACATGGCGAACCACTCCTTTGCCGTTCGGGACAACCGGATGGTCACCGTGGAAACGGTCCATGCTGAGGTACTTGTTACCGACCCCAGAGACGTAGATATCTACGTGAAGAAGTTCAACGGGTTCTCCCGAGTTGCGCTGTCCGGTGACAGCATGCGGAGCCTGGTCGAGGGCATCCGCGACGACTTCTTGCGGGAACAGGAAACAGGCTAGAGCCGCATCCGTGGCCCACCGAAGATGGCGCCATGGAGAGCGAAGAGAGAACTTCCGATCCTGGAACCCACACGACAGCACGAGCGTGCCTGTCGGAGCCACCGCGCGAGCCGTCACCCGAACCCGGTTGCGCTGACTGCCTGTCGATATCGGTAGCCCGCGAGAACGCCCGTTCCACGTTCGACTACAGCGCCGTATCCGATGCCAACGTGCGGATGCGCCAGCACCACGCAGAGGCGCACGGGTCATGAGCAAGGGAACGGGCTCAAGGCTCTTCGCCGACCGCCCCCTGATGACCATGCGGGTCTCTCGCGACTCAGGGCAGACCTGGGGGCCGGAGCAAGCCGTGGCCACGACGGACGATCTTCCGCCGCTGCTCACAAGCGCTTGGCCGCCATGCGAGTGCTGGCGCTGCGCGGAACGCGGCCAAGGTTCCAGGCGCTGAAGTCTCTCCCTCTCCTCCATGAACTCCCGCCCGACATGGGCGGCGGCGGTCAGCCATGGCCGCGATCAGTTTGAGCAGGAAGGTGCAGTGATGCTGAACGGAACCGACCTGTACGCGCTCGACATCGACGGGGCCTCGTTCGTGAAGGCGTGCGGCGGCCCCTGCACCGAGGGGTGCGTGACCCTGGCCCGGATCGGTGAGGACGCCTGGGCACTCGGTGACAGCAAGCGGCCGGGCGCTGAGCCGCTGAGGTTCACCACGGAGGAGCTGGACGCGGCCGGGATCGACCCGGCGCGGTTCGGTCTGTCCGTCTGATCCACCCCTCTCCAGTTGGTCCCGGCCCACCCCTCCATCGGGCCGGGACCGGCTGGCCCTTCGCTATCAAGAGAACTGAACGGGAACGACTGGTGCACCATCACGGCTATCTGTGGACCGGCCCGAAAGAGCGTTTCGACAATGAGGCCCTACGACGGCCCCCGCATCCTGAGCCGCCCCCGGCTGGAGGTAAGCCGGAACTGATCCAGCGGCACCGGGAGGTCATGGCGGAGTTCCCGACCGTCGACCTGCCACCACTGGAAACGGCGTACTGGCTCATCAAGCCGCGTTCGTTAGTTCGTGGCACGTGGGATGAGACGAAGGAAGCGGCGGCCTGGCTCGGGGAGCGATTGGCGGAGTACGCGCCCCGGTTCGCCTCGGAGAGGGGCCGTGACACCACCCGTCTGGCAGTGCTGGTCAACTCCGCTGCTGAGCGGCTGGAGTCAGGCACGGATGTGTCACTGGGCTTCTACCTCGAACGACCCTCGTACCTGTCCCTGGCGGTCGTGACGTGTTCCCCGAATCGCTCGATGCCTGAACTGGCATGCCCAGTCAGGTAATCGAAGTAACAAAGAAGCCCCGGCCAGTGGCCGGGGCATCTGCATTGGTTGGTTAGAGCAGTGCGCGGAAGGGGTTGGAATCGCTCACCAGTTCCTGCCGCTTCGGTTCGGGCGCGGGCTCCGGCGCTGTGCTGATCGGACGGTAGGCGTCGAGACGGACGACCTTAGTTCTGTTGCTTTCCATTACGGTCCGCTGGGCCGGCCCTGATTCCTCGTGCGGGGAAGTGTTCCCACGCAGTGTGAAAACGGTGGCCGGTCGGCCGGTCTTCCCGGATCGTTCCACGGTGACGACTATTCCGGGCAGTTCCCTGACCTCACTTGCGCTTGCGCCGACGTACGGGAGCACCTGAGACGACGTGAAGTACTGCAAGGCGCACTCACTCCGGCACTACTACGGGTCGCGGCTGCTGTACGCCGGGGTCCCCGAGAACGACGTGGCCGACTGGACGGGCCACAGCAGTACGGACGTACTGAGGGAGCGCTACCACTACATCTTCGAAGGGGCCGGGCAGCGCGGCCGGGCCGCCATCCCGACGATGCTGACGCCCGGCGCCGACGACCCTACGGAGGCGTCAGAGGTTGCCTGATCCGCATACGACAACAGCCCCCGGCATCACGCCGGGGGCTGCGTTGTTGTGCAGGTCAGAGGCCTTTTGCAGCCCGGCTTCCGCCCGGCTTCCCCCAGCATGACGCCCAGGAACGGCCCTGGTCAGGCCGCAACGGGCAGAAAGCCCAGGATGCCCATGCGGACCCTCGAAACCGCCCCTGACCTGCAAAAACCCTGCTAGGGAAGGTTCCTTGCCATCACGATCCGCTGAACCTGATTCGTGCCTTCATAAATCTGGGTGATCTTGGCGTCGCGCATCATGCGCTCCACCGGGTAGTCGCGGGTGTAGCCGTAGCCGCCGAGGAGCTGGACGGCGTCCGTGGTGACCTCCATCGCCACGTCCGAGGCGAAGCACTTGGCCGCCGCGCCCTGGAAGGTGAGGTCGCTGTCGCCGCGCTCGGACTTCGCCGCGGCAGCGTAGGTCAGCTGGCGGGCGGCCTCGATCTTCATGGCCATGTCGGCGAGCATGAACTGGACGCCCTGGAAGTCGGCGATCGGCTTGCCGAACTGCTTGCGCTCCTGGACGTAGCCCTTGGCGTAGTCGAGGGCGCCCTGGGCGATGCCGAGAGCCTGGGCGGCGATGGTGATGCGGGTGTGGTCCAGGGTCTGCATCGCCGTGGCGAAGCCGGTGCCTTCCGCGCCGATCATGCGGTCGGCGGGGATGCGGACGTTGTCCAGGTAGACCTCGCGGGTCGGGGAGCCCTTGATGCCGAGCTTCTTCTCCGGGGCGCCGAAGGAGACGCCCTCGTCGGACTTCTCGACCACGAACGCCGAGATGCCCCGCGAGCGCTTCTCCGGGTCCGTCACCGCCATCACCGTGTAGTACTCGCTCACGCCCGCGTTGGTGATCCAGCGCTTGACGCCGTTGAGGACGTAGTGGTCGCCGTCACGGACCGCCTTGGTCTTCATGCCTGCGGCGTCGGAGCCCGCATCGGGCTCGGAGAGGCAGTACGAGAACATCGCCTCGCCATGGGCGAGCGGGGTCATGTACTTCTTCTTCAGGTCCTCGGAGCCGGCGAGGATCACCGGGAGGGAGCCGAGCTTGTTGACGGCCGGGATCAGGGAGGAGCTGGCGCAGACGCGGGCCACCTCCTCGATCACGATCACCGTGGCGAGCGCGTCGGCACCGGCGCCGCCGTACTCCTCGGGTACGTGGACGGCGTGCAGGTCGCCCGCGACCAGCGCGTCAAGGGCCTCCTGGGGGAAGCGCGCCTCCTCGTCCACGGCGGCGGCGTACGGCGCGATCTTCGCCTCGGCCAGTGCGCGGACGGCGTCGCGGAGCATGTCGTGCTCCTCGGACGGGCGGTACAGGTCGAAGTCAGCCGATCCGGCCAAGGTCTCTCACGCTCCAAGACGCAGTGATGGTGGCGCTGGCGATGCTGGCGCTAATTACTGTTAAGTAACCCAATTTTAGATCTCCGCCGGTGGCTCTGGATAGGTGAGCTAGACGACAGCGGGAGAGCTGCCCGCCACGGGCCCGTCCCATGCCCCGGTTATGCTCGGGCGCGCACGCCCGCCGTACATCCCTGGAGCACCCATGGCCCTCAAGATCACTGTGATCGGCACCGGCTACCTCGGCGCCACCCACGCGGCGGCCATGGCGGAGCTCGGCTTCGAGGTGCTGGGCCTGGACGTGGTGCCGGAGAAGATCGCGATGCTGCAGCGCGGCGAGGTCCCGATGTACGAGCCGGGGCTGGAGGAGCTGCTGCGCAGGCATGTCTCGGGGATCGAGGGGTCCAGCGGGCGGCTGCGCTTCACCACCGACTACGCGGAGGTCGCCGCTTTCGGCGATGTGCACTTCGTGTGCGTGAACACACCGCAGCGGCACGGCGAGTACGCCTGCGACATGTCGTACGTGGACGCCGCGATCGCCTCGCTCGCGCCGCATCTGCACGGCCCCGCCCTGGTCGTCGGCAAGTCGACGGTGCCCGTCGGCTCCGCGGACCGGCTGGCCGCCTATCTCGCCGAGCACGCCCCGGCCGGCGGGGACGCCGAACTGGCCTGGAACCCGGAGTTCCTGCGGGAGGGCTTCGCCGTCCAGGACACGCTGCACCCGGACCGTATCGTGGTCGGGGTGCGCAGCGAGCGGGCCGAGAAGCTGCTGCGCGAGGTGTACGCGACGCCGGTCACGGAGGGGGCGCCGTTCGTCGTCACCGACTTCCCGACCGCGGAACTCGTGAAGACCTCGGCGAACTCGTTCCTCGCGACCAAGATCTCCTTCATCAATGCCATGGCCGAGGTGTGCGAGGCCGCGGGTGGCGACGTGGCGAAGCTGGCGGAGGCGATCGGGTACGACGACCGGATCGGGAAGAAGTTCCTGCGGGCGGGGATCGGCTTCGGCGGCGGATGTCTGCCGAAGGACATCCGGGCGTTCATGGCGCGCGCCGGTGAGCTGGGCGCCGACCAGGCGCTGACCTTCCTGCGCGAGATCGACTCCATCAACATGCGCCAGCGCGGTCAGATGGTGGAGCTGGCCCGGCAGGCACTGGGCGGCGGCTCCTTCCTCGGCAAGCGGGTCGCGGTGCTGGGCGCCACCTTCAAGCCGGACTCGGACGACGTACGGGACTCGCCGGCGCTGAACGTCGCCGGACAGATCCATCTGCAGGGCGCGCAGGTCACCGTGTACGACCCGAAGGGCATGGGGAACGCCCGGCGGCTGTTCCCGACGCTGGGCTACGCGGACTCGGCGCTCGAGGCGGTGCGCGGCGCGGACGTGGTGCTGCACCTGACCGAGTGGCGGGAGTTCCGCGAGCTGGATCCGGCGGAGCTGGGTGGGGCCACGGCGTCCCGGGTGATCCTCGACGGGCGCAACGCGCTGGACGGGGAGGTCTGGCGGCGCGCCGGGTGGACGTACCGGGCGATGGGGCGTCCTGGCGCCTGACGGTTCCGGCGTCCGCACGGGACGGGTGGCGCCGGTTCGGCCGAGGCTCAGTCGGCCGAACCGGCGCCGTGTGCTGCATTGTGCCGCACGGCGGCCCGGGGCGGGCGGTGATCGGACTGTGCGTTACACCTCTTAGGTCACCTCTTCGGTCACCTCTTCGGTCACCTCTTCGGTCACCTCTTCGGTCACCTCTTGGGGCACCTCCTCGGACGCCTGGCCGGACGACGGGCTGGGCGCCTCTCTGGCCCGGTAGCGGCGCATCTTCGCGCGCGCTCCGCACACCTGCATCGAGCACCAGCGTCCGCGTCCTGCGGGGCTGCGGTCGTAGTAGGCCCAGAGGCAGTCGGTGGCCTCGCAGGCCTTGAGCCGGGTCCAGGTGCCCGCGACCAGCGCCTCGGCGACGGCGGCCGCGACCCGGGCGAGCAGCGGGCGGCCGTCGGCGGGAGCGAGGACGGCCGAGCCGTCGGCGGCGTCGACGGTGACCACCAGCGGGGCCGCGCTGAACAGCTCGCCCAGCGGGGTGACCGTGCGGTGCGGCGGATGGCCGGCGTGGGCGAGCAGGGCGACGCGGAGCGACTCGCGCAGCTCGCGCGCGTCCGGCAGCTCGCCCTCGGTGAGGCCGAGGCGCTCCCGGCCCTCGGACGTGTCGAGCGCGTCGGTGCCCGTCTCCACGTCCAGCGTGTTCACCAGGGACTCGACCAGGGCCAGCCCGTCCGGGGCGGGCGCTCGCTCACTCATGCCGACGACCTCGCGCGTACGACTTCATGCTTGCGACGTTACCGCCGATGCGAGAGTATGCAGTAACCGTTACCGATTGCCGGGTGCTATGGGTAACCGTCGATTCCGAGGAGGAAGTCATGGCCGTCGCCGAACTGGGCCCCGTCGTCCTGGACTGTCCCGACCCCCGTGCCCTGGCGGCCTTCTACGCCGGTGTGCTGGGCGGCACGGTGGAGGGCGAGGGCGACTGGGTGGACCTGAAGCTGCCGGGCGGGCAGTCGCTCGCCTTCCAGGCCGCCCCCGGATTCGTACCGCCGCAGTGGCCCTCCACCGACCACTCGCAGCAGTTCCATCTGGACCTGGACGTCGGCGACCTGGACGCGGCGGAGCGGTCCGTGCTGGAGCTGGGCGCGAAGCCGCTGGACACCGAGGACCGCGCGCGGAGCTTCCGGGTGTACGCCGATCCGGCCGGACATCCCTTCTGTCTCTGCGCCTGCTGAGAGCGCACGGATCCCGCGGGAGTGCGGAGCGTCAGCCGTCCAGCTCGGCGATCGTCGCCGTGGACGGCCGGCGCCGCAGTTGGGCGGCGCGGGCGGTGAAGGCCGTGTCGCGCAGGACGCGCTGGACGTTGCCCCAGGTCAGCAGGGCCACATGAGCCTCCTCCCAGCCGCGTCGCAGCAGCTCGGCGACGAGCCGGGGGTAGCAGGAGGCGTCGCCCAGCTCCAGTGGGTGGGCGGTGCCGGCGTCGTAGGTGCCGGACAGGCCGACGCAGCCGGGCCCGGCCGTCGTGCGGACGTGGTCGAGATGGTCGGCGACATCGCGGACGGTCGGCCCGGTCTGCTCGGCGGTCAGCGGCACCATGCACAGCCCCCCGGCCGCGCCGAGCTCGGCCAGCAGGTCGTCGGGCAGGTTGGCGGGGTGGGGGCGCAGGGCGCGGGCCGCGGAGCGGGTGCACAGCAGCGGGGCCTTGGAGACGGCGCAGGCACGGCGGATGGTCTCCGGGGAGGCGCCGGAGACATCGGCGATCACGCCGAGCCGGTTCATCTCGCGGACCACCTCCTCGCCGAACCGGGTGAGTCCGGCATCGCTCGCCCAGCTCGCGCCGGTCAGGGTCAGCGCGCGCAGGCCGAGGGCGTGCAGGGAGCGCAGGATGCCGAGCGAGTCGCCGAGCGCGGCGGCTCCGGCGGGCCCGAGCAGCACCGCGGTGCGCCCGCAGTTGCGGGCGTCGGTGGTCTGCCCGGCGTCATGGGCCAGCCGCAGCCCTTCGTCGTGTCCGCGGACGACATGCTTGACCAGGTCCAGCTGCTCCAGCGTGGCGCCGACGGCCCGGTCGCCGATGAGGCCCTCGGGCAGGTGCAGCGACGAGAACAGGGCGCCCACATGGCCCGCCCGCAGCCGGGGCACGTCGGTGTCGACCGAGCTCTCGCCGAGTTCGAGGTCGTACCAGGGCAGATGCTTGAGTGCCCAGGGCAGCCCGCTGTAGCCGTCGGCGACCGGGTGGGCGGCGAGCACGGCGTGCGCGCGGGCCAGCGGTTCGTCGTCGGGGTCGGAGACGGGTGCGAAGCTTTCCTGCGGGAAGGCAGCCTCGGCCTGCGGCAGCGCCGTGGCCAGGTCGTCGAATCCGCCGGCCTCGGTGGTACCCGGGTGCAGGTCGTCCTGGAGGTCTGCCATCGCGGGCTCCGTACGGTCGTCGTGCAGTACGGTCACCGTCGCACGGAGCAGGGGGTGCTTCCTGGTGGGCGCGGCGTTCGGGGGTACGAGCGCCTCGGCGTCGCGGCGACCGCGTCCACCGCGTCGGTGGTACCTGGTACCGGGCACTGAGGATCTTCACCGCACCGGCGCCGGGCCGTCGGCTACGCCGGCGGGTCCAGTGCGTCGATCGTCGCGTTCGACGGCCCCCGCGTCGCCTGGACGCCCCGGGCCACGTCCTCCGCCGCACCCAGCACCCGGACCGCGTTCTTCCAGGTCAGCTTGGCCAGGTCGGCGGTGGACCAGCCGCGCTGCAGCAGCTCGGCGATCAGGTTGGGGTAGCCGGAGACGTCGTTCAGCCCGTCCGGGGTGAAGGCCGTGCCGTCGTAGTCGCCGCCGATGCCGAGGTGGTCGATGCCGGCCGCCTCGCGCATGTGGTCGAGGTGGTCGGCGACCGTGGAGACGGTGGCGACCGGGCGCGGGCTGCGCTCCTCGAAGGCGCGGTGGATCTTCATCGCCTCGGGACCGGTGTCGAGGTGGTGGAAGCCGTGCGCCCGCATGTTCTCGTCCGCGGCGGCCGTCCAGTCCACGGCCGCCTGGAGGACGAACTTCGGCACGAAGGTCACCATGGCCACGCCACCGTTGGCGGGCAGCCGCTCCAGGACGTCGTCGGGGATGTTGCGGGGGTGGTCGCAGACGGTCCGCGCGGAGGAGTGGGAGAAGATCACCGGTGCGGTGGAGGTGTCGAGCGCGTCGCGCATCGTGGTCGCCGCGACGTGCGAGAGGTCGACCAGCATGCCGAGCCGGTTCATCTCGCGGACGACCTCCCGGCCGAACGCCGACAGCCCGCCCACCCGCGGCTCGTCCGTCGCGGAGTCCGCCCAGTCCACGTTGTCGTTGTGGGTGAGGGTCAGGTAGCGCACGCCGAGCGCGTACAGACCGCGCAGGGTGGCGAGCGAGTTGGCGATCGAGTGGCCGCCCTCGGCTCCCATCAGCGACGCGATACGGCCCTCCGCCCGCGCCGCCTCCATGTCCGCCGCCGTCAGCGCGGCGCGCAGCTGCTCCGGGTGGCGGTCGAGCAGCTGCCGTACGCAGTCGATCTGCTCCAGCGTCGCCGGCACCGCGTCGGGCAGGTCGGAGCGGACGTACACCGACCAGTACTGGGCGCCGACGCCGCCGGAGCGCAGCCGGGGCAGGTCGGTGTGCAGGTGGGCGGACTGGTCGGCGGCGATGTCGCGGGCGGCGAGGTCGTAGCGGACCTGTTCGCGCAGCGCCCAGGGCAGGTCGTTGTGGCCGTCGACGACCGGGAACTCGCGCAGCAGCGCCCGGGCCCGGTCCAGGGCCTGGTCCCGGGAGGTCACGGGCGTCACTGTCCGAACCCGAAGCCGCCGGCGGCCCCCTCGACCTTGGAGCGCAGCCTGCGGCCCTTCTCGGTGGCCTGCTCGTTGAGCTCCTGCTGGAACTCCCGCATCCGGGCGAGCAGCTCCTCGTCGTGCGCGGCGAGGATCCGGGCGGCGAGCAGCCCGGCGTTGCGGGCCCCGCCGACGGAGACGGTGGCGACCGGTACACCGGCCGGCATCTGCACGATGGAGAGCAGCGAATCCATGCCGTCGAGGTACTTCAGCGGTACGGGCACGCCGATCACCGGCAGCGGGGTGACGGAGGCGAGCATCCCGGGAAGGTGGGCGGCGCCCCCGGCCCCGGCGATGATCGCCTTCAGCCCGCGCTCGGCGGCCTGCTCGCCGTAGGCGACCATCTCGCGCGGCATCCGGTGCGCGGAGACGACGTCCACCTCGTAGCGGATCTCGAACTCGTCGAGGGCCTTGGCGGCCGCCTCCATCACGGGCCAGTCGGAGTCCGACCCCATGACGATGCCGACGACGGGGCTCGCGGAAGTCATTCGGTGATCGTGCCTCTCAGATAGCCGGCTGCGTGACGGGCGCGTTCCAGGACGTCGGCCAGGTCGTCGCCGTAGGTGTTGACGTGGCCGACCTTGCGGCCGGGCTTCACGTCCTTGCCGTACATGTGGATCTTCAGCTGGGGGTCGCGGGCCATGCAGTGCAGGTACGCGGAGTACATGTCCGGGTAGTCCCCGCCGAGGACGTTGACCATGACCGTCCAGGCGGCGCGCGGGCGCGGGTCGCCGAGCGGGAGGTCGAGGACGGCGCGGACGTGGTTGGCGAACTGGGAGGTGACCGCGCCGTCCATGGACCAGTGGCCGGAGTTGTGCGGACGCATCGCCAGTTCGTTGACGAGGATCCGTCCGTCGCGGGTCTGGAAGAGCTCCACGGCGAGGTGGCCGACGACCCCGAGCTCCTTGGCGATCTTCAGCGCCATCTCCTCGGCGGACAGGGCGAGCGACTCGTCCAGGTCGGGTGCCGGGGCGATCACGGTGTCGCAGACGCCGTCGACCTGGCGGGACTCGACCACCGGGTAGGCGACGGCCTGGCCGTGCGGGGAGCGTACGACGTTGGCCGCGAGCTCCCGGACGAAGTCGACCCTCTCCTCGGCGAGCACCGGCACGCCGGCCCGGAACGGCTCGGCGGCCTCCTCCGCGGAGTCGACCACCCACACCCCCTTGCCGTCGTAGCCGCCGCGGACCGTCTTCAGGACGACGGGGAATCCGTCGCCCTCCGCCGCGAAGGCCACGACGTCGGCCGGATCGGCCACGATGCGGTGCCGCGGGCAGGGCACGCCGATCGCGTCGAGCTTCGCCCGCATCACGCCCTTGTCCTGGGCGTGCACCAGCGCGTCGGGGCCGGGACGCACGGGGATGCCGTCCGCCTCCAGGGCCCTGAGGTGCTCGGTGGGGACATGCTCGTGATCAAAGGTGATCACGTCGCAGCCGCGGGCGAACTCGCGCAGCGTGCCGAGGTCGCGATAGTCGCCGATGACGACATCGTTCACGACCTGCGCCGCGGAATCCTGAGGAGTGTCACTGAGGAGCTTGAACCTGATGCCCAGCGGGATGCCCGACTCGTGTGTCATACGAGCCAGCTGGCCCCCGCCGACCATGCCGACTACCGGGAACGTCACACCCCTAGCGTATCGGCCACCCCGGCCGGTCCCGCTTCCGGCCGGTCCGAGGCTCCACGGGGTCCGCAACACGGTCCGCAGGAAGATCGCACGGACGGGTGGTTAGCATGGCTGAATTGACGTCGACCGGACGGGGGCCTGCACGACCATGGGACATGGTTCCTCGGGGCTTCCCACGCTGCCCCCGGCGCCGCGCGGCGCGCTGCGGCAGCGGATCGAGCGGCTGGCCCGCGAGGTCGTGAAGTTCGGCGCGGTGGGCGGGGCCGGGGTGCTGGTCAACCTCGGGGTGTTCAACCTGGTCCGGCACACGACGGAGCTCCAGGTGGTGCGGGCGAGCATCATCGCGACGGTCGTCGCGATCGTCTTCAACTACCTGGGCTTCCGCTACTTCACCTACCGCGACCGCGACAAGACCCGCCGCACTCGTGAGATGTCGCTGTTCCTGCTGTTCAGCGCCATCGGCCTGGTGATCGAGAACGGGGTGCTGTACACGGCGACCTACGGGTTCGGCTGGGACAGCCCGCTGCAGAGCAACATCTTCAAGTTCCTCGGCATCGGGCTCGGCACCCTGTTCCGCTTCTGGTCGTACCGCACCTGGGTGTTCCGCGCGCTGCCGGACCGCACCGCGGTGGTCCGCCCCGAGACCTTCCCGGAGCCCGAGCACGGGCGGCCCTCGCCGGCGGGCGCCGCCGCCCGTCCGGGCGCCCGCCGCCCCGCGGGGGCGACCCGGGTCGGTGCGGGGCGGCGGCCCTGAGCCGCACGGGACGGCGGGGGACCCGAACACGGGGCCGGGATCACCGCCGGCGGCTGCCCGGCGGCTAGCGGACCGTCTGGCCCGACGACGCCTTCTTCGGCGGCGGGGTACGGGACAGGAACAGCCCGAAGACCGGGGGCTTGGACTGGAGCAGCTCCAGCCGGCCCCCGTCCGCCTCCGCCAGGTCGCGGGCGACCGCGAGTCCGATGCCCGTGGAGTTGCGCCCGCTGATGGCACGCTCGAAGATCCGTGCCCCGAGGTCGGGCGGCACCCCCTGGCCCTCGTCGGTGACCTCGACCACGGCCTGGTTGCCGGTGACCCGGGTGCGCAGGGCGACGGTGCCGCCACCGTGCATCAGGGAGTTCTCGATCAGCGCCGCCAGCACCTGCGCCACCGCACCGGGTGTGCCGACGGCCTCCAGATGCCGTTTGCCGGAGCTGACGATGGCCCGCCCGGCGCTGCGGTAGGCCGGGCGCCACTCGGCGATCTGCTGCTGGATGACGTCGTCCAGCTCGAAGGTGACGGCGGAGCCGCTGCGCGGGTCCCGGGAGTTGGTCAGCAGCCGGTCCACGACGTCCGTCAGCCGTTCCACCTGCCCCAGTGCGATGGTCGCCTCCTCCTTCACCATCTCCGGTTCGTCGGTGACGGTGATCTCCTCCAGCCGCATCGACAGCGCGGTCAGCGGGGTGCGCAGCTGGTGGGAGGCGTCGGCGGCGAGCCGGCGCTCGGCGGTGAGCATGCGGGCGATGCGCTCGGCGGAGGCGTCCAGCACGTCCGCGACCCGGTCCAGCTCGGGAACGCCGTACCGCTTGTGCCGCGGGCGCGGGTCGCCGGAGCCGAGCCGTTCGGCGGTCTCGGCGAGGTCGGTGAGCGGGGAGGCGAGCCGGTTGGCCTGGCGGACGGCGAGCAGGACGGCGGCGACCACGGCGAGCAGCGCGACCAGCCCGATGATCAGCAGGGTGCGGCCGACCTCCCGGGTCACCGAGGAGCGCGGCTCCTCGACGACGACCGTCTCGCCCTCCTCGCCGGTGGCCTCGCCGCGGATGACGTCGCCGGTGGGCTCGGTGCCGACCTCGATGACCGGCCGGCCGGGGATCCGGATCTCGGCGTACCGGTCGCCCTCGATCTGCTGGCGCAGGACGGCGGCGTCGACGGTGCCGGTGCCGAGCAGGCGGCTGTCCACGATGCTGGCCAGCCGGGCCGCCTCCAGCTCCACCCGCTCCTGGGCGGTGCTGCTGATGGTGCGGGTCTCGACGATGACGAGGGAGACGCCGAAGACGGCGATCACGACGAGCACCACGGCGAGGGTGGACTGGATCAGTCGGCGGCGCATCTTCTCTTACCTGTGAAGGGCCCCGTGGGACGGGCTCAGTTCTTCTCGAAGCGGAAGCCCACGCCGCGCACGGTGGCGATGTAGCGCGGGTTGGCCGCGTCGTCCCCCAGCTTCTTGCGCAGCCAGGAGATGTGCATGTCCAGGGTCTTGGTCGAGGACCACCAGGTGGTGTCCCAGACCTCGCGCATCAGCTGGTCGCGGGTGACCACCCGGCCCGCGTCGCGGACCAGCACCCGCAGCAGGTCGAACTCCTTCGCGGTGAGCTGGAGCTCCTCGTCCCCCATCCAGGCGCGGTGCGACTCGACATCGATGCGCACGCCGTGGGTGGCGGGCGGCTGCTGCGGCTCGGTGGCGCCGCGGCGCAGCAGGGCGCGGACCCGGGCGAGCAGCTCGGCGAGCCGGAAGGGCTTGGTGACGTAGTCGTCGGCGCCGGCGTCGAGCCCGACCACCGTGTCCACCTCGTCGGCGCGGGCGGTCAGGACGAGGATCGGCACCGTGTGACCGTCGGAGCGCAGCCGGCGGGCGACCTCCAGTCCGTCCATGCCGGGCAGGCCGAGGTCGAGCACGACCAGGTCGATACCGCCCTGCAGTCCGGCGTCCAGCGCGGCGGGTCCGTCCTCACGCACCTCGACCTCGTACCCTTCCCGGCGCAGTGCGCGGGCCAGCGGCTCCGAGATGGACGCGTCGTCCTCGGCGAGCAGTACACGGGTCATGAGCCGATGGTAGTCCGCCTGGCGCAACTGGTAGTCCGTCCGGCCGAGCGCATGCGGCGTGATCTCCGACGCCGGTTGGCACCCCGACGGTGCGGGCCGCCACCCTGGTGGACACCTTCGATTAGGGGTATGCGGTTCCACATTCACCTGTGATCCGCATCTCAAGTCCTTCCATACCGGGTGGTGCCCTGCCGTATGGTGAACCAACGCCTGTAGCACCACAGGGACCTTTGGCGCTCTTTGTCGCCGAAGGTCTCTTTTGTGTGCGGGCCGGTCGCCGGCCGGCCCTGAAAGGAATGACCTGTGGCCGGGCCCCGGGGCGCACCGATGTGCCCCGGGGCGTGGATCCCGGTGGTCGCCGTCCACCGCTCCGTGATCCGGGGCGGACTCCCCGTGGGCGTGGGGTGGACGGGCCGCCCGCCGGTGCCGGCCGCCCCCCCACCGGGCGCGCATCGCCTTACATGCGCGTCCCGACCAGCAAGGATCGACCATGGCGTCCAGCCTGACGAAGGACTCGGTCACCCCGGGCACCCCCGGTTCCGAGAAGACCTTCTTCGGCCACCCCCGGGGTCTGGCCACCCTCTTCATGACCGAGATGTGGGAGCGCTTCTCCTACTACGGCATGAGGGCCCTGCTTCCGCTGTACCTCGTGGCTCCGGGTGGCCTGGGCCTGAGCGCCGGCACCGCGACCGCGATCTACTCGGTGTACCTGTCGCTGGTGTACCTGCTCACGATGCCGGGCGGCTGGTTCGGCGACCGCGTGTGGGGTCCCCGCAAGACCGTCGCCATCGCGGGCGGCATCATCATGCTCGGCCACCTCACGCTGGCGCTGCCGTCCTCCGGCACGTTCTACGCCGGTCTCGGCCTGGTCGCGATCGGCTCGGGTCTGCTGAAGGCCAACATCTCCACGATGGTCGGTCAGCTCTACAGCGGGCCGGACGACCCGCGCCGCGACGGTGGCTTCACCGTCTTCTACATGGGCATCAACCTCGGTGCCTTCGCCGCGCCGCTGATCATCGGCACCGTCGGTGAGAGCGTCAACTGGCACCTGGGCTTCGCGCTGGCCGCGCTCGGCATGGCGCTGGGTATCGCCCAGTTCCTGATCGGCAGCCGCCATCTGGCGCCGAACTCCAGCGTCGTCCCGAAGCCGCTGTCGGTGGAGGAGAAGACCTCGACGCTGCGCAAGGCCGCGTTCTGGGCCGGTCTCGCGGTCGTCTTCTACGCGATCGTCGGCTTCTCCGGCAAATACACGCTGAACTGGATCCTGGTCCCGCTGACCCTGCTCGGCGTGATCATCCCGGTGCTGGTGCTGACCCGGATCAAGCGCGACAAGGAGCTGGACCGCACCGAGCAGTCCAAGATGTCGGCGTACATCTGGTTCTTCGTGGCCGCGGCCGTGTTCTGGATGATCTACGACCAGGGCGGCTCGACGCTGTCGATCTTCGCCGACTCCTCCGCGGACAACACCGTCCTCGGCTGGGAGTTCCCGGTCTCCTGGTACCAGTCGGTCAACCCGGTCCTGATCATGGCCATGGCCCCGGTCTTCGCCTTCGTCTGGCTGGCGCTGAACCGGCGGGGCAAGGAGCCGAGCACGATCGTCAAGTTCTCCTTCGGTCTGGTCCTGGTCGGCTCGTCCTTCTTCCTCTTCCTGGCGCCGCTCACCATCGCGGAGGGCGGTCACAAGGCCGCGGCGATGTGGCTGGTGGCGATCTACTTCCTGCAGACCTGCGGTGAGCTGATGCTCTCCCCGGTGGGTCTGTCGGTGACCACGAAGATGGCGCCGGTGAAGTACGCCTCGCAGATGATGGGTGTCTGGTTCCTGGCCGTCACCGCCGGTGACGCCACGACCGGCCTGCTGTCCATCGCCGGTGTCGACCTGAACAAGACGGGCATCGTCGCCGCCGAGGCCACCCTCGCAGTGGTCGCCGGTGTGGCGATCTGGATGTACCGCAAGCGGGTCAAGGAGCTCATGGGCAACGTGCGCTGACCCGCGCACTCCGAAGCCACGGAGGGCTGCCGCGTCCGAGGGGGACGCGGCAGCCCTCCGGGCGTCTGCGGGGCTCGAGCCGCCCCCGGGCTCACCTTCGCGCCGACGGGTCGGCGGACGGGCGGGCGGCGCGCGGTGCGCGTACGCGGGCCGCCCGGCGGCGGTGCGGCGTCGGCGCGGCCGGGGTGCCGGGCCGTGGCCCGTCGGCGGCTGCGGTACGGGGGCGGCGGAGGCGGAGGTGGTCCACGGCCGCCAGGGCCGCGCGGTACAGCGCCGTCGGTACGACCAGGGCGGTCAGCAGCCAGAACAGCGTGAGCCCCCAGGGGCGGCCCACGTCCCACGGGTGCTCGACGAGGACCCTGCCGCCGTACTTGAGGGACACCGTGTAGTCGCCGTGGGCACCGGCCGCGAGTTCCACGGGGAGTTCGATCCGCGCGGTGCCGCCGGCCCGGACGGTGCCGCGCCAGGGCAGGTCCTGCCAGCGCGGGGCGTAGACGCCGTGCGAGGTGCCCAGCCGGAAGACCGGGTCGCGCACCGGGGAGGTGCCCGCGTTGCCGACCGTGAGGACCAGGGTGCGGGTGGGCGCCGCACCGAACCAGGTGAGCAGGTCGTCCGAGCCCTCCAGCCGTGCCTCGGCGAGCAGGGACAGCCGTCCGCCGGCCCCGTCCGCGGGCAGCGGCTCCACGGCGTGCCCGGCCACCCGGAGCGTCGCGTCCGCCTCGGCCCGGGGCCCGGTGGCGGTGGCCGCGTGCACCACGCACGGGCACGGCACCGGCGGCTCGACGACCGGCAGCTCCCGCCGGAAACCGCCCTCGTCGTCGGTGGTGACCGTCCGGCCGTCGGCGTTGGCACAGGAGTCGCTGCCCCCCGCCACGCCCCGGACCGGGTCGGACTGCCCGCAGATCACCAGCGTCAGCAGCGCCCGGGCCCGCCAGCCCCGGCCGCTGACGGTGACCGAGCCGCCCGCGCCCGCCTGCGCGCGGGACACCCGCACGACGGGAGGATCGACGACGCCGGGGCCGGCCCGCGCCGCCGCCCCCGCGGCCTGACCGGGTCCCGCCGGCAGCGCCGCACGGGCGCGTCCGGGTCCGGCCGCCCCCGCCGCAACAGCCCACCCGACCGACCCCGACGACCGCCCCGTCCCGGCAGACCCCACCACCGTCGACACCACCGCCCCTGCACCACCGGCCCCCGACGCCCCTGACGTCCCCGCCGTCCCCGACGCAACAGCCCACCCGACCGACCCCGACGACCCCGCCCCCGCAGCAGACCCGACCCCAACCGATTCCGCCGCCCCCGCAGACAACACCCAGGCCCGCGCAGTCGTCCCGCCACTCAGCGCCCAGGGCGGCACGGTCGTCCCGCCGGGCACGGTGCTGACCGGCACCGCGGCACCCAGGAGCTCTCCGGAAGCCGGCGCCGCCTCCGCCCCGGCGGCCCCGGCCGCCGTCGGCACCGCGGCGCCGGCGGGCCCTGCGACTCCCGTCGGTCCTGAAGCGGCGGACGCCCCGACCGGCCGCGGCGGGACCGTCGCGGGCGTCGTGCTCGCCGTCGTCCTGCCCGCCGTCACCGTGCTCGCCGTCCTCGTACTCGCCGCCGCGGCCGTGGTCACCGGCATCGCCGCCGCGGCCGTGGACGCGGCCGTCGCCGGGGACGGCGGTGCGGCCTGCAGCGGCGCCACAGACAGCAGTGCCGCCGACAGCAGAGCCGCGGGTCGCGGTGTCCTGGCCCGCACCTCGCCCGCCTCCGGGGTCAGCTGCGGGAACGGGCGGTCCGGCCGCGGCGGGTCAGCCACAGCGTGCCGGCCGTGCCCACCAGCAGCACCGTGCCGCCGAGCGCGCCCAGCGCGACGGCGGAGTCCTCGGGGCCGGTCTGTGGCAACTCGGCGCCGGAACCCGGGTCCTTCGCACCGGAGCCGGGAGTTCCGCCGCCTCCCTCGCCCTCGCCCCCGCCCTCGCCCTCGGCCGCGGTGACATCCAGCGTCAGCGAGGGCCCCGGCTCGTTGGTCGGGGTGCACGTGGTCGTCGTACCGAGGGCCTCGATGGTGAGCACCCCCGCGGTGAAGGTGACCTCGCCGGACGTGCTCGGGGTGTACGTACCGCTCAAGTCACTGATCTTGATCGGGGTGTTGGCGGGGATCGCCGCATCGTTCGCCGGCCCGGTCAGCTTCACGGTGCCGCTGTCCGCGCCACCCACGCGCACCGTGGCACTCGGCCTCATCGCCCCCTTGCCCAGCTCCACCGGGCTGGAGGAGACGCCCTTCTGCCAGGACATGATGATCCGGTAGCCGTCGCCGCTGCGCTCGCCCTCGATGTCGATGGGCGACACGGCCCCCTTGTCGCCGATGGGCGTCTTGCACTGGTAGTCGACGTCGACGACCTCGGCCCGGGCCACAGGGGCGGTCAGCAACACCGCGGAGCCGGCCAGGGCCGCGACGGACACGAGCGCGGCGGTTCGCTTCTGCTTCGACACGGTGCCCTCATTCCTGACGGCGTATCAGATGAGCCGTCAAGGTACGCCCGGCTCCGTAAGGAAGGAAGACACGCAGCAGGTCCGAATCCCGCACCCGGAGCGGCGCGCATCCGGGCACCGGATGCCGGATGCCGGTCCGGCGCCGGACGCGTACGGCTTCTAGGCCGGGGCCCCCAGCTCCGCCCACACCGTCTTGCCCGCGACGCCCGGGGTGCGCACGACGCCCCAGTCCAGGCACAGCCGCTGCACTATGAACATGCCGTGACCGCCGGGCCGGCCGGCGCGATGGGGGGTGCGGGGAGCGGGCTGGCCCGTGCCGCGGTCGGAGACCTCCAGCCGGATCACCTTCCGGTCGCAGGTGACCCACAGCTCGTCCGGACCCTCGGCGTGCAGACAGGCGTTGGTGACCAGTTCGGACACCACGAGCAGTACGTCCTCGGCGGCGGCCCGCTGGTCGGCCGTCGTGGCGGGCAGCCAGCCCCAGGCGTACAGCGCCTGCCGGGTGAAGTCACGGGCCAGCGGGACGACGCCGCTGGCGCCGTCGAGGTCCAGCCTGCGGACCTGCCGGCCGCCCGGAGGTGCGGACGGCGCGGCCCCACCCTGCTCGGGCGGCACCGGCAGCGCTGCGGATCCCGCGGGCTCCCCGGTCGCGGGCGCGCCCTCTCCGGACGCCCCGGAAGCGCCGCTGGGCTCCGGACCGCGGTCGCCCGGCGAGTAGGACCGGGTGGTGCTCATCAGCGCTTCACCTCACCGATTCACCAGTTCACGTTTCAAAGTCGTACACAGTCGGTCACGCGGTGCGAGCGGAGCGCCCACCCCCGGTTCCCGTCGGCGGCCCACCTGCTCAGCATGTCTCCTGCCCGGGCCGAACGGCAGAACACCCCCGTATTCGCCACGGAACACCAGGCGGGGCAGTTACTCCCGTCACACATTCGCCCACAGCAGGTCCAACGGGCGTCGGCGCCGGGGCGTTCACACCGCTCAGCCGGACTCGTTCGCCAGGGCGGCCGCAAGCGTGTCATGGACGGTGAAGACCGCATCCGCCCCGGTGATCTCGAACACGCGCGCAACGACCGGCTGCATCGCCACCAGGTGCACTCCGCCGCCCGCCGCCTCTGCCTTCAGCCGCGCGCCGAGCAGGACGTTGAGCCCCGTGGAGTCGCAGAACTCCAGCCGGGAGCAGTCGACGACGAGCCGGTTGAACCCCTTGCCCAGACAGTCCTCCAGCGGCTCACGCAGCAGATCGGCGGTGTGGTGATCGAGCTCACCCGCCGGCGTGACGACGGCACTGTGGCCCTCTTCCCGCACCTCCACCAGAAGCCGGCCCGACTGTGCGCTGCCGACCATCCCGTGGTCCATGCCGTCTCTCTCTCCCGGGGTCGTGATGCTTCCGACGCCCTCGAACACTACGCCTTCCCGCCCCCCTTCGACACCCGAACAACCGTACAGAAACGGACATATCAACACAGAACGCACTTGCGATCGATGTCGTCGAGCCGGTAGGCCTAGTAAGAACATGAAACCGACACGGCCGGCTTTGGAGGCGCCGCACACCGCAGTGCACGTTTTGGCTTCGGCAGCCGTATGCCGAGAACGATGGAGGACACCATGTCACCCCGGCTCGACGGATCGCATACCCGAGAAGCGACGTCGACACCCCGTCCGGAACCTCTGGATCCCATCGAGCAGCACGACGCCGTCACCGACGACGGCTCACTCGCCGGACTCCCGGACATCCCCGCGTACGACGAGGTGGCCCCGGCCGACGCCCGGGCCCTGTCCAAGACCCTCTTCGAGCGCCTGGAGTCGCTGGAGGAAGGCACCCACGAGTACGCGTACGTCCGCAACACCCTCGTCGAGCTCAATCTCGCCCTGGTCAAGTTCGCCGCCTCCCGCTTCCGCTCCCGCAGCGAGCCGATGGAGGACATCATCCAGGTCGGCACGATCGGCCTGATCAAGGCGATCGACCGGTTCGAGCTCTCCCGCGGTGTGGAGTTCCCCACGTTCGCGATGCCGACCATCATCGGCGAGATCAAGCGTTTCTTCCGCGACACCTCGTGGTCCGTGCGCGTACCGCGCCGCCTCCAGGAGCTCCGCCTCGACCTGGCCAAGGCCGGCGACGAGCTGGCCCAGAAGCTCGACCGGGCGCCGACGGTGGCCGAGCTCGCCGAGCGCCTCGGACTGACCGAGGACGAGGTCGTCGAGGGCATGGCCGCGTCCAACGCGTACACGGCCGCCTCGCTGGACGCCCAGCCGGAGGAGGACGACGCCGAGGGCGCGCTCGCCGACCGGATCGGCTACGAGGACCACGGACTCGAGGGCATCGAGTACGTCGAGTCGCTGAAGCCGCTGATCGCCGAACTGCCGCCGCGGGACCGGAAGATCCTCTCCCTCCGTTTCGTCGCGGGCATGACCCAGTCGGAGATCGGCGAGGAACTGGGGATCTCCCAGATGCACGTGTCCCGGCTGCTGTCGCGGACGCTGGGACGACTGCGCAAGGGGCTGACCGTCGAGGAGTGACCGCGGCGGGGTGCCCGCGGCTGTGACGTTCGTCCTCCAGGGGGCGGTCCGGACTCCGGACCGCCCCCTCGGCCCGTCCGGACCCCGGTCCGTCCGGACCCCGGTCCGCCAGACCCCCGTCCGTCCGGCCGCCGTCCGTCCGGCCCCCCGGGTCCGTCGGGGCCACCCCCTCGGGTCCGCAACCCCTCGGCCCGCCCTCCAGCCCATCTGCCCCTCCGGCACGGCGGGTTACCCGCGGTCACGTCTTTTCTCGTGAGCCCCCTTCCACCACTATGGGCACCCCCAAACCGGCCGGTACGTCCGGGGCCGCGACGGCGGGTGTCACGGGGCGCGAGGAGGCGGGAGCATGGCTCGGGGGGACGGGACGGAACAGGGCCGCAGGGCGGCGCCCGGCGACGGTACGCACACCGGCGCGTCCGACGCGCGGCTGACGGAACTGCTGCGCGCCGACACCTCCGCGGCGTACCCGGCCCTCCAGGAACTGCGCGCGCGGCACCACGCGACGGTGCTCGAATACACCCGGCTGTGCACGGCCGGCGACTCCACCGCACGCCAACTGGCCGCGCAAGCCTTCACCCTGGCGGCCCGTCATGCCGCGCGCGGCACCGAGCGGGGCGGCCCCTGGCGGCATCAGCTCCTGCTGCTGGCCGGCGAGATCGCCGCCGAGTGGGCGGCCGACGAACGGTCCGCCGGACTCGACGCCAATCTGCTGCTGGTGCTCAACACCGCGGGTCCCGGCGTCCCCGTACCGCCCATGCTCGCGGCGTACCGCACGCTGCCGCCCCGGACGCAGGGGCTGATCTGGTACGGCGTCCTGGACCGCGAGCCCGCCGAGCACACGGCCACGTTCCTCGGCATCGGCCCGCAGGACGTGGCCTACGGCACCGGTCCGGCCCTCCAGGCGCTCGCGCAGGCGTGTCTGCGCGCCCGGCTGGCCGCCTCCGGCGGCGTGCGCTGCGCGGACTTCCGCCGGGTCATCGAGGACGCGGTACGGCCCGACGGTCCCCGGGAGAGCCCCGACCTGCACACCCACATGGCCCGCTGTACGCACTGCACGGCGGCGTACGAGGAGCAGTGCGCCCTGCGGGACAGCCCGCGCACCGCGCTCGCGGACGGTCTGCTGCCCTGGGCGGGCACCGCCTACGCGGGCCGGGAGCCGCACCGGCCCGCCGCGGGGTCCCTGGCCGTGCCCCGGCTGTGGCCGCCGTCCCGGCGCGTCGTCCTGGCCTCGGCGGCGTTCGGTGTGGCGCTGGCGCCGCTGCTGCTCCTGCTGCTGTCCCAGGGCGGTTCGCCGTCGGCGCGGTCGGCGGGCTCGGCCACCGACCCGTCCGGCCCGCCGCCCCCGGCGGTCACGGTGACGGCCACGGTCTCCGCGACGCCCTCCTCCCCCTCGCCCTCGGCGACCGCCTCTCCGTCCGCCACGGCCACCGCTTCGCCGTCCCCGACGCCCAGCCTGGCCCCCACGCGCCCGGCCCGCCCGGCGCCTCCGCCGCCCCCGACGACGCCCGCCGCCCCGTCGTACCGGCCACCGGGCGGCTCCTATGCGCAGGTGGTGAACGTGGCCACCGGCCGCTGCCTGGACGTCCGCGACGGCCACTTCGCCAAGGGCACCGATGTGGTCATGGTTCCGTGCACCTCGTCCCGCACCCAGCTCTGGCGGGTCGACACCGGCCGCGGCGTGCTCCAGTCGTACGCCGACCACGACTACTGCCTGGACAGCCGCGGCGCCGTGGAACGGGGTGTCGGCATCTGGGAGTGCTCGTCGGTCTTCGGACGCAACGGGCAGAATCTGCGGTTCGCCGTGGACACGCGCGGGGTGATCCGCCCCGGCATCGCCCCGGACCACGCGGTGACGGCGGGGCCGGGCGAGAGCCTGGTCGTCGTGCCGGAGTCGGGGCGTTCGGAGCAGCGCTGGCGGGCGGGTTCCTGAGCCTTCCCGGGGGGTTCGGGCGCCCGCTGTGAGAGCTGCGGGTCCCGTGGTGGGACCGGTGGGCTCCCGGTGGTGGGAAGTGCGGGCGCCGCCCGGGCGGGCCGTGCGGGCTCCTGTCCGGTCAGACCACGCGGACGCCGCGCCGCCACACGCCGGAGACCAGCGGTACGCCGGGCCGGTAGGCCAGGTGGACATGGCTCGGGGCGTCGAGGAGGGTCAGGTCGGCGTAGGCGCCGGGGGTGAGGCGGCCGATGTCGTCCCGGCGCAGGGCCGCCGCGCCGCCCGCGGTGGCCGACCACACCGCCTCGTCGGGCGTCATCCCCATGTCCCGGACCGCGAGCGCGATGCAGAACGGCACGGACGAGGTGAAGGACGAGCCGGGGTTGCAGTCGGTGGACAGCGCGACGGTGGCGCCGGCGTCGAGCAGGCGTCGGGCGTCGGGCCATTCGGCGCGGGTGGAGAACTCGGCGCCGGGCAGCAGGGTGGCCACGGTCGAGCCGCTCGCCAGGGCGTCGACGTCGGCGTCGGTGAGATGGGTGCAGTGGTCGGCGCTGGCCGCGTCGAGCTCGACGGCGAGCTGGACGCCGGGGCCTTGGGAGAGCTGGTTGGCGTGGATGCGGGGGTGCAGTCCCCTGGCCCGGCCGGCGGTGAGGACGGCGCGCGCCTGGTCGCCGTCGAAGGCGCCCTTCTCGCAGAAGACGTCGATCCAGCGGGCGTGCGGGGCGCAGGCGTCGAGCATCTCGCCGGTGACCAGGGCGACGTAGGCGGCGGGGTCGTCGGCCAGCTCGGGGGCGACGATGTGGGCGCCGAGGAAGGTGACCTCGTCGGTGTGGCGGGCGGCGATGCGCAGGGCACGGGACTCGTCGGCGGCGGTCAGTCCGTACCCGGACTTGGTCTCGAAGGTGGTCGTGCCCTGGCGGAGCGCCTCGGCGAGGTAGCGGGTGAGGTTCGCCTCCAGCTCCGCGTCCGTGGCGGCGCGGGTGGCGGCGACGGTGGTGCGGATGCCGCCGGCGCTGTAGGGGCGGCCGGACATGCGGGCGGCGAACTCCTCGGTGCGATCGCCCGCGAAGAGCAGGTGGGAGTGGGAGTCGACGAACCCTGGGAGGACGGCGCGGCCCCCGGCGTCGAGGCGATTGTCAGTGGCGGGTGCTTTGCTGGATTCACCGGTCCACGTGATGCGGTCGCCGTCGATGGCGACGGCCGCGTCCCGGACCAGTCCGAGAGGGCTTCCGTCACCGAGGGAGGGGTCGTTGGTGACCAGCGCGGCGATGTTGGTGATGACGGTGCTGCTGCTCATGGCGTCGTCCTCGTGGGGGCTGGGTCGGGCGGCGGTCACGCGCGCAGGGCTTCGGCGGCGCGGGCCAGCGCCTGCGGCACATCGGGTACGAGAGTGTGGGCCCCGTCGCGTACGACGTGCCGGCCCGCGACGACCGTATGCCGTACGTCCGCCCCGGTCGCGGCGAATACGGCGGTCTCGGCGCCCAGCCGGGGCAGCGGCCCCGCGGTCCTGACCGAGTCGAGGGCGACGGTGGCGAGGTCGGCGCGGGCCCCGGCCTCGATGGTGCCGGTGCCGTCCCAGCCGAGGGCGGCGTGGCCGTCGGCGGTGGCGGCGCGCAGCAGGGCGGCGGCGGTCCAGTGGCCGCGGGTGCGGGTGCGCAGCCGCTCGTTCAGCTCCATCGCGCGGGCCTCCTCCAGCAGGTCGATCACGGCGTGGCTGTCGGAGCCGAGGGACAGCGGTGAGCCGGCCCGCTGGAGGGCGGCGGCGGGGCCGATGCCGTCGGCGAGGTCGCGTTCGGTGGTCGGGCACATGCAGGTTCCGGTGCCGCTGCCGCCGATCAGCGCGATGTCGGCGTCGGTGAGATGGGTGTTGTGGACGCCGGTGGTGCGCGGGCCGAGGACGCCGTGGTCGGCGAGGAGCCGGGCCGGGGTGCGGCCGTGGGCTTCCTGGCAGGCGTCGTTCTCGGCGGTCTGTTCGGACAGGTGGACGTGGAGCGGTGCCCGGCGCTCCTCGGCCCAGCGCACCACAGTCGCCAGCCCGTCGGCGGGCACGGCCCGTACGGAGTGCACGGCCGCCCCGATCCGCGCGTGATCCCGTTCCTCGAGAGCTGCAGAGCGTTCCGCCCAGGCCTCCGCCGTCCCGTCGGAGAAGCGCAGCTGGTGGGTGCTGGGGGGCTGTCCGAAACCCGCGGAGAGGTAGCAGGTGTCCAGCAGGGTGATGCGGATGCCGGCCTCGGCGGCGGCCTCGATCAGGGCCTCCCCCATGACGTTGGGGTCGGCGTAGCGGACGCCGCCGGGCGCGTGGTGGAGGTAGTGGAACTCACCGACGGCGGTGATGCCGGCGAGGGCCATCTCGGCGTACACCGCGCGGGCCAGCTGGTGGTAGGTGTCCGGGGTGAGCCGGTCGGCGACGGAGTACATGACCTCGCGCCAGGTCCAGAAGGTCCCGGAGCCGACCTGGACGGTGCCGCGCAGGGCGCGGTGGAAGGCATGGCTGTGGGCGTTGGCGAGCCCGGGCAGGGTCAGTCCGCGCAGCACCTCGGCGCCGGGCGGCGGGCTGTCCGCGCCGGTGCGGACGGCGGTGATGCGGCCGTCGGCCACGTCCACGGCGACGCCCGGCTCGACATGGCCGCCGAGCCAGGCGTGCTCCAGCCAGTAGGTGCGCGGTGGGGCGGTCACGGGCAGGCCAGTCCTTCCAGTACGTCGGCGAGTGCGGTCACGCCGGCCACGCAGTCGTCCTCGGCGGCGAACTCGGCCGGGGAGTGCGAGACACCGGTGGGATTGCGCACGAACAGCATGGCGGTCGGGATGCGTCCGGAGAGGATTCCGGCGTCGTGTCCGGCGCCGGTGCCGAGGACGGGGACCCGGAGGGCGGGTTCGGTGTCGTGGCCGAGGATGCGGGCCAGTTCGTCGCGCAGGGCGTGGTCGAACTCGACGACGGGAGTGAAGGACTCGCGTTCGACGTCGAGCGCTACGCCGTGTGCCTCGGCGTGGGCGCGGGCGGCCTTCTCGACGCCGTCGACCACGGCGTCGAGGGACTCCTGGCGGGGGGCGCGGGAGTCCAGCCAGCCGCGGACCAGGGACGGGATGGCGTTGACGCCGTTCGGCTCGACGGCGATCTTGCCGAAGGTGGCGACGGCGCCGGCGCGTTCGGCCTCGCGGCGGGCGGCGAGGACGGTCTCGGCATAGCCGAGCATGGGGTCGTGCCGGTCGGCGAGGCGGGTGGTGCCGGCGTGGTTGGCCTCGCCGCGGAAGTCGAACCGCCAGCGTCCGTGCGGCCAGATGGCGCTGGCGATGCCGATCCGGTCGCCGGACAGGTCCAGGGCGCGGCCCTGTTCGACGTGGAGTTCGACGAAGGCGCCGATGCGGGCGAGCCGCTCCGGGTCGGGGCCGATGGCGGCGGGGTCGTGGCCGGCCACCTCCATGGCCTGCGGCAGGGTGATCCCGTCGCCGTCGGTGAGGCGGTGGGCCTGCTCGACGGTGAGGGCACCGGCGGTGAGCCGGGAGCCGACGCAGGCGAGGCCGAAGCGGGCACCCTCCTCGTCACCGAAGTTGACGATGCCGAGGGGCCGGGTGAACCGGGCTCCCCTGGCGCGCAGTTCGTCCAGGGCGGCGAAGGCGGACACCACCCCCAGAGGGCCGTCGAAGGCGCCGCCGTCGGGGACTGAGTCCAGGTGGGAGCCGGTGACGACGGCGTCGCCGTCGGCCGGGTCGCCGAGCCAGGCCCACTGGTTGCCGTTGCGGTCGGTCTCGTGGGCGAGTCCGCGGGAGCGGGCCTGCTGGGCGAACCAGGCACGGCAGTCGGCGTCGGCCTCGGTCCAGGCGAAGCGCCGGTAGCCGCCGGTGGCGGAGCTGCGGCCGATCGGCAGCAGCTCCGCCCACATGCTGTGGAAGCTCAACGGTCGTCACCCTCGCGCATCGGCACCCGTACGTCCCGCTCCCGGGCGACGGTGTCCGCGATGTCGTACCCGGCGTCGACGTGCCGGATCACGCCCATGCCGGGGTCGTTGGTGAGCACGCGGCGGATCTTCTCCCCGGCGAGCGCGGTGCCGTCGGCGACCGTGACCTGCCCGGCGTGGATCGAGCGGCCCATGCCGACGCCGCCGCCGTGGTGGAGGGAGACCCAGGAGGCGCCGGAGGCCACGTTGACCATGGCGTTGAGCAGCGGCCAGTCGGCGATGGCGTCGGAGCCGTCGAGCATGGCCTCGGTCTCGCGGTAGGGGGAGGCGACGGAGCCGCAGTCGAGGTGGTCGCGGCCGATGACGACCGGGGCGGCCAGCTCGCCGCCCGCGACCATGTCGTTGAACCGCTCGCCGGCCTTGTCGCGCTCGCCGTAGCCGAGCCAGCAGATGCGGGCGGGCAGGCCCTGGAAGTGGACCCGCTCGCCGGCCATGCGGATCCAGCGGGCCAGGGACTCGTTCTCCGGGAACAGGTCGAGGATCGCCCTGTCGGTCTTGGCGATGTCCGCGGGTTCGCCGGACAGGGCGGCCCAGCGGAAGGGGCCCTTGCCCTCGCAGAACAGCGGGCGGATGTAGGCGGGGACGAAGCCGGGGAAGGCGAAGGCCCGGTCGTATCCGGCGAGCTGGGCCTCGCCGCGGATCGAGTTGCCGTAGTCGAAGACCTCGGCGCCGGCGTCCTGGAAGCCGACCATGGCCTCGACGTGCCGGGCCATGGACTCGCGGGCGCGGGTGGTGAAGCCGGCCGGGTCCTTGGCGGCGGCGTCGGCCATGTCCTCGAAGGCGATCCCGGTGGGCAGGTAGGCCAGCGGGTCGTGGGCCGAGGTCTGGTCGGTGACGATGTCGACGGGCGCGCCCATGGCGAGCAGCTGCGGCAGCAGCTCGGCGGCGTTGCCGAGGACACCGACGGAGAGGGCCCGGCGCTGGTCCCGGGCCTCGACGGCGAGCTGCAGGGCGTGGTCGGGGGAGTCGGCCTTCACGTCGAGGTAGCGGTGCTCGATCCGGCGCTCGATGGCGCGCGGGTCGCAGTCGATGCAGATCGCGACACCGTCGTTCATGGTCACGGCGAGCGGCTGGGCACCGCCCATGCCGCCGAGCCCGGCGGTGAGGGTGATGGTGCCGGCGAGGGAGCCGCCGAACCTCTTGGCGGCGACGGCGGCGAAGGTCTCGTAGGTGCCCTGGAGGATGCCCTGGGTGCCGATGTAGATCCAGGAGCCGGCCGTCATCTGCCCGTACATGGTCAGGCCGAGCGCCTCCAGGCGGCGGAACTCCTCCCAGGTGGCCCAGTCGCCGACGAGGTTGGAGTTGGCGATGAGGACGCGCGGTGCCCACTCGTGGGTCTGCATCACGCCGACCGGGCGGCCGGACTGCACCAGCATGGTCTCGTCCTGCTTGAGCGTCCGCAGGGTGCGGACCATGGCGTCGTACGAGCGCCAGTCGCGGGCGGCCTTGCCGGTGCCGCCGTAGACGACGAGCTTGTCGGGGTGCTCGGCGACCTCGGGGTCCAGGTTGTTCTGCAGCATCCGCAGGGCGGCCTCCTGCTGCCATCCCCGTGCGCTCGGCTCTGTACCGCGCGGTGCTCGGACGGTCCGGGGTCCTGACATGGGGTGCCTCCTGGTGGCTCGCTCCCGGCGGATGTTGCGCTGGATATTCACATCCTGACCTTGTGAATAGACCTAGTCAATACGGTGCCGGGTCGGCACCGGCGCGTCGCGGGTGTTTGGCTGGATGTACGGGCACGGACATCGACGGGACGGTGGAGTACATGAGCGACGGCGACGGCGGCGACGGCACCGGGACGGGCGACGGCGCGGACACCGGCGGGACGGCCGGCCGGGGAGGCCGGGACGGCCGGGCCGGTACGGAGGCAGCGCGGGCCGCGCGCCGGGACCGGGCCGTACAGGCCGCGGTGGAACAGGGGCTGCTCGGGCCCGACGCCGCGGTGGTGGGGCTGCTGGACGTCGCCGGTATCAGGGAATCGGCGGCCGAGCTGCGGGCGGCGTTCGAGGCGGCGGTGGCACCCGGGACCGAGGTGCTGCACGCCTTCGCGGTGAAGGCGACCCCGCTGGTGCCGGTGGTGCGGCTGCTGCACTCCGAGGGCATCGGCACGGAGGTCGCCAGCCCCGGCGAGCTGGCGCTGGCACGGGCGGCCGGGGTGCCACCGGAGCGGACGGTGCTGGACTCCCCCGCGAAGACCCCGGCCGAGCTGCGCGAGGCGCTGGCACTGGGCATCGCCGTCAACGCGGACAACCCGCAGGAGCTGGACCGCCTCGACGCCCTGGTGCACTCCGCCCCCAGCCGCTCACCGCTCGGCCTCCGGGTGAACCCGCAGATCGGCGGGGGCTCCATCGAGGCGCTGTCCACGGCGACCGAGACCTCGAAGTTCGGGGTGGCGCTGCGCGACGAGGGGGCCCGGGAGTGGGTGGTGCGGGCGTATCTGGACCGGCCGTGGCTGACCCGGCTGCACGCCCACACCGGCTCCCAGGGCATACCGCTGCCGCTGATGGCCCAGGGAGTCCGGGAGACGTACGCGCTCGCCGAGGAGATCAACGCGCGGGCCGGGCGCCGCCAGGTCGACACCCTCGACATCGGCGGCGGCCTGCCGGTGAACTTCGCCTCGGACGCGACCACCCCCACGTTCGCCGAGTACGTGCGCGTGCTGCGCGAGGCGGTGCCGGGGTTGTTCGAGGGGCGGTACGGGCTGGTCACCGAGTTCGGCCGGTCACTGCTGGCCAAGCACGGGACGGTGGTGGCGCGTGTGGAGTACGCCAAGCGCGCGGGCGGCCGGCCGGTCGCGGTCACCCACGCGGGCGTGCAGGTGGCGACGCGGACGGTGTACGCGCCGGACGCATGGCCGCTGCGGATCGCTGCCTACGACGCCAAGGGGCTGCCGAAGGTCGGCCCGGACGTGGTGCAGGACGTGGCCGGACCCGCCTGCTTCGCGGGGGACCTGCTGGCGACGGGGCGGGCACTGCCGCTGCTGGAGCAGGGGGACTACGCGGCGGCGCTGGACACGGGCGCCTACTACTTCGCGCACCACTACGCGTACAACTCGCTGGCGCGGCCGGGGGTGTACGGGTTCTCCGCCGACCCGTCCGGGGCCGTCGCCTTCGCCGTCGTACGGGAGGCGCAGTCGGTCGGGGAGATCGTGGCCGAGGCGGGCGGGGCGCACGCCGGGGCACTCACGTCCGGCCTCACGCCGTAGGGCTCGGGTCTCACGCCGTAGAGCCCGGGGCAGGCGCCGTAGAGCCCGGGGCAGGCGCCGCCGGAGAGGCGGCGCGGTGCCCGGCCCCGGTCAGACCCGGCCCGGCCCCGCCGTCTTCGCCCGGCCCCGGTCAGACCAGCGCCGCCGCCTTCCGGCGTGCTCCGCCCGGGGCCGCGTCGCCCGCGGCGATGCCGGTGCTGCGGTAGGCCTTGACCGCCTTGCCGGCCGGGCGGCCGGAGTTGCGGGCGAGCCAGTCGACGCGCACCCACAGCAGGGCGTCCTCGGCGTCCTCGCGGCGGCCCAGCCAGGCGGACTTGAGCCGGAGACCGGTACCGCAGCCGGCCAGCAGCATGCCCCCGGCGGCCGGCACCGCGAAGGCGCTGCCGAGCGCGGCGAGGAAGCCGAGCAGCAGCCACCAGCGGTGGCCGCGCCGCCAGTTGCGCATGGTCACCGCCCGGTCCTGCAGCACATCGTGCCTGCCCGCGCGGGCGGCGGTGCCGGCCAGCGCGATGTACCGGCCGCGGCGCACATACGCGACGACGGCCGCCGCGACCAGGAACAGGGCGGCCCCGGCCAGCACCCCGATCCGGCGCCCGGTCAGCCCCGGCACCAGCGCGCCGGCGCCCGCCGCGAGCACGCCCAGCCACCACATCGGCGCCGCCCCCGCCCGTACGACGACGGCGACCCGAGCCAGTCCGTGTCCTCCGCGTCCGTCGCGTCCTCCGCGCCCTTCGCGTCCTCCGCGCGCCACCTTCCGCCTCCGTCTCTCGTCTGCAGCGTCCGAGGGTGTGTCAGGCGAGGCAGCGTAGTGCGGGAAGGTGAGACGAGTCTGAGAGCGGGGCGACGTCAGTCCACGAAGAGTCCGCGCGCCGCCGCCTTGGCGTCGAACTGCTCCAGCCGCGCCTGGGCGTCCGGCAGACCGTCGCACATCGCCTCCAGCAGCACCCGGCCGAGCAGCATCGGCGCACAGGCGGTGTCGAAGGCGAGCCCGGTGCCGACGGCGGCGGGCAGCAGCAGGTCGGAGACCTTGGCGACGGGCGCGAACGCGGAGTCCGCGACGGTCACCACGATCAGCCCGGACTCCTTGGCGTGGGTGAGGGTGTCGACGACCTCGCGGGGATGCCGGGGCAGCGCGAAGCAGAGCAGGGCACCCGCCCCGGCGTCCACGGCGGCGTCGATACGGTCGTGGATCATCGTGCCGCCCTCGTTGAGCAGCCGGACGTCCGGGTGGACCTTGGCGGCGAAGTAGGCGAAGCCGTGCGCCTGGGCAGCCGCCGCCCGCAGCCCCAGCACCGGCAGCGGTCGGCTCTCGGCGAGCAGCCGCCCGGCCTCCTGGACGGGCCGGGGGTCGGCGAGCACCTCCGCGAGATGCCGCAGGTTCTCGATCTCGGCCTCGACGGCCTGCTGGTACTCGTTGTGGGCGCCGGGCTCGGCGGCGGGTTCGGCGGGGGCGACCTCGCGCAGATGCCGGCGCAGGGCGGGGTAGCCGTCGAAGCCGAGGGCGACGGCGAACCGGGTCACCGACGGCTGGCTGACCCCGGCCAGCTCGGCCAGTTCCACACTGGAGAGGAAGGGCACGTCGGCGGCGCGCCGCACCATGCTGTGGGCGATGCGCCGCTGGGTGGGCGTGAGCCGGTGTCCCTCGAAGAGCGCCTGCAGCCGCGCCGCAGGGCTGTCGGTCCCGCTCATGACGTGCTCCCCCTCGACCTATTCACGATTTGCGGATTCTGCATACCGTTATACAGCGATGGGCGCTCCCCCGCCCGGATACGGGGGCTGTCCCCAGTGCACCGGGGCGCGGTCGTGCCTAGCGTGGGCGGGTATGAGCGGTAAGGACGCGCGGGACGCCGACCTGAAGAAGGAACTGGACGCCACCCTGCAGGCCCGCAGGGAGCTGGGCGAGGAGTACGAGTCCGCGCTGGTCGACTCGTTCCTGGAGAAGGTCGACCAGCGGATCGACGGGGCGGTCGAGCGCCGGATGCGCCGGCAGCTCGCGGAGCAGCAGATGGCGTCGGCCCGGGACGCCCGGTCGCCGCGGCCCACCGACACCTGGGGCGAGCGCTTCGGCTTCGGGATCGTCTCCCTGGTCCTCGCGGTCCCGCTGTCCGCGATCGGCGGCGGTGTCGCCGGTCTCCCGGGCCTGCTGGTGGCCTGGTCGGGCATCGTCGGCGTCAACGTCGTCCAGGCGGCCAGGATCAATCCGGGGCTGTTCCGGCGCCGCGGCGGCGTCCGGGACGACGAGTGGGAGGACTGAGCCGGGCCGGACGGATGCTGTGCGCGGGGACCGCCGCACCCCCATCGCTGGGGGGCGGGACGACGGCGGTCCCCGCGGGGACGCGGGGCCGGGTCAGGGACCGGGCGGCGCGTCCATGGCGTCCATGGAGGTCCGGGAGCCGCTCCGGAGGTCCTGACGCCGTTCGGTGCCGGCCTGGACGGGGAGCCGCTCCCGTCCCGCCGACGAACCTCAATCTGCCGGACCGGTGTTAAGCGGGTGCTGCGCGAACGTGACACGCACGTACCACTTCCGCGAAGTCCGCACCGGCCGCCCGCGGCCTCAAATCGGGCCGGGGAACCGGCAGTTCACCCGACGTTCACCCGAACCTCCGGCCGGTCACTTCCCGTTCTCGGCGAGGAACGCCAGCAGGTCCTGACGGCTCACCACGCCGGTCGGCTTGCCCTCGACGAGGACGATCGCCGCGTCGGCCCGGCCGAGCACCGACATCAGGTCCGCGACCGGCTCGCCGGAGCCGACCTGGGGCAGCGGGGCCGACATGTGCTTCTCCAGCGGGTCGTCCAGCGAGGCACGCTTGGCGAACAGGGCATCCAGCAGCTCGCGTTCCACGACCGAGCCGACCACCTCGGCGGCCATCACGTCCGGGTGGCCCGCGCCGGGCTTGACGATCGGCATCTGCGAGACGCCGTACTCGCGCAGGACGTCGATGGCCTGGCCGACCGTCTCGTCCGGGTGCATGTGGACGAGGGACGGGATGGCGCCGCCCTCCTTGTCGTCGAGGACGTCCGCGACGCGGGCGCTGGAGCCGGTGTCCTCCAGGAAGCCGTAGTCGGCCATCCACTCGTCATTGAAGATCTTGCTGAGGTAGCCGCGGCCGCTGTCCGGGAGGAGGACGACCACCACGTCGTCCTCGGTGAGCCGACCGGCGACCTCCAGCGCGGCCACCACCGCCATGCCGCAGGAGCCGCCCACCAGCAGCCCCTCCTCCTTGGCCAGCCGCCGGGTCATCTGGAAGGAGTCCTTGTCGGAGACCGGCACGATCTCGTCGGCGACGGTCCGGTCGTAGGCGGTCGGCCAGAAGTCCTCGCCGACGCCCTCGACGAGGTAGGGGCGCCCGGAGCCGCCGGAGTAGACCGAGCCCTCGGGGTCGGCGCCGATCACCTTGACCCGCCCGTCACTGGCGTCCTTCAGATAGCGCCCGGTCCCGGAGATGGTCCCGCCCGTCCCGACACCGGCCACGAAGTGGGTGATCTTCCCCTCCGTCTGCTCCCACAGCTCGGGGCCGGTGGAGTGGTAGTGGGACAGGGGGTTGTTCGGGTTGGAGTACTGGTCGGGCTTCCAGGCGCCGGGCGTCTCGCGCACCAGCCGGTCGGAGACGTTGTAATAGGAGTCCGGGTGCTCGGGGTCCACCGCGGTGGGGCACACGACCACCTCGGCCCCGTAGGCGCGCAGCACATTGATCTTGTCGGTGGACACCTTGTCCGGGCAGACGAAGATGCACTTGTAGCCCTTCTGCTGGGCCACGATGGCGAGTCCCACGCCCGTGTTGCCGCTGGTCGGCTCGACGATGGTGCCGCCGGGCCGCAGTTCGCCGCTCTGCTCGGCGGCCTCGATCATGCGCAGGGCGATGCGGTCCTTGACCGAGCCGCCCGGGTTGAAGTACTCGACCTTGGCCAGGACGGTGGCCCTGATCCCCTTGGTCACGCTGTTGAGCCTCACCAGCGGGGTGTTGCCGACGAGGCTGATCATCGAGTCGTGGAAATGCACCGTGGTCTCCGGATGCTGCAAAAGATGCGGTCGTGATGGTTCCGCCAGCCTATGGCCTGCGGCTGGCCCGTGGCGGTCGTTCACTCCTCGTTGAGATTGGGCGACGGTCCGTACGGGGCAAGCAGTGGGTGTACGGCTCGAAGGAGGTGGCGGCGGCGCATGACGAGCATGTCGAGGGCGAGGGTGGCCCGGCGGATCGCGGCCGGTGCGGCGTACGGCGGCGGCGGGATCGGTCTGGCGGGTGCGGCCACGGTCGGTCTGCTGCTGGCGGAGGTGCAGCTGGCCAGGCGCCGGGTGGGCATCGGCACACCCGATCGGGTGCCGGACGCGGCCGGTCTGTACGGAGGCCCGCTGCCGACGGCCGGGGAGCCTCCGCTGCGGCTGGTGATGCTGGGCGACTCCACGGCGGCGGGCCAGGGTGTGCACCGGGCCGCGCAGACGCCGGGGGCGCTGCTCGCGTCGGGGCTGGCGGCGGTGGCCGAGCGCCCGGTCCGGCTGGCCTCGGTGGCGCTGCCGGGGGCGCGCTCGGACGATCTGGACCGGCAGGTGACGCTGGTGCTGTCGGACCCGGCCCGGGTGCCCGACGTCTGCGTGATCATGATCGGCGCCAACGACGTCACCCACCGGATGCCGGCCACCACCTCGGTGCGCCATCTCTCGGGGGCGGTCCGGCGGCTGCGCACGGCCGGTGCGGAGGTCGTCGTGGGCACCTGCCCGGACCTGGGCACCATCGAGCCGGTGCGGCAGCCGCTGCGCTGGCTGGCCCGGCGCGCCTCGCGGCAGCTGGCGGCGGCGCAGACGATCGGGGTCGTGGAGCAGGGCGGGCGCACGGTGTCGCTGGGCGATCTGCTGGGCCCGGAGTTCGCGCAGAACCCGCGGGAGCTGTTCGGCCCCGACAACTACCACCCCTCGGCCGAGGGGTACGCCACCGCGGCGATGGCGGTGCTGCCGACGGTCTGCGCGGCGCTGGGCCTGTGGCCGGCGGAGGAGGAGCGTCCGGACGTCAGCCGCCGCGAGGGCTTCCTGCCGGTGGCGCGGGCGGCGGCGGAGGCCGCCTCCGAGGCGGGTACGGAGGTCGCGGCGGCGATGCCGACCGGGCCCCGGGGTCCCTGGGCACTGCTCAAGCGGCGCCGTCGGCGCCGGGTCCCGGAGCCGGAGGCGGCGCCCGCGGCTCCGTCGGGATGACGCACCCCGCGCCGGTCCCGGCCCGCCGGGGCCGCGCCGCCGGACCCCGCGCCGGCCCGAGCGGCCTCGTCCTCACCCGCCGGAAGGCCTGCTGCGCTCACCGGCGTCGAGGCCGCCCCGGCAGAAGAAAAGCAAGCGCTTAGACATCTGCGGTCCATGTCACACCCCGGCACGCGTGACCCAGGCCATACGTACGGGTAACTTCCCAAGCAACCCGTCCGTCCCCGCACTCGCCTCTGGAGCCGTGATGCCCGAAGCCGTGATCGTCTCTGCCGCCCGCTCCCCCATCGGCCGCGCATTCAAGGGCTCCCTGAAGGACCTGCGCCCGGACGACCTGACCGCCACGATCGTGCAGGCCGCCCTGGCCAAGGTGCCCGAGCTCGACCCCAAGGACATCGACGACCTGATGCTCGGCTGCGGCCTGCCCGGCGGCGAGCAGGGCAACAACCTCGGCCGGATCGTCGCCGTGCAGATGGGCATGGACCACCTGCCGGGCTGCACCGTCACCCGGTACTGCTCCTCGTCCCTGCAGACCTCCCGCATGGCGCTGCACGCCATCAAGGCCGGCGAGGGCGACGTGTTCATCTCGGCCGGTGTCGAGGCGGTCTCCCGGTTCGCCAAGGGCAACTCCGACAGCCTGCCCGACACGCGCAACCCGCTGTTCGCCGAGGCCGAGGCGCGCACCGCCGCGGTCGCCGAGCAGGAGGGGACGACCTGGCACGACCCGCGCGAGGACGGCCTGCTGCCCGACCCGTACATCGCCATGGGCCAGACCGCCGAGAACCTCGCCCGCGCCAGGGGCATCACCCGGCAGGACATGGACGAGTTCGGCGTCCGCTCGCAGAACCTCGCCGAGGAGGCCATCAAGAACGGCTTCTGGGAGCGCGAGATCACCCCGGTCACGCTGCCCGACGGCACCGTGGCCGCCAAGGACGACGGTCCGCGCCCCGGCGTCAGCATGGAGGGCGTGGCGGGCCTGAAGCCGGTCTTCCGCCCCGACGGCCTGGTCACCGCCGGCAACTGCTGCCCGCTCAACGACGGCGCCGCGGCGCTGGTCATCATGAGCGACACCAAGGCCCGCGAGCTGGGCCTGACCCCGCTGGCCCGGATCGTCTCCACCGGCGTCTCCGGCCTCTCCCCGGAGATCATGGGCCTGGGCCCGGTCGAGGCCTCCCAGCAGGCGCTGCGGCGGGCGGGGCTGACCATCGGCGACATCGACCTGGTCGAGATCAACGAGGCGTTCGCCGCGCAGGTCATCCCCTCCGCCCGCGACCTGGGCATCCCGCTGGAGAAGCTGAACGTCAACGGCGGTGCCATCGCCGTCGGCCACCCCTTCGGCATGACCGGCGCCCGGATCACCGGCACCCTCATCAACTCCCTGCAGTGGCACGACAAGCAGTTCGGCCTGGAGACGATGTGCGTGGGCGGCGGCCAGGGCATGGCCATGGTCATCGAGCGGCTCAGCTGACGCGTCGCCCCCTGTCACGCGTCCCCCGGCCCCACCGCCGCGGACCACCGCCGAGACACGTTCGGTAGTGCCGGGAGGACCCACCGTGACCCTGCGCCCGGAACCCCGGAATCCCCGGGGTTCCGGGCCGTTTTGTGATCGAATCTCCCTCAGGATGTGACCTATCTCCCTCACCGCAGGGATATCGCAGGTCAGAGCAGTCACACCGTCATCCGACCACCCAGGGACCTGTCCGATTCGTGACGTTACGCACTGACAGGGGGTTAGTCCGCCCTTCAAGCTGATGTAGGAAGTCGGGGGTCGACTTTGAACCGGGAGTACGTCAGTGAGCGCCACATCGATCGCCCTGCTGCTCACCACGGCCGCCACCGGTGCCGTGGGCGTCGCCGTGCTGCGCAGTGTCCTGGTGCTGCGCCGCCAGGTCGCGGCCCTGCACACGGAGCTGGCCGAGAGCCGGGCCGCCGCCGCGCGGGCGCGGGTGCCCGCCGCCCGCAGCCATGCCGACACCGAGGAGATACGCGCCGCGGTCGCCGAGGCGCTGGCCGAGGAGCGGGAGCGCGAGCTGGCCGAGGCACGCGCGTTCTGGGCCGCCCAGGAGTCGCGGGACGGCTCGGACGCACCGCTGCTGCTGGGCCTGTCCGACAGTGAGCTGTTCCTGCCGCGGCACGCCGATTTCGCGGGCCTGGAGCCGGTCGGCGAGCCGGTGGCCGAACAGGGCGCGGACACCGACGAGGCGGCCGGGCCGTCCGGGGAGTCCGCCGAGCTGGCAGCGGCCCGCCGCCGGCACCCCTCGCACCCGGACTTCGTCCCGCACCAGTCGCCGGTGGTCGACGACCACGAGCGCACCGTGGCCACGCTGGAGGAACTGGCGGACGGCCGCGTCGAGCTGGCCGACGTCCGCCCGGGCCCGCTGGGCACGCTCGACGTCTATGTCTTCGCCGACGGCACGACGCTGTGCATGACCCCGGGCCACCGCGAGACCGCGGAGCGGCTGTCGGCCGCGCTGCGCGCGGGGGACACGCCGGTGCTGCTCGGCGGGTCCGGTGTCTCGGGCGCCTACACGCTGACCTTCGCCTGCGGCGAGGAGAGCGTCTACATCCTGGCGGACCGCGTCATCGCGTCGCTGTAGCCGCCGGTCCGTACCGCGCGCCGGGGAATCACACCCCGGCGCGTTTCTGTGCCTCCGCCACCAGCCGTACCGCGTCCGCCAGCTCGGCGTCGCTCGTCAGTACGAGTGCCAAGTCGTGCGCGGCGACGGTGATCTGGTCGGCGGCGGCGAACATGCCCGCGTCGGGCATCCGCCTGGGCTCGCGTCCGGGTTCCTCGGCGAGCTGGGCACGGCGGGCCAACTCCCTGGCCAGCTCCAGCGCCTCGGCGGCGGCACCCCGCTGCAACCGGCTCTGCGGGGCGGCCCGCAGCCGGTCGGCGAAGTGGTCCACCGCTTGGGTCAGGGGTGTCGTATCAACCACGGCGCGAGCGTACGCGCACGTGCGGGAGTGTTGCCAACGGGCGAACGCTCAGGCACCGTGACCTGAAGGACCGGCTTACATCCCCTGCGTCCGGAGGCGCCGATGTCCCACGTCCTCTCCGAGGAGACCCATCGCAATCTGCTCGCCCGCATCCCGCACTGCACCGGTCGTGAGATCTCCGACTGGCTGCGCACCGTCGAGGAGGGCCCCGCCCTCCGCTTCGAGGAGAAGGTCAGCTGGCTCCGCCACGAGCACAACCTCGCGTACGGCCACGCCAAGGCGCTGATCCACGAGTACGACCTCAGGAGGGCCGCGCGCCGACTGGTCTAGCCGGACACCGGCCGGACACCCCGTGATCCACCGCACGAAACCACCGCACGAGACCGCCGCACGACGACGAAGGGCCCCGGGGCGAACCCGGGGCCCTGTCACGCACCCGCGTCTCCGCGGGGCGCAGGGTCAGTCGCTGCTGTTGAGGATCGAGATCAGGCGCAGGAACTCGAGGTAGATCCACACCAGCGTCAGCGTGAGGCCGAAGGCCGCGAGCCAGGCCTCCTCGCGCGGGGCACCGTAGGCGATGCCGTCCTCGACCTGCTTGAAGTCCAGGGCGAGGAAGCAGGCACCGAGGATGATGCCGATGACGCCGAAGACCACGCCGAGCGCACCGCTGCGGAAGCCGAGGCCGTCACCGCCGGCGAAGACCGCGAACAGCAGGTTCACCGCCATCAGCAGCACGAAGCCCATGGCGGCTGCCATCACGAAGCCGTAGAACCGGCGGTTGACGCGGATCCAGCCCGCCCGGTACGCCACCAGCACACCGGCGAAGACCGCCATGGTGCCGATCACGGCCTGCATGGCCGCGCCGTCGGCGATATGGGTGTCCACAACGTTGGAGACGACGCCGAGGAAGACGCCCTCGAACGCCGCGTACGTCAGGATCAGCGCGGGCGAGGCCTTGCGCTTGAAGGACTGGACGAGCGCCAGCACCATGCCGATCAGCGCGGCGCCGATGGCGATGCCGTACGACCGCCCGAGGTTGGCCTCGTCGACCGGCAGCAGCGCCCAGGAGAGCGCGGCGGTGACGACGAGCAGCCCGAGGGTGCTCGCCGTCCGCATGACGACGTCGTCCATCGTCATCCGGCCGGTGGTGGCGGGCGCCTGTGGCGGCGCGCCGTACTGCGCGTCCTGCTGGGCGTAGGGGTTCTGCGCGTACGGGTTCTGCGCGTACGGGTTGCCGGTGGGCTGCGCGTACGGGTTGGCCTGCGTGGCGACGGCGGGTCCCCCGGCCTGCGGCGCGGTGTTGAAGCCCGCGTAGCCGTTGTCGCGGCTGAACCCCCGTCGCGAGAAGACCGGGTTTCTGCTCCTCATTTCACTCCTCCATGGCCACACTGCGTAGGCCTTGGCTGCAAGAGTAATAGAACGGCAAAGGATTGACCCTAGTGCTTGGGGAGGATCTTTCCCTCGTAGTGCTGGCCAACACGGTACGCCGAACCGTGATTCCCCTCACGCCAGGGGGTCACTCCCGGGTGATCCGCCCCGGGGGCGAGCCAGAGCGGCCCTCGAACCCGTCGGCGCCCGGGCGGAGGTGACGTCTTCTCCGGCGGCGGAAACCCGCCCCCCGGCCCGGCGGGCGGGTTAATGTGAGCTGCATCACTCGCGAGGGAGGGTCGGCCGAAGGAGTACGTCCGTTCGGACGTACGGGTGGACCCGGCGAGGTCAGCCGTTGCAGGGAACCGCCACGTCCAGCACCCAGGTCACCCCGAAGCGGTCGGTGAGCATGCCGTACAGCGGCGCCCACGGCGACGGCCCCGGCGGCTGCACCACCGTCGAGCCCTCGGCCGGCGTCTCCCACAGGGCGCTGATCTCGTCGGCACCGGCACCGCGCACGGAGACGAAGAAGGGGTTCCTGCCCCGGTCCCAGGGCAGACGGGAGGGGACGTCACAGGCCATGACGTGGAAGCCGGACGTCACAGGCCATGACGTGGAAGCCGCCATCGGCCACCACCTCGCCGAAGACGACCCGGTCCGCGTCCTTCTCGTTCTGCACGTTGCCCATGTCCTGGTAGGTGACGGCGGTCGTGCGCCCGCCGAAGACGGACCGGTAGTGGCCCAGCGCCGCCCGGGCGTCGCCCTGGGACCTCGACCGCGCCGGCCGGCGCATCTTCCGCGTCGACCGCATGCACCCGCGCGTCCCGACCGGCCCGCGCATCCTGACCGCCCGCGCATCCCGACCGGCCCGCGCTCCACCCCGCGCGAACTTCCCGGCCGTGACGTGGCCGCGTTCGTCACGGCCGATTCCGCGGAACGGACGGCTCCTCCCGAGGACTGGCCCTGCCGCGGCGACGTCGTCCTCGGTCTGCCCGCACAGGCGGTGACCTCTTCGCAAGGACGGAGTCGTCGAGGAGCTCGGCCCCGACCGCTGTCGCCTGACCCTCGGCTCCTGGTCCTGGACCGGCCGCGCCGCCGCGATCGGCCGGTTCGACGGCGACATCGAGATCATCGGCCCGCCGCAGCCGACCGCCGCGTTGGCCGCACGCTACGCATATGCCGCAGGCGTGATGGTGCCCGGAGCCGGACTTGAACCGGCACGCCCGCGAAGGGGCAGCGAGGTTTAAGCTCGCCGTGTCTGCATTCCACCATCCGGGCAGGCCGTGGGCTCCGCATCGAGGCTCCGAGCCTATCGGGGCCGGTCCCTCGAACAGCGGAGTGATAGACCGATGTTGTCTTATTTTATTGATGTCTGAGGGAGCATCAGCCACGCGGACAGGCCATCGGTACCTGCCCATAGCCTTGCGTGCGAGGCGCGGCCGTGTGTGCGGAATGACGGAATTTCACCGTCCCGACCGGGGCGTCCGCCCTGTTCTCACACGGTCGGACCAGACGGCGGCCCAGGACGGGCCGAGGGCCGGCGCCGCGGGCGGTGAACCGGTCGGCCACCCCGGGTCGGGGCGGCGCGGGGGTCAGGGTCCCCCGTCCTCCCCAGGTATGACGCGGGCCCGCCGGGTCCGACCGGAGTCGCCCCCGGGAACGGGAGCTGCGGCTGACTCCGGGGCGCCGGGCGGCGGAGACGATGGATGACGTCCCGAACACACCGTCGTCCCGACAGGAGCACGTTCCCGTGACCACCGCGCCCTCCCCCGAACTTCGTCCGGGGGGACCCCCGGCCGACCCGTCCACCGCCGTGGCCGCGCGCGCCACAGAGCTGTCGAAGATCTACGGCCAGGGCGAGACCCAGGTGGTCGCCCTCGACCGGGTCTCCGTGGACTTCCCGCGCGCCGAGTTCACCGCGATCATGGGCCCCTCCGGCTCCGGCAAGTCCACGCTGATGCACTGCGTCGCCGGTCTGGACACCTTCTCCTCCGGCTCGGTGCGGATCGGCGACACCGAGCTGGGGTCCCTGAAGGACAGGCAGCTCACCAAGCTGCGCCGGGACAAGATCGGCTTCATCTTCCAGGCGTTCAACCTGCTGCCGACCCTGACGGCCCTGGAGAACATCACCCTCCCGATGGACATCGCGGGCCGCAGGCCCGACAAGCAGTGGCTGGACACCGTGATCCAGATGGTGGGGCTGTCCGGGCGGCTGGGGCACCGGCCCGCCCAGCTCTCCGGCGGCCAGCAGCAGCGCGTGGCCGTGGCCCGTGCCCTGGCCTCCAAGCCGGAGATCATCTTCGGTGACGAGCCGACCGGGAACCTCGACTCGCGCTCCGGCGCCGAGGTACTGGGCTTCCTGCGCAACTCGGTGCGCGAGCTGGGCCAGACCGTGGTGATGGTGACCCACGACCCGGTGGCCGCCGCCTACGCGGACCGGGTGGTCTTCCTCGCGGACGGGCGGATCGTCGACGAACTGCACGGCCCGACGGCCGACTCGGTGCTGGACCGCATGAAGCGGTTCGACGCCAAGGGCCGCACCAGCTGACGTCCCGTAACGCGGGCCGCACCTGGCCCAAGTCCCGCACTGCGGGCCCGCACCACCTGACGTCCCGCACCGCGGGCCGCACCAGGTGACGCCCGCCCCGGCCTCCGCCCCCTCCCGCTTCCCCCGTCGTACGTCTGGACCGAGAAGACCCATGTTCCGTACCGCCTTGCGCAACGTCCTCGCGCACAAGGCCAGGCTGTTGATGACCGTGCTCGCCGTGCTGCTCGGCGTGGCGTTCGTGTCGGGCACCCTGGTCTTCACCAACACCATCTCCGGGGCCTACCAGAACAGCTCCGCCAAGGGCTTCGACCACGTCGACGTCGCCGTCACCCCCGGGTTCCAGGACGCCGAGGGCGACCGGGTCGGCAAGCCGCACGAGCTGACCGACGCCCTGCTCGACGAGGCCGCGCAGGTGCCCGGCGCCGCGTCCGCGACCGGCGTCGTGCAGGGCTTCACCGCCGTCGCCGACAAGGACGGCAAGCTGATCGGCGACGGCTTCAGCACCCGGGGCGGCAACTACTGGGGCGCCGACGACCCCCGCTACCCGCTGGTCAGCGGCCACGCCCCGAAGGGCGAGGGAGAGGTCCTCATCGACTCCCGGACCGCGAAGCGCACCGGCTACGAGGTCGGCGACACCGTCCGGCTGTCGGTGGACGGCCCGGTCCTCACCCCGAGGATCACCGGCATCTTCACCACCGACGACGGCAACGTCGCGGCCGGCGGCAGCCTCGCCCTGTTCGACACACCCACCGCGCAGGCGCTGTTCGGCAAGACGGGCACGTACCACGAGATCGACGTAAGGGCCGAGGACGGCGTCACCCAGGCCGCGCTCAAGGCGGAGCTGGACGGGGCGCTGCCGAAGGACGTCGTGGAGACCACCACGGGGCAGCGGCTCGCCGACGACCAGGCGGAGCAGATCGCCCGGTCGATGAGCGGGCTGAAGCAGGGCCTGCTGGTCTTCGCCGGCATCGCGCTGTTCGTCGGCACCTTCATCATCGCCAACACCTTCACCATGCTGGTCGCCCAGCGCACCAAGGAACTGGCGCTCATGCGGGCGGTCGGCGCCTCCCGCCGGCAGGTCACCCGCTCGGTGCTGATCGAGGCGTTCGTGGTCGGCGCGGTCGCCGCCGTGAGCGGGCTGGTCGCCGGCGTCGGCATCGGCGCCGGGCTGCGCTCCCTGATGGGCACCCTGGACGCGCCCGTGCCGGACGGCCCGCTGGTGATCACGCCCGGCACGGTGGCCGCCGCCCTCGCGGTCGGCATCCTGGTCACCATGCTGGCGGCGTGGCTGCCGGGCCGCCGCGCGGCGAAGATCCCGCCCGTCGCGGCGATGAGCAGCGTGCACGCCAGGGCCACCACCAAGTCGCTGGTCCTGCGCAACACCCTCGGCGCACTGTTCTCGGCGGCCGGCATCACGGTGGTCCTCGCGGCGACCACCATGGACGGTTCGGACGGCCAGGCCCCGATGGGGCTGGGCGCGGTGCTGCTGATCATCGGCGTGTTCATCCTGACACCGCTGCTGTCCCGACCGCTGATCGCCGCGGCGGCACCGGTGCTGCGCGCGTTCGGGGTCTCCGGCAAGCTCGCCCGGCAGAACTCGGTGCGCAACCCGCGGCGTACCGCCGCCACCGCCTCGGCGCTGATGATCGGTCTGACCCTGATCACCGGTATGACGGTGATGGCCGGCAGCCTCCAGAAGTCGATCGACAAGATGGCGTCCTCGGCCATCGAGGCCGACTACGTGGTCTCCATGGCCAACTTCAACCAGCTGTCGCCGGACGTCGCCGAGAAGCTGGAGAAGCTCGACGGCGTCACCGCCACCAGCCCGCTGCGCGACGCCCCCTCCCGGATCGGCGGCGAGACCGAATACCTCACCGGCGTCAACGGCGCCACCATCGGCAAGCTGACCGACCTCACCGTCGACGACGGCTCCTTCACCGTCGGCGGCACGGACGTGGTCGTCGACGACGCCACCGCCGACCGGCTCGGCTGGAAGGCCGGCTCCACCTTCACCGTCGCCTACGAGGACGGCCAGAAGCAGCAGCTGACGGTCGCCGGGGTGTACGAGGGCAACGAGATGATCCACGGCATCATGGTCGACACCGCCACCCTCGCCCCGCACCAGCCGGACCCGCTGGACATGCAGGTCATGGTGAAGACCGCCGGCGGCACCTCCGAGGCGGCCAAGGACAGCCTGGTCAAGGCCCTCGGCAGCAACCCGGCGATCAAGGTGCAGGACAAGAAGGACATCTCCAACGAGATCGCGCAGATGGTCACGCTGATGCTGAACATGCTCTACGGCCTGCTGGCCATGGCGGTGATCGTGGCGGTCCTCGGGGTCATCAACACCCTGGCGATGTCGGTCTTCGAACGCTCCCAGGAGATCGGCATGCTGCGGGCGGTCGGCCTGGACCGCCGGGGCATCAAGCGGATGGTCCGTCTGGAGTCGCTGGTGATCTCCCTGTTCGGCGGGGTGCTCGGCATCGGCCTCGGCGTGTTCTTCGGCTGGGCGGCCGGTCAGCTCATGGGCTCGAAGATGGCGACGTACGAGCTGGTGCTGCCCTGGGACCGGCTGGCGGTCTTCCTGGCGCTGGCCGCGGTCGTCGGTGTGCTGGCGGCTCTGTGGCCGGCCCGCCGGGCGGCACGGCTGAACATGCTGACGGCGATCAAGGCCGAGTAGGCGCACCGCGCGAGCAGAGCCGCCGCGCGGACGGCCGCAGGGCGCGAGCCGGGCCCCGCTTCCCCTTGAACCCGAGTTGCAGGGAGCGGGGCCCTTCGCGTACGCGGCCGGGGGCCGACCGGGGTCAGCCGTTCCAGGTGCGGGCGCGCAGCGGCAGGCCGGAGCGGCCCGTCTCGGGGGTCTTCACGGCCAGCACCTGGTTGACGCCGATGCGGTTGTGTTCGAAGGCGAGCGCGGAGGCTGCCATGTACAGCCGCCAGACGCGGGCCCGGCCGGGGCTGGTGAGCTGGACCGCACGGGGCCACTCGGCCTCCAGGGCCGCGACCCAGCGGCGCAGCGTGAGGGCGTAGTGCTCGCGGATCGACTCCACGTCGCGCACCTCGAACCCGGCGCGCTCCAGTTGGGTGACGGTGGTGCCGAGCGGGGCGAGCTCACCGTCGGGGAAGACGTAGGCGTCGATGAAGGTGTCCACGCTGTACGTCGTCTCGTCACCCTGCGGGCGGCGGGCGATCTGGTGGTTCAGCAGCCGTCCGCCGGGAGCCAGCAGGGCGTACAGGTCGCGGGCGTACTCCAGGTAGCGTTCCGCGCCGACGTGTTCGGCCATACCGATGGAGGAGATCGCGTCGTACGGTCCGTCCGTGACGTCCCGGTAGTCCTGGACGCGGATCTCCACCCGGTCGGTGAGGCCCTCGTCGGCGATGCGCTTGCGGGCGTAGGCGGCCTGCTCCTGGGAGAGGGTGATGCCGACGACGCCGACGCCGTGGTCCCGGGCGGCGTGGACGGCCATCGAGCCCCAGCCGCAGCCGACGTCGAGCAGCCGCTGACCGGGCGCCAGGCCGAGCTTGCGGCAGACCAGTTCGAGCTTGTCGCGCTGGGCGGTCTCCAGGGTGCCTCCCGCGAGGACTCCCTCGGCCGGGGTGCTGCCGGGGGCAGCGTCCCAGTAGGCGCACGAGTACACCATGGACGGGCCGAGGACCAGCTCGTAGAAGTCGTTGCCGACGTCGTAGTGGTGGCTGATGGCGCGTTTGTCGGTGCGTCGGGTGTGCAGATGGCCGCGGCGCCTGCGGACCTCCTCCGGGGGCGGGGCGGGCGGCAGCGGCGGCCCGCCGAGCCTCACCAGTCCGCGGACGGCGGCCCGCACCTCCGGGTCGCGCAGCGCCTGCCCGAGGGTGCGGGCGTCGTCGTCGCGCTCCCAGATCAGACCGGCGAGCAGGTCGAGCGTGGTGTAGAGGTCGCCGTCGACGTCCAGGTCGCCGGCCACCCAGCCGCGGGCCAGGCCCAGTTCGCCGGGCTTGAAGAGCAGCCGGCGCAGGGCGCGGCGGTTGCGGACGACGAGTACGGGGGCGCCCGGGGGGCCGGCCTGTGAACCGTCCCAGGCGCGGATGCGGACCGGGAGCGGGACTCCCAGCAGCTGTTCGACGAGGTTCCTCAGCCGCAGTGCGGCGTCTGCCATGGCGCACACCTCCGTGACGCGAGAGCCCGGATGCTCTGTCACCACGAAAACACCGTCGGGGCCGTTGCGCAGTCCCGCATTGGGGTTATGACTGGGCAAAACACCTGTAAGCAGTATGCAGTTACCCGGGGCGGGCACGGCGAAGGGGCCGCCCGCACCACGGATGGCGGGCGGCCCCTTCGGGGAGCTGCTACTGCTGACCGGAGGTCAGGAGGCCTTGGCCTTCTCCGCGGTCCTCGTCCCGGACGTCCTGGCCGCCTCGTCGGCGGCCTTGGGCGCGGCGGCGACCGGGGCGGGCTTGGCGGCCTCGTAGAACTCCTCGCGCGGGGACTCGATCGCGCCGAGCGAGACGACCTCGCGCTTGAGGAACATGCCGAGCGTCCAGTCCGCGAAGACCCGGATCTTGCGGTTGAAGGTCGGCATCGCCATGCCGTGGTACGCGCGGTGCATGTACCAGGCGAGCCGGCCCTTGAGCTTGATCCTGGCCCCGCCCAGGACGATCATCGCGACGCCCTTGTGCAGGCCGAGGCCGGCGACCGCGCCCTTGTTGGCGTGGCTGTAGTCCTTCTGCGGGAAGCCCCGCATGCCGGAGACCACGTTGTCGCCGAGCGCCTTGGCCTGGCGCAGCGCGTGCTGGGCGTTCGGCGGGCACCAGGCGTTCTCGTTGCCCGCCTTGCGGCCGACCAGGTCCGGGACCTGGGCATTGTCGCCCGCGGCCCAGATGTAGTCGGTGCCCTTGACCTGGAGCGTGGGCTCGCAGTCGACGTGACCGCGGGGGCCGAGCGGCAGGCCGAAACGGGACAGCACCGGGTTCGGCTTGACGCCCGCCGTCCACACGATCGTGCTGGAGTCGACCTCGAGCCCGTTCTTCAGCACCACGTGGCCGTCGACGCAGGAGTCCATGGAGGTGGACAGGTAGACCTCGACGCCGCGGCCCTCGAGGTGCTCCTTGCCGTAGGCGCCGAGCTTCGGACCGACCTCGGGGAGGATCTTGTCGGCGGCGTCCACGAGGATGAAGCGCATGTCCTCGCGGGTGACGTTGGTGTAGTACTTGGCCGCGTCCCGGGCCATGTCCTCGACCTCGCCGATGGTCTCCGCACCGGCGAAGCCGCCGCCGATGAAGACGAAGGTGAGCGCCTTGCGGCGGATCTCCTCGTCCGTGGTGGAGTCGGCCTTGTCGAGCTGCTCCAGCACGTGGTTGCGCAGGCCGATGGCCTCCTCGATGCCCTTCATGCCGATGCCCTGCTCGGCGAGGCCGGGGATCGGGAAGGTGCGGGAGACCGCGCCCATCGCGATGACCAGGTAGTCGAAGGGCAGCTCGTACGCCTCACCGGTGAGCGGGGCGATCGTGGCGACCTTGCGGTCCTGGTCGATGGTGGTGACCCGGCCGGTGAGCACCTCCGCCTTGGGGAGCACGCGCCTGAGGGGGACGACGACGTGTCGCGGGGAGATGTTGCCGGCGGCGGTTTCGGGGAGGAAGGGCTGGTAGGTCATGTACGACCGAGGGTCGACGACCGTGACGGTCGCCTCTCCGTAGCGCATCTTCTTCAGGATGCGCCGAGCTGCGTACAGGCCTACGTACCCACCGCCTACTACGAGGATCCTGGGACGCTCCGTGGTGCTCATGGCATCGAGTATCCACCCGTCTCAGGGGGGTGGTTCGTGCGCCCCTTCACAAGCTCGACCGCACCCTGTGTTACACTCCCCGGCCCGCGTGACGGAAGTCATGCCGCCTACTGGAACCGGCCGACCCTCACCGCCGCTGTCAAGGCCGCGTGAGCTGCCCGTCCGGGTCATCCGGACCGCCGCACCGGCCCTCTGAGGCCACCCGGCCACCCGCCCCCACGCGCTCTCCTGAACACGTTCAAAGGCCAGTTGAGACCCCAAAAGGGCCAACCGGACCACTCCCGCCGCCCGGCCGACCCCAATTCCTTGTGAAGAACTTCACGAACTCTCTCCGCCACGACGCCCGCTACCGGCGAGTAACCGAGCCTCGCGGCGGAGAAACCGCCCCTCCGCGGAGCTCAGGCCACCGACCAGGCGATGCCGTCCAGGATGTCGTGCTCGCTCACCACGACCTCTGCCGCGCCGATGCGTTCCATGATCGTCAGCAGTACCAGCGCGCCCGCCGCGATCACGTCGACACGGCCCGGGTGCACGGACGGGACCGCGGCGCGTTCGGCGTGGGTGGAGTGCAGCAGCCAGTGGGCGATCTCGCGGACCCGGTCGCGGGAGACCCGGGAGTGGTGGATCGCCGCCGAGTCGTACCCGGGGAGGTCCTGGGCGATCGCCGAGACCGTCGTGACCGAACCGGCCAGCCCCACCAGGGTGCGCGCCTCGGTGAGCGGCACCGTCTCCTCGGCGAGGTCGAGGGCGGCCACGACGTCGGCCCGCATCGCCGCGATCTGCTCCTCGGTGGGCGGGTCGGTCACCTCGCCGTCCCGCACCAGGTGGCGCTCGGTCATCCGGACACAGCCGACGTCGACGGAGCGGGCGGCGCGTACGTGGTCGTCACCGACGACGAACTCGGTCGAGCCCCCGCCGATGTCCACCACCAGGAACGGACGGTGCAGGTCGGCGCGGCCCGTCAGCTCCTTGGTGGCCCCGGTGAAGGAGAACTCGGCCTCCTGGTCGCCGCTGATCACCTCCGGCTCCACACCGAGGATGTCCAGCACCCCGCGGACGAACTCGTCGCGGTTCTCGGCGTCCCGGGAGGCGGAGGTCGCCACGAAGCGCAGCCGTTCGGCACCGTGCTCCTTGATCACCTCGGCGTACTCCCGGCAGGCGGCGAAGGTCCGCTCCAGCGCCTCCGGGGCGAGCCGGCCGGTGCGGTCCACGCCCTGGCCGAGCCGCACGATCGTCATCCGCCGGTCCAGCTCGGTCAGCTCGCCGGTGGCCGGGTCGGCATCGGCGACCAGCAGCCGGATGGAGTTCGTACCGCAGTCGACTGCCGCGACCCTGGTCACCGGGCGTCCTCCCGCTTCGGATCCGCGTCCGGCGCCGTCACGCACGGACCCTTGCGCCACCACTCGGGCAGCATCTCGATCGCCTCGTCGCCCAGCGGGTTCACGCCCGGTCCGGCGGCCAGCGAGTGGGCGACCAGGACGTGCAGGCACTTCACCCGGTCCGGCATGCCGCCGGCGCTGGGGAAGTTCTTCAGCTCCTCGATCGCGTCGCGGCGCCGGACGTAGTCCTCGTGCGCGGCCCGGTAGGCGGCGGCGAGCTCCGGGTCTGCGGCGAGCCGCTCGGTCATCTCCTTCATCACGCCGTCGGCCTCCAGCGTGCCGATCGCCGAGTTGGCGCGCGGGCACGTCAGGTAGTACAGCGTCGGGAAAGGGGTGCCGTCGGGCAGCCTCGGGGCCGTCTCCACGACGTCCGGCCGGCCGCACGGGCACCGGTGTGCGATGGCACGCAGTCCGCGCGGCGGACGTCCGAGCTGCTGCTTGAAGGCCTCGACGTCCGCGTCCGTGGGCTCGGTGCGCGGGGTGGGCGGCGGAGCGTGTTCCATGACTGTCTTCGGGGTGTCTCTCTGTCGGGCGGTCGGTGTGTCGAGCGCTGTCGTGTGTCGGGCTGTCGGACCGTCGGCGTGTCGGGCTGTCGGCGTGTCGGGCTGTCGGCGTGTCGGGCTGTCGGGCTGTCGGTGCGGTGCGGCGGGCGTGCGATCGGTCCGGGCGGTCCGGGCGGGGTCAGCGGCCGGCGGCGTCCGCCTTGTCCACGCCGTCCAGGACGTTGCGGTACCACGGGCGGTCGGCCGCCCCGACACCGGTGCGCGACTGCCGGGCCGTGTCCGGATCGCGCATGATGTACCCGGTCTCGCCGGGCAGCACATAGTGCAGCCGCAGCCGGATCTGCTGGGCCGCGTACGCGTCGTCCTGCCAGCGCGCCTTGAGGTCCCGCAGGTCCTCGACCCGCTGCTGGGCCTGCCGCTTCTGCTGCTTCAGGTCGGCGATCTCGGCGCGCTGTGCGACGTACTGCCGTATCGGGTAGGCGAGGGCGACCACGAGCGAGCAGACCACCAGTGCGAGCAGCGCCGCCCGCCCGGTCAGCCGGGAGCGCCGGGCCTGGCGCCTGGTCTGCGAGCGGTAGACCCGGGCCGCGGTCTGCTCCCCGAGCAGCCGGATCCGGGTCGCGGTGGAGAAACGGTCCCGGTCCTTCACGGCCATTTCCCGCCTCCCGTTCACCTTCGTGCGTGTGCGTGCACACGTGCGTACGTCCCCGCACACGGTACGGGACCGGGTACGGGGACGTACGGACGACGCTGCCTACCGGGCGCTCAGCCCTTGAAACGGGGGAACGCCGAGCGGCCGGCGTACACCGCGGCGTCGTCGAGGATCTCCTCGATGCGCAGCAGCTGGTTGTACTTGGCGACGCGCTCGGAGCGGGCCGGGGCGCCGGTCTTGATCTGGCCGCAGTTGGTGGCGACGGCCAGGTCGGCGATGGTGACGTCCTCGGTCTCGCCGGAGCGGTGGGACATCATGCACTTGAAGCCGTTGCGCTGGGCCAGCTCGACGGCGTCCAGGGTCTCGGTGAGCGAACCGATCTGGTTGACCTTGACCAGCAGCGCGTTGCCGGCGTTGTCGTCGATGCCGCGCTGGAGACGCTCGGGGTTGGTGACGAACAGGTCGTCGCCGACGAGCTGGACCTTGTCACCGAGCTCGGCGGTGATGGTCTGCCAGCCCTCCCAGTCCTCCTCGTTCAGCGGGTCCTCGATGGAGACCAGCGGGTAGGCGTCGACCAGCTCCGCGTAGTACGACGTCATCTCCTGGGCGGTGCGCTCCTTGCCCTCGAAGACGTAGACGCCGTCCTTGTAGAACTCGGTGGCGGCCACGTCCAGGGCCAGGGCGACCTGCTCGCCGGGGGTGTAGCCGGCCTCCTTGATGGCCTCGATGATCAGGTCGAGGGCGGCACGGTTGGAGTCCAGGTTCGGGGCGAAGCCGCCCTCGTCGCCGAGACCGGTGGACAGGCCCTTGGCCTTCAGCACCTTCTTCAGCGTGTGGTAGACCTCGGTGCCCCAGCGCAGGGCCTCGGAGAAGGACTCCGCGCCGATCGGGGCGATCATGAACTCCTGGATGTCCACGTTGGAGTCGGCGTGGGCGCCGCCGTTCAGGATGTTCATCATCGGCACCGGCAGCAGGTGCGCGTTGGGGCCGCCCAGGTAGCGGAAGAGCGGCAGGTCGGACGCCTCGGAGGCGGCGTGGGCGACGGCGAGCGACACGCCGAGGATGGCGTTGGCGCCGAGGGAGCCCTTGTTGTCGGTGGCGTCCAGGTCGAACATGGCCTGGTCGATCAGGCGCTGCTCGGTGGCGTCGTAGCCGACCAGCTCCGGGCCGATCTGCTCGATGACGGCGAGGACGGCCTTCTCGACGCCCTTGCCCAGGTAGCGGTTGGTGTCACCGTCGCGGAGCTCGATGGCCTCGAAGGCACCGGTGGAGGCACCGGACGGGACGGCGGCACGACCCGTGCTGCCGTCGTCGAGGCCGACCTCGACCTCGACCGTGGGGTTGCCTCGGGAGTCCAGGATTTCCCGGGCTACGACGACGTCGATGGACGGCACGAGCATCTCCTTCTTGGATGTGACGCGGGTCAGCAGGACCACGGGTGGGGTGCTGCGACATGAGCCTAACCGGCTCCGGGCGGCGGCCGGCCGCCCGACCACCCGTTGGACAGAACCGAGAGAAAATTGTTTCCGGACGAAACAAATGATGTCCAGGAAAAAACCCCGCCCCGGTGCGCACGGGGGGAGACGCACCGGGGCGGGGAGACTGCGGGACGCCGCCGCTTACTTCAGGTGCAGCTGCTGACCCGGGTAGATCAGGTCGGCGTCGTCGACGATGTCGTCGTTGAGCTGGAACAGCTTCTGCCAGCCGCCCTCGACGCCGTGCTCCGCGGCGATACCGCTGAGCGTGTCACCCTTGACGACCTTGTACTCACCGTCGCCCTTGGCGACCGTCTCGCCGGCCGGGGTGGTGACGGTCTTCTTCTCGGCCTTCTCGGCCTTGTCCGCCTTCGCGGCCGGCTGCGTCGGCTCGGCGGCCGGGCGCTCCTGCGAGCGGGAGGCCTTCTGCTCGCTCTCGCGGGACTCGGACGGCGCGGTCGAGGTGCTGCCGGAGCCGGCCTCGGCACCGCCGCCGCTGTACGGGGTGCTGGACAGGCCGGTGCCGCAGACCGGCCAGGCGCCCTTGCCCTGGCCCGCGAGGACCTTCTCGGCGATCTCGATCTGCTGCGCCTTGGTGGCCCGGTCGGCGGTGGCGGCGTACTGGGTACCGCCGAACGCGGCCCAGGTGGAGGCGGAGAACTGCAGGCCGCCGTAGTAGCCGTTGCCGGTGTTGATGGACCAGTTGCCGCCGGACTCGCACTGGGCGACGGCGTCCCACTCGGCGGCGGTGGCGGCGGAGGCGTTGCCGGCCGCCATCAGCGGGGCGGCGACGGCGGCGGCGCCGGTGACGCCGACGGCGGCGATGGCGCGAGCGGTCTTGGACGGACGACGGTGCTTGCCCTTGCCGGAGAACAGCATGGATGGATCCCCTCACCGACGCCTGCGAGGTGAGCTGTCGGGTTCGGGCCGGTGGAATTGCCCGGCCGGGTCCCTGACGGGACTCGGCTTCACCCCAAGCCGCTCGGGCTCGACTGCCCGGTACGGCACTTACCTTGGGTCCCCCGCTCCTGCCTACGGCGCTTGACGCGACGACTGTTCCCGGACGGCCGCTGGCAGGATTCGGCGTTGCGGCAGCCGGGGCCCGCGATGGCGAGCGGTCCTGACCGTAGACACGCGCTCCGCGGATTTTCAAAGACGATCAGGGCTTCTGAGACCTATCTCTCACGGCATTTAAAACGGACATTCAGGCCGAACCGTGACGTGAACTCCCGCTACTTTTCGCCCGTTTCGCCCCCGACTGCAAGCGTCTGACCGGGCAGGATGTGGTCGGGGTCGGCGCCGACGACATCCTCGTTGGCGGCGTAGAGCGCGGACCACCCGCCGCCCAGCTCAAGGGAGTCGGCGATGAGCCACAGGCTGTCGCCGGACCGGACGGTGTACGTGCCGTCCGCCGCCTCCCGCGCCGCGGCGCCGTCGCGCGAGGCGTGCCGGCCGGACGACTCGCCGGTGCGGCCGTCCCCGGCGGCCGTGTCGGCGCCCTCGTCGGCACTGTCACCCCGGTGCCGGCCGGCGCCGGGCCGATCGGTGGCGCCCGGGTCCGAAGCACCCTCACTCTGCCCGGAGTTGTCCGAGTCGTCGCGCTTTGTGGTGGCCGGATCGGTCGGCGCGGAGGATTCAGGGGATACGGGGGATACGGGGGATGTGTCGGACTCGGCCGATTCATCCGCTCCGGCTGCCGGGTCGGCGGACGGGGACGAGGGCTCGGCCGCCGGGTCCGACGTGCCGGGCCCCGCGCCCTCCGCGCCCGGGTCCGGGGTCTTGTCCGCACCGGGGGCGGTCCCGGGCGTGCCCGAGGCGTCCGCGGTGGGCGAGCCGGCCGGCGTCCCGTCCGACGGTCCGTCACTCGCGGTGCCGCCGCCGGCCCCCGTGGAGGAGTCGTTCTCCAGTCCGGCGAGCAGTCCGCAGGTCGGCCAGGCGGCGATGCCCTCGGCCGCGAGCACCTTCTCGGCTATCTCTATCTGCTGGGAGCGGCTGGCCGTGTCGGCGCTGGAGGCGTAGTCGAGGCCGCCGTAGGTCTCCCAGTGCTCCTGGGACAGCTGGAGTCCGCCGTAGTAGCCGTTGCCGCTGTTCTGGCTCCATGCGCCGCCCGTCTCGCACTCGGCGACACGGTCCCAGGTCGTGCCGTCGGCCGCGCCGGCGCCGGAGGCTCCGAGGAGCGGGATCGCGATGGCGGAGCCGGTCACTCCGGCCGCGACGACGAGGGCCGGGGCCTGGCGGGGGCGACGGTGACGACCGTTCCCGGAGAGCATGCGGAGACCTTTCGCGAGACAGCACGGAACGGCGCGACGGGCTGGGGCTCGGTCGCCGCGCTGATCCGTGAACGTATCGGCAGACGATCACTTGTCACAAGTTCATGCCGCGCAGATCACGTGAAGATCACAGAGCTGAGCGTGTGTCACGTTTGCTTCGGGCGTCGTGGGTCTGCGGGGCGACCGCTGCCTCGGGCGGGGTGAAGGACACGGGCAGGGTGCGCAGTCCGCGCATGATGAGCCCGCCGCGCCAGCGCAGTTCGGCCGGATCGGCGTCGAGGCGCAGATCGGGAAGCCGGGTGAGGAGGGTGGCGAGCGCGGTCTGGCCCTCCAGCCGGGCGAGCGGGGCGCCGAGGCAGTAGTGGATGCCATGGCCGTACCCGAGGTGCTGGTTGTCCCGGCGGGACAGATCGAGGGTGTCGGGGTCCGCGAACCGCTCAGGGTCCCGGTCGGCGGCGGCCAGCACGACGAGCACGGGGTCGCCGGCAGCGATGTCCTGTCCGCCGACGGTGAGCGGGCGGGTGGCGAACCGCCAGGTGGCGAGCTCCACCGGGCCGTCGTGGCGCAGGAGTTCCTCGACGCCGGTCTCCAGCAGGCCGCGCTCGCCGGCGGCAAGCGAGCGCTGCAGACGGGCACGCTGACCGGGGTGGGTGAGCAGCGAGTAGGTGCCGTTGCCGATGAGATTGACGGTGGTCTCGAAGCCGGCGAAGAGGAGGATGAAGGCCATGGCTGCGGCCTCGTTCTCGGTGAGGTGCTCGCCGTGGTCGGAGGCGCGGATGAGCCCCGAGATGAGGTCCTCGCCGGGCCCGGGTTCGGTGGGCAGGGCCTCCCGCTTCCGGTGGATGAGTTCGGCGAGATAGCCGCGCATCTTCTTGACCGACCGAGCGACCCCGCCGCGGGGCCCCTTCCCGTGCCGGATCATCATGCCCGCCCAGTCCCGGAAGTCGTCCTGGTCCTCGCGCGGGACACCGAGCAGGTCGCAGATGGCGTAGATGGGAAGCGGGAAGGCGAACTCGTGGATGAGGTCGGCGGACCCGCGGGCGGCGAACCGGTCGATGAGGCCGTCGGCGAGCTCCTGCACGCGGGGCGCGAACTCGGCGACGCGCCGCGGTGTGAACGCCTTGCTGACCAGCCGGCGCAGCCGGGTGTGGTCCGGCGGGTCGATGTTGAGCAGGTGCGTCATCAGCTCGGCCTTGCGCTCGCCGGGGATGCCGGTCTTGCCTTTGGCGTGCGCGGGCTCGTCGTGATGCGCGGGGTTCTTGGACAGCCCCGGGTCGGCCAGCGCCTGCTTGGCATCGGCGTACCGAGTGACCAGCCAGGCCTCGACCCCACTGGGCAGCCGGGTGCGGTGCACGGGCGCGTGCTCGCGCAGCCAGGCGTAGGCAGGGTAGGGGTTGCTCGCGAACTCCCAGGTGAAGAGGTCGGGGGCGGGGGTGTCGCCGGAGGCGTGGGGCTGGTGCTGGTCGGTCACCCTTCGACGGTAACCGGCAGGACAGACACCCCGTCCGCCGGTCCGGGCAGTGCCTGGTCCTCTCCCGGACTCTCCTCCTCAGTCCTCTCCGGGATTCTCCTCCTCGCTCTCTCGGATCGCGTCCCGGTACGCGCGTGCTGCCGCTCTCAGGGCTGCCTCCGGGTCCACGCCCGCGGATTCGGCTCGGACGGCGAGGGCGAGCAGTTCGTATCCGATGCCTTCGACCGGGGGCAGCGGGACGTCCAGGCCCGCCGTGCGGACCCGGGAGGCGAGCTTGGCGGCGAGGGCCAGGCCGGGCTGGCCGAGCGGGATGCCCTCGGTGACGGAGGAGCGCTGTTTCTCCACCGCCTTGGTGCGCCGCCAGTGCTCCTTGACCTCCTCGGGAGTGGTGGCCGTCTCGTCGCCGAAGACATGCGGGTGGCGGTGGATCAGCTTGGTGACGATGCCGCCCGCGACGTCGTCGATGGAGAACGGCGCCTCCCCGTCCTCCTCGGCGATACGGGCGTGGAAGATCACCTGGAGCAGGACGTCACCCAGCTCCTCGCGCAGTTCCTCCCGGTCACCGTCCTCGATCGCCTCGACGAGCTCGTAGGCCTCCTCGATGCCGTACTTGGCCAGACCCTTGTGGGTCTGCCGGGACGACCAGGGGCACTCGGCGCGGATGCGGTCCATCACCTGCACGAGGTCGAGCAGGCGGGCGCCCGGCAGGTCGTAGGAGGCGGGCAGCAGCTCCAGCTCCGGCATGCGGACCCGGCCGGAGCCGGCCAGCCGGGCCAGGCCGTCGGTGAGAGCCGGCTCGCCCTCGCCGGTCGCCACGACCACCACCGTGCGCCCGCCGGCGCAGGCGTCGACCAGCTGCTCGGCGGTGGGGGCGGCCTCATCGACCGGTATCCCGGCCTCGCGCAGATACGGCAGCTGGGGATGGGCGCCGTCCGCGCACAGCACCCGGTCGGCGCCGCGCAGCGCCTGCCAGGCCGGCCAGGACAGCAGGCCGGGCGCGACGCGGTGACTGGTGGTGAGCAGGACGACACGGCCGGGGTCGGCGACGGGGCCACGGCCGGTGGCGGCTTCGGGGCTGGTTGCGTTCACGATCCGAACGTAGCGCACCCCGCCGGCCGCCTCGCAGTTGTCCACAGGGGCCCGGGGCCGTCCGTCCACAGGTCCGCCACCAGGGGGTCTGGGCTGCGGTCCGTACGGGCCCGGCGGCGGGGGTCCGGCGCGGGGGCGGCTACGCCGTCCGCCGGGTGCCGGCCGCCGACGTGATCTCGCGTACCCAGGGGGTCTCGGCGTCGACGCGGCTGCTCTTCTCGACGTCCCAGCTGCCGTAGCGCGGGTTGAGGTCCACACCGAGCTGCTTCGAGGACTCGGACAGGGCCGCCCAGAACTCCGGCCGGCCGGTGTCGGTGCCGAGCTTCCCGGCGAGCTTCTGGGCCTCCAGCTGGAGGCGGAGGTTCTCGTCGAGGCGCTCGGGGGCGACGCCGTACTGCTGCAGCCAGGCCGTCTCCAGCGCCTGGGCGCCGCCGGTCTGCTGCTCCAGGCCGTCGCGCATCGCCTGGACCTCCTTGCGGCTGACGCTCACGCCCTCCTGCCGGGCGGCGTGGTGCAGCACGCGGTCCAGGACCATGCCGTGCAGGGTGTCGCGGGTGAGGCTGCCGCTGCGGGCGACGGCCTGCTGGTACTGGGCGTCGTCCGGGACCGCCGCCCGCTGGGCCGCGCGCACCTCTCCCACCCGGCCCTCCAGCTGCGCCATGGTGATCCGCTGGCCGCCGACGACGGCCGCCGCGCCGGGGTGCGCGTCGTTCCCGCAGGCGGTCAGCAGGGGCGCCGCGGTGGCGATCGCGGCGGTGAGAAGGAGGGCGGTGCGATGGCGGCGGTGCAAGGAGACCTCCCGGTGGAGTTTGTGCGACGGTGCACAAAGTCTTGCGGTGATCGATGGTAAGCAGTGGGCAAGCTCTGGCCAACCCATTCGACCAACGATTCACCGGGTCTTCGGGCACCGCCGCGCCGCCCCGCGGCCGGTCAGCCGCGTACCTGTCCCAGCCACTGCAGGGTCCGCCTCAGCTCCGCCGCGAGCGGGTGTCCTGGGCCGTGGCTGCGCTCCACGTCGTGCAGGAGCCGGGCCAGGGTCGGGTGGGCGGCGGCGCGGTCCCCGAGGGCGAGCAGCAGGTGGCCGATGCGGCGGCGGAGGTCGAAGGCGAGGTCGGGGTCGTCGGCCGCCACGTACCGGTTCTCGTAGTACGGCAGCAGCGCCCGGTACTCGGCGAGGGCGGCCGCCGGTTCGCCGAGCTGCTCCAGGCACTGGGCGGCGTCGTAGCGGTGGCGCAGCGACTGCGGGTCGGCCTGGCCCGCCTCGGCGGCGCGTTCGTCGGCGAGGCGGCGCAGCTCGGGCAGGGCGCGCCGGTACTGGCCGTCGTCCATGAGGGTGGCCGCGTACTGCTTGCGCAGGGTGCGCACGACCGGGGAGTGCTCGCCGTGCTGCTCGGCGGCGGCGGGCAGGATCGCTCCGAGGATGTCGACGGCCTGGGTGATGCGGCCCTCCCCGAGGAGGCGTTTGACGTCGTCGACGGCGCGGGCGACGTCGGGTCTCCCGGCGCTGTCGGGGGCCGGCGCGGCGGGGGCGGGCCGGGGCGCGGGCATACGGGCGCGGTCCGGCCAGGGGGCGTGCGGGCGCAGGAAGGGGCGGGTGGGGTCGAGAGGTGCACCGGTGGGCATGCCGCGCGCGGGCAGCAGCGGGGCCAGCTGCTCGTAGACCTCCTGTGCGGAGGCGGGCCGGTGCTGGGGGTCCTTGGCGAGCAGTCGCAGGACCAGCGCTTCGAGCGCCTCCGGGACCTCGGGGCGGAGACGGCGCACCGGCAGCGGCGGCTCGTACAGGTGCCGGTGCAGCACGCCGAGCGCCGTGGAGCCCGCGAACGGGACGTCGCCGCTGAGGAGTTCGTGCATCAGCACGCCGAGGGCGTAGAGGTCGGTGTAGGGGCCGACCGCGCCGCCCATGGCCTGCTCCGGGGCCATGTAGGCCGGCGAGCCGATGGGGGATCCGGTGTGGGTCAGGCGGGTGGTGTCGCTGTCCATGACGGAGGCGACGCCGAGGTCCAGGACGGTGACGGTGCCGTCCTGCTTCACCATCACGTTCCGCGGTTTGAGGTCGCGGTGGATGATCGGCACGGCGTGCACGGCGCTGAGCACGGCGCACAGTTGCGCGGCGACCGCGACCGCCCACTGCCACGGGTACGGGTCGTGCTCGGCGAGGTGGTCGGAGAGGTCGGCGCCGTCGACGTACTGCATGACGAGGAAGAGCTCCTCGCCCTCGCTGCCCGCGTCGTGCACCGTGACCAGCCCGGGGTGGTCGACCTGAGCGGTCACCCGGCACTCGCGCACGAAGCGGCGGCGCAGTTCGTCCGCCTCCTGCCCGGCGACCTTGTCGGGGCGCAGCAGCTTGACCGCCACCCGCCGGTCGAGCCGCTGGTCGTACGCCGTCCAGACCTGTCCCATGCCGCCCTGGCCGATGAGCGTGGACAGTTCGTACCGGCCGGCGACGACGCGTCCTGCCGTCACGGTCACCGTCCGCCGCCCTCGCTCCCGCCGTCGTGGCGGCTGTCGTGGCGGCGGAGGTAGTCGCTGAGTTCGTCGAGCTCGGCCCGCACCTGGTCGATGCGTGCGGGGCCGGCGCCGGGGTGCGGGGGCTGCTGCGGGGGTGCGGGCGCGTGGGTGTGCGGCGGGGGCGCGGGCTGGGGTCCGGGCGGTGTCCGCGGGGGCACGGGGGTGTACGGATGCCCGGGGTGCTGCGGGTATCCGGGCTGCCGGGGACGGCCGTACCCGGTGGCCGGTGCCGGGGGTGTGGGGCCCGGGACCGGATAGTGCGGCGACTGGTAGTGCCGTACGTCCGCGTAGAGGAAGTAGCCCGCGCAGGCGCAGGCGTTGAGCAGCAGGATGATCATGCCTGTGGTGCCGGCCGGGGTGCTGAAGTCGTCGGTGTGGTCGGTGGCGAGCAGGCTGAAGCTGACCACGAGGGTGACGACCGACGCCGCGAAGACCCACCACTCGCGTGGCCTGCGGGTCACGATGGCCGCCCACAGGGTCGAGACCCAGGCCAGGAACCCGATGCTGAGCAGCGGCAGGGCCACGAACAGGACGCGCAGCACGACCAGCACCGCGGTCGAGGGCCGTCGGCGCGGCGGCGATGGCGGCGGCGGCCAATGGCCCTGGCCGTGCATGGGCTGCTCCCGGATGCCTGATCAGACCGGACGGACATGTGCGCAGTCGAGGGTATAGGCCGACACCGGCAACGGGTCCCGGGTTGTACCGAACCGTTGCCGTACCGATCACCGGGTTCCGGTGTCCCGGACCCGGGCGTCAGTCCGGTGCGACCGTGCCGTCCGTCAGCCCGTCGTACATGCCGCGCACGAGCTGCTCGCCGAGCCGGCCCGCGAGCCGCAGCGCGCGCTCGAACTCGTCGAGGGCTCGGAAGCGGGCGCCGTAGCGGCGCTGTTCGGCCAGCGGGATCCTGGGGAGCTGGAGGCGGCGCACGTCGAGGCGGGTGGCGGTGGAGGCGTAGCTGCTGGCCCGGCGGTGGTTGGCGGTGCCGCGCAGGTGACCGGCCAGGAACCAGGCGTCGAGGGCGGTGGGGTCGGGGCGCAGCAGCACCAGGTGGCGGCCGAGCGCGGCACCCGCGGTGGTGTCGTCGACGACGCGTGCGACCGTGCCGCCGCCGAGGACAGGGACGACGACGTCACCGGGTTCGGTCAGCACGGCCTCCTCGTCGCTCTCGGGGAGGGTGCCGGAGGGGCCGGTGCCGACGAGGACGTCGTGGTCGGTGAGGACGGGGACGCGTGCGTGGCCGCCGTGTCCGCCGGTGCGCAGCAGCAGGGCGCCGGCGCGGGCGAGTTCACCGACGGTGGTCTGCGGCCGGCGCGGCGCGGGCCGGCCGGGGGCGGCGGGCGGCGGGGTGAGGCCGGCGGTGAGCCGCAGGGTCGCGTCGAGACGCTCGCGTACGTCGGTGAGCTGCTCGGCGCCGTCGGCGGCGGCCGGGGGTGGCAGATGGCGGGCCGGGGCGAGGTCGACGTCGTCGTCGAGCAGGTCGAGGACGGGCAGTGAGCAGGCCAGTCCGGGCCGTTCGTCGAGCCGGCCGGCCCGGTCGTGGTCCCGCCAGGCGCCGAGGACGGCCTCGCGTACCGCCCGCCAGTCGGGGCCGCCGCGGCCCTCCCCCGCGAACCGGCCCGCGTCGGCGAGGAGCAGCTCCGGCTGTGCGGCCGTCCGGCCGGGCCGGCGCAGCACCCACAGGTGGAGCGGGAGGTTGTACGGCGGTGCCGCTCCGGCAGGCAGCGCGACGACCGCCCGCAGCGCGCCCCGGCGCAGCAGGTCGGCGCGGATCCGGCGGCCGGAGCGGCGGGAGGCGGCGGCCGGCGGCATCAGCAGTACGGCGGTGCCGCCCTCCCGCAGCCGGGCCAACGCGTGCTGCACCCAGGCCAGCTCGGACTCGGTGCGGGCGGGGAAGCCGTACTCCCAGCGGGCGTCGTAGGCGAGTTCGTCGTGTCCCCAGTTGCGCTCGTTGAACGGCGGGTGGCACAGGACGGCGTCGGCGCGCAGCTCGGGGAAGGCCTCCGCGCGCAGGGTGTCGCCGGCGGCGGCGTGCACGGTGGCCCGGGTGTGCAGGGCGAGCCGGAGCGCGGTGAGCGCGGCCAGGTCGGGCGCGTCGTCCTGGGCGTACAGCTCCTGTCCGTCCCCCTCGCCGGGACCGGCGGCGGCGCGGAGCAGGGCGCCGGTGCCGCAGGCGGGGTCGAGGACGGTGCGGGCGGGGCCGGCCAGCTCGGCCATGAGGCCGGCCAGCTCGGCGGGGGTGAGCGTGTACTGGCGGGGGTTGGCGTCCAGATGCCGGCCGAGCAGGAACTCGAAGGTCTGCCGGGCCCCCAGTTCCGCGGCCAGCTCGGCTGCGCCGCGCAGCAGGGGGCCCGAGGCGAGCAGCTCGGGCTCGTCGGGGGCGGGCAGCACCGGCGGGGCGGGGGTGAGGACCTGGTGCAGCGCGCCGGGCAGCAGCGCGGCGAGCCGCTCGTCGGAGCCTGCGGCCAGCTCCAGCCAGACGGTGGGGCGGGCGTGGACGAGCAGCAGGGCACAGCCGGCGTGGGTGAGCGCGGTGACCGGTCCGCGCGGGTGACCGGCGAGCTGCTGCCAGACGCGTTCACGCAGCGGGACCTCGGCGAGCTTGCCGTTGCGCCGCAGCCAGGCCTCGACGTCGGCCAGCGCGAAGGACGGGCTGGTCTCGGTGCCGCCGACCGGTCGGGGGAAGTCGGTGTGCCGGCGGCGCCAGTTGCTCACGGCGGCGCGGCCGACGCCGGCGAGCCGTGCGATCCCGGCGGCGGTCACTTCCGTCGCGTTGTCCTGCACTCGCCAGGCTCCCCTCGTCCCATGTGTGGCGTTGAGCATACCGGCGCATGTGCGATCCATGCGTTCACAGACGTGAGCAAGTGAATCCTCGTGAATCACGTTGACTCAGTTCACAGACTCTGTTGTGATTGACCCGGCGAACGAGTGGCCGTCGACAGGCGGTGGCCGCCGCGCATAGGTGAGGGGACACAGCCATGGGCATGAAGGGGAAGATCGCGCTGGGCGCCGTCGTGGGAATCGTCGTGATCGGCGCCGTCTCGGCGAACGGTGGCGGGGACGGAGACGGGGGCGGCCCGGGCGGCGGCGGCAGGGACGGCTCCTCGTCGTCCGCGCAGCGCGGGACCGGCGAAGCACAGGACGGCGGGAAGGACGGCGGCGACGCGGCGGAAACGAAGGCGGCGTTCGAGGGGGACGGCGACTTCCAGGTCGGCACAGACGTGAAGCCCGGCACCTACCGCACCACCGGCAACAACGGCATGTGCTACTGGGAGCGGGCCAAGGACGCCTCGGGCGAGATGAACTCCCTGCTCGCCAACGACAACGTCAGCGGTACCGGTTACGTCACCGTCAAGCCCACCGACAAGATCTTCAAGTCCAGCGGCTGCAATGACTGGGAGGCCGTGGACCTCGCGGGCGAGGGCGCACCGGCCGCCGAGCGGATGGCCGGCGACGGCGGCATGTTCGCCGTCGGCCGCGACATCGCCCCCGGCACCTACAGGTCCGCCGGCAACACCGACGGCATGTGCTATTGGGAGCGCACCAAGGACGCCGAGCACGGCCTGGAGTCGATCATCGCCAATGACAACGCGAGCGGCACGGCCATGGTGACCATCAGCGCGTCCGACGCCTACTTCAAGACCACCGGCTGCCAGGACTGGCAGAAGACCGGCTGACGACAGCCCACAGTCCACACATCCGGCACCCGTGCCGACACCAGCACGAGCACGAGCACGAGCACGAGCACGAGACCCGAGGATTCCCATGCGTCGCACCACACTTGCCGCCCTCTGCCTCGTCGCCGCGGCCACCGTCACAGCCACCGGCTGCCGGTCCGGACAGGACGGCCGTGCAGCGGCGGCGCCCGAGGCCTCGGCCGCCCCGGCCGAGTCCGCACCCCCGGGGCCGTTCGCCGGCCTCACCGGCGGGGAGATCGCCGACCGGGCCGTCGAGGCCACCACCGGGGCCTCCTCCCTCCGCATGAAGGGGGACGTGCCCGACGACGAGACCGGCGGCACCATCGGGATGGACCTCGCCCTGAACCGTCGGGGCGACTGCGCGGGCACGTTGATCATGGAGGGTGAGGGCCGCGCCGATCTGATCAAGACGGGCGACACTCTGTACCTCAAGTACGACGAGCGGTTCCTGCGCGCCCAGAGCGAGGGCGAGCCCGCGGCCGAAACCGACGCGGTCGTGGACCTGCTCGCGGGGAAGTGGACCCGGATGTCCGCCACCGGCCGGGACGCCGAGGAGATGGCGGGCTTCTGCGACCTGGACTCGGTGCTCGGCGAGGTGCGGGGCGCCGGGTCCGACGCCGGGCGCGGCGAGACGACCACGGTCGGCGGCGTCCCGGCGATCGTCCTGCACGAGCGGGACGGCCGGGACCGGTACACCCTCTACGTCGCCACCGAGGGCGAGCCCTATCTGCTGCGCGTGGACAGCACCTCCGCCGCCGACCCCGGATCCGTCACCTTCGAGGCGTACGACGAGCCGGTCCCGGCCCGCAGGCCGGCCGGCGAGATCCTGGACCTGGACGCCCTGGGCGGCTGACCGGCTCTCACAGCGCGTGCCGCAGCCAGGCGTCGGGCTCGACGTGCACGGCGTGGCCGCGCTCCGGCTCACGGCACACCGGCACCGGTGCGCCGGGCACCTCGACATCGTCCGCGGCGGCGTGGAGGGCAGCCCGGTCCAGCGGCCACGCGCGCGGTCCGGAAACCGGTCCTCCCGGGTGAGGTGGTGTCAGTCGGCGCACTGCCGGAGCATCGCCCGGCGGTCCGGAGCGGTCACCGGCAGTTCGTACTTCAGCGCGACCTGCGCGAACCGCACGGCGTACGCGCACCGGACGCCCTTGTTCGGCGGCAGCCACGACGCCGGGCCGGAGTCGCCCTTGGCCGCGTTGGCGCGGCCCTGGACCGGCAGCAGGTTGAGGGTGTCGTTGGCGAGCTGCTCGCGTTTGCTCTCCGGCCAGCGCGAGGCGCCCAGCTGCCAGCTGTAGGAGAGCGGAACCACGTGGTCTATCTGCACCTCGGCGGCCGTCGCCTTCTTCCACACGATGTCCTTGCCGGTGTACGGGTCGTACAGGTCCATCGACACGACCACGCAGTCGGAACCGGCTCGGAACCGGACGTTCCGTCCATGGAGCCTGAGCAGGTCGTTACGGGTGTCGCAGCCGTTGCGGGCCAGTGGGACGCCGTCGGCGGAGTCCATCCAGGCGTAGCCGAACTCATCGCGGTCGTAGCCGGTCCTCGGTCCGCGGCCCTTGGTCCGCAGGCCCTCGATGAGGCTGCGGGCCTCGGCCCGGCCGGTGTCACCGGTGACCGGGGCGAGGCCCGGTGCGGTGCCGTCGGGGTTGTCCAGCGGGCTGACCGCGCGCCCGCCGGGCGCCTGCGAGCCGCCGCCGGAGGGGGAACCACCGTCGTCGTCGAGCGCCTCGCATCCGGTGGCCAGGAGCAGGGCCGCGGCGACGGCCGCCCCGGTACGGGGGCGGCGGAGCCCGCCCGTCGCTCTGCCGTGCCGCTGCCGCCTCACCGCGCTGCCCCTCCCCTGGTTCTCCGTCGGGTCCACGGTAGCCGTGCACCGGTTCAGACCACACCGGGCCTCAGCGGGCATCCGGGACAGGTCGGGCGTATCGTCGAACGTGAGTCACGTCCGGAAGGAGCCTCTGCATGGGCATCTTCGACAGGTTCAAGAGTCACGGCGCGAAGGAAAAGGGCAAGCAGGCGTCCGACGCGGCGGAACGGCAGGCCAACGAGAGGACCGGCGGAAAGTACGAGGAGCAGGTCGACACCGCGCAGCAGAAGACGGAGGAACGCTTCGACATGGGCGGCGAGCAGCGCGACCGGCCGGACCAGCAGTAGGCGCCGGAGGAACCGGCGGAGAACCGGTCGGCGGCCTCCGGACCCACCGACGACACTCACCGATGGCACGGACCGTCCGCGGAGTCCCCTCTGCGGACGGTTTCTCGTCCCGCACGTCCCACACGTCCCGCGGACCCGGTCGGCACCGCCGTCACGAGCCCAGGACCGTCGTCAGGAACTCGCCCACCCAGGCCAGCAGTTCCCGGCCGACCAGCGGTCTGCCGCCGACCTTCGCGGTCTTCGGGCGCGGTACCAGCACCTGGTGCGTGGCCGGCTTGATGACACTGCCCGGGTAGAGCCGCTTGAGCCGCAGCTCCTGGGACTCGCGCAACTCCACCGGCGCGAACCGGATGCTGCTGCCCTGGAGCACGATCTCGCCGGCCCCGCACGCGCGCGCCAGCATCCGCAGCCCGGCCACCAGCAGCAGGTTCTCCACCGGCTCCGGCAGCTTGCCGTAGCGGTCGGTGAGTTCCTCCCGCACGGACGCGATGTCCTCCTCGCTGTTGGCGGCGGCGATCGAACGGTAGGCCTGCAGGCGCAGCCGCTCGCCGGGGGCGTAGTCGTGCGGGACGTGCGCGTCGACGGGGAGCTCGATCTTGACCTCCAGCGGCGGCTCCTCCTCCGCGCCCCCCTCCAGGGAGGCCCGGTAGTCGGCGACCGCCTCGCCCACCATCCGCACATACAGGTCGAAGCCGACGCCGGCGATGTGCCCGGACTGCTCGCCGCCGAGGAGGTTGCCGGCGCCGCGGATCTCCAGGTCCTTCATCGCCACGTACATGCCTGCGCCCATCTCGGTGTGCTGGGCGATGGTGGCGAGCCGCTCGTGCGCGGTCTCGGTCAGCGGCTTCTCCGGCGGGTACAGGAAGTAGGCGTACCCCCGCTCGCGGCCGCGGCCGACCCGGCCGCGCAGCTGGTGCAACTGGCTGAGGCCGAAGTTGTCGCCGCGCTCGACGATCAGGGTGTTGGCGTTGGAGATGTCGATGCCGGACTCGACGATCGTGGTGGAGACCAGCACGTCGAACTTCTTCTCCCAGAAGTCGACGACGACCTGCTCCAGCGCCTGCTCCGACATCTGGCCGTGCGCGGTGGCGATCCGCGCCTCGGGGACGATCTCCCGCAGCCGGGCGGCTGCCCGGTCGATCGACTCGACGCGGTTGTGGATGTAGAAGACCTGGCCCTCGCGCAGCAGTTCGCGGCGCACGGCCGCACCGATCTGCCGCTCCTCGTACGGCCCGACGAAGGTGAGCACCGGGTGCCGCTCCTCCGGCGGGGTGGTGATCGTGGACATCTCGCGGATGCCGGTGACCGCCATCTCCAGGGTGCGCGGGATGGGCGTGGCGGACATCGTCAGCACGTCCACATTGGCACGGAGCTTCTTCAGCTGCTCCTTGTGCTCCACTCCGAAGCGCTGCTCCTCGTCGACGATGACCAGGCCCAGGTCCTTGAACTTCGTCTCCGAGGAGAACAGCCGGTGGGTGCCGATGACGATGTCCACCGAGCCCTCGCGCAGGCCCTCCAGGACCGCCTTGGCCTCGGTGTCGGTCTGGAACCGGGAGAGCGCCCTGACGTTCACCGGGAACTGGGCGTACCGCTCGCCGAACGTCCCGAAGTGCTGCTGCACCAGCAGGGTCGTCGGTACCAGGACCGCCACCTGCTTGCCGTCCTGGACGGCCTTGAAGGCGGCGCGCACGGCGATCTCCGTCTTGCCGTAGCCGACGTCGCCGCAGATCAGCCGGTCCATCGGGACCGACTTCTCCATGTCCTCCTTGACCTCGGCGATGGTGGTGAGCTGGTCGGGGGTCTCCGCGTAGGGGAAGGCGTCCTCGAGCTCGCGCTGCCAGGGGGTGTCGGGGCCGAAGGTGTGGCCGGGGGCCGCCATCCGCGCGCTGTAGAGCTTGATCAGGTCGGCGGCGATCTCCTTGACCGCCTTCTTCGCGCGGGCCTTGGTCTTGGTCCAGTCGGCGCCGCCGAGGCGGTGCAGCGTGGGGGCCTCGCCGCCGACGTACTTGGTGATCTGCTCGAGCTGGTCGGTGGGGATGTACAGCCGGTCGCCGGGCTGGCCGCGCTTGGCGGGGGCGTACTCCACCACCAGGTACTCGCGAGTGGCGCCCTGCACGGTGCGCTGCACCATCTCGATGTAGCGGCCGACGCCGTGCTGCTCGTGGACGATGTGGTCGCCCGGCTCCAGGGTGAGGGGGTCGATGGTCTTGCGGCGCCGGGCCGGCATCCGGGCGCCGTCGCGGCCTGCGGCCTTCTGCCCGGACAGATCGGTCTCGGTGAGCACGGCGAGCCTGAGCGCCGGGTCGACGAAGCCGTAGTCGATGGAGCCGCAGGCCACATGCACGACCGAGGGGCTCAGCTCGGCCAGGTCCGCGTCCAAGCGGGCGGCGATGCCCTCGCCGCCCAGCACCTCGACCGTGCGGGCGGCCGGGCCGTGGCCCTCGGTGACGTAGACGGTGCGCCAGCCGTCGGCGAGCCAGCCCTTGGTGTCGGCGAGCGCCCGCGCGGTGTCGCCGCGGTAGGTCTCGGGGGCGTGCATGCCCAGCTTGAGGGTGTCGGCCTCGTCGAGGTCGGCGTCGGCGGCGAACGGCGACACCGACCACCACATCATGCCCAGCTCGCGGGCCCGGTCCCGGATGTCCGCGATGGACCACAGGGAGGCCGCGCCGACATCGATGGGAGCCTCCCCTCCCCCGGCGGTGGCCGCCCAGGACGCCTGGAGGAACTCCTGGCTGGTGGCGACCAGGTCGGCGGCGCGGGTCCGCACCCGCTCCGGGTCGCAGACCACGGCCATGGCGCCCTCGGGCAGCACGTCCAGCAGCAGCTCCATGTCGTCGACCAGCACGGGTGCCAGGGACTCCATGCCCTCGACCGCGATCCCCTCGGAGATCCTGCCGAGCAGTTCGCCCAGCTCGGGGTGCTGTTCGGCGAGTGCGGCGGCCCGGTCGCGCACCTCCTGCGTCAGCAGCAGCTCGCGGCAGGGCGGCGCCCACAGTCCGTGCTCGGCGACCTCCAGGGAGCGCTGGTCGGCGACCTTGAAGTAGCGGATCTCCTCGACGTCGTCACCCCAGAACTCCACCCGCAGGGGGTGCTCCTCGGTGGGCGGGAACACGTCGAGGATGCCGCCGCGCACCGCGAACTCGCCGCGCTTCTCCACCAGCTCCACGCGCGCGTACGCAGCGGCGCCCAGGGCGTCGACGACCGCGTTCAGATCGGCGCTCCGACCGGTGCGCAGCGCCACCGGCTCCAGCTCCCCCAGGCCCTTGACCTGCGGCTGGAGCACCGAGCGCACGGGAGCGACGACGACGGAGACCGGGCCGGTCCCGGGGTCGTCGCCGCTGGGGTGGGCGAGTCGGCGCAGCACGGCCAGGCGGCGGCCGACGGTGTCGCTGCGCGGGCTGAGCCGCTCGTGCGGCAGGGTCTCCCAGGAGGGGTACTCCACCACGCCCTCGGGCGGCAGCAGCGAGCGCAGGGCCGCCGCCAGGTCCTCGGCCTCCCGTCCGGTCGCGGTCACGGCGAGCACGGTGCGGCCCGTCTCGCGGGCCAGGGCGGCGAGCGCGAAGGGGCGGGCCGCAGGGGGGCCGACCAGGTCGACGTGCATGCGGTGGCCGTCGGCCGCCGCGGGAATCGCTTCCGCGAGGGCCGAATCCTTGACGACGGCGTCGAGCAGACCGTGCAGGCTCATGGGGGGCATTTCCGTCCGGGGGGCTGGACAACACGACAGGCCCGACGCGCTGGGCGGGCCGGGGGTGTCCAGCGTACGACGGTGCGCGAGTGGACGCCGGGGGCTGTGGACAACGTCCGGATACGGAGGTGGCCGACACCGCGGTACCCCATCCGGGGTGCCCCCCTTGCTCGGGGCCCCGCCCCCCGCAGCCCTTGGCCTGCCCGCCCACCGCCCGGCGCGGTCGGCCGGGAACCGGACCGGGCGGCCCGGACGGCGTCTGCCCGGGAACCGCATCGCGGGCGGCGTCTGCCCGGGAGGCGCATGGCGGGGTTACGCATGGCCGGGAGGTACCTGGCCGGGACACCCCCGGCCGTAGGACACCGGGACGGACGTCCACCACCGTCCGGAAGCGGTCCGACGCCGTCCGGGGAGGACACCGGAACGGGAGGACACCGGAACGCAGAGAACACCGGGGCGGAAGACGACGAGCCCGGTGCCGGGTCGTCCCGCTGGACTCCCCGGCACCGGGCCCTCCCCCGCCGCCCCCGTGGGCGGTCGCCCGCACGGAGGCTCCGCGCGGCGGTCCCGCGCGGAGCTTCCGGCTACTCCGTCGCGATCGCGTTCAGCACGTTCATCCGGCCCGCCCGGAACGCCGGGACCAGCGCGGCGAACAGGCCGACGAAGGCCGAGCCGATGAACACCCCGATGATCGTCGGCCACGGGATGTCGAGGACGTTCAGGCCCTCCAGGGCGAGCAGCTTCTGCGCGGTGGCGCCCCAGCCCATGCCCAGCCCCAGGCCCAGCAGGGCGCCGAAGAGGGCGATGACCACCGACTCCAGGCGGATCATGCGGCGCAGCTGGCGGCGGGACATCCCGATCGCCCGCATCAGCCCGATCTCCCGGGTCCGCTCGACCACCGACAGGGCCAGGGTGTTCACCACGCCCAGCACCGCGACGATGATCGCCAGGGCGAGCAGGCCGTAGACCATGTTCAGCAACTGACCGACCTGGTCCTTCAGCTCCTCCTTGTAGTCGGTCTGGTCGCGCACCTGGTACTGCGGGTACGGATCCAGCGACTGCTTCAGCGCCGCGTACGCCTGCTCCTCCTGGCCTTCCTGGGCCTCGGCGAACATCATCATGCTCGGCGGGACCCGGTCGGCCGGGACGTACTTGCGCATCGTCTCGATGCTCAGGTAGCGCGCGCCCTGGTCGAGGGCGGAGTCGTCGTCGGTGATCGCGGCGACCTTCAGCTGCGCGGTACGGCCGCCGTCGAAGGCGACGGAGACGGTGTCGCCGACGCGGATCCCGTGCTCCTCGGCGTAGTCCGAGCCGACCGACATGGCGTCCGGGCCGTAGGCGTCGGCGAGCGTGCCGGCCGTGACCGGGCGCCGCAGGTCCTCGGCGTAGGTCGGGTCGGCGGCCGTGACACCGCCGTCGTCCTTCTTGCCGTCGGGCGAGGTGAGCGTGGCGTCGAGCATCTTGTACCGGGTGACGTGCTTCAGTCCCGGCGTGTCCTGCATGGCCTTCTCGGCCTGCGGCACGATCCGCTGGTTGCCCTGGACGATGAAGTCCGCGCCGACCGACTTGTCCAGTTCGCTGGTGGCGGAGGCGACCATCGAGGAGCCGACCACCGACAGGCAGGCGACCAGGGCCAGGCCGATCATCAGGGCCGCGCCGGTGGCGCCGGTACGGCGCGGGTTGCGCAGGGCGTTGCGCTCGGCCATCCGGCCCACCGGGCCGAAGACCCGCAGCAGAACGGCGCTGATCACCCGTACGACGCCGCCGGCCAGCAGCGGGCCGATCACGACGAAGCCGATCAGGGACAACACCACGCCCAGGCCCAGCATCAGCGCGCCGTCGGCGGCCTTGTCCGACGTCCCGGCCAGGTAGAGGGCCGCGGCGCCGGCGCCGGTGAGCGCCAGGCCGATCGCTCCGCGGATCCACCCGGACCGGCCGTCGGCCGGAGTGCCGGCGTCGCGCAGCGCGGCCATCGGGGAGACCTTGCCGGCGCGGCGGGCCGGCAGATACGCGGCGAGGACGGTGACCACGACACCGAGGACGACACCGACGACCGGGGTGGTCGCCTTCACGGTGAGGTCGTCGGTGGACAGGTTCATGCCCGCGGCGGACATCAGTTTCATCAGGCCGACCGCGACGCCGACCCCGGCCGCGACGCCCAGCACCGACCCGATGACGCCGAGGAGCAGCGCCTCGACCAGGACGGAGCGGTTGACCTGCCGGCGGGAGGAGCCGATCGCCCGCATCAGGCCGATCTCGCGGGTGCGCTGGGCGACCAGCATCGAGAAGGTGTTGATGATCAGGAAGACGCCGACCAGGAAGGCGATCCCGGCGAAGCCGAGCATGGCGTACCGGATGACGTTCATGAACTCGCCGACCTCCGCGCGGGCCTCGTCGGAGGCCTCCTCGGCGGTCTGCAGCTTGAAGCCGCCGTCGAGGACCCGGTCGATGTTCTGCTTGAGCCGGGTGTCGGAGACACCGGCCGCGGCCGTGACGTTGAGCTGGGTGAACCGGTCCGGCGCGCCGAGCAGTTCGGTCTGCGCGGTGGGCGTGTCGAAGTAGACGACGGCGGCACCGGGGTTGGTCACCTTGAAGGTGGCGATGCCGACGATCTGCGCGGTGAAGTCGCCGGTCTGGGCGATGGTGCGCAGTTCGTCACCGAGCTTCAGGCCGTGCTTGTCGGCGGTGTCGGCGTCGACCATCATCTCGGTCGGCCCGCGCGGGGCGTGGCCGGAGGTGATCTCCATCGACCGCAGGTCGTTGTCGGTCCAGTTCCCCGCGAAGGTCGGGGCGCCGGTGGTGGAGCCGACGTTGTCGTTGTCGCTGTCGACGACGGTGACGTTCATCGAGACGACGGCACCCTCGACGGACTGCACGCCCTCGGCGGAGCGGACCTGGTCCAGCGTGGCCGCCGGCACCGACTCCGGTACGCCGTTCTGCGGGGTCTCGTCGGTCTCGGCGTTCTTCGGGCTGACGGTGACGTCGGAGGTGGTGACCGCGAAGAGCTTGTCGAACGTCGTGTTCATCGTGTCGGTGAACACCAGCGTGCCGCACACGAACGCCACCGACAGCAGCACCGCCACCGCCGAGAGCGCCATGCGCCCCTTGTGCGCGAAGAAGTTGCGCATCGAGGTCTTCAGGACGGTCATGACGTGCGCCCCCGGGCGTCGAAGTCCTTCATGCGGTCGAGCACGGACTCCGCGGTCGGCTTGAGCATCTCGTCGACTATGCGGCCGTCGGCGAGGTACAGAACCCGGTCCGCGTAGCCGGCGGCGACCGGGTCGTGGGTGACCATCACGATGGTCTGGCCCAGCTCGTCGACGGAGGTGCGCAGGAAGCCCAGGACTTCGGCGCCCGCGCGGGAGTCGAGGTTCCCGGTGGGCTCGTCACCGAAGATGATCTCGGGCCGGGCCGCCAGCGCCCGGGCGACCGCCACCCGCTGCTGCTGGCCGCCGGACAGCTGGGCGGGCCGGTGCTTGAGCCGCCCGGCGAGCCCGACGGTGTCCACCACCCTCTCCAGCCAGTCCTTGTCGGGCCTGCGGCCGGCGATGTCCATGGGCAGCGTGATGTTCTCCAGCGCGTTCAGGGTCGGCAGCAGGTTGAACGCCTGGAAGATGAACCCGATCCGGTCCCGGCGCAGCTGGGTGAGCTTCTTGTCCTTCAGCCCGGTGATCTCGGTCTCGTCGAGGAAGATCCGACCGGAGGTCACGGTGTCCAGGCCGGCCAGGCAGTGCATCAGCGTGGACTTGCCGGACCCCGAGGGGCCCATGATCGCGGTGAACTGTCCGCGGGTGATGTCCACGTCGACGTGGTCGAGGGCGACGACACGGGTCTCCCCGGCCCCGTACGCCTTCACGACCTGCCGCGCCCGCGCGGCAACGGCCGTACTCCCGCCGGTGTTCCCGTGTCGGGGAATGGTCACGGCCGATGTCATGGCAAGTCTCCTAGGTAGGTGTTCGTCAGTGAGCCGCCGGTTCCGGCGGACGAGCGTCAGCGGATACGAGGCCGGTACGCGACCGGACCGTACGCGACCGGACCGGCCCGTGCCGGTCCGACCCGTGCCGGTCCGACCCGTGCCGGTCCGGCCCGCGCGGTCCTCGCCGGTCCGCCGTCGAGTCTGGTCGAACCGCCGCACGGACGCGCTGGTGCCGGGCACCGTCTTCTGCCGGGGGAAAACCCCACCCCCACCCCTCCGGCGTTCCGCCCCAGCGGCGTAAAGCCAGGTTAAGGACGCACCGGCCCGGTCTCGTCCTCCGCCGGTACGAACCCTCCCCGACCCGTAGTAAGGAGGTCCCCCTAGGGGCACTCCACCCTTCGGTGGACCGCTCTCGGGGCCGGCCTCCGCCTCCGGTCCCATTGAGCCTCCACCCTCACCCGACGTGAGGGTCAAGCCCGCCCTGCCGTAGGGCCGGCCTCAGACCGCCACCCCCGCCCCACTGAACATGACAACGATCAAGTGGGAAGCTGTCCCGGGGCAAGTGGATGCAGCGGGAAACGATCGGGAGGGCGGCCTGGTGGGGAGTACCAGCTCTGTGGTGCGTGAGGCCGGGCGGGCCGGCGGGACCCGGCGGCGTGGGGCCGTCGTCGCGGCGTTGATGCTCGCGATGGCGCTGGCGGCGCTGGACGCGACCATCGTCTCCACCGCCGTGCCGCAGATCGTCGGGGACCTCGGCGGGTTCTCGGTCTTCTCGTGGCTGTTCTCCGGGTACCTGCTCGCCGTCACGGTCACCCTGCCGGTCTACGGCAAGCTCTCCGACACCTTCGGCCGCAAGCCGGTGCTGATCGCGGGCGCCTCGGTGTTCCTGCTGGGTTCCCTGCTGTGCGCGCTGGCCTGGAACATGGGCGCCCTGATCGCGTTCCGTGTGGTGCAGGGACTGGGCGGCGGGGCACTGCAGGGCACGGTGCAGACCCTCGCCGCCGATCTGTACCCGCTCAAGGACCGGCCGAAGATCCAGGCCAGGCTGTCCACGGTGTGGGCGATGTCGGCGGTGGCCGGGCCGGGCGTCGGCGGCGTGCTCGCCGCGTACGCCGACTGGCGCTGGATCTTCCTGATCAACCTGCCGATCGGCGCCGTCGCCCTGTGGCTGATCGTCCGTCATCTGCACGAACCGCAGCGGGAGTCCGCACCCGCCTCCGCATCCGGTACGCGCGCGCGTGTCGACTGGGGCGGCGCCCTCGCCGTGTTCGCGTGCGGCGGTGTGCTGCTCACCGCGCTGGTGCAGGGCGGGGTGGCCTGGCCGTGGCTGTCCGCGCCGTCGCTGGCACTGTTCGGTACGGGGCTGGCACTGCTGGCGGTCGTCGTGGTGATCGAACGCCGGGCCGCCGAACCGATCATGCCCGGCTGGGTGTGGCGGCGGCGGACCATCGCCGCGGTCAACCTGGCCCTCGGCGCGCTGGGCCTGCTGATGGTGGCGCCGACCGTGTTCCTGCCGACGTACGCCCAGTCGGTACTGGGCCTGGCCCCCGTCGCCGCCGGCTTCGTGCTGTCGGTGTGGACCCTGAGCTGGCCGGTGTCCGCGGCACTGAGCCAGCACGTGTACCGCAGGATCGGCTTCCGCAACACCGCGATGCTGGGCATCGGCACCGCGGCCCTGGTCCTGGCCGCCTTCCCGCTGCTGCCCTACCCGGGCGAGGCCTGGCAGCCGATGCTGCTGATGCTGCTGCTCGGCGCCGCGCTGGGCCTGTTCCAGCTCCCGCTCATCGTCGGCGTGCAGTCCACCGTCGACTGGGCGGAGCGGGGCACGGCCACCGCGTCGGTGCTGTTCTGCCGGCAGACCGGGCAGACGCTCGGCGCGGCCCTCTTCGGCGCCGTCGCCAACGGAGTGCTGGCGGCCCGGCTCGGCGGTGCGGGCGACCTGGACTCGGTGACCCGGGCGCTGGACTCCGGCGCGGCCGGCGAGTCCCTGCGGCGCGCCATCGCCGACGCCGTCCACACGGTGTACCTCGGCGCGGCGGGTGCGGCGGCCCTCGCGTTCCTGGTCCTGCTGGTGCTGGCGCCCCGGAAGTTCCCCGTCCGCCCGGAGTGAACCACCCGCCGGTCACCGGGCCAGCCGCCGGGCGGGCAGCGGCCGCTCGGCGGCGGCGCCGGTTCCGTCCGGCGTGACGCGGTACACCGCCGCGCCCGGCACCCGGGTGACCGCCTCCGCCGCCCGGCCGCCCTCGAAGAGGACGCCGGTGCCGTCCTCCAGCGCCCAGCCGGCAGGCAGGGCCCCGTCCGCCACCGCCGCCCGGTAGGACGGGCGGCGGCCCGGTTCACCGTCGTAGTGCGGGCACACCGAGCCCGGCAGCAGGCCGAGCCCGTCCGGCAGATGCGTCAGCGGGCCGAAGGAGTCGGTGTGCGAGCCCTCGGCCCAGCAGTTGGCGCCCGCACTGATCCCGCACAGCAGGGTTCCGCCGTCGTACGCCTCGCACAGCAGCCGGTCGACGCCGTGGGCGCGCCAGACCGCCAGCAGGTTGGCGGTGCTGCCGCCGCCGACGTAGACCACGTCCTGGGCGAGCAGGAACGTGCGCAGTTCGGCGGCGCCGAGTTCGCGCCGGAACAGCGGCAGCACGGACGGCACGCAGTCCCGCGGCCGGAACGCCTCCAGGAACCGCTCGACGTACCCGGGGTCGTCGCCGCTGGCGGTGGGCAGGAAGCACACCTTCGGGCGGGCGGTACGGGCGTGGCCGAGCAGCCAGTCGTCCAGCAGCCCGTCGGGGTCCGTGGAGAAGCCCCCGCCGAGCAGGGCCAGACGGTGGCGGCGTACGGGGGCTGCGGACACGGAGGTTCCTCCTCGGCGACGGGGCGACGGGGCGACGGGGCGGGCCACCCGGCAGGTCGCCCGGCGGGTCGCCCGGCGGGTCGCGGCCCGACGTGGCCGGGCGGCGGCAGGTGCCGTGAACGGTGCCGCGGAACCTCCCGCGGCGGCAAACGCTTTACGCCCCGCACCCGCCACGCCCGGCCGCACGCGCCCGTCGTCGACGCAGGTAACCCTCATGATCGACCATGCGCGACATACCGACCGATCAGTTTGGCCAAAACAGTGCGCCCGCCCCGACCGGCGAGTAGCGTGCGTGGCCGCCACCCCCAAACCTCCCTGCGGTCCACCACACGGGACCCCAGCCGCGCAAGGAGCACCGGGATGTCCTACGACCCCTACTCGCCGCCCCCGTCGGCGAAGCCGTCGTACCCACCACCGCCCACACCGCCGCACCACCCGTCCCCCCGCCAGGACTCCTCCCCGTCCTACCCCACCTATCCCTGGCGGCCCGCCACCCCCGAGCCGGACCCCGGCCCCGCAGGACCCCGCGCACCGCGACGGCCGCCGCTCGGCCACCACAGCGACCTGCGGATCCTGCGCAGCGCCTACCGCTGGCAGCGCCGCACCGCCACCCTCACCGCGCTCGGCTACTTCACCCTCTTCCTGTTCCTGTCCGCGTTCGCCCCCGGCTTCATGACCGGAAGCATCACCGACGGCATCCCCACCGGCCTGCTGCTCGCCCTGCTCCAACTGCCCGTCACCTGGCTGGCCATCGCCCTCTACGAGCACACCGCACGCCGTCATGTGGACCCGCTAGCGGACCGCATCCGCAAGGAGGCCGAACTCGACGCCCGGCGGGAGGCGGCCCTGTGAGCGAGTTCAGCGGCAACGCCCAGGCCATGTCCCTGGTCGGCTTCAGCGCCGTGGCCACCGTCACGCTGCTGCTGTGCGTGATGACCGGCCCCGACCGGGACGACCTCGACGAGTTCTACACCGGCTACGGCTCGCTCTCCCCGATGCGCAACGGCCTCGCGATCGCCGGCGACTACATCTCCGCCGCGACCGTCCTGGGCACCGCCGGCGTGATCGCGCTGTTCGGGTACGACGGTGTGGTCCTCGCCCTCAGCACCGCCCTGTCCCTGATGCTGCTGATGTTCCTGCTGGCCGAACCCCTGCGCAACGCGGGCCGGTTCACCATGGGCGACGCGCTGGCCCGCCGGATGCCCGGCCGCAGCGTCCGGATCGCCGCCTGCGCGGTGACCATCGCCGCGCTGGTGCCGCTGATGCTGGTGCAGCTCGCCGGCACCGGGCAGCTGCTCGCCTTCGTCCTCGGTTTCTCCGGCGAGACGATGGAGACCGGCTGCATCATCGGCCTCGGCATCCTGATGATCAGCTACGCCGCCATCGGCGGGATGAAGGGCACCGCCCTGATCCAGATCCTGAAGATGGTGATGCTGCTCGGCTCCGGCGCCATCGTCGCCCTGCTGATCCTGCACCGCTTCGACTGGGACCCCGGCGCGCTGTTCAGCACCGCGGCGGCGAACAGCGGCGTCGGCCCGGCCTTCCTGGAGTCCGGGCTGCAGTTCGCCGGCCCCAGCCCCCGCATCGACATGATCAGCGCGGAGCTGACCGTCGTCCTCGGCGGCGCCTGCCTCCCGCACGTCACCATGCGCATGTACACCGCCTCCTCCGCCCGCCAGGTACGCCGCTCGATGTCCTGGGCGGTGTCGAGCGTGGCGCTGTTCGTACTGGTCATCACCGTCGTCGGGTTCGGCGCGACGGCCCTGATCGGGCGGGCGGTCATCGCCGGGATCGACCCGCAGGGCAACACCGCCTTCCTCCTCGGCTCCCAGGCCGCGTTCGGCGCGGAGGTGTCCACCGCGGAGACCCTGCTGTTCACGACGGTCACCACCGCCGTCTTCCTCACCCTGCTCGCCTCCGTCGCCGGCATGATCCTGGCCTGCGCCAACTCCCTCGCCCACGACGTGTTCGCCACCCGCGTGCAGGAGATGTCACCGCGCCGCGAGATGGCCCTGGCCCGCGTCTCCGCGCTCGCCGTCGGCGTCCCGGCGATCATCCTGGCCACCCTGGTCCAGCACCGCAGCCTCCAGCCGCTGGTCACCCTGTCGTTCTGCCTGGGCGCCTCGGCCCTCGCCCCCGCCCTGGTCTACGGCCTGTTCTGGCGCCGCTACACCCGCACCGGGCTGCTCGCCACCCTCATCGGCGGCTCGCTGTCGGTGATCCTGCTGATGCCGGGCACCAACCTGGTCTCCGGCTCACCCGTCTCCGCGTTCCCCGACGCCGACTTCAACTGGTTCCCGTTCACCACCACGGGCCTGGTCTCCATCCCGCTGGGCTTCGCCTGCGGCTGGCTGGGCACGGTGCTGTCCGGCCGCGCCAAGTCGGACGACCAGCGACGGCAGTACGAGGCCGTGGAGGGCCTGATCCTGGCCGGAGCGGCACGGCGCGGAGGCTGAGCGCTCCGCTGGAACCGCCGCGCCGTGCCGTCGGTCGTCCGCGGTGCCGTCGTGGCTGGTCGCACAGTCCCCCGCGCCCCCTCCAGGGCGCTGCCGAACCGCAGCGGACTTCACCCGACCTGCTCAGCCACCCCTCGTCCCGTCCGACCCGGAGCCGATCCTCCCGGGCCGGTGCGCGGGGCGGGCGGTCAGCGGGTGTCCACGCAGGTCACTCCACCGCCCGCCCCGTCAGCGCGCTGAGCCTGCTGCGCACCGAGTCCATCTGCTCCTGTACGTCGTCCCAGCGCTCCCCGTGCTCCCGCAGCACCCGCTCCGTCTCCCGGGCGATCTGCTCCCGCCGCGCCCGCGCCTCGGCGACGATCTCCGCCGCCCGCTCCCGGGCCTCCTCCGGCCGGCGCCGGGCCGCCTCCTCCGCATCCGCCAGCGACCGCTCCGCCTGCTCCAGCGACTCCTCGGCGCGCGCCAGCAGCTCCGCGTGGCGCTCCTGCAGCGCGGCCGACCGCGCCGCCTCCTCCCGCTCGGCCTCGGCCCACCGCTCGGCATGCTCCCCGGCCTGCTCGGAAAGCATCCCGGAGGTACGCTGCCGCATCTCCCGCAGCGCGGCCAGCGCCTCACCGCGGCCCGCCTTCACCTCCCGCCGGGTGGAGATCCGCACCTCGTCGGCCTCCGCGCGCGCGGCCAGCAGCCGCCGCCGGGCGTACTCGTCGGCCTCCTCGCGCACAGCGTCGGCATACGCCCGCGCCGCCTCGTGCAACTGCGCCTCGTACGCCCGCGCCTCCTCGGCCCACTGCTCCGCCACGCGCCGCGCACGCCCCCGTACGGCGTCGGCCTCCTCCCGCACGAGCCGGAACAGGCGCTGTGCGCCCTCCCCGAGCGACTCGTAGTGCTGCGGGGCGAGCCCCGCCACCGTCTCCCGCAGCTCCTCGAGCTCCTCGGCCATCTCCCGGGCCAGCACGGTCAGTCGGGCGGCCCGCTCCCAGGCGGCGTCCCGCTCCAGGGAGAGGGCCGTCGCACACGCGTCGGCCTGCTCTGGACGGTAGCCACGCCCCCGCCCGCGCACAGACCCGGACACGGACGCGGGCACGGGACGGAAGCCGTGCGGGGACGCCGATGCGCTGCTCATGCTGGACACCCCTGTGATGGAACTAACGCGCTAATGGGACTTGACCGACTTTATGGACCGGACGCAAGCGGCCATAATCCGACACACCGGATAGACATACTGCGTAGAAATGACACAAAAGGGCGGGGCCCGGTCGCCCCCCAGGGTCGACCGGGCCCCGCCCGCCGGCTGTGCGTCAGCGGCGCCGCCGCATCACAACAGCCCGTCCCACATCTGCTCCAGCAGCACCGACCACCAGCTCTCCGGCGACCCCAGCGCCGCCGGGTCCAACGAGGCCAACTGGGCCTGGAAATCCACGGTCCAACGGCCCGCCTGCTCCTGGTTCAGTCCGTACCGCAGCCGCCACATCCGCCCGAGCAGCGCCAGACAGCGCACGAACTCCGGCAGCCCGGTGTTCACGAACTGCGGCGGCACCGGCACACCGCCCGGCCCCGCCTCCACCGGCACCGCCACGATGTTCGCCGTGCCGTACTGCACACACAGCGCCCGGCCGAAGTCACTGCCCACCACCAGATACGACCCCGCGTCCGAGGCCGGCTGCACCCCGCGCTCGGCCGCGAGCTCCGCCAGCGTCGGCACCGGCCGCCCCGGCTGCGCCTGCGCCCAGAAGAACGGCCCCATGTCCATCGGCAGCCCCGCCGCCACCAGCGTGTGCGCCACCACCGGCGGCACACCCTGCCGGGACACCGCGGCCTGCTCGAACCGGAACACCCCCGGCCCGAACGCCGCCGCCAGCTCCTGCCCGATCGCCTCCGGCGGGATCACCGGCGCCTGCTGCACCTGCGGCAGCGGGGCCCGCACCGGCGCCGGACGCGCCGGACCGTCCGCCACCTGGTGCAGCTCACCCTGATGGGCCAGCAACTGCTGCATCCCCTGCTGCCGGCTCGCATGATCCGTGCCGTACGGCGCGATCGACGTGATCCGCGCCTGCGGCCACTGCTCCCGGATCATCCGCGCACAGTACGCGCCCGGCAGCTCGCACGACTCCAGCTCCGTGTGCAGCTCCAGCACCTGGTCCGGCGGCACGCTCATGGCGCGCAGCTCATGGAAGATCTGCCACTCCGGGTGCGGCGTACCCGGCGCCGAACGCCGGATCAGCTGCTGCTCGGAACCGTCCTGCGCGCGATAGCGCAGCACGGCCTGGTAGCCCGGGCCGACGGTCGGCTGACCGGTGGGCTGCTGCGGGTAGCCGTACGCCGGGGGCTGACCCGGGGGCGGCACGGCACCGGGGGCACCGGGCGCGGGAGGCGGGGCGCCCGGAGCACCGGGCGGCATGCCCGGCGGCGGTACGGCACCCGGAGGCGGCGGGGGCGCACCGGGGCCGCCCGGCGCGGGACCGGCCAGCATGGTCTCCGCGTGGTGGACGGCACCGCGCCCGCCTCCCGGCGCACCGGGAGCACCCGGCGCGGCGGGCGGCGGCGGAGTACCGGGCGCCCCGGGCGCCCCGGGAGCAGCAGGAGCACCGGGAGCACCCGGCGCAGCGGGCGGCGGCGGAGGCTGCGGCACACCGCCCGGCCGACCCGGATCGGCCAGCATCGTCGCGGCATGGTGCACACCGCCCGGCGGAGTCCCGCCCGGGGCGTCCGGAGCACCGGGCGGCTGGGGCGCACCCGGCGGATTCGGCGCACCCGGCGGCCGGGGAGCACCCGGCGGCGTACCCGGACCGCCGGCCGGAGCCTGCGGGGCACCCGGAGGCGGCGGCGTACCCGGACCGTCCGGACCGTCGAGCGCCGGAGCGAACCGTGTCGGCACATAGCCGCCCGGCGGAGTCGCCGATGCGCCCGCCCCCGACGCCGACGATCCGGGTACGCCCGGCACACCCGGCGCACCGGGCGGAGGCGGGGTGCGCACGCCCCCTCCCCGGCCCGGCGGCGGCGTCGCCTTGCCGGTCGCGGCATCGGCGATGTCCCCGGCGTCCGGCGCGAGCGGACGCGCCGGAGTCCCCGGGGCCGTCGGCGGAGGCGGCGTGCCCGCGCCCGAGCCCGGCGCAGGCGGCGGCGCACCCGGAACGGCACCCGGCGGCGGGGTCCCCGGCGCCGACGGAGCGGCAGCACCCGCCCCCGGCCCGGCCGGCACCCCCGGCGCGCCCGGCTCGCCGAGCGCCGGTGCCACCGCCGTGGCCGGAAGCCCGCTACCGCCCGACATCAGCGCCGTCTTGGCATCCGGCGTCGTCGACGGCGGCGGAGCGCTGTCGTCGTCGGCCCCGCTCAGCGGCGGCGCGAACACCGTCTCGGGCAGCGGAACAGAACGGTCCTCCCCCGCATCCCCGTTGGTGTCGGTCCCGGCCCACGGCGTCGCCCCGGCCGGCACACCCGGCGCACCCGGACCCGCCGAGCCACCCGGCGCACCGGCACCGCCCCCGGTCCCGGCCCCTGAGTCACCCGCACCGCTCCCCCCGGCAGCCGGCCACCCGGCTCCACCGCCCGACGAAGCCCCGCCGGAACCACCGGCCGCAGCACCCGGCGCCGACCCGGACGGACCCGACACACCGGACGCACCCGCCGGCACCCCGGCCTGCGTCTCAGGAAGCACCGCCCCGGCACCGGAACCACCACCGGCGCCCGCGTCACCGTCCCCACGCCGCCGATCCGGAATCCCCAGCTTGTCCGCGGCCTCCTGCAACCACTCCGGCGGACTCAACAGGAACGACGTCTGATTCAGATCCACCCGCTCCGGAGCCCGCGACGCCGGCTCCGGCACCGCATCCGCACGTCCGTACTCCTCCTCGTACCGGCGGATCACCTCACCCACCGGCAGCGAAGGCCACAGCGACGCCTCGCCACTGTCCCGCGCGATCACCAGCCGCTGCCCGCCCCCGTCCGAACGCGGCCCGTCCGCCCGGTCCTCGGCCCACACCACGAACCCCAGCCCGAACTCCCGCACCCGCACCTCACGATGCTGGTACGACGGCACATCCCCGTTGATCCACTCCTCGGCGCGCTCCTGCGCCTGTGCGAACGTCACCATCGCGAAGCTCACTCCCCTACCGACGCCGTCGGCACCGCACGCGCGAAACCGCCGTCCACCATCAGGTTCGCCACCGTCTCCAACTCCGGCGGAGACCCCGCCAGCCGCGACAGAAACACGTCGAAGTCCTCACCGCAGGGCAGCAGCAACCGCTCCACCCGCTCCGCCGGCGACCACGACGCATCCACGTCCCGCGCATCGTCGTACGCGCAGAACCACACCGAACCGATCCGCTCACCCTTCACCTTCACGGCCAGCAGACCCCCCTGCACGAACGCGACCCCCAGAAAGTCCTTCGTCAGATGGTCCCGCAGACACTTGTTGACATAGACCAGGTCATTGACCGCCGCCTCCTCACGCACCGTGAAGAACGGCTGGTCCACCAGCAGCCCCAGCTCCGCGTCCAACGCCGTCCCCACCGGCGCACATCCACCCGCCGCCTTCAGGAACGACCGGAACGCACCCGGCAGCCGGTACCCGAGATCCTCCTCGACCCCCAGCACCTGCTGCTCGGTCACCGCCACACCCGACTTCGGCAGCCCGAAATGCGCCGGACGCGTCTCCTGCAACGGCCGCGTCCCACGCTTCGCCTGGTCCACCGCCGCCGTCGCGATCCCGCCGTGATGCCGCAGCAGCGACTTCACCTCGACCGGCACCAACTCCAGCCGACGCGTCCCCACCACGTGATGCCACGTCCAGCCGTGCGGCGTCGCCACCGCCGGCACCGTGTCCCACAACGCGTGCCCCGACGCCGCCAGCGCCGCGTTCGCCGACACATAATCCGTCAACCGCAGCTCGTCGACCCCGAACCCCTCCGGGGGCTCCGCAATCTCCGCCACCGCCCGGGCGAACGGCGAGAAATCGGGGAAACCGCGCTCATCCACCCGCACCCCTCTCGGGTGCCGGGCCGCCCTGACCGGATCCGGGAAATGCACGACCTGCCCGGCGTAGGCCACGTTCGGCGGCGCGGCCTGTTGCCCGAGCCGACCTGTCGTCATGACGGTTGCCCCCTGCGGCGTCTGTCTGTCAACACTGTCTCGATCACCGCTACGTCAAACGCGGTGCCCGACAGCCTATGCGGTACGACGACACCGGTCACCGGCACAGGTCACACCCCCCGACCCCACCCGTGACCAGCCGTCACCCCACCGTGACGCACCGCCCACCCACGAGCGGGACACCACGCCCCAGCTTCCGCACCAGCCACGGCATTTGGCACTCTGTGACCTCCGGGGGGATGCTCAGGAGGGGATGATGATCATGAGTGCGACACAGACGGGACCCCACACGGGCAGTCCGAACGACCCACGAACCGCCCCATCCGCGGACCCGCGCACCAGCGATCCCCACACCACCGACCCCCACACCGGCGACCCCCGCATCGACTGGAGCACCACCGACACCCACCACACCCCCACACTCCACCACCGCCGGGACGGCATCCTCCCCACCATCGCCGCCGCCCTCTCCGTCCGCGGCGCCACCCTCACCGGCACCGCCGCCCGCAGCGACACACCCCCCACCCTCCACCCCCTCGTCCAGGACTACCTCGACACCCTCACCAGCACACAACGCGACCGCTTCACCGGCCGCTGCGCCGAGACCATCCTCATCTCCCGGCACATCACCTCCGCCGACCAGGCCCGCAGCAAACGCGCCTCCCGCAAACCCATGACCAACGGCGAAGCCCGCAAAGCCCTCAAACACGCCAAACTCACCACCCGCCGCATCCGCGAGGACGGCGACCCCCTCCACGGCACCTTCGCCACCCCCTGCCGCGCCTGCACCGCCCTCAGCAACCACTTCGGCGTCCGCATCGTCGACCCCACCCACGACGGCTGACCCCACCCCCCACCCACCCACCACAAGAACCCAGGGCCGATGCACGCCGACCGCACCTCCACCACCCGCTTCCCCGTCACCGTCGACGCCACCCTCCGCGCCGCCGGCTGGCAACCCGGACGCTGGGACATCAAACAAGCCGAGATCTGGGCCGACACCCTCCGCGAACACACCTCACCCGCAGGACACCGCCACACCGTCTTCCCCGCCGCCGTCGAAGCCTGGGCCGAATTCGGCAACCTCCACATCACCCCCACCGGCCCCGGCCGCCAGATCACCCCCACCACCCTCCACATCGACCCCCTCCACGGCCTCCACCTCGCCCGCACCCTCGCCGACCTCGGCCGCACCCTCGACACCGACGTCTGCCCCCTAGGCGCCGAACCCGACACCCAAGCCCTCCTCGCCATAGACACCCAAGGCCGCGCCTACGCCCTCGACCACACCGGCGACTGGTACCTCGGCCCCGGCATCGACCACGCCCTCGCCACCCTCCTCACCGGCACCACCCCCACCCGCCTCACCACCACCTGACCCCACACCCCAGCCGGACCCAGGCCCGAGGCACTACACCGCCGGAATCACCGCCGACACCCGGAAACCACCCGCATCCGTCGGCCCCGACACAAACACCCCACCCAACGCCGACACCCGCTCCCTCATCCCCACCAACCCATTACCCCCCGACGGCAGCCCCGCCGACCCCGCAGAACCCGGCTCCGGCGGCGCCTCGTTCTCCACCTGCATAGCGATCTCCGACACCCGATGCGCAAGCCGCACATACGTCTTCGCACCCGCCGCATGCTTGTGCACGTTCGTCAACGCCTCCTGCACCACCCGGAACGCCGTCTGCTCCACCTCAGGCGCATACGACCGCACCTCCCCCTGCACCGACAGCGCCACCACCATCCCCGCCGCGGCCGACTGCCCGATCAACTCGTCCAACTCCGCCAGACACGGCCCCTCCCCCTCATCCCCCGCAGCCCGCGAAGCCGCCGCCGCAGCCGCCGCCCCCACCGCCGCCAACGGCACCGACGCCCGCTCCCACTGCCCCTCACCACCACTGCGCAACACCCCGAGCATCTCCCGCAACTCGGTCAGCGCCTGCCGCCCCATGTCCCCCACCAACGCGGCATTCCGCACCGCCTTCTCCGGATCCTTCCGCGCCACCGCCTGCAACGCCGCCGCATGCACCACCATCAGACTCACCCGATGCGCCACCACGTCATGCATCTCCCGCGCAATCCGCGTCCGCTCCTCACCCCGGGCCCACTCGGCCCGCTCCTCCGCCCGCTCCGCCAGCAACTGAAGCTCCCGCTCCAGACTGTCCGCCCGCTCCCGCAGACTCTCCATCAACCGACGCCGCGCCCCCACATACAGCCCCAGCAGCAACGGCGGCGCCGTCAACCCCAACGCCGTCGTGACCGACGCGAACGGAACCACCCAGGCCCCGACCCCCAGATCCTCCTGCGCAATGTCCTGCCGCAACCGCACGAACGTCACGATCAACGTCCCCACCAGCGACATCCCCGCCAGCGCACCGATGATCCGACGCGGCAGCTCCGACGCCGCAAGCGTGTACAGACCCACGATCCCCAGCAGGAAACCCATCTCCGCCGGCGTGATCGCGATCGCCACCAGCACCACCGCGATCGGCCACTGCCGCCGCACCAGCAGCACAGAACCGGCCAGCAACCCGAAGACGACCCCCGCCGCCACCGGAAGCCCGGCCTCCCGCGCGAACGGAACACCCTCCGCCGCACACTCCAACGCCGACAGCGCGGCGAGGCTCATGTCCAGCACCGCACTGCGCCGCCGGCCCCACCACCAAGGCCCTCCCCGGGCCGCCGGTACGTGATCTTCCCCCGTCGTGGTCATGCCTCCACCCTACGGGCGCACAGGGGCGCATTTCCGAGGAGTTTTCAAAGCGATACGACGCGATATCCCTCGAACGAATGAACCATCCCTCGTTCGGCTCCGGAATCGAGCATTCCGGCCGGACGGTATGCCCATGGCACATCCACACAACAAGTACGCCGACTTCGAGAACCTGCGCCAACAGGCAGTGGCGCTCCGGCGCGCGGGCTACAGCCTTCGGCAGATCCGGGACGAGCTGAAGGTCTTCAACAACGACATCCTCAACCAACTGGTGAAGGGAGAGTCGCCACCGGAGTGGACGAAACGTCCGAACGCGAAGGACGATCTGAGGGCGAAGGCGCGCGAGCTCCGGCTACAAGGCTGGACGTACGACCAGATCGAGGCGGAGCTGGGGTGCTCAAGGAGTTCAGTGTCACTGTGGGTCCGGGACCTACCGAGGCCTCAGCCTCGCTACACGCAGGAAGAGCAGCAAGCCCTTATGCGAGAGGGGCTGGCCAGGCGTCGCGCGACCGAGAACGAGAAGCGAAGGAAGGCGAAGCTGGGGGCCCGGCGAGAAGTCGGTGAGCTGACGGACCGCGAGCTCTTCATGGCAGGGGTCGCGCTGTACTGGGCCGAGGGCGCGAAGAGCAAGCCCTATGACCGGCGGGAGCGCGCCGTCTTCGTGAACAGTGATCCCGGCGTGATCCAGACCTACCTTGCGTGGCTGGACCTGCTCGACGTGGACCGGGAACGTCTGGGGTTCCGACTGCTCATCCACGAGTCCGCGGACGTCGACGCCGCGCACCGGTTCTGGGCAGGGATCGCAGAAGTCGACGCGTCGCTGTTCGCGAAGCCGACCCTCAAGAAGCACAACCCGAAGACCGTCCGTAAGAACACTGGCGACGACTACCACGGTTGTCTCGTCATCACCGTCGCCCGAAGCGCAGGCCTGTACAACCGCATCGAGGGCTGGTGGGGCGGGATCGTAACCCACGCGCAAGCACGTCTCCGGTAAGGTCTGAGGCGCGATCCCCCGTGGTGTAACCCGGCAGCACACCAAGTTTTGGTCTTGGCAGGTCAAGGTTCGAATCCTTGCGGGGGAGCCACAGCGCACAAGACCCCGGTTCGGGTCCCGACCGGCGAACGCCGCCCGTCGGGACCCGCACTCATGTCCCCCGGAAAACCCCCCGGTATCCTGCGGATGTCCAACCCCACCCACAGCCGAAGGGCATCCCGTGAGCGCCAACCGCCCGGCAGCCGTCGTCGTTCTCGCAGCGGGTGAGGGCACCCGTATGAAGTCGGCCACACCCAAGGTCCTGCACGAGATCTGCGGCCGCTCCCTGGTGGGCCATGTCCTCGCCGCCGCCGGTGAGCTGCAGCCCGAGAACCTGGTCGTCGTCGTGGGCCATGCCCGCGAGCAGGTCAACGCCCACCTCGCCGAGGTCGCCCCCGCCGTCCGCACCGCCGTCCAGGAGCAGCAGAACGGCACCGGGCACGCGGTCCGGATGGCGCTGGAGGAGCTGGGCGGCGCCGTGGACGGCACCGTCGTGGTCGTGTGCGGGGACACTCCGCTGCTGACTGCGGAAACGTTGCAGGCCCTCTCCGCGACCCATTCCTCGGACGGCAACGCGGTGACGGTGCTGACGGCGCAGGTGCCCGACGCGACCGGTTACGGCCGGATCGTGCGGGACGGGGCGTCGGGTGCGGTGACGGCGATCGTGGAGCACAAGGACGCGACCGAGGCGCAGCGGGCGATCGGTGAGATCAATTCGGGTGTGTTCGCGTTCGACGGCCGGCTGCTGGCGGACGCGCTGGGGAAGGTGCGGACGGACAACAGTCAGGGTGAGGAGTACCTGACGGATGTGCTGGGGATTCTGCGTGAGGCGGGTCACCGGGTGGGTGCCTCGGTGGCGGGTGATCATCGTGAGATCGCGGGGATCAACAATCGGGTGCAGCTGGCGCAGGCGCGTCGGTCTCTGAATGAGCGGTTGCTGACGCGGGCGATGCTGGCGGGGGTGACGGTGGTCGATCCGGCGTCGACGTGGGTGGATGTGACCGTGGACTTCGGGCGGGATGTGGTGGTGCATCCGGGGACGCAGTTGCTGGGGGTCACGTGGTTGGCCGATGGCTGTGAGGTGGGTCCGAATTCGCGGTTGACCGATACCCGGGTCGGGGAGGGTGCGCGGGTGGACAACGCGGTGTCGGTGGGTGCCGAGGTGGGTCCGGGGGCGAGCGTGGGGCCGTTCGCGTATCTGCGGCCGGGGACGCGGCTGGGTGTGCGGGCGAAGGTCGGTACGTATGTGGAGACGAAGAACGCGTCGATCGGTGAGGGTTCGAAGGTGCCGCATCTGTCGTACGTGGGTGATGCGACGATCGGTGAGTACACCAACATCGGTGCGGCGAGTGTGTTTGTGAATTATGACGGTGAGGAGAAGCACCACACGACGGTGGGGTCGCACTGCAAGACGGGGTCGGACAACATGTTTGTGGCTCCTGTCACGGTGGGGGACGGTGCGTACACCGCTGCGGGTTCGGTGATCACGAAGGATGTGCCGCCCGGTTCGTTGGCTGTGGCCCGTGGTCAGCAGCGGAACATCGAGGGTTGGGTGGCTCGCAAGCGTCCTGGGAGTGCGGCTGCGAAGGCGGCTGAGGCGGCGTCCCGGGAGCCGGGTGGCGAGGGCTGACCGGAAACTGGTGCGCTGAAGTGGGCGTACCGTGATAAGTGCACATCTGCACCCCCTATCAGCTGGACGTCCGCACCGTCGGCTGTGATACCTCTGAGGAGACTGTGCTGTGACCGGGATCAAGACGACCGGCGAGAAGAAGTTGATGTTCTTCTCCGGCCGCGCCCACCCCGAGCTTGCCGAGGAGGTCGCCCAGCAGTTGGGTGTCGGGGTTGTCCCGACGAAGGCCTTCGATTTCGCCAATGGTGAGATCTATGTGCGGTATCAGGAGTCTGCGCGTGGTGCGGACTGTTTCCTGATTCAGAGCCATACGGCTCCGATCAACAAGTGGATCATGGAGCAGTTGATCATGATCGACGCGTTGAAGCGTGCGTCGGCGCGCTCGATCACGGTGATCGTGCCGTTCTACGGTTACGCGCGGCAGGACAAGAAGCACCGGGGGCGTGAACCGATTTCGGCGCGTCTGATCGCGGATCTGATGAAGTCGGCGGGCGCGGACCGGATTCTGGCGGTGGATCTGCACACGGATCAGATCCAGGGCTTCTTCGACGGGCCGGTGGATCATCTGTTCGCGCTGCCGCTGCTGGCGGACTATGTGGGCGCGAAGGTGGACCGGACGAAGCTGACGGTGGTGTCTCCGGACGCGGGCCGGGTGCGGGTCGCGGATCGTTGGTGTGACCGTCTTGGTGCGCCGCTGGCGATTGTGCACAAGCGGCGTGACAAGGACGTGGCGAACCAGGTGACGGTGCACGAGGTCGTCGGTGATGTGAAGGGCCGGATCTGTGTGCTGGTCGACGACATGATCGACACGGGTGGCACGATCTGTGCGGCGGCGGATGCGCTGTTTGCGCATGGTGCTGAGGATGTGATCGTGACGGCGACGCATGGTGTGCTGTCGGGTCCTGCGGCGGATCGGTTGAAGAACTCGAAGGTGAGTGAGTTCGTGTTCACGAACACGTTGCCGACGCCGAACGAGCTGGAGCTGGACAAGATCACGGTGTTGTCGATCGCGCCGACGATCGCGCGTGCGGTGCGTGAGGTGTTCGAGGACGGTTCGGTGACGAGCCTGTTCGACGAGCAGTGACCGTCGGGTGGTGACCGTCGGCCGGTGATCGCCGGCCGGTGAGCGTTCTGCGGCGGTGACCGTTCTGTGGAGCCGGTGGGCTCTGTGATCGTTTTGGGTGCGGCCTCCTGGTCCGAGTAGACTGTCGAAGTTGCTCGGCGAGGGAGGCCGCACTCGTGTTTCCGCGGGTGTGGCGGTCCGTTATCGACGCGCTCTTCGTAGCAGGCCGTTCGTGGCCGGGTGACCACGTCCGTTCCAGCTTCTACGAGGAGTGATCATGTCCGAGGTGAAGATCGCCGCCGAGTCCCGTACCGAGTTCGGTAAGGGTGCCGCGCGTCGTATCCGTCGTGCCGACAAGGTTCCGGGTGTTCTGTACGGTCACGGTTCGCAGCCGGTGCACCTGACGTTCCCGGGTCACGACATGCTGATGGCGCTGCGTACGCCGAACGTGCTGATCTCGCTGGACATCGACGGCAAGTCGAACGAGCTGGCGATTCCGAAGTCGGTGCAGCGCGACCCGCTGAAGGGTTTCCTGGAGCACGTGGACCTGCTGCTGGTGAAGCGCGGCGAGAAGGTCCAGGTCGAGGTTCCGGTGGTGGCCGAGGGTGAGCTGGCCCCGGGTGGCAACCTGCTGGAGCACGTGCTGTCCGCGCTGCCGGTCGAGGCGGAGGCGACGCACATTCCGGAGCAGGTGACGGTGTCGGTGGAGGGTCTGGAGTCGGGTGCCTCGGTGCTCGCGAAGGACGTCGCTCTGCCGAACGGTGTGACGCTGGCGGTCGAGGAGGACGCGGTGGTTCTCCAGGTGCTGGCCGCTCAGGCGGAGGAGGCTCCGGCCGAGGGTGAAGAGGGCGAGGGCGGCGAGGAGGCTGCCGTCGAGGCCTGATCCTCGGTTCTCATCGGTGCGTCGGCCGCTGTTCCCGTGCGGGGCAGCGGCCGACGTGTATGTCTGCGCGTACGGATGGGGAAGAGCGCGTATGAAGGAGGCATGGACGTGACGACGGATGCTGCTGCTCCGTGGCTGGTTGCGGGTCTGGGGAATCCGGGGCCGGGTTATGCGGGGAATCGGCACAATGTCGGTTTCATGGTGGTGGATCTGCTGGCCGAGCGGCTGGGTGCGCGGTTCAAGCGGCATGGCCGGGCGCAGGCTCAGGTGGTGGAGGGCCGGGTGGGGCCGGCCGGGCCGCTGAGCCGTCGGGTGGTGCTGGCGAAGCCGATGTCGTACATGAACCTGTCGGGTGGTCCGGTGACGGCGTTGCGGGATTTCTACCGGGTGCCGACGGCGCATGTGGTGGCGGTCCATGACGAGCTGGACATCGACTTCGGGGTGCTGCGGCTGAAGCTGGGTGGCGGGGACAACGGTCACAACGGGCTGAAGTCGATGTCGAAGGCGATGGGGGCGGAGTATCACCGGGTGCGGTTCGGGATCGGCCGGCCGCCGGGGCGGATGCCGGTGGCGGATTTCGTGCTGAAGGATTTTGCGTCGGTGGAGCGCAAGGAGCTGGACTACTTCGTGGACCGGGCGGCGGATGCGGTGGAGTGTCTGGTGGTGGAGGGGCTGGAGCGGGCGCAGGGTACGTACAACTCGTGATGTGTCGCCGCGTTCTTCCCGGGGTTGGTTGACCGAGTGTGCAGGTATGGCCAAGGATCGCGGCCATGCCTTCTGCTGTCTCTCCCTCCCAGGGCTCTCCGGCGGTGTTTGCGGTGCTGCGGTTCGGGCGGTTCGCGCTGATGGGCTCGGTCGCGGTGCTGGTGCTGGTCGCCGGTGTGTGGGCGTCCTGGGGGACCGCGCAGCACGTGATGATGACGAAGGGGCGGGAGCGCGGCACGGTGGAGGTGGCGGGCTGCGGCGGGGGTGAGTGCCGTGGTCCGTTCCGGCCGTTGTCGGCGGGGGCGCGGGCGCGGGGTGAGGTGGTGTTCGAGCACTCGGTGGCGGTGGTGGAGGGGGAGACGTACACGGTGGTGGTGAAGCCGGGCAGTGATGATGTGGTGCGGTCGGGTCCGGCGGGGGTGCTGTATGCGTGGGTGCCGTTGGGGGGTGCGCTGCTGCTGGCGTCGGTGGTGGTGGCGGGCGGGTTGGGGCGCACGCGGTGGGGGTGGGTGCTGGCCGGGTCGGGGGTGGCGCTGCTGACGGCGGCGTTCGTGGCGGTCTGACGCGGGTACGGCGATGCCCCCCGCGCTCCGGGTGGAGCGCGGGGGGCATCGCCGTGTCGGGGTGGTGCGGGTCAGCCGGTGTTGCGGAGACCGGCGGCGACGCCGTTGACGGTGAGGAGGAGGGCGCGGGAGAGCAGCGGGTCCGGCTGGTCCCCGGCGCCGGCTGCGTCGCGCTGGCGCTTGAGGAGGGTGACCTGGAGGTAGGAGATGGGGTCGAGGTAGGCGTCGCGGATGCTGAAGGTCTGCTTGAGCACGGGCTGGTGGTCGAGGAGGCCCGCCTCGCCGGTGATCTTGAGAACTTCCGCGACGGTGAGTTCGTGTTCGGCCTTGATGGTGGCGAAGACGTGCTTGAGCTCGTCGGGGACGAGGGTGTCGACGTAGTGCTGGGCGATGCGCAGGTCGGTCTTGGCGAGGGTCATCTCGACGTTGGAGACGAAGTTGCGGAAGAAGTGCCACTGCTGGTGCATCTCTTCCAGGACGGGGTCGAGGCCGGCCTCGCGCAGGGCCTTGAGGCCGGAGCCGACGCCGAACCAGCCGGGGACGATCTGCCGGGACTGGGTCCAGCCGAACACCCAGGGGATGGCGCGCAGGCCGTCGAGTCCGGCGCCGGAGTCGGGGCGGCGGGAGGGCCGGGAGCCCAGGTGCAGCTCGGCGAGCTGGTCGACGGGGGTGGAGGCGAAGAAGTAGGCGGGCAGGTCGGGGTCCTCGACGAGGCGGCGGTAGGCGGCGTGGGCGGCGTCGCTGACGACGTCCATGGCGGCGTCCCAGCGGGCGAGGGCCTCGTCGGACTGGCGGGGGGCGGTGTGCAGGGCGGAGGCCTGGAGGGTGGCGGCGACGGTCAGCTCCAGGTTCTCCCGGGCGAGGGAGGGGACGAGGTACTTGTCGGAGATGACCTCGCCCTGTTCGGTGACCTTGATCTCGCCCTCGAGGGTGCCCCAGGGCTGGGCGAGGATGGCGTCGTGGGAGGGGCCGCCGCCGCGGCCGACGGTGCCGCCGCGGCCGTGGAAGAGGCGGAGGCGGACGCCGTACCGGTGGGCGACGTCGCGGAGGCGGCGCTGGGCGCGGTGGATCTCCCACTGTGAGGTGGTGATGCCGCCGAACTTGGAGGAGTCGGAGTAGCCGAGCATGACCTCCTGGACGTCGCCGCGCAGCGCGACCAGGCGCCGGTAGGAGGGGTCGGCGAGGAGGTCTTCCAGGATGGTGTCGGCGGCCTTGAGCTCGTCGGTCGTCTCCAGCAGCGGCACGATGCCGATCTTGGCCCAGCCGGCGTGCAGGTCGACGAGTCCGGCCTCCCGTGCGAGTACGGCGGCGGCGAAGACGTCGTCGGCGCCCTGGCACATGGAGATGATGTAGGACTCGATGACCTCGGGTCCGAAGACTTCCAGGGCCTTCCGGACGGTCTGGAAGACTCCGAGGGTCTTCTCTCCGGCGGCGTCGACGGGCGCGGGGGTCGGGGCGAGGGGCCGGCGCGACCTGAGCTCCTTGGCGAGGAGCTTGGCGCGGTATTCGCGGGGCATGTCGGCGTAGCGCCAGGACTCCTCGCCGAGCCGGTCGAAGAGCTGGCCGAGGGCGTGGTGGTGGGCGTCGGCGTGTTCGCGGACGTCCATGGTGGCGAGCTGGAGGCCGAAGGCGGCGAGGGTGCGGATGGTGCGGGCGAGGCGGCCGTCGGCGAAGAGGCCGCCGCGGTGTTCGCGCAGGGAGGTCTGGATGATCCGCAGGTCGGCGAGGAGTTCGGCGGTGCCGAGGTAGTCGCGGCCGTCCTCGTGGGGGGTGTTCTTCGCCAGCCGGGTCTTGGTGTTCTCCAGCTTCTGCCGGATGGCGGTGGCCTTGAGGCGGTAGGGCTCTTCGGCGTTGAGGCGCTTGTAGCGGGGGCTGATCTCGGGGAGGTTGTCGAGGTCGGCCTGGAGGGAGTCGAGGAGTTCCTGGGTGGCGCCGGTGTAGCGGATGGAGTTGGAGAGGAATCCGCGCAGTTCGTCGATCATCTCCAGGGCGTCGTTGATGCCGTGTTCGTGCTGGAGGATGAGGACGTCCCAGGTGACCTGGGGGGTGACGTTGGGGTTGCCGTCGCGGTCGCCGCCGATCCAGGTGCCGAAGGTGAGCGGGCGGGTGCCGTCGGGGAGGTTGACGCCGACGCGTTCGAGTTCCGCGGTGAGGTCCTCGAGGACGTCGCCGACGGCGCCGGCGTGGAGTTCGTCGAGGTAGTAGATGGCGTTGCGGGCCTCGTCGGCGGGCTCGGGGCGGACGACGCGGAGTTCGTCGGTCTGCCAGACGAGGTCGATGTTCTCGGCGAGGCGGATGTCGTGGCGGCGCCGGTCGGTCTCGATCACGGGGGTGTCGAGGAGGGCGGCGACGCGGCGGAGCTTGTTGAGGACGGAGCGGCGGGCGGCTTCCGTGGGGTGGGCGGTGAACACGGGGCGCACGTTGAGGTTGCGGACGGTGTCGCGCACGTGTTCGAGATCGGCGTCCTTGAGGCGGTCCGCGGTGCGGGAGATCAGGCCGCCTTCGGCGGAGCGCTTGGCGCGCAGTTCGCGTCCGCGGTGGACCTGCTCGGTGACGTTGGCGAGGTGGAAGTAGGTGGAGAAGGCGCGGACCAGCTTGGCGGCGGTCTCGAGTTCGGTGCCGCGCAGCAGCTCGGCGGCGGCCTCGCCGTCCTCTCGGGTGAGGCGGCGTACCTTCTCCACGAGTTCCAGCAGCTCGGGGCCCTCCTGCCGGACGAGGGTCTCGCCGAGGAGGTCGCCCAGCCGGCGGATGTCGGCGCGCAGGGCGGTGCTGGTCGTCGTCGTGGTGGTGTGGTCGTCGGCACTGCTCACGGGTAGCGGCTCCTTGCAGTAATCCGTCGGTGTGTCGCGCCGGCGACTCCCCGTGAGGGCGGCGGCGGGCGACGGGTGGGCTCGTCGGGGACAGGCCCGGACGGACGTCTCGCGCGGCGGGCGCCGCATACGGGCCGGACCGTCCGGGAAGGAAACTTCAGAGCGGACCGCGCTGTCCGACCGGTTCCCAGGATAGGTGTCGGCCGGGACGCGCAGACTCATGGGCTCTTGCCGCCGGACGACGCACTGCCATACTTACGACGCCGTAGGTTACGGGACCGTAGGAATGTGTGCGGTTTTCCCGCGGCCGGGCACCCGCCTCCACCCTCGACCCCACAGGGGACGCGCATGACCACGAGCTCCGATGTGATCGCAGATGCTCCGAAGAAGCCCGACGGAACTCCGGCGCCCTCGGCGACGCTGGGCGGCGAGCAGAAGCGTTCGATCGAGCAGATCACGCTGTTGCTGTTCATCACCGTGCCGTTTCTCGCGCTGGTGGCGGCGGTGCCGCTGGCGTGGGGATGGGGGGTGAGCTGGCTGGATCTCGGCCTGATGGTGTTCTTCTACTTCCTGGGCTGTCACGGGATCACGATCGGTTTCCACCGGCATTTCACGCATGGTTCGTTCAAGGCGAAGCGGCCGTTGAAGATCGCGTTGGCGATCGCGGGTTCGATGGCGGTCGAGGGGCCGCTGGTCCGCTGGGTCGCCGATCACCGCAAGCATCACAGGTTCTCCGACGCGGAGGGTGATCCGCATTCGCCCTGGCGGTACGGCGAGTCTGTTCCGGCGCTGATGAGAGGCTTGTGGTGGGCTCATATCGGATGGATGTTCGATGAGGAGCAGACGTCGCAGGACAAGTACGCGCCGGATCTGATCAAGGACCCGGCGCTGCGGGCGATCTCCCGCCAGTTCATCCTGTGGACGGTGGTGTCGCTGGCCCTTCCGGCACTGATCGGCGGGCTGGTGACGATGTCCTGGTGGGGGGCGTTCACCGGGTTCTTCTGGGGGTCACTCGTCCGGGTGGCGTTGCTGCACCATGTGACCTGGTCGATCAACTCGATCTGTCACGCGGTGGGCAAGCGGCCGTTCAAGTCGCGGGACCGCTCGGGCAACGTGTGGTGGCTGGCGGTGCTGTCCTGCGGTGAGTCCTGGCACAATCTGCACCATGCCGACCCGACGTCCGCGCGGCACGGTGTGGAGCGGGGCCAGATCGACTCCAGCGCCCGGCTGATCCGCTGGTTCGAGCTGGCGGGGTGGGCGTACGACGTGCGCTGGCCGTCACGCTCGCGTATCGATTCGCGGCGTCACACGGGCGAAGAGGACTCCCGGCGCCGGGAGGAGACGGCGAAGGCGGCATGATTGACGCCGTGGCGACCGACTCCAGCAGCACCCCGAGCAACGACAGGCCGAGGCGCGCCCGGCGCACCCGTATGACCGGTGCCGAGCGCCGCCAGCAGTTGCTGGAGATCGGTCGCACCCTCTTTGCGGCCAAGGGTTTCGAGGGCACGTCGGTGGAGGAGATCGCGGCGAAGGCCGGGGTGTCCAAGCCGGTGGTGTACGAGCACTTCGGCGGCAAGGAGGGGCTGTACGCGGTGGTGGTGGACCGCGAGATGCGGCGGCTGCTGGACATGGTGACCAGTTCGCTGACCGCCGGCCACCCGCGTGAGCTGTGCGAACAGGCGGCGTTCGCGCTGCTGGACTACATCGAGGAGTACACGGACGGATTCCGCATCCTGGTCCGTGACTCCCCCATCCCGCAGTCGACGGGTTCCTTCGCCTCGCTCATCTCCGACATCGCCACGCAGGTGGAGGACATTCTGGGCCGCGAGTTCAAGAGCCGCGGCTTCGATCCGAAGCTGGCCCCGCTGTATGCGCAGGCGCTGGTGGGGATGGTGGCGCTGACCGGCCAGTGGTGGCTGGACGTGCGCAAGCCGAAGAAGGCGGAGGTGGCGGCGCACCTGGTGAACCTGGCGTGGCACGGTCTGGACGGCCTGGAGCCGAGGCCGCGGCTGATCGGGCACCGGAAGAGCTGATCAGCGGGACAGGTGAAGCGGCTGGGGCTCGAGAAGCCGTGACCTACGAGATCGTCTTCGAACCCCACGCCGTCGACGCCGCAGCACGGTTCCTGAAGGAGGATCCGGCCGGCCTCGCGAAGGTCCTGGCCGCGATCGATGAACCGGCCCGTGGACCGCGACCGGCGGGATCGATGGCGTACGGCCCCGACATCCGCCGCCTGCGTGCCGGTGCCCACCGCGTCCTGTACGTCATCGCCACCGACGTCATCCGCATCCTCGGCACCCACCTGGGCCGGACGGGCTGACCGGCTCCCGGGGTCCGAGCCGGACGCGGTCGACCGGGCGGTCATCACGCCCCCTTGCACGCCACGGCGAAGATCCGGCGGAACGGGAACGGTGTGCCGTGCGGTCCGGGCGGATATGCCTCGCGCAGGGCCTCCCGGTAGTCGCGGAGGAATGCCTCCCGCCGCTCCGGGGTGTCGGCCAGGGCCGCCAGGACGGGGCGCAGTCCGGTTCCCTTCATCCAGTCCAGGACGGGATCCTCGCCGGTCAGCAGATGCACGTACGTCGTCTCCCACACGTCCGCCGCGCAGCCCGGGCCGGCCAGCTCCGCCAGGTAGTCCCGCGGGGCGAGGACGGCGTCGTCGTGGCGCAGGGTGTCCTCCAGGCCGTAACGGTGTGCGAGGTCGCGCAGCAGACGGTGGCTGGGGGCGTCGAAGTTGCCGGGGACCTGGAAGGCGAGGGTGCCGCCGGGGACGAGGGCGTCGGTGAAGCGGGGGAACAGATCACTGTGGCCGGGCACCCACTGGAGGGCGGCGTTGCTGACGATCAGGTCGTAGGGCCCCTCCGGCTCCCAGGTGCGGACGTCGGCGGCGGCGAAGTCGATGCGGCCGCCGCCCGCGGTGGGCCCGGCGTGCTCCTCGGCCCGGCGGAGCATCTCCGGGGAGTTGTCGTAGCCGGTGATGCGGGCGGTGGGCCAGCGGTCGGCGAGCAGCCCGGTGACGTTGCCGGGGCCGCAGCCGAGGTCGGCGATGCGGGGCGGCTCCCCGGGCAGGCCGGGGATCCGGGCGAGCAGATCGGTGAAGGGGCGGGCGCGGTGTCCGGCATGGCGGAGGTACTGCGCGGGGTTCCAGGTGGGCGCGGCGGTGGGCATGGGGCCTCCCCGGGGAAGACGGCGACACGACCATCATGCCGGGCGGGCAGGCGGGTTCCCCTGGCGCGTACCCCCGGTAGCCGGCGGCCGGGCCCTCGGCGGCCGTCCGGGATCGGCCGCGGGTCGCCGTCCCACCGCCCGCACCGTCCCGGCCCGGCGTCCCGCCGCGTCCCACTGCTCGGGCCGTGACCGCAGGTCAGCGAGGCGGGAAGGTCCAGGATTTCCCGGCCGGGCCGGGATCTCTTGGCCGGCCGCATGCCGTGAGCACAGGATCGACGGGCCGGCGCGGAACCCGCCCGCACCGGGCGGGACTCGACGCGGGATCTGAACCCGCCCGCACCGGCGGGACTCGACGGGATCACGGAGGGGACAGGAATGAATCTCAGGAAGCAGCTCTCGGGTGTCACCGGTGCGGTGGCGGTCGCCGCGGGACTCCTCGCCGGCACCGTCGCCGCGGCGCCGGCCGCACACGCCGCCCCCACCTGCACGACCGCCGTCCTGAAGAACATGGGGCAGTCGTACTACGCGAACCAGCCGTCCACCTCGAACTGGTCGACGTCCTGCATCCTGTCCCAGGGTTCCCGGGGCTACGCCGTGGAGGCGCTTCAGCGGTCGCTGAGGATGTGCGTGAACTCCTGGACGCGCAACAACGTCGTCGTGGACGGCATCTACGGCCCGAAGACCGCGCAGGCCGTGAGGTACGCGCAGGCCATGTACGGCTCCGCCGTCGACGGTGTGTACGGGCCCAACACCCGTGACGCCATGCGCTGGTGGTCGGAGAACTACGGCGGGGGCGCGGACGCCTGCCGCGGCTGAATCCGGCGCCGGACCACCGCGCCGCCCACCGTGCCGTGGCTCGGCGGTGACGCCGGCCGGCACCGACCGGAATCGCCAGTTGCCCTGCTCCGCAGGGATTTCATTTCCTCCCCCGCCTGAAGGCGGGGGTATCCACGAAAGGACTCAGATGAACCAGCGGAACACTCTGCGCGCCCGGCTGACCGGCGGATTCGTCGCCGCGGTGGCGCTGGCCGGGCTGGCTGCCCCGGGTGCGGCCCAGGCTGCCACGCCCGCATCCGGCGGCAGCCCCCAGGTCGCCGCCGCGTCGGACGTCAGGGCCGCCGCCGCGTCCTGGCGGACCATCAGCACCCACCGCACGGCCCTGACCTGCCAGGCCGCCAAGGCCAGGCTGGAACTGTCCACTCCCTGGGTGCTGCGCTGCCAGTCCGCGGGCCTCTTCACGCACCGTCTCCAGCGCTACTCCTGACCCACCTGCGAAAGGCCGACCATGCGCATGCGGAACGCGGCAGCGTCCCTCGCCGTCCTGGGGCTGCTCACCACCGGAACGGTCGTCGCCACGGCCGGGACCGCCCAGGCAGCCACCCACTGTCAGGGCTACTCGACGTACAAGTACGGATCGGCTCTGCTCTACAAGCCGACCACGAAGAACAAGAGCCGCAACACCAACTGCATTCTCGCCCGCGGGGACGGCTACGGCGGCGGCAGCCAGCTCAACGCCGTCGCCTGGCTCCAGCGCTCGCTGAACAGGTGCTTCGGTACGGACCTGGACGTGGACGGGCTGTACGGTCCGGCCACCGTCGGCGCGGTGAAGACCGCCCAGCGGGTCAAGGGCCTGGCCCAGGACGGTGTGTTCGGGCCGAAGACCTCCCGGTACATGAACTGGGCGAGGATGGGCTCGGGGAACACCGGCTGCACGTACGGGGGTCATCCGTAGCGGGAGCACGGGACGAGGGGACCAGGCCGAGGGCCGGGGACCGGGGCGGGGCGTCGGCCACCGCGCCGGGCCCCGGCCCTCTGCGGGCGCGCCTCGGCGCTCTCGGACCGGTCTGGGTACCCTGGAACACCCGGGCCCGGCCTGCCGAGATGCCGCCCGGAAGGGGACGGTTCGGTGCGACCAGAGTCTGGGGGGCGTTGTCCATGGACCGGCAGCAGGGATCGGAGCGGGCGTTAGATCCGCAGGTACAGCGGTTCGTCGACCGGCTGCGTTGGCTCAAGGACACCCATGAACTCAGTCTCGCGGCACTCGGCCGGCGCACCGGCTACAGCAAGTCCTCCTGGGAGCGGTATCTGAACGGCAAGTCCCTCCCCCCGCCCGAAGCGGTGCGGGAGCTGGCCCGGCTCTGCAGGACCGGCGAGGACGGTCTGCTGGTGCTGCGGTCGCTCGCCGAGGAGGCCTGGAACGGTGCCCCGCCGTCCGCAGGCCCGGCGGACGGCGGCCCCGCCGACGAAGCCGAGGCGGCCCGCACCGCCGCGGAGAGCGACGGCGCGGCGGCAGCGGGCACCGCGGAGCCCACCGCACGCCGCAGAGGGCATCGACGTACCGCCCTCGCCGCGGCGGTCGGGGCCGGGATCGTGGCCGTGCCGGGGGTCGTCGCTCTGCTGCTGTCGGCCGCGGACTCCTCGTCGGCGGACAACCGGCAGGTTGCGGAGTCGGCGTACGTCTTCGAACCGGGCCGCACCTACAGCTGCGACATCCACCGTGAGAAGGGCCTGCTGCACGCCGGTAGCAGCGACACCACGGACGCCGTGCTGCAGCAGATCAGCACCAGTTGGGACGTGGTGGAGGCACAGTGTCTGCTGGAGTACCGAGGCTATGAACTCGGTGTCGTGGACGGCGCCTACGGCGCGGCGACGGAGCGGGCGGTCAAGCGGTTCCAGGACCGGTCCGGCCTGGTGCCGGACGGCATCATGGGCCCGCACACCTGGGAGGCACTGCGGCGGTGAGCGGACAGTCCCTGCCGCCCGAGCGGGTGCGCCTGGCCCGCGAGCTGACCGTGCTGCGGGAGCTGACGGGGCTGAGCCTTGCGGCGCTCGCCGCGAAGACCACCGCCAGCAAGTCGTCCTGGCAGCGCTATCTCAGCGGGGCCCAGCTGCCCCCGCGTGAACTGGTACGGGATCTTGCCGCGCTGGCGGGCCGCCGCGCCGGACCGCTGCTGGCCCTGTGGGAACTGGCAGCCGCCGCCCGGCCCGTGCCGGCCCCCGGTGCCGCACCCGGGGGTCCGCGGGCCGCCTCCACCGTGTCCGGCCGGCCGTCCGCCACCGCCCACGCGGACTCGTCCCCGCGGGGCCCGGGGCGGGGGCCCGAGGTGTCCGTGCCGCGGCCTCGGCGGCGCCCCCGCCAACTCGCCGCCGCCCTTTCGAGCGGTCTGCTGCTGGGCGTCGCCGCGATGGGCGCCACGCTGGTCATCCGTTCCGACAAGGGGCCGGATCCCATCCGGCCCGGCTGCCAGGGGGCCCAGTGCACCGGCAAGAGAGCGCTGCCGCAGGCCTGTGCCCTGGCCGGCGGCGATCTGCGGACCCTGGCCGAGCGGCGCTACGCAGGCCGGACGGCGCTGGAGATCCGGTACAGCGGGGACTGCTCGGCCGCCTGGGCACGCCTGCGGTTCGGCCGGGTCGGCGACCGGATCGAGATCGGTGCTCCCGGGCAGCCCCGGCAGTCCGCCGAGGTCGCGGACAAGTACGACGCCGAGGGCTATCTCACCACCCCGATGGTGGGTGGCGGGCCCGCCGGGCTCGAGGCCTGCCTGGTCTCCGCGGGCACCGGCGAGCGGCAGTGCTTCCCGTCCTGACACGTCCCTGCGCACTCCAGGCCGCACCCCTTCGGACCGCCGGGGCGAGAGAAAATTACCTCGCGATCAAGATAGTTGACATCAAGAGACTTCACGTCGACACAACCACTACACTGATCGTCATGGAGGACGAGGTCGATCGGCTGGTCGCAGCGTGGCGCCGGGAGCGCCCGGACCTCGACGTGGAACCGCTCGAGGTACTCAGCCGGGTGAGCAGACTGGCCCGGCACCTGGACCGCGCACGTCGGCTGGCCTTCGCCGAGCACCAGCTGGAGCCGTGGGAGTTCGACGTGCTGACGGCGCTGCGCCGGGCCGGCACCCCGTACCAGCTCTCCCCCGGCCAACTGCTCACCCAGACGCTGGTCACCTCGGGCACGATGACCAACCGCATCGACCGCCTGGCCAAGAAGGGCCTGGTGGAGCGGCTGCCCGATCCCAGCGACCGGCGCGGGGTGCTGGTCCGGCTCACCGACGAGGGCCGGGACCGCGCCGACCAGGCCCTGGCCGGGCTGCTGGACCAGGAGCGGGCGATCCTCGTGGAGCTGTCCCGGGCCCAGCGCGGCGAGCTGGCCGCCCTGCTACGCCAGCTGACCGCCCCGTTCGACAACATCCCCGGATAGGTCGGCCGGACCGACCCCGGCCCGGCGGGCCAGTGCGACGGCGGCGAGCGTCGAGTGGACACCGAGCTTGCCCAGGACGTTCTGCATATGGGTGCGCACGGTGTGCGGGGACAGATACAGCCGCTCGGCGACGGCCTTGCGGCCCAGCCCGGCCACCATGCAGCGCAGCACCTCCCGCTCCCGCGGGGTCAGCGACTCCACCAGCCGCTCGCTCTCGGTGCGGTGCTTGCGGGCCGCGGTCAGCTCCCGCAGCACCCCCGTCAGCAGGGCCGGCGGCAGATGAGTCTCGTCGCGCAGGACGCCCCGGATCACGGTGAGCAGCCGGGACAGTGAGCAGTCCTTGGCGACCCACCCGGAGGCACCCGCCTGCAGGGCGAGTGCGGCGCGCCGCGGATCGTCCTTCTCCGCGAGCACCACGACCCGTACCTGCGGCTGCGCCGACCGTACCCCCGTGACCAGCGAGATGCCGTCGACGAGGCCGTCCTCACCGCCGTCGCGCACGGGCACCGGGGCGGCCGGCCGGGTGCCGCCGCCCGCCCCGCCGCCCAGATCGGCGTCGACGAGCAGCACGTCGTACCGGCGCCCGTCGGCCGCCGCCCGGTCCAGGCAGCGCAGTGCGGCCGGGCCGCTGCCGGCCGCGGAGACCTCGACATCGGGCTCGGCGGCCAGGGCCGCGGCGAGCGACTCGGCGAAGATGCGGTGGTCGTCGACGACCAGGACTCGGATGCGCACCACACAACCCCCTCCCCCACGCTCCCGAAGAGCAGGGGATGCTCATCGTCGGAGGACGACACCGGTACGGTCACGGCGCCCACGCGCACCGCGACGGCCTCCCATGGATCACGGACCGCACGGCCGGCCGCCGTACGGAACCGTGGCCCCCGCCACGAGCGCCGCACCGACTGTCTCGCCCCCTGCTCGGCGCCGGCCCCCACCGGCGATGTTCATCAGAGTACGGACGACGGCGGGGAGCGGAAGCCTATTTGCAGAACTGGCGGACCGCCGCGTTTATGGTGTGCCGCATGTTTCGTCTAGTGACAGAAGTCGACAAGGCGCGTCGGGATCTGCTGCACAGCCGCCTGCGGGCGACGAACACGGCGGCCTCCCCCGTCCTGAGCGCCCTGCGCGGAACCCCTCACGAACGCGAATCCCCGCTGCACGTCTGGGCGTTGGACGACGGCGGCGCCCTGGCGGGCGGCCTGGTCGGCCACACCTGGACGTCCTGGCTGCATGTGACCTATCTGTGGGTCGATGCGCCGCACCGCGGCACGGGCGTCGGCTCCGCCCTGCTCGCGGAGGCGGAGCGCACGGCCCGCACCCGGCGCGGCTGCACCTCGGTGCGCCTGGAGACCTGGGACTTCCAGGCGCCGGAGTTCTACCGGAAGCAGGGCTACGAGGTGGTGTGCGTGATCCCGGACTATCCGCCGGGGATCACGGAGTACACGCTGACGAAGCGGCTGGACTGAGCCCGCGGTCCCGCCGCCCCGGACCCCGGCGCCCCCGGACCCCGGCGGCCCGCCCGCGCCGGGTCCGAACCCCACCCGCTCTCATCCCACCCGCCGTGCCCCCGCCGAGGGCACCGCCTCGAACACGCGCGGCGCCGTGAAGCCGGCCGCGGCGAAGGCGTCGTGGACCGCCTCGGTGACGGCGTCCGCGTCACCGGCGTCCGCCAGGACGATCGCGGAGCCGCCGAAGCCGCCGCCCGTCATCCTGGCCCCGAGCGCGCCCGCGGCCAGGGAGGCGTCGACGGCCAGGTCGAGCTCGGGGCAGGAGACACGGAAGTCGTCGCGGAGCGAGGCGTGTCCCTCCACCAGAACCGGGCCGATCGCCCGCGTCTCACCGGACTCCAGCAGGGCCACGACGCGCTCGACGCGCTGGTTCTCCGTGACCACGTGCCGGACCAGGCGGCGGACCTCCTCCTCGTCGCCGAGCCGCTGCAGGGCCGCGTCCAGGTCGTCGTGGGCGATGTCCCTGAGCGCGTCCACGCCCAGCAGCGCGGCGCCCTTCTCGCAGCCCGCGCGGCGCCTGCCGTACTCGCCCTCGCTGTGGGAGTGCTCGACCCGGGTGTCGACGACGAGCAGGCGCAGGCCCTGCGCCGCCGCGTCGAAGGGGATCTGGCGCTGGGAGAGGTCGCGGGTGTCGAGGAAGAGTGCGTGCCCGGCCCGGCAGCAGGCCGAAGCCGTCTGGTCCATGATGCCGACCGGGGCTCCGACATAGACGTTCTCGGCGCGCCGGCACAGCCGGGCCAGCTGCCACCCGCGCAGCCCCGGACCGAACAGATCGTTCAGCGCCACCGCGACGACCATCTCCAGGGCCGCAGAGGAGGACAGCCCCGCGCCCGCCGGGACGGTCGACGCCAGGTGGATGTCGGCGCCGGTCACCCGGTGCCCGGCCGCGCGCAGCGCCCAGACCACCCCCGCCGGATACGCCGTCCAGGCCGGGTCGGAGCCGGGGCTCAGCTCGGCCACCCGCAGCTCGGTCACACCGGCCCCGGCGTCCGCCGAATGCAGGCGCAGAACGCCGTCGTCGCGCCGGGCGACGGCCGCGACCGCGGTGTGCGGCAGGGCGAACGGCATGACGAAGCCGTCGTTGTAGTCGGTGTGCTCACCGATGAGGTTGACCCGGCCCGGAGCCGCCCACACCCCGTCCGGCGCATGCCCGTAGAGGGCGCCGAACCGTTCGGCGACCCGGCCTGCCACAGCCTCGCTCATGCCCCGCTCCCCTTCCCCGCCCGCACGTCCTTCCGGCGCTGGGCGAACTCCCAGGCGTCGGCGACGATTCCGGCGAGGTCCGCCCTGGAGGGGCGCCAGCCCAGCTTCTCGCGGGCGGTGCCGGCGGAGGCGACGAGGACCGCCGGGTCGCCGCCCCGGCGTGGGGCGGCGACCTCGGGGACCGGGTGGCCGGTGACCCGGCGGACGGTCTCGACCACCTCGCGGACGGAGAAGCCGTTGCCGTTGCCGAGGTTGCAGATCAGATGCTCGCCCGGCGCGGCCACCCTCAGCGCCAGCAGATGGGCCTCGGCCAGATCGGCGACGTGGATGTAGTCGCGGACGCAGGTGCCGTCCGGGGTCGGGTAGTCGTCGCCGTACACGGAGATCGCGTCGCGCCGGCCCTGGGCGACCTGCAGCACCAGGGGGATCAGATGGGACTCGGGGTCGTGGCGCTCCCCGCAGTCGCCGTACGCGCCCGCCACGTTGAAGTAGCGCAGCGAGACCGCGCCCAGTCCGTGTGCCGTCGCCTCGCCCGTGATCATGTGGTCGACGGCGAGCTTGGAGGCGCCGTAGGGGTTGGTCGGCCGGGTCGGGGCGGACTCCACGATCGGGACCTGCTCCGGTTCGCCGTAGGTGGCCGCCGTGGACGAGAAGACCAGGGTGCGCACACCCGCGGTGCGCATGGCCTGAAGCAGGGCCATGGTGCCGCCGACATTGTTGTCCCAGTACTTCTCGGGCCGTACGACCGACTCGCCGACCTGGGAGAACGCCGCGAAGTGCAGGACGGCGCCGAAGCTCGCGTCCAGCCACTTGGCGGCGTCGCGGATATCGCCCTCGACGAAGGCGGCCCCGGCCGGCACCGCCTCCCGGAAGCCGGTGGAGAGGTTGTCGAGGACGACGACCTCGTGACCGGCCTCCAGCAGATGCTGGGCGACGACGCTCCCGACGTAGCCGGCCCCGCCGGTCACCAGGTACTTCCCGCTCATCAACTCGCTACCTCTCGCAGTCGCTCGGCCGCGCGCTCCGGCGGCACGTCGTTGATGAACACGTCCATGCCGGACTCGGAGCCCGCGAGGTACTTCAGCTTGCCGGACGTCCGGCGGATGGTGAAAAGCTCCAGGTGCAGCGCGAAGTCGTCGCGGGGCACCCCGCCGAACCCGGCCGGCTGCCCGAACGGGGCCTGGTGCCAGGCCGCGACGTAGGGCGTGGGAGGCTCACCGGTGCCGAAGAGCCGGTCGAACCGTTTCAAGAGTTCCAGGTAGACCTGTGGAAACTCCGAGCGAGCCGCCTCGTCCAGACCGAGCAGGTCGGGAACCCGCCGCTTGGGATACAGATGCACCTCGTACGGCCAGTGCGCGGCGTACGGCACGAAGGCGACCCAGTGTTCACCCTCCAGGACGACCCGTTCGCCCGCCAGTTCCCGCTCCAGTACCGCGTCGAACAGGTTCTGTCCGCCGGTCGAGTCCCGGTGCGTCTCGAGTGAACGGAGCATCAGCGCGGTGCGGGGCGTGATGAACGGGTAGGCGTAGATCTGCCCGTGCGGGTGACCGAGCGTCACCCCGATCTCGGGGCCGCGGTTCTCGAAGCAGAACACCTGCTCGACGGAGGCCAGATGGGACAGTTCCGAGGTCCGGTCGGTCCAGGCGTCCAGGACGAGCCGGGCCTGCTCCTCGTCGAGGTCGGCGAAGGAGGCGTCGTGGTCGGGGGTGAAGCAGACGACCTCGCAGCGGCCGGAGTCACCGGCCAGCGAGGGGAAGCGGTTCTCGAAGACCACCACGTCGTACGACGGGCCGGGGATCTCGGTCAGCCGGCCGCCCTCGGAGGGGCACAGGGGGCATTCGTCCGGGGGCGGGTGATACGTGCGCCCCTGCCGGTGCGAGGCGACGGCGACGGCGTCGCCGAGCAGCGCGTCCCGCCGGATCTCCGAGGTGGTGACGGTCGGCTCCGGCGGGCGGCGGTCGACGGCGCCGCGCACGGTGTCGTCGCGCAGGTCGTAGTAGATGAGCTCACGACCGTCGGCCAGCCGGGTCGAGGTCTTCTTCACTGCCGGACTCCTCCGCGTCAGTCCGCACTCAAACACAATCGAACATAACACACCACAACCCACCAGCCCAAAGGATTCCTCACTCTCAAACAGAATCCACCAGCAGAAGTGTTCAGTTGCTGACCACGAAGGCACAGGTACCGCTCCGGACCAGTTCGCGCAACGAAGCGAGTGCTCATGGAAACCCCCACACACCTCGCCGCGGAGCTCACGCTCCCGATCAACTGGCTCGACTACGTGATCCTCGGGATCTACTTCGTCGCCGTCCTCGGCATCGGCTTCGCCGCCCGCCGCTCGGTCAGGACCAGCCTGGACTTCTTCCTCTCCGGGCGGTCACTGCCCGCCTGGGTGACCGGTCTGGCGTTCATCGCCGCCAACCTGGGCGCCACGGAGATCCTCGGCATGGCCGCCAACAGCGCCCAGTACGGCGTCTACACCACCCACTGGTACTGGATCGGCGCCATCCCCGCCATGGTCTTCCTCGGCCTGGTGATGATGCCGTTCTACTACGGCAGCAAGGTCCGCTCGGTCCCCGAGTTCCTGCTGCTCCGCTTCGACCGCGGGGCACATCTGCTGAGTTCGGTCCTGTTCGCCTTCGCCGCCATCCTGATCGCCGGAGTCAACCTCTACGCCCTCGCGATCGTCGTCGAGGCACTGCTCGGCTGGCCGCAGTGGGTGGCCATCGTGGTCGCCGGGTTCTTCGTCCTGGCCTACATCACCCTCGGCGGCCTGTCCTCGGCGATCTACAACGAGGTGCTGCAGTTCTTCGTGATCCTTGCCGCGCTCATCCCGATCACCGTGCTCGGCCTGAGACGGGTCGGCGGATGGGACGGACTGTCCGACAACCTCACCGCCCAGCACGGGGACAACTTCATGACCGCCTGGGGCGGCACCGGCATCGGCAGCGACAACCCGCTCGGCGCGAACTGGCTGACCATCGTGCTCGGTCTCGGGTTCGTGCTCTCCTTCGGCTACTGGACCACCAACTTCGCCGAGGTGCAGCGCGCCCTGTCCGCCAAGAACCTCTCGGCGGCCCGGCGCACCCCGCTCATCGCCGCCTTCCCCAAGATCTTCATCGTGTTCCTCGTGATGATCCCGGGGCTGGTCGCCGCCGCGCTGGTCCCCCGGTTCGGCGCACCCGGATCCGGCTACCAGTACAACGACGCGATCCCGTACCTGATGCAGCAACTGCTGCCCAACGGGGTGCTCGGGATCGCGGTGACCGGTCTGATCGCGGCGTTCATGGCCGGCATGGCCGCCAACATCTCCTCGTTCAACACGGTGTTCACCAACGACATCTGGGCGCGCTACACCGTGCGGCACCGGGAGGACGGCTACTACGTGCAGGTCGGCCGCGTGATCACCGCACTGGGTGTCCTGGCGTCCATCGGCACGGCCTTCCTGGCCGCGTCCTTCTCGAACATCATGGCCTATCTGCAGACCCTGTTCTCCTTCTTCAACGTGCCGATGTTCGTGGTCTTCATCATCGGGATGTTCTGGAAGCGCGCCTCGATGAAGTCCGGCTTCTGGGGCCTGCTCGCGGGGACCACCGCCGCGATGGTCAACTACTTCGTCGTCTACGAACAGGGGGTCATCGACATCCCCACCGACCAGGGCGCCAACTTCGTGTCCGCGATCGCCGGCTTCGTCGCCGGTGCGGTGGTCATGGTCGCCGTCACGCTGTTCACCGAGCCCAAGCCGGTCTCCGAACTGCAGGGTCTGGTCTACGGCACCCTCCCCCGGACTCCGTCCGGGGGGACCCCCACCCCCGGCACGGCCGAGCCGCCGGCCGAGGGCGACGACGCGTGGTACCGGAAGCCGGCGCTGCTCGGCTGGGGCGCGATCGTGCTGGCCGCCGCCTGCTACATCCCGTTCTCGTTCTGATTGCGGGAGGATCGAGGGAACATGTCCGAGTCCTACTCCGAGAAGGATGTCCAGCGGGAGGTCTCCGAGCTGGAGGCCAGGTCCGCCACGGCCGCGCGGCTGTTCGACATCCGGCGCATCATCGGTGTGCTGTTCGTGACCTACGGCGTGATCGTCACGATCGCGGGGTTCACGGCGTCCGACGCCGATATCGACAAGGCGGAGGGTGTGAACATCAATCTGTGGACCGGGGTGGGGATGCTGGTGCTGGGCCTGCTGTTCCTGCTCTGGCTGAAACTCCGCCCGACGGCGCCTGCGCCTCCGGCGGATGGGGAGGGGCCGGAATGACACCGGCGGTGCGGCGCCCTCCGGGGGGCGCGGGGTGGGCAGGTTGCCCGGCGCTGCGGTGACCGCGGAGGTGGGCGGCGCAGCCCGGCGCCGACGGGTCGCCGCCCGCGCACACCCGTGCCGCCCCCGGCGGTACCTCCCAGGCCGTTGAGGCACTTGGGGAGGCACGACCGCCCGCGGATGGGCGGATCCCGCCGCCCGGCACGGGTGGGCGGGATCCGGTCGCCAGGCACCTGGGGCCAGGTGGGGGGCGGGCCCGCAGACGCGTACGGCGAGCAGGGGTCGGGCCGGGGGGGTGGCCGCCCGCAGCGGTTGGCGCGTCCACACCGCTCAGATCCCGACCCACCGATTCCGCGCCGTTCCGAGGACGGCCACCCACCGGCCCGGCCCCGACCCACGACACACCCGCACGCGCGACCCGCACCCCGCACCCCCACCCGCACAGGCCGCCGCAGGCACAACGCGCACCCCCGACCACCCGCACAGGCCGCCGCAGGCACCCCACCCGCCACCGAACCCGCCGGACGTCAGTCGGTGTGACGGGGGCGCGGGGCCGCTCGGTCCAGTAGGCCCGTGCGGGCCGCCAGGGCCGCGGCCTCCAGACGCGAACCGACCCCCAGTTTCATCAGTACCCGCTGAACATGCGTACGCGCGGTCGACGGCGCGATCCCCATCCCCGCCGCGATCAGCCGCGTGTCCTCGCCGTCCGCGACCCGCACCAGCACCTCGACCTCCCTCGGTGTGAGCATCTCCAGCAGCCGCTGCCCCTCGTCGTCCGGCTGCTCCGCCGGGTTCAGCAGCTCGCCGAACGCCCCCTGCAGCAACGCCGGCGCCACCGCCGCCTCCCCCGCCCGCGCCTTCATGATCGCCCGCTCGACCCCCTCGATACGCTCGTCGTGCCGCACATATCCCGACGCCCCGGCCGCGAACGCCGCCGCGATCCCCCGCGGACTCGGCACCGGCCCCAGCACCAGCACCGCCACCTGAGGCCGCTCCCGCTTGATCTTCACCACCGGGTCGAAATTCCCCGGCTCGGCGGGCGCCGCCGTCCCCAGCAGACACACCTCCGGCGCCCGGCTGATCACCAGATCCGCCGCCCCGACGGCGGGCGCCGCCGCCGCCAGCACCCGGTGCCCCCGCAGCTTCAGCGCCGAGGCCAACGCCTCCGCGAGCAATCGGTGATCGTCGACCACCATCAGCCGCACTCCCATCGAGCAACCCCCCAGTCCCCGATCCCGAATCCCGGTCCCGGTCCCGATCCCGGTCCCGGTCCCCGATCCCTGCCCTGCTCCGCGATGCCCGGAAGCTACACGCTTGTTCGACGTCGCGCTGCCCCTACCGGTAAGGACTGCCCCGGATCGCCGAAAATCCTCCCACGACACAACACCACGGCCCCGCCCCCACAGAGGGGACGGGGCCGCACCGCACAAGCGCGCTCAGCCGCTCGTGCCGAAGGCCACCGCCAGGTAGTCCTTCTCGTCCCCGGCGGACAGTTCACTCGCGTACACCTGCGACATGTAGAGCCGCCCCTGGCCGTACCGCAGCTCGGCGTACTCCGGCAGCATGCTGGTCTCCACGTCGCGCACCGCCTCGGTGGCGGGGTTCTCCAGCAGTGTCGTCTGCTTGAACGACCCGCCGTCGATGCTCACGATCTGCCCGCCCTTGTCGTAGGGGGGCCGCTTGTAGGCCAGCACATTGCCGCCGTCCATCCGCAGCGGAGTGATGGTGTAGCCCTCGCCCGCGTCCGCACGCTGGCCGGTCTGCTTGCCGGTGGCCAGGTCGAAGACGACGATCTCGTTGGTCCGGCTGTAGCTCTCGCCGCTTCCCTCGTGCTCCTCGGTGGCGATGTACAGCCGGTCGTTGCCCACCGCGAGCCCGGTGCAGTGCTCGACCTTGGTGATGTTGTCGCAGCGTGCGCCGTACTGGTCGCCGGGCGCGGAGATGCGCGTACGCAGCTTGCCGGTCTTGTTGTCGATGGAGAAGAAGTCCGAGATGCCGCTGCCGTCACCGGCGGAGTCACCGACGTCGGCGGAGACCACCAGCGGGTCGGTGGACACGATGCCGGCGTACTCGATGCCCTTGGCCATCTTGTACTCCGAGATCACCTTCCCGGTCTTCGGGTCGACGTTCTGGATGTGCAGCTCACGGGCGTCGTACGTACCGCACTTGCGGACCGCGACGAGCTTGGGACCGCCGCCGTAGCCGGCGTCGTAGCAGGTGTCGGTGGCCTTCGGGCTCCACAGCTGCTTGCCGGTCAGGTCCCAGGCGACGCCGCCGCTGGTGCTGCCCGCGGCGACCGTCTCCCCGCTGATCGTGACGTTGCCGAAGGAGATCGGCTGGTCCCCGGTCTTGCCCTGCTTCGACCACACCTTCTTGCCGGTGTCGAGGTCGACGAGGGCGACCTCGCTGCAGCCGTGGTGCCGCTTGGCCTTGGTGGGCATGTCGGGCTGGTGGACGACGACCGTCTTGTTGTCGTCGGTGACGTGCTCGGTGGCGGCGCACACCGGGCCGCCCAGCGGCAGCGTCCAGAGCTTGCCGCCCTTCTCGGGGTCGTAGCCGGTGATCTCGGCGATGCCGCTCTTGGCGTACACCTTGTCGGTGAGCCAGGAGCCGGAGACGACGACGCTGTTGAGGTCCTTGGGCACCGCGGGTGCCGGGACCTGGAAGAGCACCTTGGCGCCGGGGTCGGACGGCGCCTTCTCCTTGCCGCCCTCGGCGGAGGTGCCGCCCTCGCCGCTCTTCTCGCCCTCGCCGCCGGAGCCCCCGCTGGAGCTGGCGGTGGTGTTCTTGTCGTCGTCCTTGCCGCCGGAGGATCCGGCGTACCAGATGCCGCCGCCGATGATCAGCGCGATCGCGACGACGGCGGACACGATGATCGCGACCTGTGTGTTGATCTTCCGTCCGCCGCCCGGCCCGCCGGCGCCCGGCTGCGGCTGCATCGGCACGGTCGCGTGCGGATAGCCGTAACCCGGCCCGGCCGGCTGGCCGTACGGGTTCGGCTGCTGGCCGTAGGGTCCGGGCTGCTGCGGCTGCCCGTAACCGCCCGGCTGCGGCTGGCCGTAGCCGCCCGCAGGCTGCTGGCCGGGGTAGCCGTACCCGGGCTGGGCCGGCGGGGTCTGCGGGTAGCCGTACCCGGGCTGCGGGGCGCCGGACGGCGGAGTCGGCGGTGCGGACGGGTTCGGCGGCGTCGCCGGTGCCCCCTGCGGGGCGGGCGGCGTCTGCGGGTAGCCGTACCCCGGCTCCGGGGACTTGGCGAGGTCCGGCCCGCCCTCACCCGGCACGGGCTGCTGCGGCTCCTCGGGCTGCTGCTGCGGCTGTTCCGGAGGCGGTCCGAAACCTCCCCCCTGCGGGGGCTGGTTGGGCGGCGGGGGCGGCGGCTGGGTCATGACGTGAGTACCTCGAGGGAGAAGAAGTGCGGGGGACGGAAGGGATGGTCACTTGCCGTAGGCGAGCATCAACTTCTCCTTCGCGTCATCGTTGCCGGTCAGCCGGGCGCTGGAGAGGAAGAAGCGCCCGTCGGCCCAGGCGATGTCCCGGGAGTAGAAGCTGTTCTCGATGTCCGCCGCGCCCTGCGGGTTCTGCAGCAGCTCGGCCGGCTGGTGGCTGCCACCACCGGTCGGGATGGCGACGATCCGGCCGCCGGAGTCGTAGGACGGCTCCACGTAGGCGATGAGCTTCCCGCCCTCGACCTGCATCGGCAGCATCGGTTCCTCGACCGGCGACTTCACCCGCCACTTCTCCTTGCCGTCGGCGAGACCGATCGCGACGATCTCGTTGGCTCCGGTGGTCGCCTTGGTGGGCAGGTAGAGGGTGTCGTCGGCGACGGCGACGCCCTGGCAGCCCTGCAGGTCGCGGTCGAGGATGGCCCAGCCGCACTCGGGGGCGAAGTCCTCGTCGACGCCGACCTGGGAGGTGACCTTGCCGACCGCGAAGGTGGAGATGTTCCAGACCTTCTCGTCCTTGTTGTCGGCGTAGATGACGACCGGGTCGACGGAGTACGCCCGCTCGATCCGCCAGCCCTTCTTGTACGCGTACGTCCACTTGACCTTGCCGGTCTTCGGGTCGAGCTCCTGCAACTCGTCGTGGGCGTTGTTGCCGCCGGCGCCGCAGGAGGCGACCTGGAGGAGCCGGTCGCCGCCGCCGGCGAACCCGGCGGGGAAGCAGGCGTCGCCGTACTTCTTCTTGTCGTAGAGCTTCTTGCCGCTGGTGATGTCGTAGGCGGTGCCGGACTGCGAGCGGGCCACCATCAGGACGTCGCCGACGACGGTCAGCTCGGCGGAGAGGATGGTGTCGAACAGCTCACCCTCCTCGGCCTCCTGCTCCCAGCCCTTCGCACCGGTGTCGAGGTCGATCTCCTGCAGCTGGTTGCACTTGGCGCGGTCGCTGGCGCCGCTCATGTACGCGACGATGATCTTGTCGTCGGCGGTCTTCTCGTCGGTGACCGAGCAGATCTTCTGCGGGAAGGTGATGGCGTCCCAGGTGGGCTTGCCGTCGTCCACGTTGAAGGCGAAGAGCTGCTTGTAGGCGGCCTTGACCACGGTCTCGTCGGTGACCCACATGCCGGGGGCGTCGGCGCCGGAACCGGGCGCGTCGGGTGCCTCCTTGTACCAGAGCACCCTGGCCTCACCGGGCTGGCGGCCCTCGTTGAGGTCCTCGGTGGCGCCGTCGCCGGCGCCGCTGCCGTCGCCGGGGTTGACCGGGCCGCCGGAGCCGGAGGGCTTGGGATCGTCGCTCTGCTGCGCGACGGGCTTCTTGTCCTTCTTGTCGTCACCGCCGGCGGTGACGGCCCAGACCGTGCCGCCGATGACGGCCAGCGCGGCGACCGCTGCGCCGATGGCGAGGACCGTCTTGTTCCTGAACGGGTTGCGGGAGCCGGGGCCGGGCGGCGGGGTGCCGGGCGCGCCCGGGTACTGCGGCTGCGGGTAGCCGTAGCCGGGCTGCTGACCGTACGGGCCGGGCTGCTGCGGCTGGGCGTACGGGCCGGAGTTGTAGGGGCCGGGCTGCTGCCCGTAGGGGCCCGGGGCCGCGCCCGGCTGCTGCGGATACCCGTATCCCGGCTGCGGCGCCCCGGACGGCGGGGTCGGCGGGGTGCCGGGCGGCGGACCCTGCGGAGGCGGCGGAGTGCCCGGCGCGCCCTGCGGAGGCGGCGGGGTCTGCGGTGCTCCGAAGCCGCCGGAGGGCGGTGGATCCTGCGGTGCTCCGAAGCCACCCGGCTGCGGCGGCTGGTTGGGCGGCTGAGTCATCAGCGCGTTCCCCCTTACTAGCTGATTTTTAGCCACGCCCTGAGATACGGACGGTCTGGTCCCAGAGACGTCTCACAGACGCCTCCGACGGTTGCGGAGACAGGCTCTGACGGCTCTTTCTATCACCCGGCGCCGACGGCCCACCGGACCGTGTCCGCCGCTGTTCCCAAGGGAGGACCCGGCCGTGATGGCTCCGTTACGCGCCTTCACGCCCCCTTCACGCCGTGCGCGCCCCCCGTACAGAGCGCGCGGGTCCGGGCCTCAGGCGTCAGGCGTCCTCCGCCAGTTCCAGCCAGCGCAGCTCCAGTTCCTCGCGCTGTCCGGTCAGCTCCCGCAGCTCGGCGTCCAGTTCCGCGACCTTCGCGAAGTCGGTGGCATGGTCCGCGATCTGTGCGTGCAGCTTGGTCTCCTTCTCGGAGATCCGGTCCAGCTGACGCTCGATCTTCTGGAGTTCCTTCTTGGCGGCGCGCTGGTCGGCGGCGCTCTTCTCCGGCACGGCCGCGGCGGCCGGCCTGGCGGCCGGGACGTTCGCCGCCGCGGCTTCCTCCATCTTGCGGCGCCGCTCCAGATACTCGTCGATACCGCGCGGCAGCATCCGCAGCGTGCCGTCGCCGAGCAGCGCGAACACCCGGTCGGTGGTGCGCTCCACGAAGAACCGGTCGTGGGAGATGACGATCATCGACCCGGGCCAGCCGTCGAGGACGTCCTCCAGCTGGGTCAGGGTCTGGATGTCGAGGTCGTTGGTGGGCTCGTCGAGGAAGAGGACGTTGGGCTCGTCCATGAGCAGGCGCAGCAGCTGCAGCCGGCGCCGCTCGCCGCCGGAGAGGTCACCGACCGGCGTCCACTGCTTGTCCTTGCCGAAGCCGAAGGTCTCGCAGAGCTGTCCGGCGGTCATCTCGCGCCCCTTGCCGAGGTCGACGCGCTCGCGGACCGCCTGCACGGCCTCCAGGACCCGCCAGCCCGGGTCGAGTTCGGCGACCTCCTGGGACAGGTAGGCCAGTTTCACGGTCCTGCCGACGCGGATGCTGCCCCCCGCGGGCTGCTGGTCCCCGTCGCTCCGCGCGGCGTCGGCGAGGGCGCGCAGCAGTGAGGTCTTGCCCGCGCCGTTGACCCCGACCAGGCCGATCCGGTCGCCCGGGCCGAGCTGCCATGTGACGTGCTTGAGCAGCACCTTGGGGCCGGCCTGGACGCTCACGTCCTCCAGGTCGAACACGGTCTTGCCGAGCCGGGACGAGGCGAACCTCATCAGCTCGCTGCTGTCCCTCGGCGGCGGCACGTCCTTGATCAGCTCGTTGGCGGCCTCGACGCGGAACCGCGGCTTGGAGGTGCGGGCGGGCGCCCCGCGGCGCAGCCAGGCCAGCTCCTTGCGGACCAGGTTCTGCCGCTTGGCCTCCTCGGTGGCGGCGATGCGTTCGCGCTCGGCGCGGGCGAAGACGTAGTCGGAGTAGCCGCCCTCGTACTCGTAGACGTCGCCGCGCTGCACGTCCCACATGCGGGTGCAGACCTGGTCGAGGAACCAGCGGTCGTGGGTGACGCAGACCAGCGCGGAGCGGCGCTCGCGCAGGTGCTGCGCGAGCCAGGCGATGCCCTCGACGTCGAGGTGGTTCGTCGGCTCGTCCAGGACGACCAGGTCCTGCTCGTCGATGAGCAGCTTGGCGAGCGCGATACGGCGCCGCTCGCCGCCGGAGAGCGGCCCGATCACGGTGTCGAGCCCCTGCGGGAACCCGGGCAGGTCGAGCCCGCCGAACAGCCCGGTCAGCACGTCCCTGATCCTGGCGTTGCCCGCCCACTCGTGGTCCGCCAGGTCGCGGATGACCTCGTGGCGGACCGTGGCCTCGGGGTCGAGGGAGTCGTGCTGGGTGAGCACGCCGAGCCGCAGCCCGCCGGAGTGGGTGATCCGGCCGGTGTCGGCCTCCTCCAGTCTGGCGAGCATCCGGATCAGCGTGGTCTTGCCGTCGCCGTTGCGGCCCACGACGCCGATGCGGTCGCCTTCGGAGACGCCGAGGGAGACTCCGTCGAGCAGGGCGCGGGTGCCGTACACCTTGCTGACGTTCTCGACATTGACCAGGTTGACGGCCATTTCTCTCCTGCCTGGGGGATCGGTCAGCCTTCAAGCGTAGGCGTTCCGGGGAACGCGGCGGCACGCGCCCGGGGGGTCACTCTTTGTAGTGACCTGTGTCGGACTTCCCCGCTACCGTGGGGGGCAGGCAGCAGGATCCCGTCCATGGGAGGAACCATGACCGCCGAGTCCGTAGAGCACGGCCCTTGCTGGCCGATGCCGCCGCCGGACGGCTACACCGTGGACGACCTGTTCACCCTGCCGGATCTCCCGCCGCACACCGAGCTGATCGACGGGAGCCTGGTTTTCGTGAGTCCGCAGCGGGATTTCCACACCATCGTCATCGACCTGCTGGTCAGCGGATTCCGCCGAACGGCACCGGCAGAAGTACGAGTGAGGAGGGAGATGACCGTCGTCCTCGACAGGCGCAACGGCCCTGAGCCCGATGTGAGCATCCTTCGCGCGGAAGCGATCACGGGACGGACCCAGACGCGCTACGCGGCGAAGGACGTCCTCCTGGCCGTCGAGGTCGTCTCCCCGGACTCCGAGTCCCGCGACCGGGACACCAAGCCGCACAAGTACGCCGCCGCCGGCATCCCGCACTTCTGGCTGGTCGACATGGCGGGCGAGGACGGCCACCCGGTGGTCCAGGTCTACGAACGGGGCGATGCCACCGGCACCTACACCCTGACCGGGATCCACCACGAACACGTCAAGGTCACCGTGCCCTACCACATCGACATCGACCTGACCGCCATCGACGAGCTCTGACCCGAGCCGCGTTCCCTCAGACCACCGTCGCCCCGGGCACGGGCCCCTGGGCCGTCCGCACCGTCGCGCAGGTGCCCGACGCCCGCAGTACCGCCGCCACCTCGGCCGCGGACGCCTCGTCGGAGGCGAGGAACGCCGTGGTCGGGCCGGATCCCGAGACCAGCGCCGTCAGCGCACCCGCCGCGCGCCCGGCGGCGAGGATGTCGGACAGCTCGGGGAAGAGGGAGAGGGCCGCGGGCTGCAGGTCGTTGGTGACGGCGACGGCGAGCGCACCGGGGTCGCCCGCGGCGAGGGCGTCCAGCACCGTCTGATCGGCGACCGGTTCGGGGATGTCGCGGCCCTCCGCCAGCCGGTCGAACTCGCGGAACACCGCCGGGGTGGACAGCCCGCGCCCGGCCATCGCGAACACCCAGTGGAAGCCGCCCCCGGCCTCCAGCTCGGTCAGCTTCTCGCCGCGCCCGGTGCCCAGTGCCGCCCCGCCGATCAGGCTGAAGGGCACGTCGCTGCCGAGTTCGGCGCAGAGGGCGAGCAGTTCGTCACGGGAGGCGCCGGTGCCCCACAGGGCGTTGCAGGCGACCAGCGCACCCGCGCCGTCCGCGCTGCCGCCCGCCATCCCGCCGGCGACCGGGATGTCCTTGTCGATGTGCAGATGCACGGCGGGTTCACGGCCGTAGGCCTCGGCGAGGACGGTGGCGGCGCGGGCCGCGAGGTTGGTGCCGTCCAGCGGGACCCGGTCGGCGTCGGGGCCGGCGCAGGTGATGCGCAGTGCGTCGGCCGGGGTCGCGGTGATCTCGTCGTGGAGACCGACGGCGAGGAAGACGTTGGCCAGGTCGTGGTAGCCGTCCGGGCGGGCGGCGCCCACCGCGAGCTGGACGTTGACCTTGGCGGGGACGCGGACGGTGACGCTCACGTGGCGGGCTCCTTGTGCTCGGCGGCACGCTGCTGCTGGGCGCCTCGCTGTTCGGCGACGCGCGCGAACTCCTCGACGGTCAGGGACTCCCCCCGGGCCCGGGGCGACACCCCGGCGGCGACCAGGGCGGCCTCCGCGGCGGCGGCCGACCCGGCCCACCCGGCGAGCGCGGCCCGCAGGGTCTTGCGGCGCTGCGCGAACGCGGCGTCGACGACGGCGAAGACCTCCTTCCTGGAGGCGGTCGTCGCTATCGGCTCGGTGCGGCGGACCAGGGACACCAGTCCGCTGTCGACGTTGGGCGCGGGCCAGAAGACATTGCGGCCGATGGCACCGGCCCGCTTGACCTCGGCGTACCAGTTCGCCTTGACGGAGGGCACGCCGTACACCTTGGAGCCCGGACCCGCGGCGAGCCGGTCGGCGACCTCCGACTGGACCATGACGAGGGTGCGCTCGATGGTCGGGAAGGTGTCGAGCATGTGGAGCAGGACGGGCACGGCCACGTTGTAGGGCAGGTTGGCGACGAGTGCGGTCGGCGCCGGGCCGGGCAGCTCGGTGACGTGCATGGCGTCGGAGTGGACCAGGGCGAACCGGTCGGCACGCTCTGGCATCCGGGCGGCCACGGTGGCGGGAAGGGCGGCGGCGAGGACGTCGTCGATCTCCACGGCGGTCACCCGGTCGGCGGCCTCCAGCAGCGCCAGGGTGAGCGAGCCGAGCCCCGGTCCGACCTCGACCACGACGTCGTCGGGGCGGACGTCGGCGGTGCGGACGATACGGCGGACGGTGTTCGCGTCGATCACGAAGTTCTGGCCGCGCTGCTTGGTGGGGCGGACGCCGAGGGCTCCCGCCAGTTCGCGGACGTCGGCGGGGCCCAGCAGGGCGTCGTGGGGGGTGGGGCTGCTCACCCCGCAAGGGTAGCCGGGCCGGGCCCTCCCCGGCTCCGGCCCGCCGGGGACGACCGGGGGAGCCGAACGGGAACGGGACCTGCCCGGACTCCGGCCGCGCAGGAGGCCCACGGACACCGGCGCCTGGCCCGGGCCGGGCGGGACGCCGCCCCGGACCGCCGCCCGCGGCCCGGACCCGCCACCAGCCGGCGCGGCCCTGCGACGCCCGCAGACCGCCGAGGCCGGGCACAACCCGGCCGCACACCGCGTCCTGCGACCGGGACCCCACCGGGCGCGCGGGACGACCGGGGCATCCCCGCGGCGCCGAGCCCACCCGGGGCGTGCGGGGCGGGGTCCCGGGGCGGTGCGGGCAGCGCGGGCGGTGTGGCGGGTGGTCATCCGTGCAGCCGTGCGCCGCAGTGCGGCCAGGGGCTCGCGCCTCGGCGGACGTACAGCTTCTTGGCGCGGTAGGTCTGCTCGGCGGCGGGGGCGTCCTGGGGGCGGCCCTGGCCGCCGAGGCTGCGCCAGGTCCGGGTGTCGAACTGGTACAGGCCGCCGTACGTCCCCGAGGCGTCCACGGCGTCCGGCCGGCCGCCGGACTCGCAGGCCGCAAGGCCCTGCCAGTTCAGCCGGTCGGCGCCGTGCACGGACACCGGGCGCGGCCGGGTGCCGACGTGCACCACCTGGGCGCGCGGCTGGCGCACCACCTCCGACTCGATCCGGCGCGGCTTCTGCCGCACCCCGTTGACGGTGCGCACGGTGTACGTGGTCCGGCGCAGCCCCGGCCGGCCGGTCTGGGTCACGACCTCCGTGCCCCGGTAGAGGGAGGCGTCCCGGGTGCGCCGCACCGGGAACGCCAGGGCCTCCTCGTGGACCTCCCGCTCGCCCTTGATCCGCAGCACCGTCACCGTCTGCCCGTCGCGCGGGAAGCTGCCGGGCGGCACCGAGGTGGTGTCCTCCCCGTGCAGGGTGACCCCGGCCGCCTCGACGGCCTCGCGGACGGTCGCGGCGTTGGTGCGGACGGTGCGGGCGCGGCCGTCGGCCATGACGGTGACGACGCGCTCGGTGCGCACGTCCAGGGCGAGGCCCTCGCGTGAGATGTGCCGGGCGCCCGACGTGGACAGATGCGCGCCCGCCATGCGCACACCGAGCCCGCGGAGCGCGCCCTCGACCGTGTCGGCCGTGGTCCACACCTGGCTCCGGCGGCCGTCGAGGGTGAGCAGCACCGGGCGGCCGTGCCGGACGGTGACCCGGTCGCCGCTGGTCAGCTCGGTGCCGGGGGCGGGGGTGAGTACGTCGTGGGCGCCGAGGTCGACACCCTCCTCGGCGAGCAGCTCGCCGACGTCGTCGGCGAAGGTGTGCAGGGTGCGCGGCTCACCGTCGACGGTCAGCTCGACCGCCTTGTCCTCGGCGACGAAGGCGGTGGTGCCGCCGGCCAGGAACGCCACGATCAGCGCACGCGGCAGCAGCCTGCGCAGCGTGCCGTCCGCGCGTTCGCCACGGCGGGCCGCCCGCCGGCGCGCGGCCCGCCCGGCGGGCTCGGCGGGCTCGGCGGGCTCGGCGGGCTCGGCGGGCTCGGCGGACTGCCGGGGCAGCGTCGGCGCGCTGTGGGCGTCATACGGTTCGTGGGTGCCGTGCCAGGACGGCTGCGCCTCGTACCGGTCGTACAGCTCGTACGGACCGTACGGCTGGTACGGACCGTACGGCTGGTACGGACCGTACGGCTGGTACGGCCTGCCGGTCCCGTACGGCGCGCTCGTCTCGTACGTCTCGAACTGCGGCTTGCTCACTCCGACACGCTCCAGCGGTCCAGAGGGTTCCGGATCGGGCCCCCAGAACCTAGCCGAGCGACCGTCACTCTCCAAAGCGACGCGACTACGTGGCGCGAGAGTCAGTAGTCGAACGCGCGTGCAGTGTTGGCCGCGAGGGCCGTCGCCATCGCGTCCTCGTCGATGCCGCGCACGGCGGCCATCGCGCGCACCGTGACCGGCACCAGATAGGGCGCGTTGGGCCGCCCCCGGTAGGGCACCGGGGTCAGGAACGGTGCGTCGGTCTCCACCAGGACCAGCTCCGGCGGCGCCACGGCGAGCGCCTCGCGCAGGTTCCGGGCGTTCTTGAAGGTGACGTTTCCGGCGAAGGACATGTAGTACCCGGCGCGGGCGCAGACCTCGGCCATCTCGGCGTCGCCGGAGTAGCAGTGGAAGACGGTGCGCTCGGGGGCGCCCTCCTCCTTGAGGACGCGCAGTACGTCGGCGTGGGCGTCGCGGTCGTGGATGACCAGGGCCTTGCCGTGCCGTTTGGCGATCTCGATGTGGGCGCGGAAGGAGCGCTCCTGGGCGTCCTTGCCCTCGTCGCCGGTGCGGAAGTAGTCGAGGCCGGTCTCGCCGACGGCCTTGACCTGCTGCAGGGCCGCCAGCCGGTCGATCTCGGCGAGCGCCTCGTCCAGCGCGGCGTCCCCGCCGGGCTCGCGCGCCCCCTGCCTCGACCAGCCGTCGGGATCGCCGTGCACGATGCGGGGCGCCTCGTTGGGGTGCAGGGCGACGGCGGCGTGCACGCTCGCGTGGGCCGCGGCGGTCTCGGCCGCCCACCGCGAGCCCCGTACGTCGCATCCGACCTGGACGACCGTCGTCACCCCGACCGACGCGGCCTTCGCCAGGCCCTCCTCGACGGTGCCGGACTGCATGTCGAGGTGGGTGTGCGAGTCGGCGACCGGCACGCGCAGGGGCTCGGGCAGCGGCGGGGCGGCGTTCCGGTCGGCCGAGGTGTTCGAAGGCATGCCCCGATCCTACGGAAGCGGGCGCGGCGCGAGTCGGGGGAAGGACCTCAGCCGGCCCTGCGGTGCAGGTGGAGGGCGTGCAGCAGGTCGGACAGATGCCAGTGCCCGTGCCGGACCGGCTCCGGCCGCTCCGCGGCCGGGCGGGGCGCCTCGACCGGTCCGGTCTGCGCCGGCACCCGGTGCGGGTGGTGCCCGGCCCGGCGGGCGGCGGCGACACGGCCGGGCCGCATGATGCGCACCACGTGGCCGTCGCAGTTCCGGCAGGCGGGCCGGGTCAGCGGGGAGGGCACCACCTGGCCGTCCGCCACGTACAGCACGAACTCCCTGCCCCCGGCATCGGTGTGGTGCTGGATCTCGTACGACTGCTCCCAGCCGTGCCCGCAGCGCATGCAGGCGAAGGAATACGACTCCTGGACGACGGCGGTGGCCCCGGCGCGCAGTCCGGGCTGCCCTGTGATCTCGCTCATGCCGGCTCCTGTGGTCCGCTGGAGGGCGTGGGGACGGTCGCGTCCCGTCTCCCAGTGGACTCCTCCGCCGGCCCGGAGGCACTCGACCTGTCGAGTGTTGGCCCCGTCTTGGGCGTTCCTTGTCCGGGCCTCCCGCCGCTTTGCCCGCCCATGGGCGGACGACTGCCGGCCCATGGGTCTACGTCGGTCCGCTCTCGGGGCGGCAGCCTCCAATGGCACCGCCCGGGCGGCTCCCCGGCCGGGACCGGCTCACTCCGCGGCGCGCTTGGCGGCGACCACCGCGTCGAACACCTCCCGCTTGGGCACACCGGCCTCGGCGGCCACCGCCGCGATGGCCTCCTTGCGCCGCTCGCCGGCCTCCTCGCGGACCCGCACCCGGCGCACCAGTTCGTCCGCGCCGACCTCCTCGGGCCCCTTGTCCGGGGCGCCCTCGACGACGACGGTGATCTCGCCGCGCACGCCCTCGGCGGCCCAGGCGGCCAGCTCGGCCAGCGGGCCGCGCCGGACCTCCTCGTAGGTCTTGGTGAGTTCCCGGCAGACGGCGGCCCGCCGGCCGGTGCCGAACACCTCGGCCATGGCGGCGAGGGTGTCGTCGAGACGGTGCGGTGCCTCGAAGTAGACGAGGGTGCGGCGCTCGTCGGCGGCCTCGCGCAGCCGCGCGCGCCGCTCGCCGGCCTTGCGCGGCAGGAACCCCTCGAAGCAGAACCGGTCGACCGGCAGCCCGGACAGGGCGAGCGCGGTGAGCACGGCGGACGGTCCGGGCACCGCGGTGACCCGGACGTCCCGCTCGACGGCCGCGGCGACCAGCCGGTAGCCGGGGTCGGACACCGACGGCATGCCGGCGTCGGTGACGAGCAGCACGCGCGCGCCGTTGACCAGTTCCTCCACCAGCTCCGGCGTCCGGGCGGACTCGTTGCCCTCGAAGTACGACACCACCTTCCCCTTGGGGGCGATGCCGAGCGCCTGGGTGAGCCGGCGCAGCCGCCGGGTGTCCTCGGCGGCGACGACGTCGGCGCCGGCCAGTTCCTCGGCGAGCCGGGGCGGGGCGTCGGCGATGCTCCCGATGGGAGTGCCGGCGAGGACCAGGGTTCCGGGTGCGACTGTCACGTTTCCATCCTCGCAGGGGCAAGGACGCGACTCGCACAGACGGGTTCCCTACGATGGCGCGGTGACCAGTACCGCGTCCTCCATGGACACCCGGCAGGACCAGGCGCCGCACGACCGGCGGCCCTCCTGGCAGCAGCGGCTGCGCCGCTTCGGATACGCGGCGGGCGCCGGGGGCGACGACGTACGGGCCCGGCTGGTGCCGCCGTACACCCGGCCCGGCCCGCGGCTGTGGGTCTTCCTCGGCCTGTCGAGGCCGCTGGCGGCCCGGGTGGTGCGCTGGTCGGGCTGGCTGGGGCCGCTGCTGGTGACGCTGCTGGCGGGGGTGCTGCGGTTCTGGAACCTGGGCAGCCCGAAGGCGGTGATATTCGACGAGACGTACTACGCCAAGGACGCCTGGGCGCTGATCCACCGCGGCTTCGAGGTCAACTGGGACAAGAACGCCAACGATCTGATCCTGAGATCGGGCGGTGACGTCCCGATCCCGGTGGACGCGGCGTACGTGGTGCATCCGCCGGTCGGCAAGTACGTCATCGGGCTCGGCGAGTGGATGTTCGGGTTCGATCCGTTCGGGTGGCGGTTCATGACGGCGGTGCTCGGCACCCTGTCGGTGCTGCTGCTCTGCCGGATCGGGCGCCGGCTGTTCCGCTCGACGTTCCTGGGCTGTCTGGCGGGTGCGCTGCTGGCGGTGGACGGGCTGGCGTTCGTGATGAGCCGGACCGCGCTGCTGGACAGCGTGCTGGTGTTCTTCGTGCTGGCGGCGTTCGGCTGTCTGCTGGTCGACCGCGACCGGGCGCGCGAGCGGCTCGCCGCCGCGCTGCCCGCCGACGCCGACGGGCGGGTCCGCCCGGACGCGCACGTCGCGGAGACCACCCGGCTGGGGTGGCGCCCGTGGCGCTGGGCGGCGGGCCTGATGCTGGGGCTGGCGATCGGCACCAAGTGGAACGGCCTGTACATCATGGCGGCGTTCTGCGTCATGGCGGTGCTGTGGGACGTGGCGGCGCGCCGGATCGCGGGCGCCCGCCGGCCGCGCGTGGCCGTGCTCAAGCACGACCTGGGCCTGGCGTTCCTGGCGACGGTCCCGGTGGCGCTGGTCACCTACACCGTGTCCTGGCTGGGCTGGATCCTCTCCCCCGCGGACGGTTCGGGCGGCTACTACCGCAACTGGGCGGCGACCGACGGCAAGGACAGCGCCTGGTCCTGGCTGTTCCCGGACTGGCTGCGCAGCCTGTGGCACTACGAGTCCCAGGTGCTGGACTTCCACACCAGTCTGACCTCGCCGCACACCTACCAGTCCAACCCGTGGAGCTGGCTGGTCCTGGGCCGCCCGGTGTCCTACTTCTACGAGTCGCCCGCGCCCGGCACGGACGGCTGCCCGGTGGACGCCGGCGAGAAGTGCGCCCGGGAGGTGCTGGCGATCGGCACGCCGCTGCTGTGGTGGGTGGGCTGCTTCGCGCTGCTGTACGTGCTGTGGCGGTGGGCGTTCCGGCGGGACTGGCGGGCGGGCGCCATCGTCTGCGGGGTCGCGGCCGGCTATCTGCCGTGGTTCTTCTACCAGGAGCGCACGATCTTCCTGTTCTACGCCGTCGTGTTCCTGCCGTTCCTGTGCCTGGCGGTGGCGATGCTGCTGGGCGCGATCGTCGGCCGGCCGGGCTCCAGCGACGCCCGGCGGGTGGCGGGGGCGACGGGCGCGGGCGTCCTGGTCCTGCTGATCGTCTGGAACTTCATCTACTTCTGGCCGCTGTACACGGGCCAGGCCATCCCCATCGACGACTGGCGGTCGCGGATGTGGCTGGACACCTGGGTCTAGCCGGGCGGGGTTCGGCGCCCGGTCAGGAGGGTCTGGCGGGCGTCGCCGTCACGGACGGGGGCGGTTGCGGCGGGGCGGAGTTCGGGCCCGCGACCGCGTTCAGCACGGTCTGCGCCTGGGAGTCGACGAGCCGGGTGAAGAGCTGCTGCGAGTATCCGAGGATGATGGCCCAGGCGATGATCTGCGCGGACGAGTCCAGTGCCGAGAGGCCGGGGATGAAGTGTCCCCGCATCAGCAGCAGGCCGAACACCGCGGTGAGCGCTCCGGTGGGGAGCTTCAGCAGTGCGAGAGCCACCGGGACGTTGTACGGGGTCGCGGTTCCCTTGATGCGCCGGAGAGTCGTGGCGGCCGCGATACCCGCCGCGACCAGGCCCACGATCTCGATGACCAGGTAGTCGGCGGCCGTGGTCGTCGCCATCTCGTTCTGGTGGACGCTGCGGTCCGCGCGCGGCTCCGGGTCCATCTTCACCGGGCAGACCACCATGTAGCCGGCACTGTCGGGATTCTGCGGGGCGAAACAGAGCGGGACGGTGTCCTCGAAGAAGGCCCCCAGCAGGGCGACCAGCACCGCCCCGGCGGCCAGGCACCCGGCCACCCAGCCGACGATGTTGACGAAGCTGCGCACCCGCAGCGTCTCCCGGATGCTCGTCTGACGGGCCACTCCCACCGCGTCCAGGATCATCTCGCGCTCGGGATCGCCGATGTCCCCGGGTGACTGGGCGATGATCTCCACCTGGACCCGGCGGGGGTCGCTCGGACTGAGGTGGGCCTGCACGATGGCGAGGATGCCCGGCATCATGGGGACGATCTCGTCGGGCCGGGAAAGGCGCAGCAGCAGGTTCTGCGCGGTGTCGACATGGATCTGGCCGACCGCGATGTGTGCGCCCGTCTTGTGCCGGTGGTGGTCGTGGTCGAGCGATTCGACGGCCTGGTCCAGCTCGTTCAGCGCGTCGTCGGCGAGCCGGTGCACCCGCCGCCCCTCGGGGGTGTCGTCCGGATGCGCGAGCTTCCGGTCCCGCAGGACGGCCTGGAGTTCGGCCGCCCGCGACCGCAGTCCTTCCCGCAGCTCCCACGGACCGACTTCCGCCTTCTTCGCCGCCCGTCGGCGAAGCCATGACAGTTGGCTGCTCATGCCGGGATTCTGCCGTTCCGCCCCGGGGTCGAAGGCGAACCGCCGGAGAGACACGCACGGCTCGCTCCGCGACCACTCGAAGGGGTCCGGCGGATCTCCGTTCGGCCAACAAACGGACACAGCCGCACCGCCGGTCACTCCGTGCGCCTAGGGTGTTACCCACGACTGCATTCTGAACGCGTTCAAGAATCGGGGGCGGGCAGGAGGCCCGACAGGAGGGAAGCGGCACATGGGCAGGGGGGTCAAGGTCGCCGTCGTCGGCGGCGTCTTCGCCGTGATGGTGGGCGGGGCCGGCTACGGCGCCTACAACATCGTCTCCGCGCTGGACGGCGGAGGTTCCGGAGGCGGCGCCGGCGGGGCGTCTCCGAAGAGGTCCGGGCCGCCGGGCGCGGACGAGGTGAAGGAGACCACACAGGAGTTCTTCGCCGCCTGGGAGCAGGGGGAGGCGGCGCGGGCGGCGGCGCTGACCAACAACGACGCGGCGGCCCGGACGCTGCTCACCGCCTACGGCGAGGACGCGCACATCTCGGACGTGACGATCACGCCCGGTACCGCGACCGGTACGAAGGTGCCGTTCTCGGTGAAGGCGACGGTGTCCTTCGACGGAAAGTCCGAGCCGCTCGCCTACGACAGCGCCCTGACCGTGGTGCGCGGGCTGACCACCGGGCGGGCGCTGGTGGACTGGCAGCCGTCCGTCGTCCATCCGCAGCTGGAGGAGGGCGACGAACTGCTCACCGCCGAGTCCGCGAGCCCGCCGATCGAGGCCGTCGGGCGGGGCGGCACCGTGCTGACGAAGGACCAGTACCCCTCGCTCGGCCCGATCCTGGACACGCTGCGCCAGAAGTACGGCGAACAGGCCGGCGGCGAGCCCGGCGTGGAGCTGGTGATCCGGCACACCGCGAGCGGCGCCGCCGACACCCCGCTGCTGACGCTGGCCGAGGGCGAGCCCGGCAAGCTGCGCACCACGCTGAGTGCGGACGTGCAGGCCGCGGCCGAGCGGGCGGTGAAGCGGTTCGGGGAGTCGTCGGTGGTGGCGGTGAAGCCGAGCACCGGCGAGATCCTGGCGGTGGCCAACAACCGGGCGGACGGCTTCAACGCCGCCTTCCAGGGACAGGTCGCGCCCGGCTCCACCATGAAGATCATCACCGCGGCGATGCTCATGGACAACGGCGTCACGTCGATGAACGGCCCGGCCCCCTGCCCCGATTCGGCGATGTGGCAGGGCCAGACCTTCAAGAACCTCACCGGCATGCGGCCGGACGAGGGCGCCACGCTGGCCAACAGCTTCCTGCGGTCCTGCAACACCGCCTTCATCAAGCTGATCGACGAGCAGCCGCTGACCGACGCCTCGCTCTCGGCGGAGGCCCAGGAGCGGTTCGGGCTGGGCCGTAACGACTGGAAGACCGGCATCACCTCCTTCGACGGCAGCGTGCCCGCGGTCGGCGGCCCGGACCGGGCGGCGGGTGCCATCGGCCAGGGGAAGGTGCAGATGAACCCGCTGAACATGGCATCGGTGACGGCGACCGCGATCACCGGCGAGTTCCGCCAGCCCTATCTGGTCTCCCCCGAGCTCGACGACCGGCAGCTGGCCACCGCCAAGGGCCTGCCGCAGAGCACCGCCGCCCAGCTGAAGCAGATGATGCGGCTCACCGCCACCCAGGGCACCGCCGCGTCGGCCATGTCCGGGCTCGGCGGGGACATCGGAGCCAAGACCGGCTCGGCCGAGGTCGACGGGCAGGACGTGTCCGACAGCTGGTTCACCGGCTTCCGGGGCGATGTCGCCGCGGCGGCCATGGCCCAGGGCGCGGGGCACGGCGGCGACGCGGCGGGCCCGATCGTCGCGGACGTACTGCGGGCGGGTGGCTGAACGCAACCGCGGGGACCCTACTGTGTGTCCCGTCGTTGGAGAGAGCGGGTACGGACGAGGGACAGGTGGCTGTGGGCAACAGGAAGCGCGCCGTCGGGCGACGGAGCACCAGACCCGCGGTGATCGGCGGGATGATCGCCGCCGTCGTCGCCGCAGGCGCCGGTATCGGGGCGTACTCGCTGTACGGCGGGTCGGGCTCGGAGGACGGCGACCGGACGGCGTCCACGGCGGCCGAGGAGAAGGTGCGCACCGGCCCGCTCACCGAGGCCGAGGTCACCGGGACGGCCGAGCGGTTCCTGACCGCCTGGCAGGAGGGCGAGGTCACCGGGGCCGCGGCGGCCACCGACGACGCGAAGTCGGCCGCCGCCCTGCTCACCGGCTACTCGAAGGACGCCCGGATCAAGGACGTCACCCTCACCCCGGGCAAGCCCTCCGGCGACACGGTCCCCTTCTCCGTCAGGGCGACGGTGAAGCACGGGAAGACGGCGAAGCCGCTGACGTACGACAGCGAGCTGACCGTCGTCCGCGGCGGCGACGGCACCCCGCGCGTCGACTGGCGGCCCGCCGTGGTCCACCCCGAGCTGAGGGACGGCGACCGGCTGGTCACCGAGGAGGCCGGGAAGGCGCCGGTGAAGGCGCTGGACCGGGACGGCGGCGAGCTCACCACCGCCGCGTACCCCTCGCTGGGTCCGGTACTGGACGGTCTGCGGGAGAGGTACGGCGAGAAGGCCGGCGGGAAGGCCGGGGTCGAGCTGCGGGTGGTGCGCGGCAAGGAGTCGAAGGAGCAGAAGCTCGCCGACAAGACCCTGCTGGAGGTGGGCAAGGGCACGCCCGGCACCGTGCGGACGACCCTGGACCCGGAGCTGCAGGCCGCCGCCGAGGAGCAGGTGGCCGGCAGAGCCCGCGCGTCGGTGGTGGCCACCCGCGCCTCGACCGGCGAGATCCTCGCGGTGGCCAACAGCAACCCCGGCTTCAACACCGCTTTCCAGGGCTCACTGGCCCCCGGCTCGACGATGAAGGTCATCACCGCCTCGATGCTGATCGAGAAGGGCCTGGCGTCGATGGACGAGCCCCACCCGTGCCCGAAGTACTTCACGTACGGCGGCTGGAAGTTCCAGAACGACGACGAGTTCGAGATCAGCGGCGGCACCTTCAGGACGAGCTTCGCCCGCTCCTGCAACACCGCCTTCATCAGCCAGGCGCCGGAGCTGGCGGACGACGACCTGACCGAGCAGGCCCAGCAGGTCTTCGGGCTGGGGAAGGACGACTGGTCGGTCGGCGTGCCCACCTTCGACGGCAGGGTGCCGGTGCAGAGCGCGGCCCCGATGGGCGCCTCGCTGATCGGGCAGGGCGGGGTGCGGATGAACCCGCTGAACATGGCGTCGGTGGCGGCGACCGTGCAGAGCGGCGCCTTCCACCAGCCGTATCTGGTCGCCCCGTCGGTGGACGGCCGCAAGCTGGCCACGGCCGAGCGCACCATGTCCGCGGCCACCCTGGCGCAGCTGCGCGAGCTGATGTCGTACACGGCGTCGGCCGGTACGGCGGCCGGGGCGATGTCGGGCATCGGCGGCGACCGGGGCGCGAAGACCGGCTCGGCCGAGGTCGACGGGCAGGAGAAGCCGAACGGCTGGTTCACCGCCTACCGGGGCGACCTGGCCGCGGCGGGTGTGGTCCAGGCCGCCGGGCACGGCGGCGAGACCGCGGGCCCGATGGTGGCGGCGCTGCTGCGGGCCGGCGGCTGACCGGGGAGCGTCTCAGTGCGGTACGGGCTGCTGCTGCGGGGTCGCCGTGTAGGTGAGCCGCAGAAAGCGCAGCAGCGCCTTGGAGTCGAACTGCACCACCGCGCAGCCCTGCGGTGAGTGGAACTCGACGACGGCCTGCACCCGTCCGCACGGCCACACCCGTATCTCACCGGACCCGGCCGGCGCCCTGAGCCCCTGTTCCAGCAGGGACCGGGCGACGGTCCACTCGCGGGAGCGGGAGACGGCGCCGGGCAGCGCCTCGGGTATGCCGAACCGCACGGAACGGGGGTCGTCCTCGGGGTCGTACCTCAGCACCACCGGTACGGCCCCGCCGTCGTCCTCGTCCGGGGCGTCCGCGTCGGTGAGGATATGGGCTTGTGCGTACTGCTCGACCACGGACATGGGATGGCCCCTTACGCTGTGCCACCTGTCGGAAAACTGTGTGTTCCACCCCTACTCCAATGTCCCACATTTCCCGGTTCACGCCCTTCGGGCCGGACGGCACGGCCGAGATAAGCGGGAAGTAAAAGCTTGGCATCAGCTATTGCAAGCCATTTGCAACTGACTCCATCATCGAACCGTGCATGTACCTGACGGATTCATCAATGCCCCGACCTCCGCCGTGACCGGCGTCGTCGCCGCCGGCGCCGTCGCGATCGGCCTGCGCGGCGCGCGACGCGAACTCGACGAGCGCACCGCCCCGCTGGCGGGCCTGGTGGCGGCGTTCATCTTCGCGGTGCAGATGCTGAACTTCCCGGTCGCGGCCGGGACCAGCGGGCATCTGCTGGGCGGCGCCCTGGCCGCGATCCTCGTCGGCCCCTACACCGGCATCCTCTGCGTCTCGGTGGTCCTGCTGATGCAGGCCGTGCTGTTCGCCGACGGCGGCCTGACCGCGCTCGGCGTGAACATCACCGACATGGCGGTCGTCGGCACGGTCGTCGCCTACGCGCTCTTCCGCGGCCTGGTCAAGGTACTGCCGCGCACCCGGCGCTCGGTGACCGCGGCGTCCTTCGTCGCCGCACTGGTCTCCGTCCCGGCCGCCGCCCTCGCCTTCACCCTGCTGTACTGGATCGGCGGCACCACCGACATCGCGATCGGCAAGGTCACCACGGCCATGGTCGGCGTGCACATCCTCATCGGCATCGGCGAGGCCGCCATCACCGCGCTGACCGTCGGCGCGGTCGTCGCGGTACGCCCGGACCTGGTGTACGGCGCCCGGGGCCTGACCCGTCCGCTGAAGCTGCGGGTGAACGGCGAGCTCGTCGACGCCCCGGCCGCCGAGGAGCCGGCGCCCGCACCCGCCGCCGGCGGCTCCTCCTCCCGCCGGTTCTGGGCGGCCGGTCTGCTGACCTCCCTCGTCCTCGCCGGGTTCGTCAGCTTCTACGCCTCCGCCGACCCCGACGGGCTGGAGAAGGTCGCCGAGGACAAGGGCTTCGCCGAGTCCGCCGAGGAGCACCACACCGCCGACTCCCCGCTCGCCGACTACGGCGTCAGGGACGTCGACGACGCCCGGCTCTCCGGAGGCCTCGCCGGTGTGATCGGCGTCGGGGTCACGGTCGCCGGCGGCACCGCGGTGTTCTGGGCGGTGCGCAGGCGGCGCACCGCGGACTCCTCCCCCGCGAGCACGAGCGTCTGACATGGGCGCGGGCCACGCCCACCGGCTCCACCGACCCGGCACCTCCCCCGTGCACCGGCTGCCGCCGCACACCAAACTGGCCGCCGCGTTCGCCTTCGTGGTGGTCGTGGTGTCGACCCCGCGCGAGGCGATGTGGGCCTTCGGCCTGTACGCCGTGCTGCTGGCGGCGGTCGCCGCGGTGGCCCGCGTCCCGGCCGGGTTCCTGCTGAAGCGGCTGCTGATCGAGGTGCCGTTCGTGGCCTTCGCGGTGCTGCTGCCGTTCGTCGCCGAGGGCGAGCGGATCGAGGTGCTCGGCCTGTCGCTCAGCGTCGGCGGGCTCTGGGGCGCCTGGAACGTCCTGGCCAAGGGCACCCTGGGGGTGGCCGCGTCGGTGCTGCTCGCCGCCACCACCGGACTGCGCGAGCTGCTGCTCGGGCTGGAGCGGCTGAAGCTGCCGCCGCTGCTGGTGCAGATCGCCTCCTTCATGGTCCGGTACGGAGACGTGATCACCGACGAGATGCGCCGGATGCGGATCGCCCGGGAGTCGCGCGGCTTCGAGGCGAAGGGCGTACGGCACTGGGCGGTGCTGGCCAAGACGGCCGGCGCGCTGTTCATCCGCTCCTACGAACGCGGTGAACGCGTCCATCTGGCGATGATCAGCCGCGGCTACTCCGGCGCCATGCCGGTGATCGACGAGGTGACCGCCTCCCGCGCGCAGTGGGTGTACGCGCTCACCCTCCCCGCCGCGGCGCTCGCGGTCTGTCTGCTGGGATGGACCCTGTGACTGACGCGACCACCGCCTCCCTCGAGGTCTCCGGCCTCGCCTTCGCCTACCCCGACGGGCACCAGGCCCTCTTCGGCGTGGACTTCTCGATCGCGCGCGGGGAGCGGGTGGCCCTGCTCGGTCCCAACGGCGCCGGCAAGACCACCCTCGTGCTGCACCTCAACGGCATCCTGACCGGCGGGGCCGGGAGTGTGACGGTCGCCGGGCTGCCGGTGGACCGGGCGCACATGGCCGAGATCCGGCGCCGGGTCGGCATCGTCTTCCAGGACCCGGACGACCAGCTCTTCATGCCGACCGTGCGGGAGGACGTGGCCTTCGGCCCGGCCGCGGCCGGGCTGAAGGGCCCGGAGCTGGAGGCGCGGGTGGACCGGGCCCTGGCCCGGGTCGGCATGGCGGAGTTCAAGCACCGGCCGCCGCACCATCTCTCCTTCGGCCAGCGCCGCCGGGTGGCCGTCGCGACCGTACTGGCCATGGAGCCGGAGATCCTGGTCCTGGACGAGCCGTCCTCCAACCTCGACCCGGCCTCCCGCCGCGAACTCGCCGACATCCTGCTGTCGCTGGACGTCACGGTCCTGATGGTCACCCACGACCTGCCCTACGCACTGCAGCTCTGCCCCCGCTCTCTGGTGCTCAGCGAGGGCGTGATCGCCGCCGACGGCCCCACCTCCGAGCTGCTCGCCGACGCCGGGCTGATGCGGGCGCACCGGCTGGAGCTGCCCTTCGGCTTCGATCCGCGCTCCGCCAGAATGACCGCGTGACGAACGAGGAGACCGACGGGGCCGGGGGCACACCGCCGGCCGGAGGCCCGCTGCCCGCCGAGGGCTCATTGCTGCTGGACGACCAGCTGTGCTTCGCGCTGTACGCGGCGCAGCGCGCGGTGACGGCCGCCTACCGGCCGCTCCTCGACGAGCTGGGCCTGACCTATCCGCAGTATCTGGTGATGCTGCTGCTGTGGGAGCGCGGCGAGACCACGGTCAAGGACCTGGCGAGCGCGCTGCGGCTGGACTACGGCACCGTCTCCCCGCTGCTGAAGCGGCTGGAGTCGGCCGGGCTGCTGCGCCGGGAGCGGTCGGCGCAGGACGAGCGGTCGGTGCTGGTCGCGCCGACCGGGCGCGGGGAACAGCTGCGGGAACGGGCGGCGCGGGTACCGGGCGCGCTGCTGGCCGCGACCGGGCTGGGCGGGCCGGAGATCGTCCGGCTGCGCGAGGAGCTGTGGCGGCTGGCGGACCGGGCCGAGGAGGCGGCGGCGGACCGCACCCGCTGACACCGGGCCCTGGCCGCAGGGTCGCCACTACCGGCAAGTACCTTGTGCACGATGATATTGCGCGCACTGGTTCCCGGGAGAGGCCGCCCATGACCGAGAGCACCGCCGTCGACACCCGTCCGACGAAGATCATGTATGTCGCCGAGGCCACCGCGCACGGTGGCCGGGACGGCTATGTCACCACCCACGACGGGCAGCTGGAGCTGAAGGTCGCGATGCCCGCGGCGCTGGGCGGGGACGGCGACGGCACCAACCCGGAGCAGTTGTTCGCCGCCGGTTTCAGCTCCTGCTTCCACAACGCCCTCATCCTGGTCGGCCATCGCGCGGGCTACGACCTGGCCGGCTCCACGGTCGCCGCGAAGGTCGGCATCGGCCCCAACCGGCAGCGCGGCTACGGCCTCGCGGTCGCCCTCAGCGTCTCCCTGCCGGTGCTGGACCCGGATCTCGCCGCCCGGCTGGTGGACGCCGCCCACGAGGTCTGCCCGTACTCGAACGCGACCCGCGGCAACATCGATGTAACGATTGTGCTGGGGTAGCTCCACCCAGGAATCGCAGGCGAGAGGCGATGGTTGCCACCACCGTCGCAGGCGAACCCAAGGAGAGCAGAACGGTGGACGGCACAGACACGGGCGGCGCCGGCGCGGTCGTGCACGGCACCGTGGCCGAGGGCTTCGAGCCGGTGAGGGACGCGTTCGCCCGGAACTTCGCGGCGCTCGGCGACCGGGGCGCCGCGGTCGCCGTCTACCGGGACGGCCGCCCGGTCGTCGACCTGTGGGCCGGCACCCGGGACGTCGACGGCACCGCACCCTGGGAGCGCGGCACGGCCCAGGTGGTGCGCTCGGCGACCAAGGGCGTCGCCGCCGCCGTACCGCTGCTGCTGCACCAGCGCGGGGACCTGGACCTGGACGCGCCCCTCGGCGCGTACTGGCCGGAGTTCAAGGCGCACGGCAAGGAGCGGATCCTGGTCCGGCACCTGCTGAACCACCAGGCCGGCGTACCCGTGCTGGACTCCCCGCTCGCCCCTGAGGAGGCGCTCGATCCGCGGCGCGGCCCGGAGGCCCTCGCCGCGCAGGCCCCCGTCTGGGAACCGGGCACCGGCCACGGCTACCACGCCCTCACCTACGGCTGGCTGCTCGACGAGCTGGTGCGCCGGGTGACCGGCGGACGGGGTACCGGCGAGTGGATCGCCGACGAGATCGCCCGGCCGCTCGGGCTCGACCTGTGGCTGGGGCTGCCGGCCGCCGAGGAGGCGGCGGGCAGGGCGGGCCGCGTCGGCCCCGTCGACGACCCGGAACCCTCCGGCGGGCTGCGGCTGCGCCCCAAGCGCACGGTAACCGAGGCCTACGAGGACCCCGCCTCCCTCACCCGCCGCGCCTTCGCCGCGATCACGCCCTTCCCCGACCAGAACGACCCCGCGTACCGCGCGGCGGCCCTCCCGGCGACCAACGCCGTCGCCACGGCCGACGGGCTGGCCCGCTTCTACGCCGCTCTCATCGGCGACGTCGACGGCGTACGGCTGTTCGGGCCGCACACGGTGGAGCTCGCCCGGGCCGAGGAATCGGCCGGCCCGGACCGGGTCCTGGTGGTGAACACCCGGTTCGGGCTCGGCTACATGCTGCACGGCAGCGCCTCCCCGTTGCTCGCCCCGGGCTCCTTCGGTCACCCCGGCCGCGGCGGCGCCCTCGGCTTCGCCGACCCGGAGTCCGGCATCGCCTTCGGCTATGTCACCAACGGCTTCCGCCGGACCGTGACGGCCGACCCCCGGGCGCAGGCGCTGGTCCGGGCGGTGCGGACGGCCACGGCCACGGGCTGAGGGGGCGGGCCCTTCGCGGGCCGGCCGCGGCTGCTCAGAGAGTGCGGCGCAGTTCGTAGTGGAAGGCGGCGGAACCGGCGCAGCTGCCTGTCACCCAGGTCCGCCAGTGGCCCAGCAGCCGGCCGTCCCAGGTGCCCTGGACGGTGTTGCGGTCGACGTGCGCCTCGGTGCTCCGTCCCGGGTGACGGCCACCTCGGTCACACAGGTCGCCGGGTCGACGCGGACCTGGTCGCCGCGGACCGCCGTCTCGCCGGGGGCGAGGACGGCCGAGAGGGCGAAGGCGCAGTTGCCGTCCCGGTCCCTCGTGCCCTGCACGGTCTGCAGGGTGCTGCCGGGCGGCGGCGTACCGACCGTGACCCAGGCGTCCGCGGATCCGGACGCCTCCGCTCCGGGGGCGAGCAGGGCTGCCAGGACCAGAACCGGGAGCACGACGGCGCCCGCCCGCCGCATGGTGGTACGCATTCGTACCGCCCTTCTCGAAGATCGCCGCTGTCGCAGATCTTCCTAGCGGGCGGGGCGTCCCTCCCGGCTCAACCGGTTGGTGTGTACGGCCTCCCTTCACCCGTCCCGGGGCGGGGTCCGGCACGGACGGGATGCCGGACGCGGCTGGATGTCGGACGCCGGTGTCGGACGTGGATGCCAGCCCTGGATGTCAGACGTGGATGGGATGTGAGATGCGGCCCGACGCCTCGTCGATCTCACCGTGGGCCTTGGTGAGCAACTGCATCGCCAGCTCGTTCAGCGCCCTGGCCCCGGCGATCTCCTCGCCGACCCGCGGCTGATTCGCGTCGGTGTGGTGGCGGCTGGCGTGCCCCTGGGCCCGTACCTCGGTGCCGTCGGGCAGCCGCACCAGCGCCGCCGCGCGGGTGTGCTGGTCGTCCTCCATGAACTCCAGCTCGACATGCCATCCCACTGTGGTGTGCATCATGACGATCACCTCCGGAACCGTTGCTTCCAGGGTGCTCCTCACCCGCCTCGTACGCACCCACTGGCCCGCACCGGACGACGCCTCATCCCGCATGCAGCATCAGCCCGATACCGGCCACCAGCAGCCCGGCCGCCACGATCCGGGTAACGCCGAACCGCTCCTTGAAGAACACCGCCCCGATCGCGGCGCCGACGAGGACCGAGGACTCCCGGAGCGCGGCGATCGGTGCGAGCTCGGCACGGGTCTGGGCCCACAGGACGAGGGCGTAGGCGGCGACGGACATGCCCGCCCCCAGCAGTCCGAGCCGGGCGTGCGGCCGCAGCAGCGCCCAGCCGCCGGCCCGGTGCCGGTACAGGAACCAGAGCGGGATCACCGCCCCCTGCACGGCCATCAGGCAGGCGATATAGCCGAGCGGAGACCCCGCGGCACGCACGCCCAGCCCGTCGACCACCGTGTACCCGGCGATCGTCGCGCCGGTGGCCAGGGCCGCGCCGATCGCCGCCCAGTCGGGCCGCCGACCGCGCAGCCCCCACAGCGCGACGCCGGTCAGCCCCGTGCAGGCGAGCAGGATCCCGGCGACCGCCGGGCCGTCGGGCACCTCGTGGGCGAAGACCGCGGCGAGCACGGTGACCAGCAGCGGTGCGGAGCCGCGCGCGATGGGGTAGGCCTGCCCGAAGTCCCCCAGCCGGAAGGACCGCATCAGCAGCGCGTAGTAGGCGATGTGGATTGCGGCGGAGGCCAGGAGGTACGGCCAGGCCGCCGCCGCCGGGAAGGTGGTGAACGGCACCAGCGCGGCCCCGATCAGCAGCCCACCGCCCGAGATCAGCGCGAACCCGGTCAGCTTGTCGGGGATGCGGTGGGCGATCGCGTTCCAGCCGGCGTGCGTCACCGCCGCCAGCAGGACGGCCGCGGTGACCAGCGGCGTCACGAGGAGAGTTCGCGCACGTCCACCAGATCGGCAGCCGCATGGGCGACGAGATCCCGCGGCGCCAGCGGGAAGACCGTGTGAGGCGTCCCGGCGGCGGCCCACACGACGTCGTGCGCGAGCAGGGACCGGTCGGCGAGCACCCGGGTCGCCGTACGGTGCCCGAAGGGCGGCACCCCGCCGATGGCGTACCCGGTCGTCTCCCGAACGGCGGCGGCGTCGGCCCGGGTGACCTCGGCGGCACCGAGTTCCTGCCGAACGCGTTCGAGGTCGACCCGCGAGGCACCGTCCATCAGCACCAGTACGGGCACCCCGTCGGCGGCGAAGATCAGCGACTTGCAGATCCGACTCGGCTCGCACCCGATCGCCGCGGCGGCCTCGGCGGCGGTCCGGGTGGCCTCCGGAAACCGCCGGATCCGTCCGGCGAGATCGCCGAGACCGAGCGTGTGCAGGGCCTCGGCGAAGCGGGGGTGGGCTGCGGCGGAACCTCCAGTGATCGTCATGCAGGTCACGCTACTGAGGTTTTCCGTCGAGGGTGACCGTGGTACCGGCCCGACCTTCTCGACGGGTTGTTCCCGGTCTGCCGCCGACGGAGTTGCCGCCGAGCGCAGTTTGGTAGAGTCCCGGTCTCGATCCGCAGCCTCGGCTCTGCGGCCGGGGCACGGCAGCAGCCCCCGGTGCCCGGGCCAGGTGCAAGATCTCCGCTCACGCGTCGAAGGGTCTTGCCGTGGACAGGTTCGAGCAGAACGAGAAGACGCCGGTGACCGAGGGCATCTGCCTGCTGACCGCCGTCAGCCCGCGCAGGGATGAAGGCACCAGCCCGACCGGCATCATCGGCCGGAAGCTGGCACGACAACTCCTCGCCATGGGCCGGCAGGTGCGGGTGATGGCCGAGACGGATCAGTGCGGTGGCTGGCCCGACACGGTCGAGGTCGTGGAAGGATCCATCACCCGGCCGCTGGAGTGCGCCCGGGCCTTCGACGGTGCCGAGGCCGTGTTCCTCGCCGGTGCTCATGCGTCGACGGTCCAGGACGCCCTCGCTCTGATGCGGGACGCCTCCGCCCGGAGGGTCGTCCTGTTGTCGTCTCACGGGCCGGAGTACGAAGAGGCGAATCCGCCGGAGACCTGGTTCTGGCTGGCGATCGAGAAGGCGGTGGAGCGCTCGGGCATCGACTGGACGCACATCCGGCCGTCGGCGGTGATGGGTGCCGCCGTCGAGGGCACCTACCCGGCGACGGGTTCGGACTGGCCTGACACGGTCCGCGCCGACGGAGTGGTCCGCGAGGCCTTCCTCGGCCGGGGCCACTACCCCTTCATCCACGAGGAGGACCTCGCCGCTGTCGTTGCTGCGGCCCTCACCGGCGATGACCACACACGGACGATCATCGAGGCCGTGGGCCCACCGCTGAGCACACGCTCACGGATACGGAGCATCGCCGCCGCTCTCGGCCGCGACATCGGCACGGTCGATCTGGCGCCGGACCAGGGCCGGGCGAACTGGCGGCGTCTCGGCTGGCCGGACGGTGCGATCGACGTGACGCTGTACGCACTCGAGGAGTACGGCACCCACTACGCCGAACTCCTTCAGTGGACACTCGATCAGCGGCCGTCCGTGCAGGACATCATCGGCCGCCCCCTGCGCACCTACGACGACTGGGTGAGCGAGAACATCGACTCATTTCGCTGACCCGGGCGGCGGCCCCCGCGGTCACCGGGAAGCGTGGGTGAGGAAGTCGGCCCAGGTGCCCGGAGCGACGGTGAGGTGCGCAGGCCCGGGGTTCCTGGAGTCGCGGATGTGGATGGTGGCGGGGGTGGTTGGCTACTTCGGCGCAGTCGTTCATGTCGCTGCTGTCGCTGTGGCTGTTCTTGAGCCCGCGGAGTCCGGCGGTGCTCATGGTCTCCCCGGCGTGCGCTCGGTGAAGGCCAGCGACTCACCCGGTGTGGGAGCCCGTGTGCGGTGATCCCATAGCGCAGTTCAGGGATACGGAGATCTCCGGGGCTTGAGACGGGGCGCCCGTTGAACGCGCCCGGAGCGACCGATCGCCGTGCCGTCGGGGCACTTCAGCGCCTGGAGCAAGCCGTGCATTCCGGCATGCTCCCCGCACTCCGTCGGCAGTACTTGGAGCGGGTCCGGCCGCGGGCTCCTCCTGGTCGACGCCCTCGCCGACCGCTGGGCGTGGCGACATGGCCGTACCCCCAAAAGACCGTCCGGGCGGAGACAGAAGGCCGGTGCGGCCTCCCCGCGCTCGCGGGGAGGCCGCACCGGCCGGCCGGTTCAGGACCGTGCGTCAGGCGCGCACCAGTTCCTTCTTCTCGTCGGCGTCGGGGTCGTCCTGGGCACGCAGGCCCTCGCCCTCGACGTCCACGTTGGGCAGGGCGCGGTCCAGCCACCTCGGCAGCCACCACGCCTTCTCGCCGAGCAGGGCGAGGACGGCCGGGACGATCGCCATGCGGACGACGAACGCGTCGAAGAGGACCGCGATCGCCAGGCCGAAGCCGATCATCTTGACCATGGACTCGCTGGAGCCGATGAAGCCCGCGAAGACCGCCATCATGATCACCGCCGCGGCGGTGACCACCCGTGCGCCGTGCTTGAAGCCGGTGACGACCGCCTGGGCGGGCTTCTCGCCGTGGACATGGGCCTCGCGCATCCGGGTCACGAGGAAGACCTCGTAGTCCATCGCCAGACCGAAGACCACGCCGACCATGAAGATCGGCATCATCGACATGACCGGACCGGTCTCCTCGACGCCCATCAGGCCGGACAGCCAGCCCCACTGGAAGACCGCGACCACGGCGCCCAGTGCCGCCAGCACGCTCAGCAGGAAGCCGAGCGCCGCCTTCAGCGGGACCAGGACGGAGCGGAAGACCACGATCAGCAGGAGGAAGGCCAGGCCCACCACCAGGACCAGGTACGGCAGCAGCGCGTCGTTGAGCTTCTCGCTGACGTCGATGTTCATCGCCGTGGCGCCGGTGACCAGGACCTCCGCGCCGGTGTCGGCCTTGATGCCGGCGCCCGCGGCACGGATGCCGTGCACCAGTTCCTCGGTCTCGGCGGAGGACGGCTTGGAGTCGGGGACCACGGTGATCGTGGCGGTGTCGCCGGCCTTGTTGGGCTGCGGCTCGGTGACCGCCACGACGCCCTTCAGGCCCCTGATCTCCTCGGCCACGTCCGCGAACGCGGCCTTCGCGTCGTCGCTGCCCTTGGCATCGGTGACCACCATCAGCGGGCCGTTGAAGCCCGGCCCGAAGCCCTCCGAGAGGAGGTCGTAGGCGCGGCGCTGGGTCGTCGAGGTCGGCTGGGAGCCGTCGTCGGGCAGCCCCAGCTCCAGGGAGCCGGCCGGGACGGCCGCCGCGCCGAGGCCGATGACGCCGAGGAGGAGGACGGCGACCGGGCGGCGGACGACGAAGCTCGCCCAGCGGGTGCCCAGGTTGGCCTTGGCCGGCCTGCCGGGATCCCGCGTGCCGTCGGCCCGCCCGGCCGGGGCCTCGGCAGCACCCCGGCCGCCGCCCAGCAGCCGGCTCTTCTCACCGGCGGGCCTGACCTTGCGGCCCGCGTGGCCGAGCAGGGCCGGGACCAGCGTCAGGGCGATGACGACCGCGATGGCGACCGTGCCCGCCGCGGCGATGCCCATCTTGGTCAGCATCGGGATGTTCACCACGGCGAGCCCGACCAGGGCGATGATCACCGTGAGGCCGGCGAAGACCACCGCCGAGCCCGCGGTGCCGGTCGCGCGTCCCGCGGCCTCCTCGCGCTCGCGGCCCTCGGCGAGCTCGGCGCGGTAGCGGGAGACGATGAACAGGGCGTAGTCGATGCCGACCGCGAGGCCGATCATCATCGCCAGGGTGGAGGTGGTGGAGCCGAGGTCCAGCACGCTCGCCAGCGCCGTGATCGAGGAGACCCCGATGCCGACGCCGATCAGCGCGGTCAGCAGCGGCAGCCCGGCGGCGACCAGCGAGCCGAAGGTGATGACGAGGACGACGGCGGCGACCGCGATGCCGATGATCTCGCCGGCACCGGTGTGCGGCACGGCCTGCAGCGCGTCACCGCCGATCTCGACGGTCAGCCCGTCGTCCCGCGCCTGCTGCGCCGCGTCCTTCAGCGCGTCCCTGCTGGAGTCCTCCAGCTCCATGCCGGAGACGTCGTAGCGCACCGAGGCGTAGGCGGTGGTGCCGTCCCGGCTGACCGCCTGGCCCGTGTAGGGGTCGGCGACGGAGACGACCTCGGCGCCGTCGGACAGCTCCTGGACGGTCTTCTCGACGGTCGCCCGGTGGTCGGCGTCGGTCATCGTCTCGCCGGCCGGTGCCTTGAAGACGACGCGTGCGGTCGCCCCGTCGGCGCTGCTGCCGGGGAAGCGTTCCTCCAGCAGGTCGAAGGCCTTCTGTGCCTCCGTGCCGGGGATGGAGAACGAGGTGGAGCCCGCGGGCGGGGCGCCGGCCGCGCCGACACCGGCGAGGGTCAGCAGCGCCACCCATATCAGGACGACGAGGTGGCGTCGCCGGAAGGCGAGCCGGCCGAGTTTGTAGAGGAACGTGGCCACGGGGGCGTACTCCCGATCAGGTCGTGGGTCTTCAGGGCAGGAGGTTCGGAGCAAGGGCTCAGGGCACGGGGGTCAGGGCACGGGACTCAGGGCAGGGGGGAACCGCCCGACGGCGAAGGGGCACCTGCCCTGCCTTCAGGCACGGGGGGGGGTGACCTCGGGGTGGGGCTTGCGGGGAACCTCTCGGAGGGAGAGGGGTCAGGTGGTGGCGACGCCGAGGGCGGGGAGGACCACCGCGTCGATGTACGAGGTGAGGAAGGCCCGGGTGGGCGGCTGGTCGTCGAGCAGGGTGCGGGTGGCGAACCCGCCGACCAGCATCGGCACCAGGAAGTCCAGTGCCGGGCAGTCCGCCCTCAGCTCGCCCCGGTCGATCGCGCGTTGCAGCAGGCGCCGGAACTCCGCCGTCTCCGGTTCGACCAGCTGGTTCCGGAACGCCTCGCGCAGGTCCGGGTTCTGGTGCAGCGCCATGGCCACGCCGCGCATCAGCGCGGAGTTCTGCGCCATGGTGCAGTCGTCCTCGCGGGCGATCAGGGCGTGCAGATCGCCGCGGAGCGACCCCGTGTCGATCTCGCCGATCTCCACCGAGCCGTTCTGCCGGATGGCCTTCACGACCAGCTCGGCCTTGCCGCCCCACTGGCGGTAGAGCGTGGCCTTGCTGGACCGGGTGCGGGCGGCGACGGCGTCCATGGTCAGGGCGTCGTAGCCGACCTCGCGGAGCAGGTCGAGCACGGCGCCGTACAGTTCGGCCTCGCGCTCGGGGGTGAGCCGGCTGCGACGCGCCGTTGCGGTCCCGGTCATCTCCCTCCCACCTCCACTCCGAACGACACCGTTTCGTACATGAGAAAGGTATCCCACCCCGCAAGCGAAACGAAACAGTTTCGTACGTGTCCTGGGTCACGCCTGTCAGCTCCGGACAGGGCGACGGGGAGCCACCCGTCACGAGTTGCTGCCGCCCACCCCCCGGAAAAGCATGGGAAAGGTGAGCTATCTGCGCTTTCCGCACCTCCACGCCGACCTGCTGTGCTTCGTGACCGAGGACGACCTCTGGCTGGCCCCGCTCGACGGCCGGGACGGACCGGGCCGCGCATGGCGGCTCACCGTCGACCGCACCAAGGCCGGCCGCCCCCGCTTCTCCCCCGACGGCCGCCACCTCGCCTACACCAGCTGGCGCACCCTGCTGCCGGAGGTCCACGTGGTCCCGGTGGACGGCGGACCGGGACGCCAGCTCAGCCACTGGGGCAGCCTCGACGCCCGGGTCTGCGGCTGGGCCGCCCCCGACCATGACACCGACGCCGCCGTCCTCGCCGTCTCCTCCCACGGCGAGCCCTTCTCCCATCTGACCTGGGCCTACAAGATCACCCCCGACGGTGACCCCGGCCGCAAGCTGCCCTGGGGCCCGGTCTCCGACCTCCAGGTCGCCGACGCCGACGGTGAGCGCCGCACCCTGCTGCTCACCGGCACCCCGCCGCACGACCCGGCCTCCTGGAAGCGCTACCGGGGCGGGGCCACCGGCCGGCTGTGGCTGCACGGGCAGCGGCTGCTCCCGGAGCTCGACGGGCACCTGGACTGCCCCATGTTCGTCGGCGGCCGTATCGCCTTCCTCTCCGACCACCAGGGCGTCGGCAATCTCTACTCCTGCGCCCCGGACGGCTCCGGTCTGCGCCGTCACACCGACCACGACGCCTTCTACGCACGCAACGCCTCCACCGACGGTACCCGGGTGGTCTACCAGTGCGCGGGCGACCTGTGGATCGTCGACTCGCTGACCCCCGGCTCCGAGCCCCGCCGGCTCGACGTACGGCTGAGCGGACCGCGCACCGGGCGGCGGCGGTACCAGGTGCCCGCCGCGCAGAACGTCGGCGGGCTGTCGGTCGACGAGACGGGCCGCGCCAGCGCCGTCGTCGTCCGGGGCAGCCTGTACTGGCTCACCCACCGGGACGGGCCCGCGCGCACCCTCCTCGACACCCCGGGGGTGCGGGTGCGGCTGCCGGAGATGCTCGGGGCGAGCGGAAGGATCGCGTACGTCACGGACGCGGACGGCGACGACGCCGTCGAGATCGCTCACCTGCCGCGGGCCACCGGCGGACGGGCTCCGCGCCGGCTGGCGGCGGGAAGGCTGGGCCGGGTACTGGAGCTGGTCTCCGACCCCGAGGGCGAACGGCTGGCGGTCGCCTCGCACGACGGACGGCTGCTGCTGATCGACGTCCCCGACGACGACACGGCCGAGACCGCCGATACGGCCGAGACCGCCGACATGGACGGGAACGCGGGCGGCACGGAGGGCACGGGTGACGCGGACGGCGCGGACGGCGCGGTGGACGCGGTGGACGCGGCCGACGTCACCGAGCTGATCCGCTCCGTCAACGGCCCCGTCCGCGACCTCGCCTTCTCGCCGGACGGGGCATGGCTGGCCTGGTCGCACCCGGGAATCGGGCGGTCGCTGCGGGACATCAAGATCGCCCGGATCAGCGACCGCTATGTCATCGATGTCACCGACGGCCGGTTCGAGGACGAGAACCCGGTGTTCACCCGGGACGGCCGCTATCTTGCGTTCCTGTCCTGGCGCGGTTTCGACCCGGTGTACGACGTGCACACCGGCGACCTGTCGTTCCCGCTGGGCTGCCGCCCCTACCTGGTGCCGCTGTCCTCGGCGACCCCCTCCCCGTTCGCGCTGAACCCGGAGGGCCGGCCGGCCGCCGGCGGCCTGGACCCGGTCGGCGACGGGCCCGGTGAGGCCGGTGCGGTGACCGTCGAGGTGGAGGGGCTGGCGAGCCGGGTGACGCCGTTCCCGGTGGCCGCCTCCAAGTACTCTGCGCTGCACCCGGTCGCGGGCGGCGGGCTGGTCTGGCTGCGCTGGCCGATCTCGGGCGCGCTGGGCGAGACCTTCGCCAACCCGCACGACCCGAGCGAGCGGCCCACTCTGGAGCACTTCAGCCTGGCCAAGGCGAAGAAGTCCGAACTCGTCGGCCATCTCGACTGGTTCCGGGTCAGCGGCGACGGCTCGCGGCTGGTCGTGCTCGACGAGGGCGACCTGCGCGCGGTGCCCGCCACCGAGGCCGGCGACAGCGACTCCACCACCTGGATCGACCTGCGCCGCATCCTGCACCAGGTCGACCCGCCCGCCGAGTGGCGGCAGGCGTACGCGGAGGCCGGCCGACTGACCCGCGACTACTTCTGGGAACCGGACATGTGCGGCATCGACTGGGACGCGGTGCTGGAGCAGTACCGTCCGCTGGTGGAACGGGTCGCGTCCCCGGACGAGTTCGCCGATCTGCTCCGCGAGGTCCTAGGCGAACTGGGCACCTCGCACGCCTACGTCTCGGCCGCCCGCCGCAATGAGGGACCGGCCCCGTACCAGCGGCTGCAGGGTCTGCTCGGCACCAACTTCGCGTGCCGGGACGGCCGGTGGGTGGTCAGACGGATCCTGCCCGGCGACTCCTCCGACTCCAAGGCCCGCTCCCCGCTGGCCGGCACCGGGATCCGCGAGGGCGCGGTGCTGACCCATGTGGACGGCCGCCCGGTGGACCCGGTCGCGGGACCGTATCCGCTGCTGGCCGGGGCGGGCGGTACGACGGTGGAGCTGACGTTCGGGCCGGGCGAGGGCGAGGGCCCCGCCCGCCGGGTCGCTGTGGTGCCGCTCGTCGACGAACGGCCGCTGCGCTACCAGGACTGGGTCGCCAAACGCCGGGAAGTCGTACGGGAGTTGAGCGGCGGGCGCTGCGGCTATCTGCACATCCCGGACATGGGCGGCTCGGGCTGGGCGCAGTTCAACCGGGATCTGCGCATGGAGGTGTCCCGGCCGGCGCTGCTGGTGGACGTGCGCGGCAACGCGGGCGGGCACATCAGCGAACTGGTCATCGAGAAGCTGACGAGGATCATCCTGGGCTGGGACCTGACCCGCAACGCACAGCCGGTGTCGTACACCTCGAACGCGCCGCGCGGGCCGGTGGTGGCGCTCGCGGACGAGGCGACCTCCTCGGACGGCGACATGATCACGGCGGCGTTCAAGCTGCTGAAGCTGGGCCCGGTGGTCGGACAGCGCACCTGGGGCGGGGTGGTCGGCATGACCGGCCGACACCGGCTCGGCGACGGCACGGTGATCACGGTGCCGATGAACGCGGCCTGGTTCGACGCCTACGGCTGGTCGGTGGAGAACCGGGGCGTCGACCCCGACGTGCCGGTGCTGCGCACGCCGCTGGACTGGGCCGAGGGCCGCTATCCGGTGCTGGACGAGGCGGTCCGGCTGGCCCTGGAGCTGCTGGAGACCAATCCGCCCGCCGAGCCGCCGGACTACCGCAACGTGCCGGACCGGTCCCGGCCGCCGCTGCCGCCCAGGGATTGAGGCCGCGTTGCGTCAACGGACGCGGCCGGGCATGCGGAAGGGGCGCCCTCCGTCTCCGGAAGGCGCCCCTTGCCGTTCAGCGGCGGCGCGTCAAGCGTCGTAGTCCTCGTTGAAGCGGTCGTCCGCCTCCCGGCGCTCCCGCTCCTGCCGCCTGGGCTGGTTCGGGTCGTCGTCGCGACGGCGACGGTTCTGCACCTGGTCCTTGGCCTGCTCGGCCCGCTGCTTGCCCTGCTGCTGCCACTGCTGGGACTTCTCCTGGAACTGGTCCTTCATACCCATGTGGGTTCAACTCCTGGGTGAGATCGGGCCCGACCGGCGATCCGGCCGGGCTCGATCAGATTCACACGGGCGATGACCGTACGCATGTCGATCAGTTACGGAACGTAGCCCTCTGCTGTTCGTCGGCCGCACCGCCCGCCCCGACCAGCCCGGTGCGCATGCCGGTCAGCCGGTCGGCGAACCGCCGCATCTCGCGCTGCCCGACGGTGCCGACGACGCCGGGGAGGTAGCCGCGCACACCCTGCATGCCGCGCAGCCACCGCTGCCCGTACACATGGCTCGAGCGGCGCTCGATGCCGGCCACGATGCGGTCCACGGCGGGGCCCAGCGGATAGGTCTTGCCGGCCGGCCAGGGCAGCCGCTGCCGCAACTCCCGCATCACGTCGTCCTGGTCGGCGCCGCGCACCATGTCGGTGTCGGTCCACGACAGATAGCCGACGCCGACCCGCACGCCCCGGTGACCGACCTCGGCGCGCAGGCTGTGCGCGTACGCCTCGACACCGGACTTGGAGGCGCAGTAGGCGGTCATCATCGGTGCGGGCGTGATCGCGGCGAGGGAGGCGATCTGCAGCAGGTAGCCGCGGCTCTCCAGGAGCACGGGCAGGAAGGCGCGGGCGGTGACCGCGGAGCCGATCAGATTGACCTCGATCACCCGGCGCCAGGCCTCCGGGTCGGAGTCGACGAACGGCCCGCCGCTGGCGACGCCCGCGTTGGCGACCACGACGTCGACCTTGCCGAACCGTTCCCTGACCTCGGCGGCCACCCGTGCCATCGCCTCGTGGTCGGTGACGTCGGCGTGCCAGTGGTCGCTCTCGCTGTGCAGGCGGGCGGAGACGTCCTTGAGGGCGTCCGGCTCCAGGCCGACCAGCGCCACCTTCGCGCCGCGCGCCGACAGTTTGCGGGCCAGCAGCTCCCCGACGCCGCGCGCCGCCCCGGTGACGACGGCGACCTGCCCCTCCAGGCTGACCCTGCTCATGCGCTCTCCTCGACTCGTGCGACGGCTTCCCCGGGTGTGCGGGGGGCGGGTATGTGGGCGGCGGCCAGTGCGCGTATCTTCCCGGTGACCAGCTCCGGGGCCTCCACGGGGGTCATGTGTCCGAGGCCGGGCTGCTCGGTGACGCCGAGGCAGTCGGGCAGTCCGGCGGCGATCCTGCGGGCGTGCACGGGCGGGGTGAGCCGGTCCGCCGCGCCGACCAGCACCTCGGTGGGCACCCGCAACCGCCGTACGCCGTGGTCGAGATCGAGCCGGGCGAGCACCTGGGACCAGGCGTGCCGCACCCGGCGCGGGCAGGCGTGCACGATCCGGGCGCAGGCCTCGACCATGTGCGGTGCCGAACCGGCGCCCATCGTCCCGTACTTGAGGATCCGGCGGGCGACGGGGGTGACCGGGCCGAGCGGCGCGCGGGAGCCGAGGACGCGCCGGGTCAGCCAGGTCCGCACCCGGCCGGGCCGCAGCGGCAGCACCGTCGAGGACGCCACCAGCCGTGAACTGCCCGTGCTGCACAGCAGGACCGCCGCCGCGTGCTCGCGCACCGCCGGCCGGCCGGCGGCGGCCATCACCGTCATCCCGCCCATGGAGTGCCCGGCGATCACGGCCCGTTCGCCGGGGGCGAGGGTGGCCCTCAGTACGGCTTCGAGATCGTCGGCGAGCGCCTCGGTGCTGCACGCCGGGCTCGCCGGGGAGCGTCCGTGGCCGCGCTGGTCGTAGGCGATGACCCGGTGGCCGTCGGCCAGGGCGCGGATCTGCGCCGCCCAGAAGGCGGTCGAGCAGGCCCAGCCGTGGGCGAGGACGACCGCGGGCGCGTGCTCGGGGCCGTGCACCTCGACGTGCAGCCGGGCGCCGTCGGCGGAGACGGCGGTCAGCTCCCGGGACGGGGCGGGCGGGGCGTACGGCCCGGAGACGACCGCGGCCGGCCGGCTCACGCGGTCACCTCCGCGCCCGCTTCCGCAGCCGGCTCGGCGCCCGACTCGGCGCCCGGGTCGGCCGACGCCGCGCCTCCGGCGGCCGCGGGGCGCACCACCTCGTACTCGGCGAGGTCCACGCGGCGCGTGGCCCGGCGGAACTCGGCGGTCGTACCGGGCCAGATGGTGGTGTTGCGGCCGCCCGCGTCCAGGTACCAGCTGGTGCAGCCGCCGGTGTTCCAGACCGTACGCTTCATCCGCTCCTGCACCCGCCGGTTCCAGGCGTCGACGGCGGCGGGCCGGGCGTCGAGGGCGACGCGCCCGCCGAGGACGTCCAACTGGCGCAGGTAGTCGGCCATGTAGTTCAGCTGGGACTCGATCATCAGGATCATGGAGGAGTTCCCCAGGCCGGTGTTGGGCCCGATGATCGTCATCCAGTTGGGGAACCCGGCGGCCGAGGCACCGCGCAGCGCCTCCATACCGCCCTTCCAGGTCTCGGCCAGAGCATGCCCGTCGGCGCCGACCACGCGCTCGGCGATGGGCATGTCGGTGACGTGGAAGCCGGTGCCGAAGACGATCGCGTCGGCCTCGGCCTCGCTGCCGTCGGCCGCGACGAGGGTGGAGCCGCGCACCTCGCTGAGCCCGCTCGCGACCAGGTCCACATTGGGCCTGGCGATGGCCGGGTAGTAGTCGCTGGAGAGCAGGATCCGCTTGCAGCCGATGCGGTAGTCGGGGGTGAGCTCGGCGCGCAGGGCCGGGTCCTTGATGGCGCGGGCCATGTTGCGCCTGGCGAGCTGCTCGACGAAGCCGAGTTCGCCCGGGCGCTTGGTGAACGCCTGCACCTGCAGTTCGCGGATGCCCCACAGCAGCCCGCGGCGCAGCTGTGTGGTGACGGGCAGCGCCCGGTGCAGGGCCCGCTCGGCGCCGCTGATGGCACGGTCCATGCGGGGCAGCACCCAGGCGGGGGTGCGCTGGAAGAGGGTGAGACGGGCGACCTTCGGCTGGATGGACGGCACGATCTGGATGGCGGAGGCGCCGGTGCCGATCACCGCGACGCGCTTGCCGGTGAGGTCGTGGTCGTGGTCCCAGCGGGCGGAGTGGAAGACCTTGCCGGGGAAGGTGTCCAGTCCGGGGATGTCCGGGACCTTGGGGTCGGACAGCGGTCCGGTGGCGGAGACCACCACGTCGGCGGTCAGGTTCCCGCTCGAAGTCTCGATCTCCCACCGCAGCTTGCCGGCGTCCCAGGCCATCCGCTTCACCTCCGAGTCGAAGCGGATGTGGGGGCGCAGCCCGAAGGTGTCGGTGACGTGCTCCAGGTAGCCGCGGATGTGCTGCTGCCCGGAGAAGGTGCGCGGCCAGTCCGGATTGGGCGCGAAGGAGAACGAGTACAGATGGGACGGCACGTCACAGGCGCACCCGGGGTAGCTGTTGTCCCGCCAGGTACCGCCGACGCTGCTCGCCCGCTCCAGGACGACGAAGTCGGTGATCCCCTCGCGGCGCAGCCGCACGGCGGCGCCCAGCCCGCCGAACCCGGATCCGACCACCGCCACGCGTACATGCTTGTGCTCGGCCATCCAGACGCCTCCACGATCGCTGTTGCCCCGGTTGACACTCTGCCGACTACGCCAGTGAACACTGGCGCAATGGGGAGCGTAGAGGAGGCGGCTACTGATGGGTAGAGGGCCGGCGAAAGAAAGTTACCGGCGGTACACCTTAAGGTCGTGTCGTGCAGGAGAAGCGTGAGTACCGCATGGAGGAGCTGGCCCGGCTGGCCGGCATCACGGTGCGCACCCTGCGCTTCTACCGGGAACGCAAGCTGATCCCGCCGCCCCGCCGCGAGGGCCGCATCGCCTGGTACGACGACCACCACCTGGCCCGGCTGCGCACCATCGCCGCGCTGCTGGACCGCGGCCACACCCTCAGCGGCATCGCGGAACTCGCCGACGCCTTCGACCACGGCCGCGACGTCGGCGAACTGCTCGGCCTCGGCGAGCCCACCGAGGAGGTCCCGGTCCGCCTCACCCCCGAGGAGCTCGCCGCCCGCTTCGAGGGCGAGGTCACCCCGGAGAACCTGGCCGCCGCGATGGACCTCGGCTACCTGGGCACCGACGGCGACGAACTCGTCCACATCAGCCGCCGCCTGCTGGACGTCTCCTCCGCCCTGGTCCGCGAGGGCATCCCGCTCGCCGAGGTCCTCACCGCCGGGCAACGCGTCCGCGAGCACGCCGAAGCCCTGGCGGAACTCTTCGCCGACCTGATATTGCGCCACGCCCCCGAGGAGTCCCTCCTCCACCTGCGCCCCCTGGCCCGCAGCGTGGTGGAGGCGGAACTGTCGCTGGCCCTGGACCGACGGATGCGGAAGCAGACGGCGGGGGACCGAGGGACCGGCTGAGCAGGCCGGGCGAAGTCCCCTGCGGTTCGGCAGCACCCTGGAGGGGCGCGGAGAACTGCCCGGCCGGCCACGACTGCGCCGCGGACGGGCGACGGCACAGCGCGGCACTTCCAGCGGAGCGCTCAGCCGCCGTAGACCACGGTCACCGGGGCGTGGTCCGACCAGCGCTCCGCGTGTGTGGCGGCACGTTCGACGGCGCCCTTGACGGCGCGGGCGGCGAGACCGGGGGTCGCCATCTGGTAGTCGATCCGCCATCCCGAGTCGTTGTCGAAGGCCCGGCCGCGGTACGACCACCAGGTGTACGGGCCGGTGGTGCCGGGGTGCAGCGCGCGCATCACGTCGACGTAGCCGCCCTCGGCCGGGTCGAGGACCCGGCCCAGCCACTCCCGCTCCTCCGGCAGGAACCCGGAGTTCCTGGTGTTGCCGCGCCAGTTCTTCAGGTCGGCCTCGCGGTGGGCGATGTTCCAGTCGCCGCAGACGACGACCTCGCGGCCGTCGGCGGCGGCGCGCTCGCGCAACTCCTTGAGGTGGGCGAGGAACTCGCCCATGAAGCGGACCTTCTCGTCCTGGCGCCCGGTGCCGACCTCCCCGGAGGGGAGGTAGAGGGAGGCGACGGTCACACCCGGCAGGTCGGCCTCCACGTACCGGCCGCTGCCGTCGAACTCGGACGAGCCGAAGCCGACCTGGACACGGTCCGGCTCGCGGCGCGTGTAGAGGGAGACGCCGGCCCGGCCCCTGGCGGCGGCGGGGGCGTGCGTGACGTGCCAGCCGTCGGGCGTGCGGACCTGCTCGGGCAGCTGCTGCGGCTCGGCGCGCACCTCCTGCAGGCAGAGCACATCGGCGGAGGTCCCGCCGAGCCACTCCACGAAGCCCTTCTTCGCGGCGGCACGCAGTCCATTGACGTTGACGGAGGTCACGGTGAGCACCAGGGCACGATACCGGCACACTGGACGGGGTCAACTATTGGAATGTATTCATATACGGTGGATAGCATGAACATACGTCGAGTCGCCTTCGACCACCCCGACGCCGTGAAGCTCAACGACGCGGTCCAGGCCGAGTACCACGTCCGCTACGGCGACGGCGGCGACTCCACCCCGCTGGCTCCGGCGGACTTCAGCCCGCCGAGCGGGCTGTACCTGATCGCGTACGACGACAGCGGCACCCCGGTGGCCTCGGGCGGCTGGCGCGCCCAGGACGCCAACGAGACGGGCAATCTCGACGGGGACGCCGAGCTGAAGCGGATGTTCGTGATCGAGCAGATGCGCGGCCGGGGTCTGGCCCGCCGCATCCTGGCAGCCCTGGAGGAGGACGCCCGCGCGGCCGGCCGGATCCGCATGGTGCTGGAGACCGGCACCATGCAGCCGGAGGCCGTCGCCCTGTACGCCTCCAGCGGCTACGAGCCGTGCGAGAAGTTCGGCTACTACCGCTTCCACGAGGAGAGCCTCTGCTACGCCAAGAGGTTCTGACGGCACCGCTCCGACGAGTCGGCTCCTGACGACACGGCTCGGGACGACGAAGCCGTGACGACGAAGCCGTGACGACGGGGCCCCGTGGACGCATTGTCCACGGGGCCCCCGTCCGCCTTGCTTCACCTGCCGTCAGGCCGTGCCACCGGCCTTGCGGCGGCGGGCGACGACGAACAGCACGCCGCCCGCGACCAGGGCGAGCGCGGCACCGGCCGAGGCGAGCAACGCCGTGGAACCGGTGGAGGCCAGCCCGCCCTGGGGCGACTCATCCCCGCTGGTGCCCTCGGTGGAACCGGTGCTGCCGCCGCCGTTCCCGCCGGTTGCACCGCCGTCGGAGCCGCCCGAGCCCGAGCCGCCGCCGTTGGTGGCGTCCGAGCCGCCGGTGGAACCGGACCCGCCCGTGGCGCCGCCGTCACCGCCGTCACCGCCGCTGCCGGAGCCGCCGGTGTCGCCCGGGGTCTCCTCGTCGCCGGTGCCGTTCAGCACGATCCAGCCGTCGTCGTTGGAGGGGTTGCCCTCGAGGGGGTTGTCCCACTCGGGGAAAGCGATCTTGCCCTTGGCGCCCGCGACGACCTCGTCGATGCGCAGTTCGAAGCGGAAGGTGCGCCGGTCGTCCTCGAGGAACGGAGTTTCGGCGAAGCAGAGGTACTCGCTCTTGGAGTCGCCGTAGGGGCGGCAGGGGCTCTGCACGACGCTGGCGCCCCGGGGGATCTGCACGAAGAAGCCCATCGGCTCACCGCCGGAGCGCTGCGCGCCGATCCAGGCGGGTCCGTGGTTGCTCAGGCCGACGTCGACGGTGACGGTCTCGCCCTGCTTCCCGGCGACGCGGGCGCCGGTCAGGTCGAGGTCGTAGGTGTTCTTCGTGGCCAGGTCGATCTCGGCGTACTGCCCGTAGTCGTCGGCGCGGCCGGTGACCGGCTTCAGGGTGAGCGTCCTGCCGGACCCGGCGCGGTAGTCGGCGCCCGACCGCAGCCGGCCGACGCTCTTTGCGCCGACGGCGTCGAAGCCGTAGTGGAAGACGTCGTTGAGGGCGAAGTCGGCGGTCTTGACCCGGATCGGCTCGCTCAGCTCATAGGCCAGACCGGGCAGGTACTCGCCCTCGAAGGTGCACAGCGCGACCTTCCGCTGGAGGAGCAGGCTGTCCTTGTTCTCCTCCGCGTACTCGCAGTTGTCGTACGAGTCGGGGAAGGACAGGCCGCGCGAGCCGGCGAAGCGCAGCACGACCCCGTCGGCGGCCATGCTGCCGTCGTTGACGAAGCCGAGCGTGGCGTTGTAGACGTCGCCGGCCTCGAAGCCCTTCGGCTCCGGCGCGAGCTGCTTCTTCAGCAGCTTGGGCCCGCCGACGAGCACGTCGACCGTGTGCTCGTTGAACTCCAGGCCCTCGCCGGCGCCGGTCACCTTGATCTTGCCGAAGTCGCCGGCCTTGGCGGCGTCCTTCAGGTCCAGGCGGACGCTCCAGCTCGGGTTGTAGCTGTCGCCGGGGTAGAGGCTGCTGGTCCGGCAGACCGCGACCAGCCCTTCGAGGTCGCAGTACTCGGGCAGTTCGACGTCGGCGAAGCCCTGCAGCGCGGTGGCGTCGATCGTGACGGAGTAGCCGTCGTTGGGGATCGGCTCGGGGTCCTGGTCGCTGTCCGGGTCGTACTCGCCCGGTCCGGTGATCCCCAGCCGGATCTGCGGCTGCCCGGACTCGTCCTCGTCCCCGTCCAGCGCCAGGTCCACCTTGTCCGGACCGGTGATGGTGACGGGCAGCGGTGCCGCCTCGCCCTCCGCGGCGTGGGCGACACCGGCCAGGCCCGCCGTGGCGAGCCCGGCGGCGGCCACACCGGCCACGGCGGCAAGGCCCCACGACGAGCGCAGGGAGCTACGTCTCATGGTTCTTCTTCCGTTTCCAGACGACAGAATGGCGCCACCGCCGCAGCGGTGACGCCGTGCCCCAGGTGACCTCCGGGTCGCGGCGAGGGTTGCACGACCCCGGGTAACGGGTCTGTCTCGGGGGCGACGCCCCCGCTCTCGCCGTCGTGCCCTCCCATCGGCAGCCTGACACGGGCGTCGATTCCGTTCCCCAGCGGCGCGTGGACCGGGCCTCGCAGGAGTTCGTAGCTTGCGTGTGCGCCGGCTTCCCGCAGCGGGCAGCAGTCGAACTGACGGCGGCCATGCTGCTGTCGGGCCCCTTTCAACTGGGCCCTCCTCTTCGGGTCCTACAGCTCGACGCCCGTCTCCGTGGCCACCGCCGTGGACCACACCCAGCCGTTCTTCGTGGTCCTGCTCGGAGCCGTGCTGTTCAAGGACGAGCGGCCATGCCGGCATCGGCCTTCGTCCTGGCGCGGGGAGGCGTCCTCCTCGACCAGGTGCATCCGCTGAGGACCACCCGCTGGGCCGACGACGCCGAAGGCGCGGCAGATCTGGCGATGCTGTGGGGAATCCTGATCACCACTGCAGAACGGCGCCTGTCCCGCGGGGCTCGGACATGAACGTACGTCCCCGTCGGCTGACGCCCCGGCACCTCACTCCTGAAGCCCCACTGCGGCGGCCGGCCCCAGGCGTACCGGGGAGCCGGCGGCGTGGAACGCTTGCGCGGACTCCGCAGCCGGTGGATCAGAGTTCGCTGCCGGATGACACGTCAGAGCCCCGGTCGGGATATCCCTACCGGGGCTCTGAGCTGCGTGGACCTGAGGGGATTTGAACCCCTGGCCCCCTCGATGCGAACGAGGTGCGCTACCGGACTGCGCCACAGGCCCTTGCAACGAATGAAACTTTAGCACCCCGATCGGCCTGCTCAAAAATCCGTTCCGGGGGCGGACGGCGGCCGGGACCGGTCTACTCGTTGGCCGCCTTGGGCCGGTCGCCGTCCTCGTACTGGTCGAACAGCGGGGTGCGACCCCGCCCTCTGGCCCGGCGGGCGGAGGCGGCGCGGCGGGCTCCGCCGCGGGGGCGGTCCTCGGCGTGCGGCTCGGGCTCGTCCGGCGTGGGCTCGGGGCCGGCCCCGGCCTCGGCGTCCGGCCGGTGTTCCGGGTCGCGGGGTACGGCGCTGGAGCGGGCCGAGCTCCAGGCGTCCGGTGCGCCGAGGTCCACGTCGTTGGTGGCGCGGGGGGCGACGGGTGCGGTGACGTAGGTCGGCAGCGGCACCGGGACCGGGTCCCAGCTGTCGCCGCTCTGGCCGGGGCGGCGCTGCCGCTCGCGCTGCTGGTCGACCCACTCGGCGTGGTCGGTCTGCTCGACCAGCGCGCGCCGGTCGGCGGCGAACGCCGAGAGTCCGGGGTGGTCGGCGGACGGGTCCGGGACCGCACCGGGCTCCTCGGCGTCGGCCTCGGCGGTCATGTCGGCGGCGGCACGGCGGCGCGGCCGACGGTCGCGTTCCCGCAGCCGCTGTGCCGCGACCTCGGCCCGGCGCCGGTCCATCTGGAAGGCGAAGCGGCGGCGCTCCTGGGAGCGCAGATAGGCGATGTACGCGCTGAGCAGGACGGCGGGCACGCCGGGCGCCCAAAGGAAGGCGAGCCCGCCCACGGCGGCGACGATCGCGCCGAGCGTGAAGGCGAGGAACAGCACGATGGTGGTGCGGCGGCGCCGGGCCAGCACCTTGGAGCGCCGGGCACGGGCCGCCGCCTCCGCGCCGCCGGCGCGCCGGGCGGGCGGTACCCGGTCCCGTGCCGGTGCGGGCGCGGGGCGCTCCGGGCCGGGCGCAGAGGCCGGGGCCGAAGCCGGGGCCGGGGCGGCCGGCGGAGTGTGGCGTCGGGTCCGGGACACGGCGAAGGCCCGGACGTCCACCGAGTCGGTGGCGGCGTCCGGGTCGACGGCGTCGGTCTCCGCCTCATCGGCGGAGCGCGCCTGCAGGTCCTTGGCGTACCGGCGCTCCATGGCCGCCCGTCCGGACAGCAGCCGGATGGCGGTGCTGAAGCGTTCCGTCGGACGGGCCTCGTTCAGCTCGTCCTGCCTACGGAGCCACATCGGCACCAAGTAGGCGGCCCAGGCCCCGACGATGACTGCGTAGATGAGGCCGCTGCTGCTCACGCCTCACACGGTAGAGGGGTTTGCGCGAGGCCATCCGCCAATTGAGCCGGTGTGTCGCACGATCTGGCTGATATTTCGAAATTTTCTTGTGACGGATGCGATCAGTCGGCGGGCGGAGCCGCGAATTCCCAGGCCCGGATTGACCTCGACTCGATCAATTTCGAACATTTATTCAATTCCGGTGCCCGGTCGAGCGGGATTCCCCGACGCGTTCCGCCGGGTGTCCCGGGCGCGGGTGCGGTGCCAGCGGCGCAGCAGCCCCTCGGGCACCTCTTCCGCGGTGAGCGCGTAGACGAGGTGGTCGCGCCAGCCGCCGTCGATGTGCAGATAGCGCGGCCGGAGGCCCTCCTCGCGGAATCCGAGTTTCTCGACCACCCGCCGGCTGGGACCGTTCTCCGGGCGAATGCAGACCTCGATGCGGTGCAGCCCGACGGTCCGGAAACAGTGGTCCACGACCATCGCGACGGCCGTCGGCATCACCCCGCGGCCGGCCACCGCTTCGTCCACCCAGTAGCCGACGTGCCCGGAGCACATCGAGCCCCAGGTGATCCCGGCCACCGTCAGCTGTCCGACCAGCCGGCCCTGGTACTCGATGACGAACGGCAGCATCCGGCCCGCGTTCGCCTCCGAGCGCAGATGCCGCACCATCTGGCGGTAGGTCGGCCGGTTGGTGATGGGCCCGCCGGGGCCGGGCGGCGGGATCGTCGCCTCCCAGGGCCGCAGCCAGTCGCGGTTGCGGCGGTTGACCTCGCGCCAGGCCCGCTGGTCGCGCAGTCTTATCGGCCGGAGGACGACCTCGCCGTCCGCCAGCTCCACGGGCCAGGAGGGGCGGTTCAGCTGGCACCCCCGCCGGAGGGTCTGGGGTGGTCGCCGCCGCGGATCTGGTCGACGGCGTGGATCAGCAGGGGCTCCAGGACCGCCAGTCCGTCCTTCACCCCGCCGCTGGAGCCCGGAAGGTTCACGATCAGCGTGCCCCGGACAACGCCTGCCAGGCCCCGGGACAGCGCCGCGGTCGGCACCTTGTCCCGGCCGTGGGCCCGGACGGCCTCCGCGATGCCCGGCACCTCGTACTCGATCACCGCCCGAGTGGCCTCCGGGGTGCCGTCGGTGGGCGAGATGCCGGTGCCGCCGGTGGTGACGATCACGTCGTACCCGGCACCGGCACCGGCCCGCAGGACGGCCTCGACCGGGTCGCCGTCCGGGACGACCTGGGGGCCGTCGACCGCGAAGCCGAATCGCCTGAGCCCGTCGGCGACCAGCGGGCCGCCCCTGTCCTCGTAGATCCCGGCGGCGGCGCGGTTGGAGGCGGTCACCACCAGCGCGCTGTACGGCGCGGCCAGGGCCCCGCCCGCCGATGCGTCGAGGGTCATGCCCGGCTCCAGTCGCCCGACTTGCCGCCCGTCTTCTCCTCCACCCGCACGTCCGTGATCACCGCTTCCTTGTCGACGGCCTTGACCATGTCGATCACGGTGAGCGCGGCGACGGAGACCGCGGTGAGGGCCTCCATCTCCACACCCGTACGATCCGTCGTCCGCACGGTGGCGGTGATCTCCACTGCGTCGTCCGCGACCGACAGGTCCAGTTTCACACCCGACACCGACAACGGATGGCACAGCGGGATCAGGTCCGGGGTGCGTTTGGCCCCCATGATCCCCGCGATCCGTGCGGTGGCCAGCGCATCGCCCTTGGGGACGCCCTCGCCGCGCAGCAGCTCGACCACGCGCGGCGAGACGAGGACGCGTCCGGTGGCGCGCGCGGTGCGGGCGGTCACGTCCTTGCCGGAGACGTCGACCATGCGGGCGGCGCCCGCGTCGTCGATGTGCGTCAGACGGTCCTCGGGCCGGCGGCCCTGCGGGTCCTGGGTGGGTCGGTCCTGCTTGCTCATGCTCGTGTGGCGCTCCCGGTCCGGGCCCGCGCGGTGCGGCACGCGGGCCTGTTGTGCGCGACACGGTACCGCCAACTCGGCGGGGTCACCCGAGCAGGATCACCCGTACCCCGCTGCCGGGCTCGACGGACTCGGTGTCCTCGGGGACCACGATCAGCGCGTCGGCCTGGGCGAGGGCCGCCACCAGATGCGAACCGGCGCCACCGACCGGGGTGACCGCGCCCGCGGCCTCGTCGTACCGGCCGCGCAGGAACTGGCGGCGGCCCTTGGGCGAGGTGAGCGCCTTGTCGGCGGAGAGCGTGGCGGCGGTCGTCGGTCTGTGCACGTCCGGCAGGCCCATCAGGGTGCGGATGGCGGGGCGGACGAACAGCTCGAAGGAGACGTACGACGACACCGGGTTGCCCGGCAGCGCCAGCAGCGGGGTGTGGTCGGGGCCGACGGAGCCGAAGCCCTGCGGCTTGCCTGGCTGCATGGCGAGCTTGCGGAACTCCACGCCGCCGCCCGGCTCGTCCTCGTCGGCGACGTGCGCGAGGGCCTCCTTGACCACGTCGTACGCCCCGACGCTGACGCCGCCCGTGGTGACCATCAGGTCGGCGCGGACCAGCTGGTCCTCGATGGTGGAGCGCAGCGTCTCGGCGTCGTCGGTGACGGCCCCCACCCGGTAGGCGATCGCCCCGGCGTCGCGGGCGGCGGCGGTGAGGGCGAAGCTGTTGGAGTCGTAGATCTGACCGTGGGCCAGCTCCTCACCGGGCTGGACCAGTTCGCTGCCGGTGGACAGCACGACGACCCGGGGACGGGGGCGGACCCGGACCCGGCCGCGGCCGATCGCGGCGAGCAGGGCGATCTGCGGCGGTCCGAGGACGGTGCCCGCCACCAGGGCGAGGTCGCCGGCCTGGACATCGCTGCCCTGGGTGCGCACATGCGCGCGCGCCTCGGCCTGCCGGTACACGTGCACCTGTCCCTCGGCGCCCTCCGGGGCCAGGCTGCGGGCGCGCATCCCGCTCACCGGGCCCTCGCCGAGCCCTCCGTCGGTCCACTCCACGGGCACGACGGTCTCGGCGCCGGGCGGCAGCGGAGCCCCGGTCATGATGCGGGCGGCCTGCCCGGGGCCCACGCGCGTGAGGCCGGACTGCCCCGCGGCGACGTCCCCGACGACCTCGAGGACTGCGGGGTACTCCGCACTCGCACCCTGCACGTCGGCGACCCGGACCGCGTACCCGTCCATGGAGCTGTTGTCGAACGGCGGCAGGGAGACCGGCACCGTGACGTCGTCGACCAGGACGCAGCCCTGGGCGTCGAGCAGGTTCAGCTCGATGGGTTCGAGGGGGCGGACGGTGGTGAGGACGTCCTCCAGGTGATCGTCCACGGACCACAGGGAGCCGTCACCGGCCTCGTGGTCGTGGCCGGTGGCGCGGGGCGCGGCGCTGCTCAACGTTGCTACATCTCCTCGGCTACGTAACTGCGAAGCCAGGTCCGGAAGTCCGGGCCCAGGTCTTCACGTTCGCACGCGAGTCTGACAATGGCACGCAGATAGTCGCCGCGGTCTCCGGTGTCATAGCGGCGGCCCTTGAAGACGACGCCGTGCACCGGGCCGCCGACCTTCTCGTCCGCCGCGAGCTGCTGGAGGGCGTCGGTGATCTGGATCTCGCCGCCGCGGCCCGGCTCCGTCTTGCGGAGTATGTCGAAGATGCGCGGGTCGAGGACGTAGCGGCCGATGATGGCGTAGTTCGACGGTGCGTCCGCCGCGTCCGGCTTCTCGACCAGGTCGCTCACCTTGACCACGTCGCCGTCCGCGGTGGCCTCGACGGCCGCGCACCCGTAGAGGTGGATCTGCTCGGGGGCGACCTCCATGAGGGCGATGACGCTGCCGCCGTGCTGCTCCTGCACCTCGATCATGCGCTGCAGCAGCGGGTCGCGCGGGTCGATCAGGTCGTCGCCGAGCAGCACCGCGAAGGGCTCTTCGCCGACGTGCGGGGCGGCGCACAGGACGGCGTGGCCGAGGCCCTTGGGGTCGCCCTGGCGGACGTAGTGGATCATGGCCAGGTCGCTGGACTCCTGGACCTTGCCCAGGCGCTCGGCATCGCCCTTCTTCTCCAGGGCGGACTCCAGCTCGTAGTTGCGGTCGAAGTGGTCCTCCAGGGGCCGCTTGTTGCGTCCTGTCACCATGAGGACGTCGCCGAGGCCCGCGGCCACGGCCTCCTCGACCACGTACTGGATAGCCGGCTTGTCGACGACCGGCAGCATCTCCTTGGGAGTGGCTTTGGTGGCCGGCAGGAACCGGGTGCCGAGGCCTGCTGCGGGGATGACAGCCTTGCTGATCCTGGGTTGCGCCTGAGTCATGCCCGACACCCTAGCCGGTGCAGATGGGAGGAAACTGTGACTCCGACCGGTTGGCGCTCATATGAGCCTACAGGAAGGACGGCAGAGCCACGATGACCGACAGCGCACCCGCGGGCGAGCCTGACAAGCGTACGTTGCGGCGCGAAATCCTTGCGGCGAGGAACAGGTTGACCACAGATGACCTGCGCGGAACGGCGCAGGCGTTGGCCGGACGGGCCCTCGGCCTGCCCGAGCTGGCGCAGGCGCGCACGGTGGCGGCGTATGTCTCGGTGGGCGCCGAGCCCGGGACGCGCGCGCTGCTCGACGCGCTGCGCGCGCGGGGTGTGCGCGTATTGCTGCCCGCGCTGCTCCCCGACAACGACCTGGACTGGGGCGCCTACGACGGGGCGGCCTCCCTCGCGCGCGTGCGGCACGGCGGCGGGCGGATGGCACTTCTGGAGCCCGCCGGGGAGCGCATGGGCGCGGACGCCGTGACCACCGCCGACGCCGTGCTGCTGCCGGGGCTGGCGGTCGACGAGCGGGGGCTGCGGCTGGGGCGCGGCGGCGGCAGTTACGACCGGGTGCTGGCGCGGCTCGACCGGGCGGGCGCGCATCCGGCCCTGGTGGTGCTGCTGTACGACGCGGAGGTCGTCCCGCGGGTGCCCGCGGAGCCGCACGACCGGCCGGTGGACGCGGTGGTGACGCCGTCGGAGGTACGGCGGTTCCGGCGGCGGCCGGGGGGCGGGGGCGGGGCATTCCGCTGACTGCCGAGCGACCGGGCGCTCTCCGGGGCGCGCCAGGGGCGGAGGCTCCGGCACCGTCCAGGGGACGGTACTCCGGCACTCCCCGGGGTGCGGAAACGGGCGGAACCGGCCTCCACGCGCGGGTGGAGGCCGGTTCCGGGCTGCCAGAGGGTCCGTAGGGGGCTATGGCATGGGCTACGGCTTGGGCTACGGCTTGAGGACCAGCGTGTCGCTGGTGCTGTCCTCGACCGCCTTCTCGGTGAAGGACCAGTCCAGCAGCTCGCCCTCGGCCCACTTGTCGGTCTGGTCGGTGTAGTGCGAGCTGTAGGCGTGCCCCGAGGCCCCGGTGAGGTTGATCCACTTCGACTTGTCGGGGTCGTCGAGGTTGACCACCATCCGCATCGACGGCACCCAGACCACGCCGTAGCCGCCTGCCGCGTTCCAGCCGGTGGCGTTGACCGCCGCCTCGCCGCCGCTGAGCTCCCACGGTCCCCGGTTGAGGGCGTACTTCAGGAAGCCGGGGCCCTCGGTGCCCAGGGTCTGGTTCTTCAGGAACAGCCGGTGCAGCCGGCCCCAGCTCCAGGTGTCGATGTCCTTGCCGAGCTTGGCGGTCAGCTCCCAGCGGGCGTCGATCATGGCGCGCTCGAACAACTCGTCGCGGTTGCGGTCGGCACCCTTGCGCGCGTGGTAGGCGGGCGTCGACCACCAGTCGCTCTCCGGGTCCTCCATCAGGGTCCGGACCACCTCGTACCAGCGGTCGCCGCCGTCCGGCTGCGCCTGCTCGCCGTCGCGCTGCCCGCACTCGCGGACCTTCTGCGTCTCGTCCTGCGGCCGGGTGCTGTCGACCGGGTCGACCCACAGGCACTGGCCCTTGACGCGCAGTTCCTTGGGCAGCTTGTTGCCGAAGGCCAGCTTGAGGATGTTGCGCCAGACGGCGTTGAAGTAGGCCGCCGCCGCCGAGTCGGCGTCCTGGGTGTAGTCCCAGCCGTCGAGCAGCTTCTGGGCCTCGCGGACGTCCTTGTCCTCGATGTCGATCTTCTGCAGATAGGGCACGAGCAGCTTGGCGATCTCGCTGCTGTTGTCCAGCTGCATCTGGCGCATGTCGTCGGTGGAGATCTTGCCGTCGCCCTTGATCTTCTGCTCGATCAGGGCGGCGATGCGCTGGCTGCGGGTGCCGTATCCCCAGTCCGTGGTGAGGGTGTGCGGGTAGGCGTCCTCGTCGACCACGGCCTGGTTGGCGGTGACGATGTAGCCGCGGTCGGGGTTGTACTCGTAGGGCAGCTCGTCCTGCGGGATGTACTCGCCGGTCCAGCGGTAGTCGGGGTCCCAGCCGGGCGCGGGGACCGAGCCGTCGTGGCCCTCGGCGCGCACCGGGATCCGGCCGGGCAGGGTGTAGCCGATGTTGTCGTCGCGGTCGGCGTAGACCAGGTTCTGCGAGGGCACCTCGAACAGGGCGGCGGCCTCGCGGAAGTCGTTCCAGTCCTTCGCGCGGTCCATGGCGAAGACGGCGTCCATGGTGGTGCCGGGGTCCAGTGCGGTCCAGCGCAGGGCGACGCCGTAGCCGTCGCCGCGGTCGGGGGCTGCGGCGTCGACGGTGGCCTTCTCCCCGGTCTCGACCAGGTCGTCGTCGCGGTCGGAGAGCAGGGGGCCGTTGTTGGTCTCGCGGACGACGATCGTCTTGGAGGAGCCGCCGGCGACCTCGATGGTCTCCTCGCGGGTCTCGAAGGGGACCACCTTGCCGTCGTACTGGTAGCCGTCACCGGTGATCTTCTCGAGGTAGAGGTCGGTGACGTCGACGCCGGAGTTGGTCAGGCCCCAGGCGATGTCCTGGTTGTGGCCGATGATCACGCCGGGCGTGCCCGCGAAGGTGTAGCCGGAGACGTCGTACTGGCAGCTGTCGGTGACGCTGCGGCAGTGCAGGCCCATCTGGTACCAGACGGAGGGCAGCGACGGCGACAGATGCGGGTCGTTGGCGAGCAGCGGCTTTCCGGTGATGGTGTGCTCCCCGGCGACGACCCAGGAGTTGGAGCCGATGCCGTTGCCGTTGACACCGACGGCGACGGGCAGGTCGTCCAGGACGTTCTGGAGGCCGGCGAGCTGGCTCTGCAGGGCGCCGCCGGTGCCGCTCCCCGTGCCGGTCCCGGTGCCGGTCCCGGCGCCCGTTCCGCTCCCCGTGCCCGTGCCGTCGCCGGTGCCGGTGCCGGAAGAACCGCCGGAGCCGTCGCCGCCGTCGAAGATGCCGGTCAGCTCGTCGTACTGGCCGTCCTGGACGATCGCCTCGTTCCGGTCGTACGGGTACGCCGGGTAGAGGTCGGCGACCTGCTTCGGGCCGAGGCGGCTGGTCATCAGGGAGCGGTCGACCTCGTCCTGCATGTTGCCGCGCAGGTCCCAGGCCATCGCCTTCAGCCAGGCCACCGAGTCGACCGGGGTCCACTTCTGCGGCGTGTAGTCGTTGGTGAACCCGAGCGCCGCGTACTCCAGGGAGATGCTCTTGGCGTCCTTGCCGTCCAGGTACGCGTTGACCCCCTTGGCGTAGGCCTGGAGATACTTCTTCGTCGACTCCGACAGCTTCTCGTCGTACTCCTTCTGCGCCACCCGGTGCCAGCCCAGCGTGCGCAGGAAGGCGTCGTTGTCCACCTGGCCCTTGCCGAACATCTCCGACAGGCGGCCCGCGGTCATGTGCCGGCGCACATCCATCTCGTAGAACCGGTCCTGGGCCTGCACATAGCCCTGCGCCATGAACAGGTCCTCGTCGGACGAGGCATAGATCTGCGGAATGCCGTAGGCGTCACGCTTGACGTCGACCGGCCCCGAAAGACCCTCGAGCGTGATCGAACCCTTGGTCTGCGGAAAGGAGGCGCGGACGGTGCTGACCGACCAGTAGCCGCCGAAGGCGAGCCCGCCGACCACGGCGAGCACCAGCACGAGGACGACCAGTCGGGCTCTGCGCCCCTTCTTCCTGCCGGACTTGCCGGGCTGCTGACCCGAAGAGGCGTTGTTGGTGGGGGGCATCGCTGTCCTTGCTGTCCTAACACGAGCGGCAGGGGCTGGCTGTGCTTTGTACTGAACGCTGGAGCAACCATAGGCGCAGGGCCCGCTCCCCCTGGACGCGGAGTGGGGAACCGGCGCGCACGGACGTTCGATCTCGCCAAGGCGAGCGTCAAGAAATCGTCAAGAGTTAGGTAAGGTAACGAAGTAGTTTGCCGCGGTGTCCGCGGATCCTGTGTGCCAGGGAAGGGAACGGCCGCTGACTGTCCACGACCTCAACCAGCTCCTGCTCGTCTGCTCGCTCGTCCTGCTCGTCGCCGTCGCAGCGGTCCGGATCTCCTCGCGCAGCGGGCTCCCCAGCCTGCTCGTCTACCTGGCCATCGGCATCGCCATGGGCCAGGACGGCATCGGCGACATCCACTTCGACAACGCCGAACTCACCCAGGTCATCGGCTACGCCGCACTGGTCGTGATCCTGGCCGAGGGCGGTCTCGGCACGAAGTGGAAGGAGATCAGACCGGCACTGCCCGCCGCCTCCGCACTGGCGCTGGTCGGGGTCGCGATCAGCGTCGCGGTGACCGCGGCGGGCGCGCACTACCTGACCGGGCTGGAGTGGCGGCAGTCGCTGATCATCGGGGCGGTGGTGTCCTCGACGGACGCGGCGGCGGTCTTCTCGGTGCTGCGCCGGATCCCGCTCCCCGCGCGCGTGACGGGCACACTGGAGGCGGAGTCGGGCTTCAACGACGCCCCGGTCGTCATCCTGGTGGTCGCGTTCTCCACGGCCGGTCCGGTGGACCACTGGTACGTGCTGCTGGGCGGGATAGCGCTGCAGCTGGCCATCGGCGCGGCCATCGGGCTCGCCGTGGGCTGGCTGGGCGCCCTGGGCCTGAGACATGTGGCGCTGCCCGCCTCCGGCCTCTACCCGATCGCCGTCATGGCCATCGCCGTCGCCGCGTACGCGGCCGGTGCCATGGCGCAGGGCAGCGGCTTCCTGGCCGTCTACCTCGCCTCGATGGTGATGGGCAACGCCCGGCTGCCGCACTGGCCCGCCACCCGCGGCTTCGCCGACGGCGTGGGCTGGATCGCCCAGATCGGCATGTTCGTGCTGCTCGGCCTCCTGGTCACCCCGCACGACCTGGTGGACGACATCGTGCCGGCCCTGGTCATCGGGCTGGTGCTGACCATGGTGGCGCGCCCGCTGAGCGTCGTGCTGTGCCTGCTGCCGTTCCGGGTGCCCTGGCAGGAACAGACCCTGATGTCCTGGGCCGGGCTGCGCGGTGCGGTGCCCATCATCCTGGCGACCATCCCCATGGTGGAGGGCGTCGAGGGCAGCCGCGCGATCTTCAACATGGTCTTCGTCCTGGTCGTCGTCTACACCCTGGTGCAGGGCCCGACGCTGCCGTGGCTGGCCCGCAAGCTGCGCCTGGGCGACGGTGCCGAGGCCGCCGACCTCGGGATCGAGTCGGCGCCCCTGGAGCGGTTGAACGGACATCTGCTGTCCTTCGCCGTCCCCGAGGCGTCGAAGATGCACGGCGTCGAGATCAGCGAGCTGCGGCTGCCCGCCGGGTCCGCGGTCACCCTCGTCGTCCGCGACGGGACCTCCTTCGTCCCGCTGCCCTCCACCGTGCTGCGGCGCGGCGACGAACTGCTGGTGGTCGCCACCGACCCGGTCCGCGACGCCGCCGAACAGCGGCTGCGCGCGGTCGGCCGCGGCGGCAAGCTGGCCGGGTGGCTGGGCACGGGGTGAGCCCGGTGCGCTTCGTCCAGGCTGCGGGGGATGGCTCCGTACGAGGGTGACGAGGGTGATGTGGGTCGCAATCGCAGGTGAACGTTTGCACGGTGCTCGTTTTCACAGGCCTGCATTCCGTTTGCCCCTGTACGATGAAGGCGTCACCAGATCGAACCAACTCTGCCTGACGCAGAGCTGGCGCGACCGTATGGCGGCCGGCACGCCCCCTCTACCGCTAGGGCCCCGGTATCTACCGCAGTCCGCGCAAGAGGACAGCTCTCGGCGACGCCCCGTGCCACGAGCGCGGGGCCGCGCTACCAGGCGGCAGAAAGGCACGGGCCGTGGCATCCACGGTCGCCCCGGCACAGAAGGGGAAGAACGCGCCGGAGGAGGCACCGGACCAGGCATCGGCCTCCCGCCCGGGCTACGGACAGCTGCTGCGCACCCGCGGCGCCTGGACCTTCCTGCTCCCCGGCTTCGCGGCACGCCAGCCGTTCGCGATGCTGACGCTCTCCATCGTGCTGCTGGTGCAGCACACCACCGGCTCCTACGGTGCGGCCGGCGCCGTCGCTGCCGCCACCGGCGTCTCCATGGCGCTGTTCGCCCCCTACAGCGGCCGGCTCGCCGACCGCTACGGGCAGCGTGCCGTCCTGGTCCCCGGTGTCCTCGTACACGCCCTGTCCGGTCTGACACTGACCGCCCTCGCGCTCACCCACGCACCACTGTGGCTGCTGTTCGCCGCGGCCGTGCCCACCGGCGCATCGGTGCCGCAGGTCGGCCCGATGGTGCGGGCCCGCTGGGGTGTCAAGCTCAAGGGTTCGCCCCTGCTGGGCACCGCCGCGGCCTTCGAGTCGGTCACCGACGAGCTGACGTTCGTCCTCGGCCCGCTGCTGGCCACAGCACTGTGCACGGCCGTGGACCCGGCCGCCGGTCTGGTCGCCGAGGCCTCGCTCACCCTGGTGGGCGGTCTGCTGTTCGCCGCGCAGCGGAGCACCCAGCCGCCGGTCGGCCCCGTCGGCGGAGAGCACGCGCGCGTGCAGCACGCCTCCGCGCTGCGCGTGCCCGGCGTGCGCGTGCTGATCGTGACGTTCGTCGGCATCGGCTCCGTCTTCGGCGGCATGCAGGTCGCGCTGGCCGCGTTCACCGAGTCGATCGGCGAGCCCGGCATGAACGGAGTCCTGTACGGCATCTTCGCCGCCGGCAACATGCTCTCCGGGCTCGTCTGCGGCGCCGTCGCCTGGAAACTGGCCCCGCAGCACCGCCTCCTCGTCGGCTACACCGCCCTCGCCCTGACCGCGTCCGGCCTGTGGGCCGCGGAGTCGGTGCCGATGCTGGCGGGCCTCGGACTGCTGGTCGGCGTGTCCATCGCGCCCGCCCTGATCACCGGCTACACCCTGGTCGAGGGCCTGGTCCCGGCCGGGGCGCGCACGGAAGCGTTCACCTGGCTCACCGGCGCGGTGGCGCTCGGTCAGGCGGCGGCCGTCACGGTCGCCGGCCAGCTGGAGGACCGGCTCTGGGACGGCGCCGGGTTCCTGGTCCCGATGGGTGGCACGGTGCTCGCCCTGGTAACTCTGGTGGCGCTGCGGTCCCGGCTGACGGCGCGGCCCGTCGGCCGGACCGTCGCACGTGGCATCGGTCACCGCACGCCCGCCACAGTGGACTGATCCCGAGGAATAGGTCACTATAGAACGTCGTTAGCACTCATCGAGTGAGAGTGCCAGGAGGAAGACAGTGCCGACCTACCAGTACCAGTGCACCGAGTGCGGCGAGGGCCTCGAGGCGGTGCAGAAGTTCACCGACGACGCCCTGACCGAGTGCCCGAACTGCCAGGGCCGCCTCAAGAAGGTGTTCTCGGCCGTCGGCATCGTCTTCAAGGGCTCCGGCTTCTACCGCAATGACAGCCGTGGCTCCTCGTCGAGCAGCTCGCCGGCGGGGTCGAAGTCGTCGTCCGGGGCCTCCGAATCGTCCTCGTCCTCCTCCTCGGACTCCTCGCCGTCCTCTTCCTCTTCCTCGTCCTCGTCCTCCTCGGGCTCGGGCTCGTCCTCCAGCAAGGCCGGCAGCACCGCCGCGTAGGGCGTCCGGGCGCACCGTCCGCGGCAGCACCGCGGCGGACGGCGCCCGATCCGCACTTCTCACGAGACCCTGTCGTCCGCTGACGGCGGGGTCCTCGGCGTTCTCGGCCGTACGGGCGGCGGCTAGGGTGCGGGCATGGCGAACAAGGCGCACGCCGAGATCGGCGTGATCGGCGGATCCGGTTTCTACTCGTTCCTCGACGACGTGACCGAGGTCCAGGTGGACACCCCGTACGGGGCGCCCAGCGACTCCCTCTTCTTCGGCGAGATCGCCGGCCGGCGCGTCGCGTTCCTGCCCCGGCACGGGCGCGGCCACCATCTGCCGCCGCACCGGATCAACTACCGCGCCAATCTGTGGGCGCTCCGTTCGGCCGGAGTGCGCCAGGTCCTCGGCCCGTGCGCGGTCGGGGGGCTGCGCCCCGAGTACGGTCCCGGCACGCTGCTGGTTCCGGACCAGTTCGTCGACCGGACGAAATCCCGGGCCGCGACGTACTTCGACGGTCTGCCGTTGCCCGACGGCACGGTGCCGAACGTGGTGCACGTGTCGCTGGCCGACCCGTACTGCCCCGCCGGGCGGGCGGCGGCCCTGAAGGCGGCGCGGGGCCGGGACTGGGAACCGGTGGACGGCGGCACCCTGGCCGTGGTCGAGGGGCCGCGCTTCTCCACCCGTGCCGAATCGTTGTGGCATCGGTCGCAGGGCTGGTCCGTGGTGGGCATGACCGGGCACCCGGAGGCCGCCCTCGCCCGCGAACTGGAGCTCTGCTACACCTCGCTGACCCTGGTCACCGATCTCGACGCGGGCGCCGAGTCCGGCGAGGGCGTCTCGCACGACGAGGTGCTGCGCGTGTTCGCAGCCAACGTGGACCGGCTGCGCGGTGTGCTGTTCGACGCGGTTGCCGCGCTGCCGGCGACCGGCGAGCGGGACTGCCCCTGCATCGGGGCACTGGGCGGGATGGATCCGGGGTTCGTGCTGCCGTAGGCGTCGGCGGAGCGGAGGCACGGCGGACGGCGGACCGCGGACCGCGGGCAGCAGAGGGTTGCGGACTGAGGCCTGCGGACTGCGGACTGCGGACTGCGGACTGCGGACTGCGGAGCGACTCGTTCGGGTGAGGGAGTTGTCCACAACCCGTGGGTAGCACACGGGCTGCGGCAGGTTTCGGCGCAGGACCCCATCGTGGACGGGCAAGCCGATTCCTCGTCGCAGGTGGTGGTAGTCGTGCCAGGTCCGTCGTTCGCATCATCCTCGTCCCTCTCGTCCTCTTCATCCCTCTCGTCGTCTTCATCTCTCTCATCGTCTTCATCCCGCTCGTCGCCCTCGTCACTCTCGGCGTCCCCGGCGTCCTCGTCGCTCTCGTGGCCCTTCGCTGGGCCGTCATCGTCGTCACCCCCGCTTCCCTCTCGACCAACTGGCTTCCCGCGCCCGGTCGGCAGTGAGGTGCCGCCCCTGCGCGAGGTGCCGCAGTTCGCCCCGGTGCGGGTGCGCGGCGGGCGCTGGGCGCTGCACCGGCTGGTACGGCACCGGAGGCGGACGGTGGCGGCCGGGCTCGCGATGACCGCGGCGGTGCTGGTGGCGGCGCCGGGCTCCGGGGACGCCCCGCACCTGGCCCGCGGTCACCCGCCCGCACCCGCGGGGCCGGCGGTCCCGGCCGCGTCCGGCTCGGGGCAACCGGTACGCCCGCACTCCGGTGCCGGGCGGGTGTCGGCGCCCGTGCGGATCGCCGACGCGGCCACGGTCCGGCTGCTGCGGCGGGGTGACCGGGTGGATGTCATCGCCGCCGAGGATGCGGCGGCCGGCGGCCGGACCCGGGTCGTGGCGCGCGGAGCCCGCGTCACCGAAGTGCCCGAGGGTCCCGGGGAGCGGGCTGTGCCCGGCGCCGGGAGCGGAACCGGCGGCGGGGCGCTGGTCGTGCTCTCCGTGCCGCGGGCCACGGCGACCCGGCTCGCCGGAGCGAGCGCCACGGCACGGCTGGCGGTGACGCTGTGGTGAACCGCTGCCCGGCACGGCGGCTGTCAAGTCCCTCGATCGAGCGATCGAATTGGACAAGGCGGCCCAACGCTGACGTAGGTTGCGGAGCGTTTTGTTGGGCAACCGGATCATGCGAGGAGAGCCCCCGAGGTGAGCGAGAAGCAGCCGAGCGTCTGGGAAGGCTTCAAGACCTTCCTGACGCGAGGAAACGTCATCGATCTGGCCGTGGCGGTCGTCATCGGCGCCGCCTTCACCAACATCGTCAACTCGGTGGTGGAGGGGGTCGTCAACCCGCTGGTCGGAGCGTTCGGCACGCAGAGCCTGGAGAGCTACAGCTCCTGCCTCAAGGGCCCGTGCGAGGGCACCGGCGACAGCGCGACCGGGGTGCGGATCCTCTGGGGCTCCGTCCTCGGTGCCACCCTCAGCTTCCTGATCACCGCGGCGGTCGTCTACTTCCTGATGGTGCTGCCGATGTCCAAGTACCTGGCCCGGCAGGCGGCCCGCAAGAAGGCCAAGGAGGGCGCGCAGGAGGTCGTCGAGATCACCGAGCTGGAGGTGCTGAAGGAGATCCGCGACGCGCTGGTCGCGCAGCGCGGCTCCGGCCACGACCGGGAGTAGCGGCACCGGCCCCGGACGGAGCGGCAGCCACGGTCGGAGTGGCAGCCACGGGAGCGGGGGTCCCCGGAGAGGCTGCAGCCGCAGAAGGCTCGGCGGCCCCGGAGGGAGCGGCAGCTCACAGGTGGTGCGGCGGTTTCTCGTCGAGGAAGCGCCTCAGGTCCGCCGCGCCGTCGCCGCCCTTGGCCTCGCCCCACCCTCGGTCGGTGTCGTCCGAGGACTGCTGGTCCAGGGGATCGTCGAAGACCAGCGCGGGCCCGGGAGCCCGCGGGCCGGGCCCTGTGGCGGACTCCCCGGCCGTCTCGGGCACCGGCTCGGGATCCGGCTCCCGGGCGGGCTCGGGGTCGGGCTGGGAAGCGGGGGCCGGGGTGCTCATGCCCCCAGGGTACGGCGCACGGGCTGGTCCCGCCGCACCCAACGGCCGGCATGCCGACCCCTCCCACCTGCGGCGTCGTCCGGAAGCACATCCTGGCCCGTTCTGTTGTGCTGGGGTCATGACGTCCAGTCCGACTCCGACTCCCCCGCCGTCGGGCCCGCTGCCGTCGGGCGGGCCCGGCGGGCGCAAGCCGCCGCTGCGCAGGCTCACGGCCCGCGGCCGGGACGAGGTCCACCGTTCCGCCACACCGCTGGAGCTGTTCTTCGATCTCTGTTTCGTCGTGGCCGTCGCCCAGGCGGGCGTCCAGCTGGTGCACGCCGTAGCCGAGGGGCATCCCGGCGAGGGGATCCTCAACTACGCGATGGTGTTCTTCGCCATCTGGTGGGCCTGGATGAACTTCACCTGGTTCGCCTCGGCGTACGACAACGACGACGCGCTCTACCGGGTCGTCACCATGGTGCAGATGACCGGGGTGCTGGTGCTGGCGGCCGGGGTCTCCCGGGCCTTCGAGGACCATGACTTCCTGGCCGTCTGGCTGGGCTACGCGATCATGCGGCTGGCGCTGGTGACCCAGTGGCTCCGGGCCGCCCGGGCCGCCGCACCGCCGGAGCGCAGAATGGCCCACCGCTACGCCGCGGGTGTGCTGCTGTGCCAGATCGGCTGGCTGGGCCTGCTGTTCCTGCCGGAGGGCGGCCGGCCATGGGTGTTCCTGGTGATGGCGGTGCTGGAGATGTCCGTGCCGGTGCTCGCTGAGATGGATCACCCCTCGTCCTGGCATCCGCACCACATCGCCGAGCGGTACGGGCTCTTCACGATCATCGTGCTGGGCGAGACGATCGCCGCGGCCACGGTGGCGGTGAAGTCGGGCGTCGAGGAGAACGACGCGCTCAGGGAAGTGCTGCCGGTCGCGGCCGGCGGACTGCTGATCGTGTTCGCCGCCTGGTGGATCTACTTCGTGGTGCCGATCCACGGGCATCTGCGCTCCAACAGACAGGCGTTCCTGTGGGGCTACGGGCACTACCTGGTGTTCGCCTCGGCCGCCGCGATCGGGGCCGGGCTGGAGGTGGCGGTGGAGCACGCGGTGGGCGAGGCACACATCTCGACGCTGGCCGCGTCCGCCGCGGTGACCCTGCCGACGGCGTTGTACCTGCTGACGGTGTGGGCGCTGCACTCGCGCCACTTCAAGGTGGGCATCGCCCAGCAGCTGGTGCTGCCGACCACCGCGCTGCTGGTCATCTGCTGCACCTTCCTCGGCGACTGGGCGGTGCTCGCCGCGGGGATCGTCACGGCGCTGGCGGTGGCGACGGGAGTGGCGCTCACGGCACGCATGACCGCCAGGGCGAGCAGAGCCGCACCGGCGGCCTGATCCCGGCGGCGGTGGCGGAAACGGACCAGGACCCGGAGGCGGAGCCCTCCGCTGGACGACACTGTCGGCATGACAGTTGACGCATTGACGGATGTGGCCGGTGTGCGGGTGGGGCATGCGACCCGCCGGGGCGAGGGGTGGCTCACCGGGACGACGGTCGTGCTGGCCCCGGAGGGCGGTGCGGTCGCCGCGGTGGATGTACGCGGCGGTGGCCCCGGCACCAAGGAGACCGACGCACTCGATCCGCGCAACCTCGTGCAGAAGGTCGAGGCGGTGGTGCTGACCGGTGGCAGCGCCTACGGGCTGGACGCGGCGTCCGGGGTGATGGCCTGGCTCGAGGAACGGGGACGGGGGGTGCGCGTCGGGCCCGATCCGGCGCATGTGGTGCCGGTGGTGCCGGCCGCCTGCGTCTTCGACCTGGGGCGCGGCGGCGACTTCCGGGCCCGTCCCGATGCGGCCACCGGGCGGACGGCGGTGGCGGCCGCGGACGCGAGCGGTCCCGGGGCACCGGTGCCGCAGGGGTGTGTGGGGGCCGGGACGGGGGCGGCGGTCGGACCGCTGAAGGGCGGGGTGGGCAGCGCGAGCACGGTGCTGGACTCCGGCGTGACGGTGGCAGCGCTGGTGGTGGCCAACGCGGCGGGTTCGGCGGTTGATCCGGAAACGGGGGTGCTGTACGGGGAGTTGTTCGAGGGCAGGCGGATCGCGTACCCGGAGGAGGGGGTCCTCGAGGCGGCGCGGCGGCGGCTGGCGGAGATCGCGGCGGAGAACGCACCACCGCCGCTGAACACCACGCTGGCGGTGGTCGCCACGGATGCCGAGCTGTCCAAGGCGCAGGCGCAGAAACTGGCGGGCACGGCGCACGACGGTATCGCGCGGGCTGTGCGCCCGGTGCACCTGCTGAGCGACGGGGACACGGTGTTCGCCCTGGCGACCGGGCGACGCCCGCTGGACGCCGGGCAGCCGCTTGCGCTGAACGACCTGCTGGCGGCAGGTGCGGACATGGTGACCCGGGCGATCGTGCGTGCCGTCCGGTCGGCCGAGCCGGTGGCCGGACCGGGCGGGAGCTGGCCGTCGTACGGGGAGCTGTACGGCACGTCGTCGGTGTAGCGGTCCGGGGCCGGCATCGCTCCGGCCACGCAAATGTCCCGGTTCTGTCACGTAACGGCGTTCGCGGCGATGGAGAGGAACGCCGCCGGGCGGCGGTCCCTCTTCCACCACGTACTGGAACGGATCACGCACATCACATGAACCGGGAGCAGCCCGTGACAACGCCGGACATAACAAGGCGGCGCGTACGGGGGGCCTGGGCCGCCCTGGTGGTCGGCGCCCTGACCCTCACCGCGTGCGGTGGCAGTGCCAGCGCCGATGACGACAGCGACGGCAGGGGCGGTGCCTCCGCCGAGGCACCCGAGGTGTCCTCCGCCAAGATCGCGATCTCGGCGGAGGACGGCTCCACCAGCGCGTCGATCAACACCACCGGCGTCAAGGTCAGTGACGGCCGGCTGACCGAGGTGAGGATGACCGTCGCCGACACGGGGGCGGCCGTGCCCGGCGGCCTCTCCGCGGACGGCCGGGCCTGGAAGCCGAAGGAGCAGCTGGAGCGCGGCACGAAGTACCGGATCGCGGCCACTGCGAAGGACGCCGACGGCCGGACGGCGGCGGAGAACGCGGCTTTCACCACCGTCTCCCCGGCCGACAGTTTCATCGGCACCTATACGCCGGACAACGGCACCACGGTCGGGGTGGGGATGCCGGTGTCGTTCAAGTTCGACAAGCCGATCAGCGACCGCAGGGCCGTGCAGTCGCACATCACGGTCACCTCCAGCAGCGGGCAGAAGGTGGTCGGGCACTGGTTCGACCCGAAGCGGCTCGACTTCCGGCCCCAGGAGTACTGGAAGGCCGGCTCCAGGATCACCGTGAAGATCGATCTGGACGGTGTGGAGGGCGCCGACGGTCTCTACGGCGTACAGAAGAAGACGGTCGGCTTCACCGTGGGCCGTTCACAGGTCTCGACCGTCGACGCCGACACCCAGACCATGACGGTGGTCCGGGACGGGAGGACGATCAAGTCGGTTCCCGTATCGGCGGGCAGCTCCGCGACCCCGACGTACAACGGGCAGATGGTGATCTCGCAGAAGTTCACCCAGACCCGGATGGACGGCTCGACGGTCGGCTACACCTACGACATCCCGGATGTGCCGCACGCGATGCGCCTGACCCGGTCGGGGACGTTCCTGCACGGAAACTACTGGTACAAGAAGTCCAACCCGCCGTTCGGGGTCGCGGGCACCAGCCACGGCTGCATCGGGCTGCGGGACGCGCAGGGCGGCCGGGCGGACACCTCCGGCAAGTGGTTCTTCGACAATTCGTTGATCGGGGACGTCGTGATCGTCAAGAACTCCCCGGACTCGACCGTCGAGCCGGGGAACGGGCTCAACGGCTGGAACATGTCGTGGAGCGAATGGATCGCCGGAAGCGCCGTGTAGCAAACGGTTTCTGACGGATCGTGGGCCGTGCGGGAACCCCCCGCGCGGCTCACGCGTATTTCATGCGTACGTTTTCTCGGTTCCCGGACACGATGTCCGACCGAGGGGCTACGGTATGCACCCACAAGGTGACATGCAGCAACGCCAGGAGAAACCTTGAGCGTTCGGTACGAGACCGCAGCGGACGAGCCCCCCGAGTCGGTGGAGACCCCGGAGGAGCATCTCGCGCGACTGCTCGGACGTGCACTGAACTCGTTCGAGCTGCCCGACACGACGGTTCGGCGGCTGGACGGCGCGCTGGCACACGCCAGTTCGCTGCATTCCGCGCACCACAGCGCCGGGCGGCACCGGGAGACGTACCGGCACACCTGGCTGCTCGCCGACGGCTCGGCGCTCACCCTGTGGGAGCTGGTGCACACCACCGCCGGCGGCCGCGAACCGCACCATGAGGTGTACGCGGACGAGGAGGAGGTGCGTGCCGCCACGGCACGGCTGCCCCTGCCGCTGGACGGACCGGAGTTCGAGCTGCCGATGCTGGTGCAGCTGGCGCCGATCCCCACGCCGCGCCACTCCTATGTACGGGGTGGTACGGCGGACCACGCGCGCCGGCTGCTCCGCCGCGCGGAGAACCCGGACCAACCGGGCACCGACGTGGCCGCGATCCTGGCCGCGGCGTCCGCGTACCGGATCACCCAGGCCTTCGGCCGCCCCGGCCGGGCGAACCGCGCGGGGCTGTGCTTCGCGCTGTACGAGCATGCGTTCCTGCTCGGCGACGGTGAGGAGATCTCCCTCTGGGAGGTCGAGCACACGGCCACGCCCGACGGGCGGCACATGTGCGAGGTGTATGTGAGCGAGGACTGCGCCCGGCGGGCGATGGAGCACCGCGCGGCGCAGGTCTCCTGACGCCGGGCGCGCGCCAGGGACCGACCACACAGGGCGCCCGGCCGGCCCCCGTCGGAACCGGGCGGCGCCCTGCCGACCCGCACCCACCCGACCCGCGCCCACCCGGCCCCGGGGCACCGCGGCGCGATCCGTCACCGGCAACCTGGCCACCGGGGCCACCGGCGGTTGCGCTGTCGCCGCCCACCGGCCTGCGTACGCCACGGCCGCCGCGGACGGTCCACCCGTGGCCGGCCGACCGTCCGCGGGCGCCGAAGTCGATGCCCTGCGTGCTGCGCCCGAAGGCCGGCGTCGGCTCGGTGGCATGCGCGCTGCGGCAGTGCGGGATGCCGATGCCGCCGTCGCGGCCGGTCGGCAGCTGCGCCTCGCGCGCGGCCACGTCGGCCGTCACCTGGAGCTCCTCGACGAGCGACGCCACGTCCACCCGGCCGCAGTCCCGAGCGAGCCGGAGGATCTCCTGCTGCCGCTCCGGTGCATACATGCCCGTTTACCTCCGATCAATGCCCGAACCTGTTGCCTCAGCGGGAAGCTACGCGCACTTCTCCGCGAAGTAGACAGATTCGGGCTCGATCAGGCTCGACCGGAGGCGAACGGGCGTGACTGGGCAGGTCGGCCACCCGGGCACGTCGGCTCAGGAGACGAGTGCGGGCTCCCGCTGCTCCACCGCCCCGGACTCGGGCCCGCCCCCGCCTTCCACGTGCTGCGCCGGACGCTTCGGCAGGGCGAAGACCAGCAGGAAGATGACGGCCATCACCCCGGCCACCCAGCCGAGCGCGTGCTGGAAGCCGTCGACGTACTCCGGACCGATCCGGTCCGCGGTCAGGTGGTCACCGATCACCCCGAAGAACACCACCGAGACCAGACCGAGCCCGAGCGCGTTGCCCATCTGCTGCACGGTGTTGATCAGCCCGGAGGCCGCCCCGGCGTGCTCCCGCGGCACCTCGGACAGGATCGCGTCGGTGAGCGGCGCCACGATCAGGCCCATGCCCACACCCATCACGACCAGCGGCAGCGCCATCTGCCAGGAGGCGATACCGAGGCCGTACCTGCCGGCCTCCCAGAGGTACAGCAGCACGCCCGCGGCCATCACCAGCGCGCCCGCCTGAAGCACCTTGCGGCCGAAGCGCGGCACCAGCTTCTGCACCGACAGCCCGGCCGCCGCCGACACCGCGATGGAGAAGGGCACCCCGGTCAGCCCGGCCCGCAGCGGGCTCCAGCCCAGGCCCACCTGCATGTACAGGGTCCAGACCAGGAAGAAGACGCCGAGCGCGACACCGAAGACGGTCTGTACGGCGATCCCCGCGGCGAAGCTCTTCACCTTGAACAGGGACAGCTCGACCAGCGGGGAGCCGTCGCGCGCGCTCTTGCGCCGCTCGTACGCCACCAGCGCCGCCAGCACGACGAGCGAGCCGGCCATCGACACGTACCCCCACAGCGGCCAGCCCAGCTCATGGCCGCGGGTCAGCGGGTAGACCAGCATCAGCAGACCGAGCGTGACCAGCGCGACGCCCACCAGGTCCAGCTTGAGGGCCCGCGGGGCGCGGGACTCGGTGATGAAGCGGCTGCCGAGGATCAGGCCGGCGATCCCGACCGGCAGGTTGATGAGGAAGATGGGCCGCCACTCCAGCCCGAACAGGTTCCACTCGGTCAGCAGCGCGCCGAGCAGCGGACCGGAGACCGCGCCGAGCCCGACCACGGCACCGAACAGGCCGAACACCTTGCCGCGCTCGTGCGCCGGGAAGGTGGCGTGCACGATCGACAGCACCTGCGGCACCATCAGCGCGGCCATCGCGCCCTGGAGTATCCGGGAGGCGACCAGCATCTCCGGGTTCACCGCCAGCCCGCACAGCGCGGAGGCGACGGTGAAGCCGCCGATGCCGAGCAGGAAGACCCGCTTACGGCCGTGGATGTCGCCGAGCCGCCCACCGGTGATCAGACCGGCGGCGAAGGCGAGGGCGTAACCGGCGGTGATCCACTGGATCTGGCTGAATGTGGCCCCCTCGTCGCGCTGGATCGAGGGGATGGCGATGTTGACGATCGTGACGTCGACCAGGTCCATGAAGGCCGCGGTCATCACGATCGCGAGCGCGAACCAGCGGCGCCGGTCGCCCGTGGCGGGCGGGACTGGGGTTTCGGTGAAGGACATGACTCGAACGTATGTGGGCAATAGGTCAGGTCATGTCCTAGTGCTGCGGCATTCTCGTACTCATGACGACGGACACACCGGCACGGCTTCTGACGCTCCTCTCCCTCCTCCAGACGCCCCGGGAATGGCCCGGCGGCGAGCTCGCCGGACGGCTCGGCGTATCCCGCCGCACCGTCCGGCGGGACATCGACCGGCTGCGCGAACTGGGCTATCCGGTGCAGGCGACGATGGGCGCCGAGGGCGGGTACCGGCTGGTCGCGGGCAAGGCGATGCCGCCGCTCGTGCTCGACGACGAGGAGGCGGTGGCAATCGCGGTCGGGCTGCGCGCCGGGGCCGGGCACGCGGTCGAGGGCGTGGACGAGGCGTCGGTGCGGGCGCTGGCCAAGCTGGAGCAGGTGCTGCCGTCCCGGCTGCGTCACCGGGTCAGCACCCTGCAGGCCGCGACCACGCCGCTGACCAGCGGGGACGGGCCGAGCATCGCGCCGGAGACGCTCACCGTGATGGCATCGACCGTGGCCGGGCACGAGCGGCTGCGGTTCGCCTACCGCGCCAAGGACGGCACCGAGTCGCGGCGCCTGACCGAGCCGTACCGGCTGGTGTCGACGGGCCGGCGCTGGTACCTCGTCGCGTACGACCTCGACCGCGCCGACTGGCGCACCTTCCGGGTCGACCGGGTGAGCGAACCGTTCGCGACAGGTGCGCGGTTCGCTCCGCGGGAGCTGCCGACCGGGAGCGCGGCGGAGTATCTGCGGCGCTCCATGCAGCGCCGCAGCGAGTCCTACGAGGTGGTGGTCACGTTCGCCGCCCCCGCGCAGACCGTCGCGCAGCGCCTGCCGCACTGGCTGGGCACGCCGGAGCCGGCGGCGGACGGGACGGCGTGCGTCCTGCGGACGACGTCGTCGGACGCGGTGGACTGGTTCGCGGTACGCCTCGCCATGCTGGGCCTTGACTTCGTCGTCCACGAGCCGGAGGCCCTGGTGCGCTCCGTACGCGAACTGGGCGCCCGGCTGGGACGCGCGGCCGGCACGACGGCCACCCCGCGCGCCGGGACTGCGCCTGAGGAGGCCGGGGGGCGTGACGAGACCGGGGGCCTGACACTGCCGGGGGCCTGACAGGGACAGAGGACCTGACAAGGACAACGGGACTGACAAGGACAGAGGACCTGACAGGGACAACGGGACTGACAGGGACAGGGGGACTGGCAGGGACAGAGGTTGGTCCGAGTCCCCGGTCGTCCGTCGTCCCCGGTCGTCCGTCGTCCCCGGCCACGGCGGGACCGGGACCAGCGCGCGCCCTTCCACCGTCCCGGGGCCCGCGCGTCGGCGGGTGTCATCCCGCCTTGGTCGGGTGGGGCGCGGTGAGGGCGTCCCAGGGGAAGCTGCGCAGGGCGTTCAGGTTGGCCAGGGCCAGGGCCATGGGGCCGTTCGGGCCGTCGGGGGGCTGGTCGTCGGCCGCCCAGCGTTCCACGGCCACCCGGACCGCCGCGCCGGCCGTTGCTGCGGCGAAGCGGAGGGCGGGGGAAGCGGCGAGGCGGTCCGCACGGTCGGCAACGTTGTCGTCACGCCGGGCGGCAACGCGCGCGGCGGCTGCGGCCCGCCCCGCCAGTGCCTCGGCGAGGGCCTGCTCCGAGCCGTGGCACACCTCCGCCCACACCTTCCGCAGCGGTGCGCTGGTCTGGGCCAGCCGGATCAGTGTGCGCACCCATTCCCAGGAGGCAGCCGACACCCCGGCGCCGGGGGTCAGCGTGTGCCGTACCGCGTGCTCCAGGGCCTGCGGCAGGCTCAGCTCCGCGGGGGCGTCGCGCACCGCCGTGGTCCAGCGCTCGGCGCCCGCCGCGTAGAGCGGGGCGATGGCCTCCTCCTTGGTGGCGAAGTACCGGTAGAAGGTGCGCGGGGCGATCCCCGCGGACTGTGCGATGTCCTCGGCGCGGGTGGCGCGCAGCCCCTGGCGTACGAAGAGCCGGGCCGCGGCTCGGGCGATCTCCATACGGGTCTCGGCCTTGCGCCGCTCGGTCAGGGAAGGGGGCGCACCACGGCGGGTGGCGCGGGCGGGGCCGGGGGTGGTGCTGCTCACTTTGGCAGACTATGCCCATGTGGCAGAATCTGCCATTCGGCGGGCCACCCCGGGGTTCAGGTCCGGGGTGACCCGCCTTTCAGGCGCGCCCGCACAAGAAGAGCCGGGCTCGGGCGCCCGGGGGGAGGGGCGCCGAGCCCGGCTCGGGGAACGTCCCGGCGCCGGGGGGATTGCGGCGGGACGTGGTCTTCGACCCAGGGGGTCGTCTGGCGGGGTTCCGGGGCCGGGGGCCAGGGGTACGATCCCGGGCCCGGTCGGGTGGGCCCTGAAGGTTTGTTCCCGTGGTCCGGTCGGTTAAGCGACGTTCCACAGCCATGTTTGCGCGGGGTTGCGCCACCCGGCGCGCGCCCCATGCGTCACTTCGTGCGCCGCCGTGCACCGGGGGCCGTGCACCCCTCCCGGCCTCGAGCCTCCTGCGCGCGGGCTCCTACGCGCTCCACCTGCTGCACAACTCCCCCGCGCCGCAGGCGGCCTAGGCAGCCGCCTCGAAGCCGGTGTCGCGGGCCAGCTTCTTCAGCTCCAGCAGCGCGTGCTTCTCGATCTGTCGGATACGCTCACGCGTCAGCCCGTGCTCCTTGCCCACCTCGGTCAGCGTGCGCTCCCGGCCGTCCTCGATGCCGTACCGCATCTTGATGATCGAGGCCGTGCGCGGGTCGAGGCGGCCGATCAGCGTGTCGAGCTCCTCGCTGCGCAGCAGCGTCAGCACGGACTGCTCGGGCGACACCGCGGAGGTGTCCTCCAGCAGATCGCCGAACTGGGTCTCGCCCTCGTCGTCCACCGACATGTTCAGCGAGACCGGGTCGCGGGCCCAGTCGAGGACATCGGTGACGCGCTCCGGCGTCGAACCGAGCTCGGCGGCGATCTCGGTGGGCTCCGGCTCCCGGCCCTGCTCGCGGTTGAACTCGCGCTGCACACGGCGGATCCGGCCCAGCTCCTCCACCAGGTGGACAGGCAGCCGGATGGTCCGCGACTGGTCGGCGATGGACCGGGTGATCGCCTGGCGGATCCACCAGGTCGCGTACGTGGAGAACTTGAAGCCCTTGCGGTAGTCGAACTTCTCCACCGCGCGCACCAGACCGGCGTTGCCCTCCTGGATCAGGTCGAGCAGCGGGAGACCGCTACGCGGATACCGGCGGGCCACGGCGACGACCAGCCGGAGGTTGGAGCGGATGAAGACGTCCTTGGCCCGCTCGCCCTCGTCGATCAGCGCCCGGAGCTCCTCGCGGGAGGCGTCCGCCCCGGTGTCCTCGTAGCCCTCGAGGACCTGCCGCGCGAACACGCCCGCCTCGATGATCTGGGACAGTTCGACCTCCTTGGCGGCGTCGAGCAGCGGCGTCCGGGCGATCTCGTCGAGGTACATGCCGACCAGATCGCGGTCGGCGAGCTCGCCGCCGTTGGCGCGGACGCTGGTTGCCGCGTCGGACGTCTCGCCGGTGGCGGACTGACGACGGGCGACGGCACGGGTTGCCATGCGTGCTCCCTTGCGGTGGTGGGTCGGCGGGTGGTCCTCCGGACACGCGGCACCGTCGGCGGGTTGCCCGGGACCGGCTGTCGCCGGTGTCCTGGACTCTCCTCGGGTGCCCTGCATCCGATGGAAACAACGACTGGAATCAGGACAGAATTCCCAACCCAACCCACGTTTTTTCTGATCATGCAGTACCCTGTCCCGCCACACGGGGAGGCACGATGCCGTCGGAGCGGACAGAGATCCAGGTCAGGCCCGGGGTCGAGGGAGATCTCCAGGCCCTCACCGACCTGTACAACCACTATGTGAATGAGACGCCCGTCACATTCGACACCGAGGCCTTCACCGAGGAAGAGCGCCGCCCTTGGCTGCTCTCCCACCCTGAAGACGGCCCGTACCGCCTGATGGTTGCCACGGACGCGTCCACGGGCCCGGACTCACAGGAAATTCTCGGCTACGCCACATCCAGTCCTCATCGCGCGAGGCCCGCGTACGCCACCTCCGTGGAGACCACGGTCTACGTCGCCCCGGGGTCCGGTGGCCGCGGTGTCGGCACCCTGCTGTACCGGGCGCTCTTCGAGGCGCTGGCCGGGGAGGACCTGCACCGCGCCTACGCCGGCGTCGCCCAGCCGAACGAGGCCTCGGTCCGACTGCACGAGCGCTTCGGCTTCCGGCACGTCGGCACCTACCGCGAGGTGGGCCGCAAGTTCGGGCGGTACTGGGACGTGGCCTGGTACGAGAAGCCGCTGTAAGCCGAACACCCGGACGGACCCGGACATCCCGGCCGACCCGGGAATCCCACGGACCCGGGATCCGACGGACCCGGGTCCGAGTACGGGAGCCCGGACGCATACGGGCCCGGCGGTCAGCCGAACTGTACCGACCGCTTCGCCAGCCCCATCCAGAACCCGTCGATCACGGACCGCTGTTCCCGGAGCCCGCCGCCCGCGTCCACGGCGCCAAGGGTCACGAACAGCGGGGCGAAATGCTCGCTGCGCGGGTGGGCGAGCGTGCCCGCCGGGGATCTGCGTGCGAAGTCGAGCAGACCGTCCACGTCACCGGCGTCCAGCGCGCGCCGCCCCCAGTCGTCGAACTCCTCCGACCAGGACGGGACGCCGTCCTGCCGGAGTGCGGCCAGGTTGTGGGTGAAGAAGCCGGAGCCGACGATCAGTACTCCCTCGTCGCGCAGCGGGGCGAGCCGGCGGCCGATCTCCATCAGCCGTTCCGGATCGAGGGTCGGCATGGAGATCTGGAGGACGGGGATGTCGGCGTCCGGGAACATCTCGAGGAGCGGGACGTAGGCGCCGTGGTCGAGGCCGCGGTCCGGCACGTCCTGCACGGGGGTGCCGGGGGCGCGGAGCAGCTTGCGCACCGACTCGGCGAGCTCCGGTGCGCCCGGCGCCTCGTAGCGCACCCGGTAGTAGTGCTCGGGGAAGCCCCAGAAGTCGTACACGAGTGGGACGGTCCTGGTGGCGCCGAGGGCGAGCGGGGCCTCCTCCCAGTGGGCGGAGACGACGAGGATCGCCTTCGGCCGGGGCAGTTCGGCGGCCCAGGCGGCCAGTTCCCCGGGCCACACGGGATCGTCGGCCAGCGGCGGGGCACCGTGACTGAGATACAGCGCAGGCATGCGCTCGCGGATGTCGGCGGACATGAGGCCAAGGCTAGGGCCCATTTGTTTAAACTTCAAGAAGCCGCCTCGTAGAGTGGATCCATGACCACGGCATCCACCTCCGCCCCCGCCGACGAGCCGCGCTGGCTCACCGCCGAGGAACAGCACGTCTGGCGTTCGTACATCGAGGCGGCCACCCTCCTGGAGGACCACCTCGACCGTCAGCTCCAGCGCGATGCCGGCATGCCGCACGTGTACTACGGACTGCTGGTCAAGCTCGCCGAGTCACCGCGCCGGCGGCTGCGGATGACGGAGCTGGCCCGGTCCGCGAAGATCACCCGCTCCCGGCTGTCGCATGCCGTGGCACGGCTGGAGAGGAACGGCTGGGTGCGCCGCGAGGACTGCCCCGTCGACAAGCGCGGCCAGTTCGCGGTGCTCACCGACGAGGGGTTCGAGGTACTGCGGCAGACCGCACCGGGCCATGTGGCGGCGGTCCGCCAGGCACTCTTCGACCGGCTGACCCCCGAACAGCAGGAGTCCCTCGGCGAGATCATGAGGATCGTCGCCGAAGGACTCCAGCCCGCCGAAGCGGGTGCGGACCTGCCCTGGCTGCGCTGAGCCGGCGAAGTACCCGCCGAGATGGGCGCAAGAGCCACGCCGAGGGACCGGGCGTCCCGGTCCCTCGGAAAGAGGCCGTACGGGAAGTTCCCGTCCGGGAAGAGGGCGTACGGGAAGACGCCGTACGGGAAGAGCGTCTCCTCCCTCCCCGTACGGTTTCCGGCCCTGCCCCGTACACCGTCCACGAGCCGGGGTCCCGGCAGCGTGGCCGGTGTCAGTGGGCGACGACCGGCACCTGTGTCTCGGTGGCGTCGCCGTCTGCGCGGCCGGCGGCCTCGTCGGAACCGGCGACCGTGCCACCGCCCGGGCGTCCCGCGTTGACCAGCGTCAGAGCGACGACCGCGGCCACCACCAGGATGGCGACGGCGGCCCAGATGGCGCTGGTGTAGCCGTTGACCATGCCCTCCAGCTGGACCAGCTGCTGCTGCGACCCGGAGGTGGCGGAACCGATGTGGTCGGCGACGTAGGACGTGGTGGCGGAGGCGGCGATGGTGTTCAGCAGGGCCGTGCCGATCGCGCCGCCCACCTGCTGCGAGGTGTTGACCATCGCGGAGGCGACCCCGGAGTCGCGCGGCTCGACGCCCAGCGTGGCCAGGGACATGGCCGGCATGAACGCCGTACCCATACCGAGGCCGAGCAGCAGCATCGCCGGCAGCAGCAGGGCGGTGTAGGAGGAGTCGATCTCCATCTGGGTCAGCAGCAGCATGCCGAGGGCGGCGACCAGGAAGCCGGGGCCCATCAGCAGCCGCGGCGCGACCCGGGTCATCAGACGGGTACCGATCTGGGTGGAGCCCGTGATCATGCCCGCGATCATCGGCAGGAAGGCGAAGCCCGTCTTGACCGGCGAGTAGCCCTTCACGACCTGCAGGTAGTAGGTCAGGAAGAGGAAGAGGCCGAACATGGCGATGATCGCCAGACCGAGGGAGAGATAGACACCGCCGCGGTTGCGCTCGGTGACCACCCGCAGCGGCAGCAGCGGGGCCTTGACCCTCGACTCGACCAGCACGAAGGCGAGCAGCAGCACCGCGGAGGCGACGAACATGGTCACCGTCATCCCGTCGCTCCAGCCGTCCGACTCGGCGCGGGTGAAGCCGTAGACCAGGGCCACCAGGCCGAGGGTGGAAAGGATCACCCCGGGGATGTCGAGCGGGGAGCGGTTGCGGCCACCCTCGGGCTCGCGGATGACGAACCAGGCACCGGCCGCGGCGACGATCGCGAACGGAATGTTGACGAAGAAGGTCCAGCGCCAGTCCAGGTACTCGGTGAGGAACCCGCCGAGGATCAGACCGACGGCACCGCCACCACCGGCGATGGCACCGTAGATGCCGAACGCCTTGGCGCGCTCCTTGCCGTCGGTGAACATCACGGCGAGCAGCGAGAGCGCGGCCGGCGCGAGCAGTGCGCCGAAGACACCCTGCAGGGCGCGGGCGCCGAACATCATCGCCTCGTTGGTGGCGGCACCGCCCAGCGCGGAGGCGAGGGCGAAGCCGGCCAGGCCGATGACGAAGGCGCGCTTACGGCCCCACAGGTCGGCTATCCGGCCGCCGAAGAGCAGCAGACCGCCGAAGGCGAGGGCGTAGGCCGTGACGACCCACTGCCGGTTGCCGTCGGAGATGCCGAGGTCCTGCTGGGCGGAGGGCAGGGCGATGTTCACGATGGTGGCGTCCAGGACCACCATCAACTGGGCGAGCGCGATGAAGACCAGCGCCTTCCAGCGGCCGGGATCAGGGACGCCGGAGACTCCGGAGACGCCGGGGGCCTTGAGGCCGGTTTCGGACATGGAGGTACCCACTTCGGGACGTTGTGACGGAAGACGGAAGACGGAAGACGGAAGACGGAGAAGTGACGAGCAGAACGGTGATGCGGCTGGTCTGCAGACGACCGGGGCGGGCGGAACTCATCGGTAGCCCGCCGGAAGGGATTCGGACCGGAAGAGGAAAGGATCGGAAGAACCGGAAGGACCGGAAGGACTGGAAGGATCGGAAGGACCGGAAGGACTGGAAGGATCGGAAGGACCGGAAAGGCCGGTGGTCAGTCGCGGGGTGGGCGCAGATCCTCCATGGTCACGGCCGTGCCCGGCAGGCGAGAGCGGGCCGGAGCCCGCAACCCGTCCAGGAACAGCTGAAGATGGCGGTGGACGAAACGATCGCCCTGCGGACACTCCGTGCCCGCGGGCGGCCGGCTGAGCTGGCTCACGGCGATCATCAGGTCGCCCACGCCCACGTCGGGCCGGAGCTGCCCGGCCGACCTTGCGCGGTCCATGACCTCGGCGACGAGCCGCTCGACGCGTTCGCGCGCCGCCTCCAGATCGGGGTGGTGCTGGTCGAACGTGCTCGAGACCATCGGACACAGTGCGCTGATGCGCTCGTCGGCGGCGGCGTGCACGAAGCGCTCCAGCGCCGCGAACGCGTCGCCGCTCTCGGCGAGAGCCAGCTCGGCGGCCCGCGCCGTACGGTCCATGACCGAGCAGACGACCTCGCGGACGAGGGAGTCCCGGTCGGGGAAGTTGCGGTACACCGTGGCGTTGCCGACACCGGCGCGGCGGGCGATCTCGTCGAGCGGCACATCGGGGCCGTGCTCGACGAACATCTCCCGGGCCGCGACGACGATCCGCTCCCGGTTGCGCAGCGCATCGGCGCGCGGCCGGGCCGCCTTGCGCGGCGCGGGAGTGGCGGTCTGCACGGCGTACTCCTCGTGGGCGAGTGCTGCGGACTGTCGTGGACAGTCGATGCGGATTGCGATGCGGGGAGCGAGTCCCCGTTTCGCACGGACACCGGGTTAAACGGGGAGAGGGTCCCCGGTTATTTCCCGCCCGGCCCCCTTCTCAAGTGACGTGCATCACCTCACTGTCGGTCGCTCTTCGGCTACCGCCGGGAAACCCACGATCGGTCTCCTCCAGCGCGCGCCCCCGCACACCTCGGCGGAGGGTGAGCGCAAGGGTGCAGCCGGAGTCGGGCGGCTGCCGTCGCCCGGGAGGTCTGCATGCAGCCGCAGAGCCGTCGGATACGCCCGCGCCGCGTGGTCACCCTGGCGTCCGTCACCGCCCTGACCCTCGCGGTCAGCACATCGGCCGGTACCGGACCCCTCGGGACGGGCGCGGCGCCGGCCGGGGCAGGACCGTCCGCCCTGTCCCGCTCCTCCGAGCACGGCCCCTGCATGATCACCGGAGGCCCCGAGGTCCAGATGTCGGAGGGCATCCCGACGTCGGACGGCTATGTCCAAGCCACCGGCACCGTCCGCGCCCTCACTCTGATGATCGACTTCTCCGACGCGCCCGGCGAGGGCCGCGCCCTCGACCGCTTCGCGGAATTCTTCCCGCAGACCGAAGAGTGGTTCCGCACCAGCTCCTACGGCCGCCTCGACTACCGCCCGGCCACTCCGGTCCGCGACTGGCTCCGCCTGCCGAAGCCGTTCGCCGAGTACGGCATAGAGCGCGGCGCGCCCTTCGACCCCGGGTACCGGGAGCTCGTCCAGGACATCGTGGCGACAGCCGACCCCAAGGTGGACTTCCGGTCGTACGACCTGCTGAACGTGCTGGTCACCCCCAACGCCGGCCCCTCGGCGCTGGACACGGTCCTGTCCGTGACCTTCGCCGGCAACACCGAGGCGCCGGTCGCCGACGGCGTCCCCCTGGCCAACGCGTCCTTCGTCTACTCCCGTCAGGACGACGGCTCCGGCTCCTACGACCGGACCGGCTACCGCGTACTCCCCCACGAGAACAGCCATGTCTTCGGGCTGCCCGACCTCTACACCCAGGAGGGCGGTGGTGCGGTCGGGCACTGGGACATCATGAGCGAGGACTGGGGCGCCGACAACGACCTGCTCGGCTGGCACAAGTGGAAGCTGGGCTGGCTGGACGCGGACCAGGTGCACTGTGCGTCGAAACCGGGGACGGCGGAGTACCGGCTGACCCCGCTCGCCGACCCGGGCGGCTCCAAACTGGTCTTCGTCCCGCTGGACGCCCGCTCCGGGTACGCCGTCGAGCTGCGCACCCGCGCCGGCAACGACGAGGCCGTGTGCCGGCCCGGGGTGCTGATCTACAAGGTCGACGCGGGCGTGGACACCGGCATGGGACCGGTGACGGTGTACGACTCCCGCGGCGACAGCGGAGGCTGCACCCGCAGCCCCAACGTCCACGCGGAGCTCTCCGACGCCACGTTCACCCCGGGCGAGACCTTCACGGATCCGCAGAGGGGTGTGCGGATCAGCGTGGCCGGGGCGGATCTCGAGGGCGACCACAAAGTGCGTGTGACCCGGGAGTGAGGAAGCGGCCGTGTGACCCAGGGGGCGAGGAAGCGGCCCCTACCAGGTGGTGTGCGTGGATATCACCGACACCCAGCTCCAGGCGTGACCCGGGAGCGAGGAGAAGGCCGACGGGGAGTGGGCCGGGCCCGGGGCGGCGACCTGCGCTCCCTCGTCGTCCCGGATGCCCGACCGGACCGGCCGGGTGCTGCGCACGCTCGCCCCGGCGACGCAAACGCACCCGCCCGCCGGATCGGGAGGGGACGGCAGCCGGCTCCACCACCGCGCGAAGCGCCGGACGTCCCCCGGTCACTCACCGGGCGAGGGTGACGTCAGTCCGGGGGCGTCGGTGGCTTCGTCGTCGACGTAGGTGGGGACCTGCGAGTGCACCTGCAGCGCGATCTCACCGGCGCGCTCGAAGCGCAGAGTGATCCACAGGTAGTCCCCGCCGCCGATCTCCTGGAGCAGTCCTCGCAGGAGCAGGTGCGCGCCGCCCTCCTGCAGTTCGACGACCCTCCCCGGCGGCAGGTTGACGGGGCCCCGGCCGGCGTCGTCGGCGTTCACGATGTCCACCGACCGCGCGACGGTCGTCTCCGCGCCGATCAGCCGGTCGGCGCTGTCGCCCTGGTTGTACAACCACAGATAGAAGGGGACGTCGTCACCCTGCTGCCACGGGCCGTCGGGAGGTTCGGCGATGTGCGCGTAGCGGATCAGGACCGAGCCGATGCGGGCGTTGGCGCCCGGCGGGTCGTACTCGGCCTCCGAGGCGCACCCCGTCGCACCCAGCATCACCGCCAGGCACCCGGCCACGACAAACCCGACGGCCCTGCGCCACGGCTTCGACGCCACCGCCCACGCGTTCATGCCATCCCTTCCCACGAGCACCGGCGCCCAGGCAGGCCACCACCACGACACATGCCTCACCGACACCGCCTGAGCACCACCACGTGGGCCGGATGGCCCAACACCCCACCGCCTCCACACCCCACCGCGGCAGCACCCCGTCGCCCCCACACCCCACCAGGTGACCGCCGCACCGGCCCGACCGCCCGTGCCCCCAGACCGACAGCACCGCCCACGACCCCCACCCCGGACCACCGGCCCCCCGGTCGCCCCGGTCCGAGGCCCGGCCTCGGCCCCACCGCCCCGGCGTGATCCGCTACGCTGTCAGAGACCGCCACGCCCGGCGGTCACGAACTTGCCGCAACGCGACCGGACACCCACCCAGAGTGCTCGGCTCCACCTGAGGCAAGACCCCGCCTTCGTAGCTCAGGGGATAGAGCACCGCTCTCCTAAAGCGGGTGTCGCAGGTTCGAATCCTGCCGGGGGCACAAGAAAGTACTAGGCAATAGGACATATCGCCCCTCCGTGAGTGCCACGGAGGGGCGTTTTTGTCCCGGATGGGAACCTGGCGGGAACGGCACGTGTGAGCGGCGGTGGGGCGATTCACGCATCGCCGGCCGCGAGTCGTGCGGGTTACAAGGGTGCCGACGGATCAGGTTCCCCACCCCGGCCGAACGCCGAGACCAGCTTTCCGCAGGCCAAGAGGCGACCGACGCCTCTCACACCAAGGTTCGCGCCGCGGCAGAGCAGGCCATGGCCACCCTCAAGGCTGATTCTTCCGCTTTGCCGCCATGGATCACTTCCCCTGGATGACGAAGCATCCAGCGTCCAGGTATCGGCGGAAGTTCGGGGGCCACTCCACTCGGCCCCACCCCCGTGCCTCGGCACCGCCCTCGCCCCTACCCTCGCCACCGTCGGGGCACGCACGCAAGAAGGGGAACTCTTGAATAAGTCCAGATATAATAAGCGCACCTATCCATACAGAGGTGCGCCGTGGACAAACCCGCCGAGATGTTCGACCGCGACTTCGAGTGGGCCGAGCTGACCCGCTTCGCCGCCCTGCCCGGCCCGCGCGCCACCCTCGGCGTGGTCTCCGGCCGCCGCCGCCAGGGCAAGACTTTCCTCCTGGACGCCGTCACGCGGGCAAGCGGCGGCTTCATGTTCACCGCCACCGAGACCACCGAAACCGACGCCCTGCGCCAGTTCGGCGAAGCCCTCGCCCGCCACCGCGACCAGCCCACCCCGTTCCGCTTCACCCACTGGGACGAGGCCGTCACCGAGCTCATGCGCATCGCCGACAGGGGCAGCCCCACCATCGCGGTCATCGACGAGTTCCCCTTCCTCGCCAAGGCCTCCCCCGCCCTCCCCTCGATCATCCAGCGTGCCCTCGACCCCGCCGCCCAGCACACCAACACCCCCGTACGGCTCCTGCTGTGCGGCTCCGCCCTGTCCTTCATGGGGGGACTCCTCGCCGGCAACGCCCCACTGCGCGGCCGCGCCGGCCTGGAACTCGTCGTCCCCACCCTGGACTTCCGCCTCGCCGCCGAATTCTGGGAGATCACCGACCCGCGCACCGCACTGCTCACCCACGCCATCGTCGGCGGCACCCCCGCCTACCGCCGCGAGTTCACCCAGGGCGACACCCCCGCCGGGCCCCACGACTTCGACGCCTGGGTCACCCGCGCCGTCCTCAATCCCGCCCGTCCCCTCTTCCGCGAGGCCCGCTATCTGCTCGCAGAGGAACCCGAAGTCCACGACACCGCGCTCTACCACTCCGTCCTGGCCGCCATCGCCGCCGGAAACGCCGCACGCGGCGGCATCGCGGACTACCTCGGCCGCAAGTCCACCGACCTCGCCCACCCACTCAGCGTCCTCCAGGACGTCGGCATGATCACCCACGAGGCCGACGCCTTCCGCCGCAACCGCTCCGCCTACCGCATCGCCGAACCTCTCATCGCCTTCTACCACGCGGTCATGCGCCCCGCCTGGGGCGATCTGGAACGCCCCGGACGCGCCCCCGCCGTCTGGCGCCGCGCCCAGTCCACCTTCCGCAGCAAGGTTGTCGGCCCGCGCTTCGAACAGGTCTGCCGCGAATGGGCCCGCTGGCACGCGTCCCCCGCAACCCACGGCGGGCACGTCACAAGGGTCGCCAGCGGGACCGCCAACGATCCTGCCGCGAAGACCAGCCACGAAGTCGACGTCGCGGTCCATGGCGAGACCGACAGCGGCCGCGAAACAGTGCTCGCCATCGGCGAAGCCAAATGGAACGACGTCATGGGAAAAGGCCACCTCGAACGTCTCCAGCACATCCGCGCTCTCCTCACCGCGCGCGGCACCGCAACCGACGTCACCCGGCTGCAGTGCTACAGCGGTACCGGCTTCACCGACGAACTGCGCCACCTCGCAGAGAACGACCCCGCCATCCAGCTGATCGATCCAGTTCGCCTCTATCACGGCGACTGACCCGGTCGCAGTCACCGTCCCTGTACAGGGAACCTGGCCTCCGCCGTTACCCGCGTCCCGAAGCGGACTGTCTGAAAGAGCAAGACACTCCCTCCCGGCCGCAGCACGCCCATTCCCGGTCTGCTGCCCTGCCAGGCGGCACAAAGAAGCGCCAGGTCAGAGGCTTCGCTGGCGCCACAGAGGCCCTCCGTGAAGATCGGCGACGGCTGGGAGAGAGCGCCGACACCTGGTCGACAGGCGGGTGTCGACCGTTGGCCTGATAGTGGATGCCCGCGTCATGGCTCATTCCGCGTGACAAGGTTATGCGCGCAACGGAGAGGAGTGGCCGCAGACCTTCGGGTGCTGCTGCCGCTCCTTGCTTACTCCCGCTGCGTCGCTGTGTGGGTGCTCGGTGGCTCCTGGACCACGCCCGCCCTCCACGCTCGGGACCGTCTTGAGTGGAGGTTCCGGGCGCGGCGCGAACACAACACGGAACAAGGGGACTTCAGGTGATTGACGTGCGGCCCAGCCAGCGGATGCGCGATCTCGGAGTCGTCCAGCATGGCGCCGGCATCCTGACCGAACCGGCCCGCGACTTCACCCTGCCCACCGAGCGCGACGAAGCCGAGCGCATCGCCGACGAGCTGTTCGCCGCGACGGAGCGGATCGGCCAGGTCCACCCCTTCGCCAAGGGCATGAGCATCGCCGCCCCACAGATCGGCACCGGCCGCACCGCGGCCGTCGTCCAGCCGCCCGGCGACGCACCCGCCGTCATCCTGCTCAACCCGTAGATCACCGACCGCTCCGACGAGCTGGACGAGCAGTACGAGGGCTGCCTGAGCTTCTTCGACGTCCGCGGCCTCGTCCCCCGCCCCCTGAAGATCACCGTCGAGACCACGACCCTGACCGGCGAGTCCGTCACCACCGTGGACGAACGCGGCCTCGCCCGCCTCATCCACCACGAGATCGACCACCTCGACGGCCTGCTCTACACCGCCCGCATGCGAACCGGGATCGAGCCGATCCCGGTGGAGGAGTACCGACAGACCGGCCATACATGGGTGTACGACGGTGCATGACGTAAGCCCTTCGGCTCGTTGCCGACTTGCCTAAAGTGCCGGGCTATATACCCGAGTTGCTGATTCGCTCTTTGCCTCGTGTACGTGTCGGCCGTGATGGTGATCGAGGAGTGGCCGAGCATCTCCTGGCTGTCCTTCAGGTCCGCCCCGGCCGCGTGGGCGAGGGTCGTGGCACCGTGACGGTCGTGGAGCCGGACCGGTGGGAGGCCGATCTCCTCGTACAGCTCGACGAAGGGTCGTGCTTCGCGGTCTCGGATGCCGGACTTCGATCAAGTCGGCCACCTGCGCGATGCTTCGGCTTCGTGTGGCAGTCCACTGGTGGGTGGGCCAAGGCCCGCACGTCCGGTCAGGCTGTCGCAATGGCGGACTCGATGCTGCGGTGCCGGGCGGCGCCGTGCGCGAAATCGGGTACTCCTGACGTGCCCTCGCGCAGGTCGTCCAGGAACTGCCGGTAGGCGTGAGCAACTGCGTAGGCCGGCGCGTCGGCTCGGGGGTCCAGTTGCGGGACGCGAACGTACGATTCCGGCACCGTCAGGGGAGCGGGTCCGGTGGACGTTCCGCGGCCGCCTCCGAGGGTGACCGGGCTGAGCTGGGGATGGCCGATCGGCGCGGTGAGGACGAGGTCGCCCTCGGTGCCGTTGATCTCCCAGCGGAAGTTGGTGCCCCGGGACATGCCTCCGCGGTAGTGGAAGGTGGCTACCGCGCCGCCCGGCAGCCGTCCCGAGGACACCACCTGGTCCGCGGCGGTCATGGGCACGGGCTGTCCGCTCTCGGTGTCCACGGCCGACGTACGCCGCGACGCCAGTTGGATCCGCAGTTCCTCGGGCTCTCCCAGGACGGACGCGAGTCCGTCGAGGGTGTGGCTGAAGGGAATGGTCAGCAGTGTCGCGCCGTTGGCGGCGTCGAGCACGTAGTGATCGCCGGGGCCGACGGTGGCGCCCCAGGCGCCGCCGGAGCCGACGACCGTCGTGGACAGCACCTCCCCCACGTAGCCGTCGGCCACGAGAGCCCGTGCGTAGGCGAGGGCCGGGTGCGACCGCGCCTGGAGTCCGACGACGGTCGGCACGGCGCGGCTGCGCGCTCGCTGCGCCATGTCCTCGGCCTCCGCGAGCCCGTTGCCCAGCGGCCACTCGCACAGCACGCTCTTGCCGGCGCTCAGCGCCGTCTGCACCAGTTCCCGGTGATGTGGCACCTTCACCGCCACGACGACGAGGTCCACCTCGTCGCAGGCAACCAGTTCGGCCGCCGTCCCGAAGGTACGGGACACACCGTGCTTCTGTCCGGAGCGCTCCGCTGACTGTTTCGAACTCGTGCTCAGGGCCCTCAGCTCGTAGCCCGGGACGGCGCGCAGGGCCGGCAGGTGGGAGCGCTCGGCCCAGCTCCCGTGCGCCCCGAGTCCGATGATCCCTACTCCGATCGCCCTTTCGGACCGGGCCAGCTCGGCAAGCAGTGACTCGGATGTGCTCATGATTCGCAGCCTGTTCTTTGTGTAGTTGGCACCGACTTCGCCCACAGTGGCCATGGACCAGATGAGGGAGTGACCACCACAGGGCCTCGTCAGGAGAGGCAGGGCCGCCTGCCGAGCAGGCGCCGGCGCAGGAGACGCGCGCCCGGTGGGTGCGGGGTCAGCGGGTGGTGCCGAGGATGGGCGTGCAGGACACGGTGATGCTGCAGGTGTCGCGGAACTTCTGGCTCGGTTCACCGAGCGTGCTGACGGAGACCATGCCGGTGGAAGCCGCGAGGTCTGCCCGGCCGTCGGCGGTCAGTTCCCTGTGCTTACAGCGGTCAGTTCCCTGTGCTTACAGAGGGCTTCGGACCGCTCTCGCTGTCCAGCAGAGCCATGAGGGGCGCGGCGTACCGGGTTCCAGCCACCGCGTCGGGCGGGATGGCCTCGTCGATCGTGCGGAGGTCCGCGTCGGTCAGGGTGACTTCGGCCGCGACCAGGGCCTCCTCGACGTGGTGCGGTCGACGGGTGCCCAGAACGGCCACGATGGTGCCGCACCGGCGGCTCTGGGCGATGACCCAGGCGGTGGCGAGTTGCGCGATGCTGATGCCGCGCGCGTCGGCGATCGGCCGCAGCCGGTCGGCGAGGGTGAGGTTGGTGGCGAGGTTGTCGGGGTGGAAGCGGGGCAGCCAGTGGGCGCGCGAGTCACCTCCGGCGGGGTGCCGGTAGGTGCCGGTGAGCAGGCCGTGCGCGAGAACCCCGTAGGCGGTGACGCCGATCCCCAGCTCACGGCAGGTGTCCAGGATGCCGTTGGTCTCGGGATCACGGCTGAACAGGGAGTACTCGATCTGTACATCGCAGATCGGGTGCACGGCGTGGGCACGGCGGATGGTCTCCGGCCCCACCTCGGAGAGCCCGATGTGCCGCACGTATCCGGCCTGGACCAGCTCGGAGATGGCGCCGATCGTGTCCTCGATCGGGGTGTCGGCGGCGAGGCGGGAGGGGCGGTAGACGTCGACGTGGTCGGTGCCGAGGCGGCGCAGCGAGTAGGCGAGCGCGTTCTTGACGTGGGCGGGACGGCCCTCGATGCCGACGAAGGCTCCGTCGGGGCCGCGCAGAGCGCCGAACTTGACGCTCAGGAGCACCTTCTCGCGATCGTCGGCCCGGAGGGCGCGGCGGACGAGGTCCTCGTTGTGGCCCATGCCGTAGAAGTCCGCGGTGTCGAGGAGGGTGACGCCTGCGGCGAGGGCCGTGTGGATGGTGGCGACGGCGTCAGCCTCGTCGGCGGGGTCGGTGTGGTCGGACATGCCGGCGCAGCCCAGCGCGAGAGGGGCGACCTGCGGGCCGCCGGTTCCAAGGGGTCGGGTTTGCATGGATCCTTCTGCGGGTCGAGGGCGACGGGCGCGGCCAACGGGGGCTGCAGAAGGCGCAGCCGCCTGTTAGCGTTGACATTTCAACACTAGGAAAGTCACGTTGATATGTCAACATCAGCTGGCGGAACTGCCGAGCCGGAGGAGCCCATGAGCGACGCCGCCGCACCGGAGCCCGTCGACCTCTGGTCCGCCTTCAAGCGCGCCCACGAGATCGTCCGAGCCCGCGTGATCGCGGACACCGCCGAGGCAGCGGGCCTGTCCGAGCCGGACCTGACGATCCTCGTCAACCTCAACAAGGCGGGAGGCGCCCTACGCCAGAGCGAGCTCGCCGCGTCGCTCGGCTGGGACCGCACACGCATCTCCCACCAGCTCACCCGCATGGGCAAGCGCGGACTCGTCACCCGCGAACGCGCCGGCGGTGTCACCGTCACCCTCACCGGCACCGGACGCCAGGCCGTCTCCGCCGTGCGCCCCGGCCTGGACGCCGCGGTACGCCGCCACTTCACCGACAAGCTCTCCGCGCAGGAGATCGAAACACTGAGCTCCGTGCTCCGCCGGCTGTAGCCGCCGGAACACGAAGCCGACAAGCCGCCGGGGAGCGGACACCGGCCCCCGATCAGGTGGCCCTGCCCCCCTGCTCGACTTCATGCACGTCAGCGAGTACGCGTGGGACGCAGCAGAGCACACCCGGGCACTGCGGGGGGGCCGTTGACTCGGCGGAGGCGACTTTCGCAGGGACACCGCGGGCTCGGCCGTCCGCCCGCGATGAGAGCCGGGCCTGTCCGCTCCCGGAACGAGGCAAGGCCGGACAGCACGGGTCGGAGGGAAGCCGGAGTCCGTTGGGGAATCGGCATCTGACCCTTGTCGGCGAAGACGAGGCACAGCCCGCGGCGGCCGGGCCGGCCCGCCGGCTCGCGGGGCGGCACGGCGACCGGCACGGTCCCGCCTGTCCGGTCCTTGCGGGCCGGCTGTTGTGAAGCAGCTTCCCGCGTCGGTCCCGCGGGACGGGCGGTGTGGCCGACCGCTCGGCGAGCAGACTGCATCGCCCTGTCCCGGCGACAAGCCGTGGCCGTGGCCGGACTCCGGCCCCGCCGGAGACGTGAGGCCTCCGGCGGGGCGGGTGAGTCAGCCCGTGGGCAGCAGGACCCGGGTCGCTCCCTTCTCGTCGTTGTGCCGGTCCGCCCAGTTCACCAGGGCCGTGTGGCAGGCGTGGTCCAGGTGACGCAGGTCGAGCAGATCCAGTTCGATGGGGCGGTCCCGGGGCAGGGACTCGAGGGTGCTCAGGATGCGCGGGAGACGCAGGAAGGTGGCGTTGCCGGAGACGACCACGCGCAGGGGGCCGTTGCCGGGGCCGTCGTCCGGCTGGACGTGGACCTGGACGTGCGAGGTCTCCCAGGCGGACTTGGCGACCGCCAGCAGCAGGCCGGCCAGCACTCCTTCGAACATGTTGGTGACCACGATGGCGACGGCCGTGACCAGCAGGATCACTGCCTCGCCGCGCCGCTGCCGCCACAGCTGCCGCACCTCGGCCAGCGGGATGAGCTTCCACCCCGAGTAGACGAGGACGCCCGCGAGGCAGGCCAGCGGGATCAGCCCGAGGGCCGCGGGCACCAGCGCGGCGAACAGCAGCAGCCAGCCGCCGTGCAGCACGCGGGAGGCCTTGGTCCGGGCGCCCGCCTGGACGTTCGCGGCGCTGCGGACGATCACCGCGGTCATCGGGAGGGCGCCCAGCGCGCCGCAGACGGCGTTGCCCGCGCCCTGGGCCATCAGCTCCTTGTCGTAGTGGGTGGCCGGGCCGTTGTGCAGCCGGTCCACGGCCGCCGCGCTGAACAGGCTCTCCGCCGAGGCGATGAGGGTGATCGCGACGACGGTGCCGACGGCCCCGGCCGAGGCGAGCGCGCCGAAGTCGTCGGCGGACGGCGGGCGGATCACCCCCAGCAGCCCGCTGACCTCCACCCGTTCGACGGGAAGGCCGAACAGCGCGGTGAGAGCGGTGGCCCCGCCGACCGCGGCCAGCGGCGCGGGAATGGTGCGCACCCGTGCGGGCATCAGCTTCCACAGGGCCATGACCGCGATCGAGCCGACGCCCAGAGCCGCGGCCGTCAGCGCCCGCGGGTCTCCGGCCACACCGGTGAACAGCCCGGGCAGCCCAGCGAGGTTGGCCGGGCCCGAGCCCGGCGCCTCCGCGTCGGCGACGGCGTAGAGCTGGCCCGCGATCAGGACGAGGCCGATACCGGCGAGCATGCCCTCGACGACCGCGATGGAGATGGCCCGGAACCAGCGGCCCAGCCGCAGCAGGCCCATCAGCAGCTGCAGCCCACCCGCGATCAGCACGAACACGCCCAGCGGCCCGAGCCCGTACTCCGTGACGGCCTCCAGCACCAGTACGGTCAGTCCGGCGGCCGGGCCGCTGACCTGGAGACTGCTGCCCGGCAGCAGCCCGGTGACCAGCCCGCCGACGATGCCGGTCACCAGGCCGAGCTCGGCGGGCACCCCGGAGGCGACGGCCACGCCCACGCACAGGGGCAGGGCGACCAGGAACACGACGACGGATGCGGTGAGATCGGCGCGCAGGGCTTCCTTGCCCGGCCCGGCGCCCCGCCCGGGCCCCGGCGGTGCGGTGCGCCGGTGCCGGCCGCGGCGGCCCGGCTCCTGAGCGGGCGGGACGGCCGCGGTGCCGGTCGCGGCGTTCACAGCGGAAGGAAGGCGTCGTCGTGGGGACGGTGGACGAGCACCGCACCGGTGTCGACCACGTAGAACCAGCCGTGCAGCCGCAACTCCCCGGCGGCGATGCGCCGCTGGACGCACGGGTACTCCCGCAGCCGCTCCAGCTGCCGCAGCACATGGTCCTGGACGGCTTCCGCGACGTCGGGGGCGGCCGGGTCGCGGAAGAGGGGCGGCGGGGCGGAGCTCTCCAGCCAGTCGCGCACCGCGGGCACGGACGAGAGGTCCTCACGTCGCACCATCGCACCGACCGCGCCGCAGTGGGAGTGGCCGCAGACGACGACGTCGGCGACGCCCAGCACCTCGACGGCGTACTCGACGGTGGCCGCCTCGCCCGACGGTCGGCCGCTGTCCCACCGAGGGACGATGCCGCCGGCGGTGCGGAGTTCGAAGAGCTCGCCGGGCCGGGCCCCGGTGATCAGAGATGGGATCACCCGGGAGTCCGAGCAGGTGATGAACAGCGCGTGGGGGGACTGGCCCGCCGCGAGCCGGCCGAACTCGTCGGCACGGGCTGCGGCCTGGTCCCGGAAGGCGCGGACGTGCGAAGTGAACTGGTCCATGGGGATGGTCCTCCGGCGCGCCCCGAAGGACGCGCGAGGTGTAGGTGGTCTGGTCGGAATCGCAGATGGACGGTTGTGGGGGGTGTGCCGTGCAGGTGCCGACCCGAGGCCCGGCCGGAGGCGGAACAACCGGAGAGCCGAGTCGCATCGAGGCACATTTGATCCAACTGGTCAGTAACTCCAGCCTCTTGGATCACTGTGACACCGCCAGGACACCCACGGCAGCGATTCGTTAAGAATTCGTGGCCGTCGTGACACTTGACACACAGGCAGGTCGGGGCGTACCGCCGGTCACAGGCCGACGCGCTGTACCCGCCGGACCCACGGCCGGCGCGCGCCCCACCTCGACGATCTGCTGCTCCTGGCGTACGTCCCCGGGACGCTCCTGGCGGTGGGCAGCGTCCTGCTGCTCGCCCGGAGTTGATCCGCGCCGACTCGTAGCAGCCCTGCCGGGTGCTCAGGGGAGGGTCTCGGGGCACCTGGAGGCCCCGGTCGACCGTGGGCACACCGACCCGTGGCCGAGTGCGGGAGCGATGGCCGGATCTGGTGTCGTCACCGGGGCGGGAGGGGAGTTCCTCCACGCCTGGAGCGCGAGTGACGGGCCGTACGGCCCGAAAGGACTCCGGAGCGGGCCGGAAGCGGATCGGAAGCAGATCGGTTCTGGCCACGGAAGCGGCGGCACTGGTCGCATCGGAGATGTCAACCGCTCTTTCGCGCACCGCTGTTCACCGTCGGCCCGCGCCTGGTCCGCCGCGTACGCACGTACCGTACGGGCCGCCGCGGGGCAGCCGGGCGGGTGCGCCGCACCGCGTGAACTCTGGAGAACCCCATGACCGACCCAGGGCCGACACCGCCTGCCGGGCCTCCCGACCCGCCGTCCATCCATCGCACGCCGCCCTCCTACGGCGCCCCCGGGCTGATCCCGCCCAGCGGCCCCGCCCGCACCTGGGCACTCGTGGTCATCGCCACTCCCCTGCTGCTCGCCATGATGATCGCCCTGTTCGGCGGCCTGGACGACAGCTCCGCCTCATCCGGGTCATCCGGGTCGCCCTGGTCGTCCGGGGCGTCCGGGGCGTCCGGGTCATCAGGATCGTCCGGGTCATCAGGATCATCCGGGTCCGGCTTCTTCGGCTCGGACTCCTTCGGCTCGGCCGGCGTCGGGACATCTGACGAGCCGACCTACGAGGCCCCGACGACGACGCCCGGATGGCCGTACGGAGACCCCGGTGCACCGGACGTCCACAGCACCCCCGGGACGACGGCGACCGGCGGCCACGGGGAGGACGGCTACCCCTACCCGGCGGACACCGCCACCGGCGCGCCGGCCACGAGCGCGGCCGACGAGCCGGGTGAGGTCGTCATCGCCTACTTCGAGGCGGTCGACACCGGCGACTACCAGACCGCCTGGGACCTCGGCGGCAAGAACCTCGGCTCCGACTACGACGACTTCGTCGAGGGCTACGCCACCACCGAGCAGAACACCGTCAGCATCGTGTCCGTGCAGGGTGCCGAGGTGCGGCTGACCGTCGAGGCACTTCAGACCAACGGCACCACGGACTCGTACGACGTCACGTACACCGTCCACGACGGTGTGATCACCAGTGGCACGGCCACGCAGACCGACTGACACCCACCGGGCGTGCCCGGAGGGGTGCGCCCGCACGAGCGGAGCGCTGAACCACCATGGCCACAGAAGCACTCTCCCCCCATCCGCCCGGCCCGGCGCCGCGGAAGCCGCCGGAGCACCGGGAGTACGCGCGCACCAGAGCCACCCGGCTGCTCTCGGCGGGCACCTACCTCCATCCCGGATACCGGCGCGCCGTCATCCGGGAACTGCTCGACCAGCGATTCCGGGTCGTCCCGCCCTCCTTCGGCTACGACACCGTGTCGGTGCTCGCGCACGCCCTCGCGGCGCGCCGGCTGCGCCGCATCCAGTGGGGAGCCGCGGCCGGCGCGGCGGCAGTCGTCGTGCTGCTGGCGGGAAACGGAGTGATCAGCTCGTCCCTCGGCAACGTCCTGCTGTGCTGGGTGCTGTGGGCGGCCGCCTATCTGCGGCGGATCGTCACCCTGCACATCCTGATGACCCGACTGCGGGAGAGCGGCCCGGACGGCGGCTTCGACGGCGCCTGGCCGTCGCACCCCCAGCTGACCGCCGGGCTCGCCCACAAGATCGACCATGAGCAGGCCAGCCGCGGCGGACTGGTCTTCTACGGCGGCTACCGGCCCTTCGTCGGCGCGGGTGTGCCGCTGCGCGAGTGGTCGAACGCGCAGTTGCTGCTCGGCGCGCCGAAGACGCGGATCATGGCGCGCAAGAGCGAGGACGGCTCGCCGCCCGACCTCGACACCATCGAGCGCAGGAAGATGGTCCCGTTCACCGTGCGCGAGATCTCCGGCGAGATCGCCGCCCGGATGGCCGCCGATCTGCGCGACGAGGCCCGGGTCGACGAGCGGATCGAGGGGCTGACCGTCGAGCAGCGCCGCTACACCACCGCGATCCGCACCAACGACCGTTCCACCGGGGCCGGCTGGTCCGGGCTGCCCGGCGAGGACGACCTGCCCGGCATCCACTGGCGGGAGGACTACGACGCGGCCCGCGAGTACCTGTGCGTGCGCGTCGGCTCGTGGAACGAGGAGCTGGTGACCTCGATCTTCGTCGGGTTCGACATCAAGGGCAACACGCTGCACACCGAGTTCTACACCTATGTGCTCAAGCCGCTGGTGGAGGACTTCCATCTCGTGGACCAGCTGCCCCGCACCATCAGCTGGCGCCTGGCGGTGCGCGTGGCGTGGGACATGCTGACCACCCTGCTGCGCTGGTCGGCCCTGCTGCTGCTGCTGCCGCTGTGTCTGATCCCCAGCCGGTTCCTGCCGGCGTGGGCGGTCCGGTGGGTCAAGCCCTGGCAGGCCGGACGGGCCAGGAACGCGGCCGTCGAGGTGTTGCTGACGGATCAGGCCAAGGACAGCAGCGAGTTCCGGCTCGGCCGCTACGTCAACCCCTGGCTCGACTGCGGTGCTCGGGCCAGCGTCAGGGAAATGGCCACGAGCGAGACGCACCACCACTTCTTCCAGCACTGCGACGCGACGAAGTACACCGAGATCATCGAGCGTCGCCTGCTCCAGAACATCCGCATGTTCCTCGCCGATCACGACGTGGACCTCGCCGAGCACGATCGCGCGCAGACCAACATCCTGCTGGGCGACAACAGCCAGAACGTCTTCGGTGGCCAGAACAGCGACTTCGGATACAACTACCAGCCCGCGGGCAGCGGTTCGTGAGGGAAGGAAGGGGAGTGACCATGAGCCAGGGCCACACCTTCGGCGACAGGAACCAGAACATCCTCGGCGGCAGCAACAACGGCTTCGGGTACAACGTCTACAACACCCCCCAGCCTCCGCAGCCGTCCGCCGAGCAGGAGGCGGCGCGGGCGGCCCAGGCGCGCGCGGACCACGCCCGCAGCCGCAGCGTCTTCGTGGTGCACGGCCGCGACGAGGAGGTCCGCACGGCGATGTTCGGGCTGCTGCGCAGGCTCGACCTGCGCCCGCTGGAGTGGGAGCGGCTGGTCCGGGCCACCGGGGGGACCGCGCCGTTCCTCGGCGAGGTCATCGAGAAGGCGCTGTCGCAGGCGCAGGCGGCGCTCGTGCTGCTCACTCCGGACGACGTCAGCAAGCTCCATCCGCACCTGCTGGGCGACAGCGAGCCTCCCTACGAGACCCGGCTGACCGGCCAGCCCCGCCAGAACGTGCTGATCGAGCTCGGCATGGCGCTGATGGCCTATCCGGAGCGGACGATCATCGTGCAGGTCGGCCAGGTGCGGCCGGCCGCGGACCTCGCGGGCCGCAACGTGATCCACTTCGACGGCTCCGAGACCGCCGTCTCGAAGATCGTCGAACGGCTCAAGGGAGCCGAGTGCGACCTCGACGACACCCGGCCGGACTGGCGTGACATCTCGTACTTCAGGAATCTGGCGGCCTACCGACGGCTGGCCTGAGGGACGGCGGGGTGGGGGCGGGACGCCGAGGGCCTTCCGCCCCCCTCGTGCGGGCGTCAGCGGATGGACGTACGCCGTCACGGGCGGCTGGGTGGGTCGGGCCTCTCCTACCGCTCCGGGCCGGACGCCAGGGCCTCCAGGAACGCCGCCAGTTCGCGCATGTCGACGCTCTGCAGCTCCTCGGGCCGTATCACCAGGCGCAGTTCACGGCAGATCACGCTCTCCCGGGAGCGGGCCACGAAGGACATCAGAACCAGCCGGAGCAGGCTGTCCCGGTCGAGGAAGCCGAGCCGCGCCAGGCCGGAACCCACCAACGGCATGGCCACGGTGTCCAGTGGGGCGTGCGCGCGCAGTGCGTCCCACAGTCCCCCCAGGCCGCGCCACAGATCCTCGACGCCGGAGGCGGCCACGTAGTCGTTGCCGATCCGGCTGTAGGCGACGCCGAACACCAGACGCGGTCGGGTGCCCAGGACGGCCACCGTGCCGATCGGGTAGCGGTCGAGCTTGCCGAGCGGCTTGTCCGCCCGCTGCTCGCGCGCAACGGGCTCGGCCGAAGCGAGCGCCGCGCTCAGCTCCGCGTCCAGCCGGGCCACGTCGCCGCCGTACGTGCGCTCCAGCAGCTGCGCCTGCATGCTGTCGGCGTTGATGACCCTGCCGTCGGCCGACAGGGTGTCGAAGGTGTCGCAGAAGCCGACGACGACATGGGCCGGCTGGTCGAACACATCGCCCGCCTCGACGACCACGGTCATGTCGGGCCGCCGGAACGCCTGCTGCACCCGGGCCGCCGGGCGGGCCCTCACCAGCCCCCAGCCCAGACAGGCCGCCACCGACAGCCCGACGACCGCGCCGGACCCGAGGTGCGGCACGAACGGGCCAGCGACCTGAAGCACGGCGGACAGCCCGCCGAAGGCCACCATCGTGTCGCGTACGAAGACCTGCCGGGCGCGCCGGGTGCCACGCAGCAGACGTGAGAGGCGGAGACTGCGGGAGCGGCGACCCGGACGCCGTCGTGGGCGGGGCCGGGATCCTGGGCGGGGCCGGGGTTCCGGGCGGGACCCCGGCCTGGAGGTATCCGGCAACCGTATCGGGTTCATCGGGTCCAAAGCACCGGAATCACCCGAACTCATGGTTACCCCACTCGCTGGTGATAATCTGCCGGTCACTCATACCTGACTCAGAGTGACGCACAACCGCCGGGGGGCGACGGGCATGGTCGGTGCGAGAGCGCGTGTTCGAGTGAAGATACTGGGCCCGGTCCAGCTCGAGGTCGACGGTCTTCCGGTCCGGCTGACGCCGCTGACCGTACGGCTGCTGGTCCGTCTGGTGGCGGCCGAGGGCGAGGCGGTGCCGGTGCGGCAACTGCGCCGGGACGTGTGGGGGCTCTCGGACGAGCCCCGCCATCTGGACCAGCGCAACCGCAACGAGGTCCAGAAACGGGTCCTGGAGCTGCGTCGGGCCCTGGCACCCGGCCAGGACAGCGCCGGGACGAACATCCTGCGCACCGAGCAGCAGGCCACCGTGCAAGGGCCGGAGACCGCCTACCGACTGGTGCTGGGGCTCGAGGAACTGGACAGCGCGCGGTTCACCGCGATCGTCAGCGGCGCCCTGCTCGCACCGCCGGCCACCGCCGCCCACCGGCTGGCCGAGGCGCTGTCCATGGTGCGCGGCCGGCCGCTGGCCGAGGTGAACGGCGAGGGGTTCGCGATGCCCTTCATCCGCCGCTTGACGGTTCTCCAGGAGACCGCCCGGCGTGAACTCGTACGGGTCCAGACGGACCTGGGGCGTCCGGAGCTCGCCCTGCCGGTCGCCGAGCTGATCGTCCGTGAACGCCCGGACGACGCCGAGGCCGCGCGTGTCCTCGACACCCTGCGCGCGGAGCTGCGTGCCAGACACGGGTCCGAACTGCTGAGGCACCGGGTGCCGTTGCCCGGCCAGCGTGCCGACGTGGTGTTGGTGCGCGGCGACCTGTTCGACCAGGCGGACTGCAACCTGGTGGTCGGGTTCACCGACACCTTCGACACGGAGACCGCCGAGGATCTCGTGATCAGCCGCGAGAGCGTGCAGAGCCAGCTCGTGGACCGGGTGTTCGCCGGGCGGCGCCGTCTGCTCGACGACAAGCTGCGGGCGGGGCTGCGCAAGGTGAAGGCGGCGGGCACCGAGAGCGTTCGGTCCAAGCCTCTGGGCCGGCGGGTGCGTTACCCGGTGGGCACGACCGTGGTGGTGCCGATCGACGGCCGCCGGGTGTTCGCCACCGCCTACTCGCAGCTCGGCAACGATCTCGTGGCCAGGTCCAGCGACCGTGATCTGCAGCTGAGTCTGGAGAACCTGTGGGCCTCCGTGGCGGTTCACGGTCTGTTCAAGCCGGTCGCCATTCCCCTGATCGGTTCCGGGCTGGCCCGTGTCACCGATCTGGACCGGGGCCAGCTGGTCGCCCTGATCGTGGATTCGTTCATCGACGCCTGCCGCCGCTATCCCGCGCTGACCCCCGAGCTGCGCCTCGTGATCCGGCCCCAGGAGCTGGCCCGGACCGACCTGACCCCGGTGGAACAGCGCTTCCAGGACCTGGTCCCCGGCCCGCGCGCGGCCGACTGAGGACGAAGGTGAGGCCGGGCGGTGGCCGGGGCGTGTCCCCGGGGCCGACGGGTCGATCCGCATCTCCCAGCTCCCCCTTCGCGGCATCTCCCGCCGTCCTGCCCCGCGCCGCATCGCCCGGCCTCACCTCGTCCACGAGACCACTCCGGGCGCTTCCGCCGGTACCGGCCAACCGCTTCCGATCCGATTCCGAGGTGCTCCCGGCAGTGGTACCTGCCGCGGCCGGGGGTCCCCGCCCTGGAGCGCGCGGCGAGTGCGTCGGGGGCGTGTGTCCCGGGGGCGCCGCGGCGGCCCCGTTCTCGTCGTCGTCGGTGCGGAGGGTGGCGGGCGGGCGACCCTGCGGAGGGGCGCGGCCCTTTCCGGGTCAGGCCATGCCGAACTTCTCGGCGTGCACCTGTCGCGCGGGGACCTGCAGGTCCCTCAGGCTGGAGAGCACGGCCGTGGTCATGGCGGGCGGGCCGCAGACGTACACGTCGCGTCCGGTGACGTCGGGGACCAACCGGGACAGGACGCTCGGATCGAAGGGCGGGGCGCCGCTCTCGCCGGTCCGGCCCGTGATCAGGTGCAGCCGGCCGCCCCGGAGCGCGACCAGCTGCCGGACCTCGTTCAGCAGCACGGCGTCGGCCTCGCTGCGCACCCGGTACAGCACCACGACGTCGCCGGTCCCCTGTTCCTCCAGCATGGCCCGCACCGGTGTGATCCCCACGCCGCCGGCGATGAGGAGGGCGCCGGGCCGGGTCCGGTGCAGCGAGGTGAACGCCCCGTACGGCCCCTCGACGAAGGCGCGGCTGCCGGCCGGGACGTTCCGCAGACCGGCGCTGGCGCTGCCCACCGCCTTCGCCGTCAGGCGCAGCCCCTGCCCGCGCGGCTCCGCCGACAGGGAGAAGGGGTTGGCCAGCCACCAGTGGTGGTGTCCGGGGAACCGCCAGATGCAGAACTGGCCCGCCCGTGCGGGGAGCTTCTCGAGGTGCCGGCCGGTGACGTAGACGGAGACCACGTTGTCCGACTCCGGCACCACGGCCACGACGCGGAACTGGTGGTAGGCGTTGCGCCACAGCGGCATGACCAGGCGTCCCGTCAGCAGGGCGCCGAAGGCGAACAGCCACAGGATCCACCAGTAGGCCTGGGCGAAGGCGGAGGACGTGAACGTCGTGGTCTCCAGCAGCTGGTGGACGAACGACAGCCCCAGGGCCACGTAGAGCAGCAGGTGCAGACCGTGCCAGACCTCGTACTGCAGCCGCCGGCGAAGCGCCCGGGTGGAGATTACGGCAATCACGACGATGACGCTCGCGGCCAGTATGCCCAGCAGGGAGGCCGGCACCCCGCTCAGTGCGACGAACGTCTTCGCCATGGACGCGTCGTCGAGCGTCGCGTAGCCGAGCACCACCAGCGTGGCGTGGGTGAGGACGGTCCACAGCAGGGTGAAGCCGACCCAGCGGTGCCACACCGTGAGCCGGTCCATCCCGATGCGGCGGTCCAGCCACGGCAGCCGGGCCACCAGCAGCAGCTGGAACAGCATCAACAGGGCCGCGTGGACCCCGAAGAACTTGGCGACCGTGAGCACCCCGTTCTTGCCCGAGCCGGCGCCGAGGAACAGCGCCTCGACGATCACCACGTTGGCGATGACGAATGCCCACATCGCCCGTCGTGCCGCGTCCACCGGAAGTACGGTGCCTCTGCGCACCGCATTGCCCGCCACCGACATAGTTGCCTCACATCCCCCCGGGGCCGCCGTACTCGCGGCCCTGTGCGCCAACGCCATGAAGATCGGGTACTTCGTCCCTGTGCGCACCCCGATCGGATACGCATACGGACCGTGTGCCCGATCCGTTCACGCCGGAAGCGTCGAAGACTCCGGCCGAGCACGACAGGCCGTACTGAACCGGCCAGGACGTGTCGCCCGGAGGAACCTGCGCTACCCCGACGAAGAAACGAGATTGACCGTGTAGTCCGCCCTGAACTTGCATTCCTGATCGCCAAGAAAGGCGTTGTGTGAGCAGGAGACGGTCTGGAATCCCTCAATCTCGCCAAATCGGATCTTGAGCCTGGAGCAGCCGAAGTAAACGCGAGTATGGACGGTCCCCAACTCGACGAAGTCTTGGGTCAGGTCAGGGGCAAGTATGAGCATCTGGTTGAGCTGGCCTGGGCTCTCCGTTCCGAAGTGACGAACGGTGAGTCGTCTCATGACGTTGTAGGTGAGACTGTTTCCCGGCTCAAGTCGTTGCGCTCCACTGGGATGCAACGGCTCTCCACGCTCCCTGGAGTACAGGGTCTCCCGCTGGAAATCCTGCTCATCGTCCACGGCGCGGACTGTCCGGACTTGGATGAACCCCATGGGGGATACGCGGGTGGCGCCGACATTCGTGATGGCTGCCAGCGTGACGTCGACGATCTTCTCGGCCATGGCGCTCCCCTCGTGATCGACCTGTTGCGCGGCCGTAGTCCGAGTCCACCCGCGCGGAACACAGGCTCGGAAGCGCGTGCGCCAGTCCGTACGTGTGCTGGTAGGTGGCGCCCAAGCTCCTCGAGGACAGTCGAGCGGTGAAGAGGCGAATGGCGATTTCCCGCCACCCAGCTCTCCCGTCAATGATCCGCCGGGCTTTCTGCGTCTGCAACCTGAGTGGTTGCAGCAGCCGGGTGCACGGTCCGTCGTTCCTGAGAGCCAGGCTCCACGGACCGGACCCGGTCCGCGAAAGCGAGTGGCTCGGCGCAGGTTCAAGTGCGGCAGTCGACGAAGAGGCCCCGGCACCGCCACACCCGCTCCGTCCGAGTACACCAGCGACCATGTGTACGGTCACCCAGAGACTCTATGTGCCGGTTGGGCAGGGGTGCGATCCCCTGGTAGGCGGGCGAGTTCCACCTGGCGCTTGGCGATGTGCACGAGGAAGCGGCCACCGAACGGCTCCAAGGTGGCGGAGACGCACTGGACGTACTCGGCGGTGTCCGGGTGCGGGGCGGCAGCCGGGCGCAGGTGCGCGATGGCGTAGGCGGGCATGGGGTCCTTCCGGTCGACCCCGCAACGCCGGGACGACGTACCCAGGCGCCTGGTGTCCTGGAACCGTGTCACGGGCTGGTGCACCCGTCGTTGGCGGGAGCCGTCGCCGCGGCGCGTTCCGCCATCGCGATCCGGAGCCCACGGGACCGGGCACAGGCCGGAGCTCGCCTGTCCTTGGGAGGCAGGGGCGCCACCGGACCGCTCTCGCCCCGGACCCGCAGGAGGGCGGGGAGGCCGGTCTCCGGGTCGGGGCGGTGGGCGGTGGCGATGCCGGTGGCGGTTCCGCCCGGTCGGGTCCGTCGCCAACGGTGCTGCACACCCGGTCGGGGCAGGCAGCGGCAGCCGGGTGCGCCGTCGCAGCATGCATCCTCCCCACTTACGGTGTGCGGGCCCCGCGTGCGCGCGCCGGGGCGCCGACCGGTCGATGACGCACGATAGACGCGACACTTCGCATCAGTAAACAGGAACCGTGCGCAACAGGTCGAATCTGTAGGGTGATTGAGTGGTTCCGGGATGGGGCGGGCCGAGGGTTCAGGCTGTTCGTGCGGCTGGACGGGCGCCGCAGGCGAGCGGGCTCGGGCCGCGGAGTTCGGCTTGTTCCGTATGCGTTCGTGACGGCACGGTGGCGGCGGTGTACCGCATCCCCCTACGGCCTGCCCTCCCGCCCCGTGTCGGCCGGGCGGCGAGCCGACCGGCGTCCGGTGATAATCGGGCCGTGATCGACTGCTTCCACTCCCCCACCCCTCATGGCTGAGCCGCCGCCCCGGAGCCTGCCGGCCGATCTCCTGGCCGCGGGGGCGCCGTACGGGCTGCTGCTGGCCGGGGGACATGCGGCGCGCGAGCACGGGCTGGTGGAGCGGGCGGGGCCGGGTGTCACCGTCGCCTCGGACAGCTCCGCCGGCATGGCGGAGATCGCCGACGGTGTGCGTGCGGGGCTCGTGGAGCTCGGGTGGCTCGTAGCGTCGGTCGAGACGGATCCGCTGGCGGCGCGGCTGGTGGTCGCCGAGCCGGTGACCGGTGCGGAGTGTGTGGTGGACGTCGTGAAGGAGGTGCTGTGGGGGCCGCCGGTGGCTTCTGAGGACGGGCCGGTGCTGTCGCTGGAGGATCTCATCGGCACCCGGGTGCGGGCGCTGGTGGACCGGGGGCTCGCCCGGGACCTCGTCCACGTGCGGGCCGCGGCACGGCTGCGCAGCCGGCCGGAGCTGGAGGAACTCGGGCGCCGGCACGCGCTCGACGCCTTCGACCTCGCCGACCTCCAGTCCCGGCTGACCGGGGCGGACTGGATCGACGACGGCGCGTTCGCCGCCTGCGGGCTCGACCCGGAGGCGGTGGCCGAGCTGCGGCGGTGGGCGCTGGAGTGGGCCGACGACATCGCCGAACGGCTCGCGGAGGAAGAGCCGCCGGACGACGCGTGAGTGCAGCCTCCCCTCCCACGGGGTCTCTGCGGTCTCTACGGTCTCTACGGGCGTAACGGCGCCTCGCCGTGCCCCTGGTAACGGAGCAGCAGCATCGCCGCGTCGTCGTGGGGCGGTCCGGCCGCATGGCGGACCAGGTCCTCCCGCAGTGCGTCCAGGGCACGGTGCGCGTCGGGGTCCTTGAGGAGCTGGTCGGCCCGCTCGCCGAGCGGGTAGAAGCCGCCCTGGTCGTCACGGGCCTCGGTGACGCCGTCGGTGTAGAGGAGCAGCTGGTCGCCGGGGGCGAAGTCGACGTGGTACGGCTCGGGGCCGGGGCCGTCGTGTGCCGTCAGGCCCAGCGGCAGCGCGTACGCGGGCGGCTGCGGGAAGTCGGACTTGCCGTCCCGGTGGACCAGCAGCGGTGCCGGGTGGCCGTAGTTGAGGAGGACCGCCGGCCCGGCGCGGCCGATCTCGGCGAGAATCGCGGTCACGAACTTCTCGTCGTCCGGCTCCCGGGCGACGCTGCGCTCCAGGCGTTCGCCGAGTCTCATCAGGTCCGGTTCGTCGTACGCGGCCTCCCGGAAGGCGCCGAGGACGACGGCCGCCGTCTCCACCGCCGCCAGCCCCTTGCCCTGCACATCGCCCACGATCACCCGGACGCCGTGCGGGGAGGCCACCACCTCGTAGAGGTCGCCGCCGATGCGGGCCTCGGCGACGGCCGAGGTGTACGACACCGCCGCCTGCAGCGGGCCGGCGGCCAGCGGAACCGGGCGGAGCAGCACCCGCTGCGCGACCTCGGCGATCGACCGGACGCTGGCCAGCTCCGCCTCCCGGCGCGAGCGCATCACGGCCGCCGCGACGCCGACGCCGGTCACGCCCGCGACGGACGCCATGGCGCTGTAGCCGCGGCTGCTGTCGAACAGGCCGTTGTAGAGGCCGAGCCCGAGGCAGAGCAGCAGGGCGACCAGCCCGATCAGCGCGGTACGGCGCCAGCCTCCGACCAGTCCGGCGAACGCCGGTCCCAGCGAGACCAGCGGCAGGAATCCCACGTTGGGCCCGGCGACGATGTCGACCACGGCCACCACGGCCATGGCCGCGACGGGCATCCAGTTCAGCACGGCGGCACTGGGCGTCGACTTCTTCACGGTCATGACCACTCCGGTGTCGCGGCGCTCAGGAGCCGCCCTCCGTGTTCTCAGGCGCCCCTCCCCGGTCCATTAGACTATGCAAGGGTTTGACGGCACAGAGGTTCCCACCGCCGGCCTTGACCCAATCGAAGCCGAGCCCCCGGATCCGCCCCCCAGCCGGCCCCGGTCCGGTACCGGCCCCGCCCGCGGCCCGGCGCCCCGCCAACGCCGCGAGGCCCACACCGCCGGCGCCCACTGCGCCTTCGCCGGCGCACTCAGCAGCGGCTTCTGCAACTGGCGCATCGATTTCACGCACGCCGACACGAACAACCGCGCCTACCGCCTGGTTGCGCTCGCTGTGGGGGCCGGCGCCCGTTGGGTGGGCCGGACATGGGTGCGGAGGGGAGAGGAGACGAAGCCCGGGCGTCGGTGAAGGCGGCGTCCGACCGTGGGCGGGTCGTCACGCCGGGGTCATGGTGCGGACGATCCGCCGCGGCGTGCAGGATCTAGCATCCTGGCATGACAACTGACGCATTCGACAGCGGGTCCTCTCCCCTCGGCGTGGAGATCGGCGCCCTGCAGGGCGGCTCGGCCGGGCTCGGACAGTACGCCGGGCGGGTCGTGCTCGTCGTGAACGTCGCCTCCAAGTGCGGGCTGACGCCGCAGTACACCGGGCTGGAGCGGCTGCAGGAACGGTACGCGGAGCAGGGGTTCACCGTGCTCGGCGTACCGTGCAACCAGTTCATGGGGCAGGAGCCGGGCAGCGCGGAGGAGATCGCCGAGTTCTGTTCCGCGACGTACGGCGTGACCTTCCCGATGACCGAGAAGGTGGAGGTCAACGGCGGGGGCCGGCATCCGCTCTACGAGCGCCTGGTCGGCTTCGCCGACGGCGAGGGGCACAGCGGGGACATCCGGTGGAACTTCGAGAAGTTCCTGATCGGCCGGGACGGCGAGGTCGCTGCCCGGTTCGCCCCGCAGACCGAACCCGAGGCGGCCGAACTCGTGACAGCCGTGGAGGCACGGCTCGCCGCTTGACCTTCCTACCGCACCGGCCAGATCGAACGCGCCGGGCTGGTGGCACTGCTACATCAGCTGGACATGCCGCTCGCGACGGTCGCCGGGGATCCGGTGTGTGACGCGCCGTTCACCGTGGCCTGATGCGGCTGCCGAGCCCTCTCGGCTAGGACGGCGATCTGGTCGAGAGGGCTCTGCCGCAGCGCTGCCTGCCGGACGGTCCGGACGCGTCCGGTGGGTCCGGCGGGTCAGTGGGAGCGGACGGGTTGTGGATCGGTGGGTGGATCGGGGAACGGTGGTTCGGGGGCGGTGGTCAGGCCTTGACCGAGGTCAGGAACGTGGTCCAGGCGTCGGTGGGGAAGGCCAGCGTGGGGCCCTCGGGGGTCTTGGAGTCACGGACGACGAGTGCCGTCACGGCCGGGGACTTCACCTCGACGCACGCACCGTTTCCTCCGGAGTAGGAGGACTTGGTCCAGGTGTCCGTGGCGCCCTGAAGAATTGCCATGGTTGCTCCGTTTGCTCCGGTAGCGAGTTGCTGTCGCCGTGCGACAGGCCCGGGCGGGCCCGCAGCACGGTTTGCGCCAATGTCGTGTGATCGTTGGCGTGATCGACGCTACTCGCTGACCTCCCCGTTCGGCGCAGTCATTCACCCGACCGGATGGCATATTCCGAGTGACTCTTCCGGTCCGACCGCTCAGGGGTGTAGCATCCCGCCCCGCCTCACGGGGTGTACCCCGAACCCTGCGCATACCTCTTCGCCACGGTCTCGATGAGCTGCCGCGACTGCTCCACGTTCAGCGCCTGCGCCCTCAGATGCTCGTACATCACCGTGTACTTCTGCACGTCGTGCGCCTTCTCCAGATACAGGTCGCTGGTCACGCCCTCGATGTAGACCACGCTGGAGTCGGCGGCGTCGGCGAACTCAAGGATGGAGTACTGGCCGTTGATGCCGGGGTGCGCGCCGACGTCGAACGGCAGCACCTGCACCGTGATGTGCGGCTGCTGCGACATCTCGGCCACGTGCTCCAGCTGCTCACGCATCACCTGCGGGCTGCCCACCAGCCGCCGCAGCGCCGCCTCGTCGAGTACCACCCACAGCCGCAGCGGGCTGTTCTCGGCCGTGATGCGCTCCTGCCGCCGTATCCGTACCTGCACCCGCTTCTCCACGTCCGCGACCGGCGTCTCCGGCAGCGCACCCTGGATCAGCGCCTCCGCGTACGAACGGGTCTGCAGCAGCCCGGTGATGATCTGCGGCTCATAGGTCCGCAGCGACTCCGCGTCGGTCTCCAGGCCGATGTAGACGCTGTACGGGATGTCTCCGAACGCATGCCACCAGCCCTGCTGTCTGGAGTCCTTGGCCATCTGCATCAGGGAGTCGACGATCCGCTGGTCCTCGACCTCGTACACCCCGCACAGGTCCCGGACGTCGCGCTGGCTGATACTGCGCCGTCCGTTCTCCAGGCGGCTGATCTTCGACTGCGACACCAGCAGCCGCTCCGCCACCTCCTCGGCGGTCATGCCCTTGAGCTCACGGAGCCGGCGCAGCTCCTGGCCCAGCCGGCGCCGCCTGACGGTGGGATTGACATTGGACGCCACGGGACGTGCACCTCCGGCTGCGTGCCTCATACTTGCCACTTTGCGTATCTGCTGCTGAGCAGACTGCCACCAAGGTGCTTACTACCGCTGGGAAACGGACCATATGCGCCGCGTACACGCCAGTTCGGAGGCTCCCCCGGGCATGCGACCGCGCGGGGCGGCGGGACCGGTCGTCGTCGTCCGGACGTTCGGTCCTGCCGCCCCGCGCGGCCTGCGGCTCCCGTACCGGTCTGGGGGGACGTCGGTGCGGCGACGGGGGTGTGGTGCTGGTGCCGCCCCGGCTCAGTGGGCGGCGACCCGCGCCATGGGACCGCGGCGCGGCTGCGCGGGAACTCCGCGGGCGGGTTCCGGCGCGGACCTTGCTCCGGCCGCCGGGCGGCCGGCCGGGCTGCGGCGCGGCTGGGCCGCCGCGCCGTTCTGGACGTCCATCACGGCGTGCGCCACGAGGCCGCCCATGGGGTCGTGCCGGATGAGATCCCGCAGCCGGGATCGCGACGACCGCCCCTCGTTGCCCGGGTAGAGGTGCTTGCCGAGGCCGACCGCGTGAGCGAGCGCGGCGAGCGCCGCGGTCCGCGGGTCCGGTGGCACGCCAGTGCGGATCGCGGAATCCAGCCGGGCCCTGATTTCCCGGCTGATCGCCGTGTCCGTCGCCTGGTAGCGCGTCGTCGGCAGCACCCCGCACATCTGGCCCTCCACGGCATGCACCATGCCGCATCGCTCCAGATGCGAGAGATAGGTCTGGCGGAGCCCTAGACGCGGCCCGCCGATCCAGTGGACGGCCCGCACCGGAGCGCCGCGCCTTCGCAGCAGCTCCAACGCGCAGTCCAGCGTCGGATCTCCAGTCGGCCGTGGCACCACCACGGCGATACGATCCCCGTCCGGGGCTATCCGTCCGGCCAGCGCCAGCTCCACGAGCTGTGCTCCGGCCAGACCCAGGTCGAGCGACTGCGGCTGTGCAGTGGTACCCGTGGTCGGGTCCAGTGCCAGCAGCAGAAGCTCCTCCGGAAGTGTTCTGCGGCTCCTGCCCATCCATGCCTCCCCGCGTGGATGAATGACAGGGTGACCCCTCTCACATTGGTCTGTCGAGGGTGCGTGACCGGTTCGTAGTGGAACCAGTAGGTATGTCGTTCCCGTCTACCGCAGGGGATCTCCCCGTACACAGGACACTGGTACATGGTTCGTTACGCGCACGCGGTGCGTGCGGCGCATGGAGGAGGCATCGGTGGCGGGCGAGTCCCCCGACAGGTCGAAGCAGCGTGAGTCGTCGGAAGAACCGACGCAGGGGAGCGCGAGTCCGGTTCCCGAGGCCAGGACCGGGACGAACGAACCGGCCAGGGCGGCCGAACCCGCCGAGGCGGACCAGAGGCGTGATCCGCGGCTTGCGGTGACGCGGCCCGGGGCGGGCGGCCCCGTCGACACGGCGACACAGGTGCTGTCCGTGCGTGAGACGGAGAAGGGGACGAAGGAGACGAGGAAGACGAAGGAGGAGACCGCGGGCTCGGCCGGGAGCGACGGCGACGGCCACGGCGGCGGCGGCAGCAGCAGCAGCAGCAGCAGCAGCAGCAGCAGCGAGGGCAACGAGCGGCTGCGGGACGCGGTCGCGGCGTGGGTGCGCTCCGCCGATGCGGCGACCACGGATGCGGAGGACCGCGCCGGGAGCGAGAAACGCACCGAGGAGGCCGCGGACAACCCCCAGGAGGGCCCGGGAGGCACCACGGGCGCCGAGACGGCATCCGACACGTCCGAGGCCGCGGAGGAGCCTGTGGCGACGTCCGGGGGGCAGTCGACGGAGGAGGCTCCGGCGCCCCCGGGGGCTTCGGGGTCGCCGGGGTCCCTCAAGGATCCCAAGGCCCTCGGGATCCCGGAGACTTCCGAGTCCCCCTCGAACGGGCCGGACGCAGCCGAGCCCGAGGCGACCGGGGCAGCGGCAGACACAGCCGAGCCCGAGGCAGTCGGAGCACCGGGGGCAGTCCGGACCGAGGCGGACGGCCCGGACACAGGCGCCGACGCACACACCGACGCCGGCGCCGACGCGGCCACCGCCACCGGCCGCCCCGCCCCGGACACCACCCGAGCCGCCACCACCGCGGGCGCGGAAACGGACACCGACACCGACGCCGACGCCGACGCCGACGCACAAGCCGACGCCGAGGACGCCACCCCCGAAGCGGGGGCCGACCCCGACGACGCCCCGGGTACCGGTGAGCGGCCCGTCGACCAGCCCACCGCCGCCTTCAAGGCCGTACGCCCCTCCGCCCCCGCAGTCGATCAGCCCACCACCATGCTGAAGCTCGGCGGCGCCGCCGAGGACGCCGCCGAGGACGACAAGGACGAGACCTCCGCCGAGCGCACCAGCAGGTTCGTCGCGCTCAAGCCGCTGGACGACCCGGCCACCCGTCAGCCGCCGCCCGCCTCGGACGCGACCACCGCGCTCCCCCGGGCCCCCCGGCCGCCGGCCCCCGCCCCCTCCGTATCCGCCGCTCCTCCGAAGGCCCCCGCCAAGGCCCCGGCCAACGCCCCCGCGAAGGCCCCCGCCGACGCCACCGCCGCCGTCCGGCAGGTCGGCCCGGAGCGGACCACGCAGCAGCCGCTGCCGCCGAAGCCGCCGATGGACCTGCTGGCGGAGCTGACGAACACCCCGCCGCCCCCGCAGACGCCGCTGCGCACCGCGGTGCGCCGGGTCAAGATCTGGACGCCGCTGGTGCTGCTCCTGGTGATCGTCTTCGGGGTCGTGCAGTCCATGCGCCCGCTGCCGGAGCCGCAGCTCGACCTCACGGCGCAGGAGAGCTTCGACTTCGAGGGCGGCAAGCCGCAGATCCCGTGGCCGGACAGCGGGCAGGCGGCGCTGGATGTGCAGGGCATCGGCACGTTCGGCTCGTCGGGTGAGCAGAAGCCGGTGCCGATCGCGAGCGTCGCCAAGGTGATGACGGCGTACGTGATCCTCCGCGACCACCCGCTCAAGAGCGGTGACGACGGCCCGAAGATCGAGATCGACCAGACCGCCGAGGACCAGTCGCAGGCGGGACAGGAGTCGACGGTCGACGTCTTCGCCGGTGACTCGATCACCCAGCGCGAGGCCCTGGAGAGCATCCTCATCGCGTCCGCGAACAACGTGGCGCGGCTGCTGGCCCGCTGGGACGCGGGGTCGGAGGAGGCGTTCGTGGAGAAGATGAACGCCGCCGCCGAGGAGCTCGGCATGACCGACACCACGTACACCGACCCCTCCGGCCTGAACGACACGACGGTCAGCACGGCCGTGGACCAGGTGAAGCTGGCCAAGGCGGCGATGGAGCAGCCCGTGTTCCGCGAGGTCGCGGCGATGATGTCCTACGTGGACTACAAGGGCGCCACGCACCACAACTGGAACCGCCTGGTCGGCAGCAACGGCGTCGTCGGCATCAAGACCGGCACCACCACCTCGGCGCTCGGCAACCTCGTCTTCGCGGCGAAGAAGGAGGTCGGCGGGGAGACGCGGACCATCGTCGGCGCCGTGGTGCGGCAGCCGGCGGGGGGTCCGGACAACACCATCATCGGTGCCGCGCTGCACGAGTCCGACCAGCTGATCCGGGCCGCCCAGGGCGCGCTGGAGTCGGCGACGATCATCAAGAAGGGCGATGTCGTCGGGTACGTGGACGACGGCCTCGGCGGACGCACGCCGGTCGTCGCCACGCAGGACGTCAAGGCGGTCGGCTGGTCGGGGCTGACGGTGAAGCTGACGTTCACGGCGGACGACGTGCCGCACACCGCGAAGGCGGGCACCGAGGTGGGCGCGCTCACCGTGGGTGACGGAGGTTCGAGCGGTGCCGTCAAGGTTCCCGTCGCCCTGCAGAAAGACCTGGTCGAGCCCGCGTTCACCGACAGGCTGACCCGGCTGGGCTGACGGGGACGGCGAACAGGCGAAAATAGGGGGCGAACAGACGACGGGACACGGGGAGTGCCTTCAGGTGGCCACTGCGGAGCCGACACACGCCGACGACGCCGATCCGGGACCGGGGGCACCCCCGCGAATACGGGAGGACGGCGCCGCCGCCGGCGGTACGGAGGAACCGGCGCGCCGCGGCCCCGGCAACCCGGGCGGCACCCCCCGGGATCCCGGCGGCACCCCGCGCGGCCCTCGGGCGGTGCTGCGGCGCCACCCCGTCCTCCTCGTCACCGGTGTGGCCGGCGTCCTGCACGTCATCTGGTTCTTCACCTTCGCGAACAGCGGCGGCGATCTCGCGGCGCAGGACGCCTGGGCGGAGTTCGTCGGCCGCAACCCCGGGTCGGCGTACAACCTGGCCTGGTACGGCGGTATGCACCCGGTGTCGTACAGCGTGGTGTCGCCGTATCTGATGTCGCTGCTCGGGGTCCGCACCACGATGATGCTGGCGGGCACGGTCTCGGCGGGGCTGCTGACGCTGGTCCTGGTCCGCAGCCGGGTGGTGCGGAACCCGCTGCCGGCCGCGCTGGCGGGCGTGTTCGGGCTGCTGGGCAACGCGGCGTCGGGGCGGGTGACGTTCGGCCTGGGCACCATGTTCGCGCTGGCCGCGCTGGGGGCCGTGTTCTGCTGGCCGTACCGCTGGCGCTACAAGCGGTGGGCGAAGGCGGCCTGCGCCGCGCCGCTGGCCGCGCTCGCCACCATGGCCTCGCCGGTCGCCGGGCTGTTCGTGGGCCTGGTGGCGGTGGCGCTGTTCCTGCAGAAGCGGCGGCCGGGCGCCTGGGCGCTGGGGCTGCCGCCGACGGCAGTGGTGGCGCTGTCCGCCTACTTCTTCCCGTTCTCCGGCACCCAGCCGATGTCGTTCGCCTCGGCGGGCCTGCCGGTGCTGTTCGCGGCGCTGGTCTTCGTGCTGGTGCCCCGCGAGTGGGTCACCGTGCGGATCACGGCCGCGGTGTACGGCCTCGCGGTGCTGCTGGTGTGGCTGATCAGCTCGCAGATCGGCTCGAACGTCACCCGGCTGTCGATGCTGTTCGCGGGGGCGGCACTGGTGGCGGCGCTGCCGTTCGCGGTGCCGCGCTCGCGCAAGTGGTACGCACTCGTCCTCGCCGGTGTCGGGTTCGCCGTCTGGATCGGCGTCAAGTCGGTCAACGACGTGGTGCACACCACACCGCGGGCGTCCTGGGCGCGTGAGCTGGCGCCGCTGCTCAACGAGTTGCAGCAGGTCGGCGCGGAGCGCGGCCGGGTGGAGGTGGTCCCGGCCGCTTCGCACCGCGAGGCGTCCGCGCTGGACACGTACGTGAACCTGGCCCGCGGCTGGAACCGCCAGGCCGACATGGAGCGCAACCCGCTCTTCTACGACGACACCCTCAACTCGGCGAACTACCACGAGTGGCTCAAGCGCTGGGCCGTCCACTACGTCGTGCTGCCCAAGGACGAGCCGGACGGCGACGGCGGCAAACGGGAGCGGCAGCTGGTGCAGCGCGGTCTGCCGTACCTGCAGCAGATCTGGGGCGACGCGAACTGGCAGCTGTTCGAGGTGACCGACCCGGCCCCGCTGGCCGAGCCGCACGCGGTGGTCGAGCGGGCGGCGCAGGACGAGTGGACGATCCGGGTGCAGCAGGCGGGCCGGATCCTGGTCCGCATCCCGTACTCGCCGTGGCTGAGCCTGGTGGACGCCGACGGCGAGAAGCTCGATCCGCCGCAGGAGACGGAGGCCTCGAAGGAGGACCGCGCGGAAGGCGAGCCGAAGACCTTCGACAACGTGAACGGCTGTCTGATGGAGTCGGAGGAGGACTCCTTCGGGGACGCGTGGACCGTGCTGCTCGCCCCGGAGCCAGGCACCTACCGGCTGACGGCGCCCTACGACGTGCCGCGCGGGACGACGTGCCCGAAGGAGTGGCGCTGACCCGCGGGCGTACGTCCTGCCGCGCTCAGCGCAGCCGGTCCACGTAGGTGTCCGTGCCCGGGATCGTGGGCACGAACGGCGCCACCAGCTCCACCCGCCCCAGCCCGGTCCCGGCCACCGCCGTGTCCAGGCCGGTGAAACGGTCCTCCCAGCAGGCGCGCGGGTCGGCCTGGAGGAACCACAGCAGGGTCAGCCGGGTACCGGTGCCCTCGACCTGCCCGACGTAGGTCATCCGGTCGCCGGGCAGCGGGGTGGGCCGGAAGACGCACACCAGCGCCGCCGGGGAACCCGCCAGCCGCTCGGGCAGATGGCGGTGGCGCAGCCAGTCCAGCAGTTCGCTGCGCCGCTCCTCCGACGCGGCGTCGACGACCTGCAGGACCAGGCCGGTGTACGGGTGGTCGAGGGCGTGCCGGTCGCGCGGCCCGGAGGCACCGTCGCGGTAGACGGTCGCCTCGTGGTCGTGGAAGGCGGTGAGCACGTGGGTGCGGTCGCGGTAGACCCGGGCGTCGTGGTTGAGGCGCCGGTTGATGGCCACGGTCCAGCGCATGTGGTCGTCGTAGCGTCCGGCGGTGATCCAGTACGTGGAGAGGTAGCAGCCGGTGGTGACCGGGTCGGCGACCGCGGACCGTTCGGGGTAGCGCAGGAGCTGCAGGTCCCGGGTGGCCACCCAGCGGCGGCCGGCGTACATCCAGGGCATCGCCATCGCACCGGCGTAGTAGTGGTCGTCCTCGTACCAGCGGTTGTAGGCGTACTCGTGGCCGGGGTGGGGTTCGACCAGGGTGATGAGCGCATGGCCGGGCCGGGTGCCGTAGGGGCCGACGGCAGCCAGTTCGCCGTAGAGCTCGCTGCGGGTGCGGGTGCGGGGCTCCGGGCTCGATTCGCCCTTCTCGCTCTTCTCGCCCTTCTCGCTCTTCTCGCCCTTCTCGCCCTTCTCGCTCATGCCGTTCCCCTTCCTCGACGGGTGACCGGCTCCTACTCTGACGGTTCGTCAGATAGAGGGCCAGGGCCGTGCGGAGCCGGGAGGTCACCGATGTCACTGCTAGCGGGCAAGACCGTCGTCGTGTCGGGGGTCGGGGCCGGGCTCGGCCACCGGGTCGCCGCGGCCGTCGTACGGGACGGCGGCAACGCCGTGCTGGGGGCGCGTACGGAGGCGAACCTGGCGAAGACGGCCACCGGACTGGACCCGGACGGCCGGCACATCGCGTTCCGGGCGACCGACATCACCGACGAGCAGCAGTGCGCGGCGCTGGCCGGGCTGGCCCGGGAGCGGTTCGGCGGCATCGACGCGGTGGTCCATGTGGCCGCCCGGGACGACCACTTCGGCGGCCTGCAGGACGCCGACTTCGCCGAGTGGCGGCGGGTACTGGAGGTGAACCTGCTGGGCACCCTGCGCATGACCCGGGCGTGCGTCCCGGCGCTGCGCGGCGGCGGGGGCGGTGCGGTGGTGATCGTCGGCACCCAGTCGGCGGTGGCGGCACCGACCCGGGTGCGGCACACCGCGTACGCCGCGTCGAAGGGGGCGCTGACCAGCGCGATGTACTCGCTGGCCGAGGAGCTGGGCCCGTACCGGATCCGGGTCAACACGGTGCTGCCGGGCTGGATGTGGGGCCCGCCGGTGCAGGCGTACGTCCGTGCCACGGCCCGGGCGGAGGGCGCACCGGAGTCGGAGGTGCTGCGCCGGCTGACCGACCGGATGGCGCTGCCGGAGCCGGCGACGGACGAGGACGTGGCGGACGCGGTGGTGTTCCTGGCGTCGGACCGGGCGCGGTCGATCACGGGCCAGTCGCTGCTGGTGAACGCGGGGGAACTGATGCGGTGAGCGGCGGGGCGGCCGGCTGGGGCATCATGGACGGAACCGACGGAGCTGATCGAGGGGGGCCGGGCGTTGTCATTCCTGAAGTTCGCCAGTGACGAGGTCCTGGGGATGGCCGGCACGCTGGAGAGCAGCGGCGGCCAGATGAAGTCGGCGTCCAAGGAGATGAAGCACGCCGACTCCAAGCAGGTCGGCCACGGCGGCCTGGAGTCCGCCTGCGACGACTTCGCCGACTCCTGGGACTACGGCTTCGGGCAGCTGTCGAAGCTGACCAAGGGGGTGTCGAAGTTCGCCCGGAAGGCGTCGGAGGAGTTCACCAAGCTCGACCAGAAGCTGTACGACGAACTGAAGAAGAAGCAGGCGGAGGGGCAGAAGTAGCGCTCCGCCCCGCACACCGGGCTCTTCTCACGTCGGCGCGTCGAAGGTGAACGTCCGGCCGATCTCGGCCAGGCGGGCGCAGTAGGAGTCGAGCAGGAACACCGACGGCGTGGAGATCGTCACGTAGACGCAGTAGTCGCGCGGGGCCGGGACGATCAGCTGGAGCGTGGCCATGGGCAGCGACGGGCGCAGCGGCTCACCGGTGCCCGCGACGTCCGCGATGCCGGTCTCGGCGGCGAGCCGGGCGGGCAGCGTGATCATGCGCAGCGAGGTGGACATCACGCCGGGGCCGCACGGCAGCCGGGCCGCCAGCAGCATGTCCTGCCGGCCCTGCACGCCCTTGCCGAGCGGGAAGTCCAGCTCCTGCAGCTCGCGTTCGCGGGCGAAGAACTTCTGCTCCTTGGCCCGGTAGATGCCCTCGGCGGTCAGCAGCCGGTCTCGGTGGCCGCTCGGTTTCACGGTCACCGCGAGCAGCCCCATGGACAGCCGCTCCTCCCCCCCGACGTCCTCGGTGCCCAGGCAGAGCGCGGTGAGGTCGACGGTCTCCTCCCCGCCCCGGGACAGTCCGGGCAGGGCGGCGCGCAGCCGCTCCGTGGCGGCGGCCAGCTGCGTCTGGTCGGCGTCGGGGACGAGCCGGGCGAGCGCCTCCCACCAGCCGTCGGTGGCCGTGGGGTCGGGCAGCCCGACGAACTCGTCGGGGACGGTGTACCGGAAGGCGTAGGGGATCTCGCGGCCTGCGGCGGCCTCGACCGGGGTGTGGATCATGCGGTGGCCTCGATGGAGCGGTGGGTCGTCGGGAGCGCCCCGCCGGAGCGATGGACCGTCGGCACAACCCCGGTGCGGAGTCGGGTTGTCGGGACAGCACCGGCAGAGCTCCAGGCCGTCGCCATCGGGACAGCCTCGATGAGAGGTCGGGCCCGGGAGACGGACCAGACGGACCGGACAGGCCAGGCAAGGCAGCCTGCCGTCGGCACACTCCAGGCAGGTCCGCGGGCCGTCGGCACACCCCCGCCAGGTCCACGGGCCGCTGCGACAGACCATGCAAGGCAGCCGACCGTTGAGACAGACCAGGCAGGGCGGCGGGCCGTTGGGACGGCGCCGGTACGGCAGCGGGTCATGCGGCGGGTCATGCGGCGGTTCCGAAGTCCGTGGGCTGCAGGCCCCGGGTGAAGCTCTCCCCGGCAGAGGTCAGTGTGCCGGCGGTGTCGAAGCCGGGGCCCAGCGGGCCGGGGGCCATGGTGGTGGGCTCGTTGTCCGGGGCGTCGTAGGCGGCGAAACCGGCGCCCGGCCCGACGACGGGGATGTCGGAGATGTTCCAGTCGCCGTCCAGCCAGCGGCCGTCGTTGGTGTTGGAGCCCATGGCGAAGCCCGCGCCGGTGACCGTGCCGGTGATGTCCATCGCCGTGCCCGTGGCGACATGCACCCAGCCGCGGCCGGACATGGCGAAGCCGCGCAGCGAGTTGGCCATCCCGCTGGGTATCTTCGCGATGTTGCCCCAGCCGCCGGGGCCGATCCGGCCGAGCGTCGCCATGAAGCCCTGCGTGGCGCGCAGGGACCGCCCGGACTGCACCAGCATCCGGCCCGCCTGCGCGATCTTGGCTCCGGCCAGGCCCACGCCGCCCGCGACCACGCCGAGCGCGTCCCAGGCGAGGGTCTCCCAGGTCACGCCCTCGGCCCCGCCGATCATCGCGGCGCTGTGGGCGGCCAGCGCACCGACACCGACGATGAAACCGATGAGCCCGAGCGCGCCCACACCGGTGCCGAGCATCAGCGCGACGAGGCACACCACGCCGATCACCATGGCGATGTCGGCGAGGATGTCACCGACGAGCTTCCAGAAGTTCGGGTCGCTCAGCACGTTCCAGGCGTCGGAGAGGAACTCCGTGAAGCCGTCCACGAGATCGTCGAACCAGCCGGGCTCGGGCGGCGCGTCGTCGGCCGCCTCCCTGATGGTCCGGGCCGTGGCGTCCGCCGCGGTGGTGTACTCGCCCTGCAGGGTGCGGGCGCGGCTGCGGACGGACTCCAGCTCGTCGTTGGCCGAGTCGTACGCCCGCTGCTTGCCCTTCCTGTCCTTCTCGTGCTCGTCCTTCTCCTTGTCGGACATGCCGGAGGTGTCGCTCGGCAGCCCGTCCAGACCGCCCTGGGCGGTACGCACCCGGGAGGCCGCCGCGGCGGCCTCCTGCTCCAGTTTCCGGGCCCGGGACTGGAACCCGTCGAGACTGGTCTCCCAGCCGGCCAGTACACGGTGCGCGGAGTCGATGGAGTCCAGGGCCCGCTTGAGGTACGGCGGGATCTTGTCGACGGACTTGGTGAACGCATCGGCGGCCTGCCCGGCCCAGATCCCGTCCGATGTGCCGATCTTGCTCAGCTGCGTCTGCGCCGTACCGCCCTCGCGGTTGACCTTGCCGATGGCGGAGACCATCAGCCGTACGGTCTCCAGGTCTCCCGGAGCCGGATCGAAGCCGAGATTGGGGTACTTCGACGAACCCACTGCACATCCCCCTAGGTCTGTCCACTGCTGCCGTGCGCTTCCCGCCCGGGGACGCCGTCCGGTCGCGTGCTGTTCGAACGCGGCTCGAGTGATAGGAAGCTATCCGTGGGACGAGCGGTTGCGCCATCGCCGTCATCACACCGACACAAGGTCATGACGTGACGGCGTCACACCGTACCGGCCAGGAGGCGAGATGTTGCTGCAGACCCAGCTGAAGGCACTGCTGCAGGACGGTGCGCGGGGCGCCGAGCGGCACGACGCCCGCCATCTGCAGCGGTCCTGGCGGAGGTTCGCCGCGTTCGCGTACGTCGTCGAGCAGTACGGCTACCGGTACGAGGGGCTGTCCCCGCTCTCCCCGAAGGGCAGCCCCAACCCGTACTTCGCGTTCCGCCGCATGCCGGACGCCGCGGAGCGGGCGGCCCGCACGGCCGCGCAGTACCCGAACGCCCTGGACGGCGGCCCGCTGCCCGGCATGCGCCCCGGCGGGCACCGGCTGCGTCCGCTGCCGGAGGCAGAGCGCGACGTGGACCTGCTGCACGCGCGCATCATGGTCGACTACAGCCGCTCCCACCGCCGCCGTGGCCTGATCGCCCTGGTGGTCCTCGCGTTGGCCCTGCTCATCCCGCTCTCCCGGACCGGATTCTCGGCCACGGCACTGCTGGTCTGCGGCGGCGGCTGGCTGTTCTTCGCCGTGCTGTGGGCGCTGGGCCTGTTCATCGCCCGGCGCCGGCAGCGGAGGTACGGGGAGATGCTGCGGGCGGCGGGGGTGGACCGGCCGCAGGACCAGCACTGAGCGCTCCGCTGGAAGTGCCGCGACATGCCGTCGCTCGTCTGCGGCACCATCGTGGCTGGTCGCGCGGTTCCCCGCGCCTTTCGGCGAGTGCCGCATCGCCGATGCGCTCCAGCCGCGCCACCTCTGGATCGTCGGGCAGGAGGTAGTTGAGCGGCGGCTCGATCAGGGTGAGGGAGGCCACGCCGCCCGGTGCGGCGGCGGTCGCGGTCAACGCCCCGAGGGCGCCGTAGGAGTGGGCGACGACCTGCGGGCGTCCGGCGAGCAGCGACGCCAGGTCCATGGCGTCCGCGTCGAAGTCCTGGTGCTCCCGCGGGGGCGGACTCGGCGGAAAGCCACGGCGATGGACGTACATCAGAGTCCACCGGTCGGACAGCGGAGCGAGGCCGCCCCAGGTCGTCCGCGGGCCGGCCGGCACCGCCGTGCACCAGCAGGATCTCCGGCCCGGAGCGGTCGCGCACCACCACGATCTCGCCCACGGGGCGAGCATAGCGGCGCACCGCGTCCCCGCCCTCAGGCCCTCGGATACCGGGCCAGCCAGCCCGGGGACGATCCCGCCGGGCCGTGCAGGGCGGGACCCTGGGTCATCTCCATGGCGAAGTCGTCCGCGAGTTCCAGGACGGTCGGACGGCCCTCGAGTTCGGCCAGCCAGGCGGGCGGGAGCGCCGTCTCGCCGTGCAGCGCGCCGAGCAGTCCGCCCGCGAGGGCGCCGGTCGCGGCGGAGGGACCGGCGTGGTTCACCGCCAGCCGCAGCCCGTGCCGGACGTCCTCGCCGACCAGGGCGCAGTACACGGCGGCGGCCACGGCTCCGTCCGCGGCCCCTTCCCCGACCAGTTCGGTCACCCGCTCGGCAGTGGGCAGCCCCTGCCGCACGGCTCCGAGGGCGTGCTGCAGCGCGTCCGACACCGGCTGGTGTCCCGGCCTTGCGGCGAGCAGCCCGAGCGCCCGCTGCACGGCGCCGTCGAGCGCCTCGCCGCGGGCGAGCGCGTGCACGATCACGGCGTACGCTCCCGCCGCGAGGGACGCCGTCGGATGCCCGTGCGTCTGCGCCGCGCACTCCACGGCGAGCTGGGCCACGAGCTGCGGTTCCCATCCGACGAGCAGCCCGAACGGCGCCGACCGGGCTGCCGCCTCCGGCCCGCGCTCGCCGGGGTTCTTCGGCACCTCCGGGGTGCCCATGGCCTCGTCCCCGAGCCCGAGCAGCAGCGCCCGCGCCGGGTCGCGCCTGCTGTACAGCCACTCCTCGCGGGCCAGCCAGCCGTCCTCCTTGCGGCGCTCGTCCGGCCCCCAGTCGTGCTGGGTGGCGTGCCAGCGGCGGTACGCCCGGTGCAGATCGGTCGGCGGATGCCAGGCGCCGGTGTCCCGCCGTACCTGGGCGCGGATCAGGCCGTCCACGGAGAAGAGGGTGAGCTGTGTGAGATGCGTCACGGCTCCGCGGCGCCCGTGCGCGACGGCGAGCTCGACGACGCCCTCGCCGCCGTACGTCTCCCGGATCTGCTCGTCGCCCAGCCCGCCGACGGGCGCCCCGAGCGCGTCCCCGAGGGCCACTCCGAGTAGCGTCCCGCGCACCCGGCTCCGGAAGTCCTGCTGCTCGGCACGCCCCCAGACGGCACCGGCTGTCCCACCGCCCACACCGCCCACCCAGACCTCCCGGCGCACCGTCCGTCCGTACGACGTCAGCAGCGTAATCGAACGGGGACGGTCGGCTCAGCGGCCGAGTCGGTATGAGGGCTGTGCGCGGACTGGAGGGAAGAAACCGGTTTCACCCGTACCGGGTCATGTTGCAGACGTATACGCACTCGTGTCGGGGCGGGAGGGAAGTCGATGAAGTCTCGCGCCGAGAATGTCGGACTCACGCAAACCGTCTTCGCGGTCGAACGGCCTTCCGGCCCGCACAGCGTCATGGCCGAGGACGGCCAGTTCCGCGGCGAGCCGCTCCACCTCTGCCACCACGGCCGGCGGCAGCCCTTAGGTGACGTACGCACGCGTCGGGTTGTAGTCCCAGGACCAGTCGGTCACAGCCCTGCCTCGGCCTCCGCCGCCGCGCGGATCGCCAGGATCCCGGCGATCGCGGCGGACGGATCCTGATCGCCGTCGTCCACGATGCGCTCCAGCTCGCGCAGGCGCCCCGCCCGCACCGGGTGGCGCTCGATGGCGACGAACACGGCCCGGGTGTGAACGAAGGCACGCAGCGGCGCGGGGCTCTGGATCTGCTGCGGCGGTGGGGGCGGGTCCGGTTCTTTCCCCGGTTCTTTGGTCTCTGGTGTCGCGCCGCGCCGGATCACGACCGGCCACGACCCGGTGAGATCTCGGCCAGGACCGTCTTCGCCGGCGCCGGTCCCGTCGTCACGCCCCAGCGCTCCGCGGACGCCGCCACGATGAGCAGCCCTCGGCCGTTCTCCGCGCCGGGTTCCACCGGGTCCGGGATCCGCGGGACCCGGTCCAGCGTCCCCCAGGAAGTCCAAGTGCTGGAGATGCGCTACGGAATGATCCGGACGCAAGCCCTCTCGCCCCGGGAGTCGCTTGCCTTGAGCCCTGAGTGCATCGAGGTCGCCATATCCGACCCCGCCGTCCGCGTCCGGGACTCCAAGGACACCGCCCGCCCGCACCTCACCTTCACCAGCGCCTCCTGGGCCGCGTTCCTCGGAACGATCGCGTCGCGCCAGCTGCGGGAGCATCCGCAGGTTCTGTGGTGAAGTGAAGGGGCGGGGTCGGCCGGAATCGAACCGGCGTCCTCCCCCATGTCGTGTAGGTGCACTGCCACTGTGCTACGACCCCACCCTGCAGGGATCATAGGCCGCGCAACCGAGCCCGGGACAACTGAGTTTCGAAGTGGGCTGACCGGGGACCGCGGAGGGAAGGGACAGTGCATGGCTCCCACCACCTCACGCGCGCTTCCCCTCGCCGCCACCCTCCTCACCGGCACCGTCGCCCTCTACATGGCCCTCGTCGCCTTCGGGAACATCACCGACTTCGGGACCAACCAGCAGTTCGTCCGGCATGTGCTGGCCATGGACACCACGTTCCGGGACGAGGACCTGATGTGGCGGGCGATCACCACCGGGTGGGTCCAGGACACCGCCTATGTCGCGATCATCGTGTGGGAGACCGTCGCCGCACTGCTGTTGGTGTACGCCACCTGGCTGTGGGCGCGGCGGCACCACGCGCGCGCCCGTCGGCTGTCGACGTACGGGCTGGTGATGGTCATGTTGCTGTTCGGCGCCGGGTTCGTCGCGATCGGCGGGGAGTGGTTCGCGATGTGGCAGTCGGAGGACTGGAACGGGCTGGATTCGGCGACACGGGTGTTCCTGCTCAGCGGTGTCGTGCTGCTCGTCGACCATCTCCCGTTGCGGCAGGACGGGAGTGCTACTTGACGACGCTGACCGTCGTGCCCGGCGTCCCGAACGCCCACAGCGCCTCGCCGTCCGCCTTCTGGACCCGAATCCCGCCGGTCTTCGCGTCCGCGGCGGCCGGCGGGGGTGAAGAGCCGTCGACGGCGTTGGAGAAGGCGACCGAGACTCCGTCCTGGAGGGCGAAGTAGACGATGTGCTCGACCTGGACGCCGTCGGAGCCGGTGGTCGCCTCGCGCCGGGTGCCCACCGTGTAGGCGCCCGGGTCCGGGTCGACGGTGCCCGGCCAGACGGCGAAGCTGCGGCGGGTGGCGTCGCTGGCGTCCACCAGCCAGACCCTCTCCTGGCCGAGCGAGTAGACGATCCGGCGGCCGGTGCCCGAGCCGTCCGGGACCGCGGCCGGGGCCGACGGCGTCGGCGTGGGCTGCGCCGAGGGCGATGCGCTGGGGCGGGCCGCCGCGGTGGGGGCCGGCTTCGGGCCCTGGTCGGCCTGTACGGCCAGGACGGTCACCGCCGCCATCGCTCCCACGGTCAGACCGGAGACCCAGGCCCACGAGGGAAGTCGGGCAGGCACGGGCACGCATCTCCTCAGCTACGAGAACCCCGACACACCGGGGGCCCGATCATCGTACTGCGGGCGGCGCGCCTCGGTCCCCTCACCTCAGTCCAGCACCGGCAGCAGCTCCGGCAGATGACCGTCCGAGGCCCGGGCCGCCTGCTGCCGTTCCTCCGGCACCTCGCCGTAGAGCGTGGTGCGCGGCCTGGCCGGGCGCCCGGCCGCTTCCGCCACCGCGACCAGGTCGCGGACCGATTTGTACGAACCGTAGGAGGAGCCCGCCATGCGGGAGATCGTCTCCTCCATGAGGGTGCCGCCCAGGTCGTTCGCACCCGAGCGGAGCATTTCCGCCGCCCCCTCCGTGCCCAGTTTCACCCAGCTCGTCTGGATGTTGGGGATGTGCGGATGGAGGAGGAGGCGGGCCATCGCGGTGACCGCGCGGTTGTCGCGCACCGACGGGCCGGGGCGGGCGATTCCGGCCAGGTAGACGGGGGCGTTGGTGTGGATGAAGGGGAGCGTGACGAACTCGGTGAAGCCGCCCGTGCGCTGCTGGATGCCGGCGAGGGTGCGGAGGTGGCCCAGCCAGTGACGGGGCTGGTCCACATGGCCGTACATCATCGTGGACGAGGAGCGGATGCCGAGCTCGTGAGCGGTCGTGATCACCTCGATCCAGGTGGCCGCGGGCAGCTTGCCCTTGGTCAGGATCCAGCGGACCTCGTCGTCGAGGATCTCCGCCGCCGTGCCCGGGATCGAGTCCAGGCCGGCCTCCTTGGCCGCGGTCAGCCACTCGCGGACGGACATGCCGGTGCGGGTGGCGCCGTTGACCACCTCCATCGGCGAGAAGGCGTGCACGTGCATGCCGGGGACGCGGGCCTTGACCGCGCGGGCGATGTCGAAGTAGGCGGTGCCGGGCAGGTCCGGGTGGATGCCGCCCTGCATGCACACCTCCACCGCGCCGACGTCCCAGGCCTGCTGGGCACGGTCGGCGACCTGGTCGAGGGAGAGCGTGTACGCGTCGGCGTCGGTGCGGCGCTGGGCGAAGGCGCAGAAGCGGCATCCGGTGTAGCAGACGTTGGTGAAGTTGATGTTCCGGGTGACGATGTACGTCACCTCGTCGCCGACCGCCGACCTGCGGACGTCGTCCGCCACCCGGCACAGGGCGTCCAGGGCCGGACCGTCGGCGTGCAGGAGGGCGAGGGCCTCGTCGTCGGTGAGCCGCGTGGGGTCGTCGGCGGCGGTCGCCAGTGCCGCCCGCACGTCGGTGTCGATGCGCTCGGGTGCCATGCCGGGGGCGGCGGCCTCGCGCAGGGCGTCCCAGTCGCCGTACACCTCGTCGAAGTCGTCGCGGCGGTCGCCGGTGCGGCCGTCGGTGTCGATGGTGCGGTGCAGGTCGGTGCGGCCGGTGGCGGAGAACGCCTCATCCGGTTCCTGCCAGGGGTGGCCCTCGACCGTCGCGTCCTCGCGGGCCAGGCCGGTGTCCGGGTCGGCCAGCGCGGTCACGTGCGGGCGCAGCCGGGGGTCCAGCCACGGTTCGCCGCGCTGTACGAACTCCGGGTAGACGCAGAGGCGTTCGCGCAGCTCGAAACCTGAGGCCGCGGACTTCTGCGCCAGTTCCTCGATCTGCGGCCAGGGGCGCTCGGGGTTGACGTGGTCGATGGTGAGCGGGGAGACGCCGCCCCAGTCGTCGATGCCTGCGCCGATGAGCCGCTCGTACTCGGCGTCGACCAGGTTCGGAGGGGCCTGCAGGCAGCCGGAGGGGCCCATGATGTGCCGGGCGACGGCGACGGTGGCGACCAGGTCGTCCAGGTCCGCGTCGGGCATGCCGCGCATCGCCGTGTCCGGCTTGGCGCGGAAGTTCTGGATGATCAGTTCCTGGATGCCGTGGTAGGAGCGGGCGACGCGGCGCAGCGCGAACAGGGACTCGGCGCGCTCCTCGTAGGTCTCGCCGATGCCGATGAGCAGGCCGGAGGTGAAGGGGACGGAGGAGCGCCCGGCGTCCTCCAGGACGCGCAGCCGGACGGCGGGCTCCTTGTCCGGGGAGCCGTGGTGCGGGCCGCCGGGCTCGGACCACAGGCGGGTCGCGGTCGTCTCCAGCATCATGCCCATGGAGGGCGCGACCGGCTTCAGCCGCTGGAAGTCCGTCCAGCTCATGACGCCCGGGTTGAGGTGGGGCAGCAGGCCCGTCTCCTCCAGGATGCGGATCGAGACGGCGCGGACATAGGCGATCGTGTCGTCGTAACCGTGCGCGTCGAGCCACTCGCGTGCTTCCGGCCAGCGGTCCTCGGGCTTGTCGCCGAGGGTGATGAGGGCTTCCTTGCAGCCGAGGGCGGCACCGCGGCGGGCGATGTCCAGGACCTCGTCCGGGGACATGAACATCCCGTGCCCGGCCCGGCGCAGCTTGCCGGGCACGGTGACGAAGGTGCAGTAGTGGCACTTGTCCCGGCACAGCCGGGTCAGCGGGACGAAGACGCTCTTCGAGTACGTGATGACCCCGGGGCGGCCCGCCGCCTCCAGACCCGCGTCGCGCACCCGGGCGGCGGAGGCGGTGAGATCGTCGAGGTGCTCGCCGCGGGCCTGGAGCAGCACCGCCGCCTCGGCGACGTCCAGGGCGACGCCGTCCCGGGCGCGTCTGAGGGCGCGACGCAGCGAGTTCTCGGTGGGACGGCCGGTGGGTCCGGTGGGTCCGGTGGAGCCGGTTCCGGAGGTCGCGGAAGTCGTCATCCCTCGAGCATACGAGCGGGCTGATCAGACCCGTTCCGGAACCGCTCCGCCGCCCGGCTCCGGCCGTCACCGGGGAAGCCGCGGCCACGCCTCAATGGAGGGCCGGCCAGCCGATCCCCACGGCGCAGACCAGCCCGGCGACGGCCAGATCCGCCGGTCTGTGGCGGCGCAGGGCACACCCCAGCAGCAGGGCGGTGAGCAGCACGGCGAGCGTGCCGACGGCCCCGTGCAGCGGACCCCGACTGAAGCCGTACTCGCCCAGATGGCTGGTGATCCACATGAACCAGGCAAAGCGCATGATTCCCCCATGTTTTGCCGGAGAGTGAGCCGTGCCCTGCGGTCCGGCGCTGGTCGGACGCCGAACGGATGCCTGCCCAACCCCGTTGCCGTTTCCGGGAGTTTACGGTGCGGTACCAGGGTTGCAGGCACCACCCGCACCGCCCTGTGCCATGCCGGGCCAAGCGGCATCACGCGGCACCACCCGCGCGAGTCACAGCCGTGCCACTCACAGCCGTGCCACTCACCACGACCCCCGGGGAGCAGCAGCATGTGCGAGGACCACCACGTCGCGGACGCGGACGCATCCGGTGTCGGCAGACGCGCCCTGTTCGTGACGGGGGCCGCCGCCGCGCTTACGTTGGGAGGCGTGAGCTTCGCGGCGGCCGAGGGCCGGGAGAGGGAGACGCAGACCCTGCGCGGCACCCTGCCGCCGGGGGCGCCGGACTTCGTGTACGTGCCCGTCGAGGTGCCCCGCGGGGTGCGGGAGATCCGGGTCGCCTACCGCTACGACCGGCCGTCCGTGCCGGCCGGGACGCAGGGCAACGCCCTCGACGTCGGCCTCTTCGACGAGCGCGGCACCGAGCTGGGCGGCCGGGGGTTCCGGGGGTGGTCGGGCGGGGCCCGCTCCGAGTTCTTCGTCCGGGCGGACGACGCGACGCCGGGGTACGTCCCGGGGCCGGTGCGCCCCGGCACCTGGTACGTCGCGCTCGGTCCGTACACCGTCGCCCCGCAGGGGCTGCCGTACGAGATCACCGTCACGCTCACCTACGGCGAGCCGGGCGGGGCCGTACGGCCGGTGTATCCGCCGGAGCGGGCCAGGGGGCGCGGCCGGGCCTGGTACCGGGGCGACTGCCATCTGCACTCCTGGTACTCCGACGGCCGCCGCACCCCGGCCGAGATCGGCGCGCTGGCCCGCGCCGCCGGGCTGGACTTCATCAACTCCGCCGAGCACAACACGCACGCCGCGCACGCCCACTGGGCGGACGTCGCCGGGGACGACCTGCTGGTGCTGCTGGGCGAGGAGGTCACCACCCGCAACGGTCACGTCGTCGCGCTCGGCACGGACCCTGGCACCTTCGTCGACTGGCGCTACCGGGCGCGCGAGAACCGTTTCGGCCGGTTCGCCCGGCAGATCCGCCGGGCCGGAGGTCTGGTCGTGCCCGCCCATCCGCACGCCACCTGCATCGGCTGCAACTGGAAGTTCGGCTTCGGCGAGGCGGACGCGGTGGAGGTGTGGAACGGTCCGTACACCCCCGACGACGAGATGGCGCTGGCCGACTGGGACAGCATGCTCGTGGCGTCCGTACGGGGCGGACCGGGGCTTCACGACGGCCCTGACGGCCGGGACGGCCGTCCCGGCGGCTGGATCCCGGCGATGGGCAGCAGCGACGCCCACCGCGACCCGGACGTCGTCGGCGGCCCGCAGACCGTCGTCCTCGCCGACGACCTCACCCGGGAGGCGATCCTGGCCGGCCTCCGCGCCGGATGGTCCTACGTCGCCGAGTCCGCCGAGCTGTCACTGGCGTTCACCGCCTCCGGCGGGCGGGGCGAGCACGCCGGGATCGGGGAGCGGCTGCGGGTGGGCGGCGACGATCCGGTCACCGTCCGCCTGGAGGTGACCGGCGCGCCGCGCTGCGGGGTCCGCTTCGTCACCGACCAAGGGGTGCTGTTCACCAGCGAGCCACTGCCGGCGTCCGGCGCGGACGTCGTGGAGTGGCGGACCACCGCCTCCTACGCGGCCTACGTCCGCGCGGAGGTGCGGCACGAGGCGGCGGCCGGTCCCCTGCCGGGCCCGCTCGCGGCGTTCACCAACCCGGTATTCCTGGGGCGGCGGTAGCGACGGCCCGCCCGGGGCTGCCATCCCGGCGTCCTCGCGGACTGCGCCCAGCGTCTCCCCGGTGACTCCGGGAGCCGAGCGGGAGCCGGGAAGTTCCTCGGGCGTGACTCCCTCCACCTGCAGAAACCCTTTGCGTCGCGACGGAAGCTTTCCCTCGACTGCAAATCGACTCACGCCCGAACACTTCAGATGCAGGGAACATTCTCCAGCATCAGCGAGCAAAAGGGATCTTGATACCGTGGAGCGGAAATTCCCACTTCCTTTATGCGGAAGGAGAGTTCAACATGTCGAAATGGGGCGAGTGGTACCCTCGTGGAGGGATGGGAGACTTCGGGCGGCACCGTCCGGAGACCCCGGCAGAAGCAGCCGCCAGGAAGGCGGCGCAGGAGAAGCGGAAGGACGAGGAGCACACCGCGTATCTCGCCTCCGATCCGGGCAACACCGGGGAAGCCTGTGACTACCTGGGCATGTCTCCCGGAGAGGACGTCTGACCGGACCGAGGGGGAGCGGCCGTCGGCCGACACGATGACGGGCGTGCTCCATCTTCGAGAGGATCGAGCCCCCGACACCTGATCCCGGTCCTGCGTGAGGGTCCGTCAGTCTGCGGCGGACCCTCACACCTGCTTTCGGACCGGAGACTTCCGTGGACGTGCGGGTCGGCGCCGAGGGCGACCGCGGGAGGTCACGTCCGTCAGGATCCCTGCTCGGTCGTGCTCTGCCCGCCTGCGCCCGAAGCTCAGGCCCCGGTGAGGGAGACGGCCAGGTCCGTGATGTTCAGCGGGAACTGGCCGATGGACGTGGCCTGGCCGGTGAGGACGTCGATGCCGTACAGCGAGGGGGTGCCGGCGCCGTGCGGGGCGAGGGAGGCGAAGGCGGTGTTGCGGACCGTCTTCCCGCCGGACAGCGTGCTGTGGATGTCCAGGCCGGCGTTGCTCCCCGCGTCGATTCCGAGGTTGCCGGTCGCGGCGAGCGTGCCGTTGTTCGCCGGGGACTGGAGGACGACCTGGTCACTGGTCGTGTTGATGTCGACCAGCGTGGTCGCGGTCGCCGCGTCGAGGTCGTTGTTCGTGTAGGCGGCGGCCGGGACACCCTTGGTGGTGCCCTCGGCCGGCGGGGTGTTGAGGTTCAGGTCCTGGACGGTGCTGTGGTCGTTGAGGTTGTGCCGCAGGTTCTGCCCCTTGTCGCTGATCACGCGCAGGCGGTCGGCGGCCGGGTTGAAGTCGACGCCGAAGTTCGCGCCGAACAGGGCGTACTGGAGCTGGGACACCTTGGCGACCACGACGTCCGTGGTGGCCGGCGGGGTCTTGATCGTGTAGATGCCGCCCTTGTTGCCGACGCCGTACATCAGGCCGTCCTGCACGCGGAAGTCGATCCCGATCAGGCCCGTGTCGCCGCTGAGGCCGGTGACGACCCTGACCCAGTCGAGAACCTGCGGCCGGTCGGTCGTGAACGTGGCCATCAGGGTGCCGTCGCCACTGATCCCGAACGCGCGCAGGCTCTGCGGGGCGGGGTCGGGGGCGGCCGAACCGCTGCCCGGCATCCCGAGCATGAGCACCGCCGATGTGATCAGGACCGCGGCCGACACCGTGATTCTCTTTCTCGCGCCTGCTTTCATCGGATTTCCCCTCCCGTTAATCGGGCGAGCGCCATCGAGGCGCCTGGCCTGGAATTCCCCCCGGTCCTGTCCGCGCCGATCACCGCGGTCATGCCGCGGTCGCGCCGGAGTGGTTCCGGGGGCGTCCCTCCCATGGGCTTGCTGCGGTTCCCATTAAGGCCGCTCCACGCCCCCCGCACAAGCACAGGGATTGCCGAGCACGCCCGGATCCGAGGATTTTGCGCAAGGTGACAAAAGACTCGTCCGACACAGCGCCTCCGTTTTGTGCGCAGTGATGAACGGCGTCCGGATCTCGCCTGTCGAGCGTTCACCATGAATGACATGCTCGCACCCGTGGGCAGCCTCTTCGTCGAGCCGGCCCGGCAGGCGACGGCCAACGCCCGCCGCGAGGTCGGGACGTACACACGTGAGATCCCCGGGTTCGGGTTCCCGGACAGGGAACACACCGCACTCATGCTGCGTGAGATCAACGAGGCGACCGAGGCCGAACGCGGAAGAGGTATCGACGATCTCATGCGCATGATGACCTGGTTCACGCCGCAGGGCGAACGCGGCGTCGACGCCTACCGTCAGGGATTCGTGCGCGCACTGCGCCGCCGAATTCCGTATACCGAGCAGGTAGCCCTGCTGACCCGGTCGCTGCTGAGCGGAGACCCGTTTTCGGCGGAACTCGCCGCGGCCGTCGGCATGGAACTGCCGGACCGCTGCGCGGTGACGGTGTTCCGGCTTCCGGACCGGCCCACTGTCGACAGTTTTCTGGAGAACGAGATCGGGAGGCTGGTGAAGAGCCACCGGGTGCCCGTCATGTGGGGACCGGAGGACGGCGGCGAGAGCGGTGAGCTGATCGCTCTGATCCCCTTGTTCCCCGGAGCCGCAGCGGTGGAGGCTGCGCCGCCGCAGATCTCCGGCCTCCCGGCCGACCTGGCTCCCGACCATCTGCCGGATGTCGTACGGGACTTCGCCCGCGCCCTCGGCCGTCCCTGCGCCGTCGGCACGGCCGCCGCATCCCGGCCGGAGCTGCCCGACGCTCTGGACCGCGCCCGCCGGATCAGCCGGGCGGCCCCGGTCCACCGGGATTCGGCCAGGCTGCGTCCGCACACGCTGGCGGACCTGTTCGTCGAACTGTCCGTCGCGGACGTGCCGTTCGTCGACGACTGGCTCCGCACGCTGGCACTTCGCCTGGAGAGCGGCCCCGACCTCCTCGTAACCCTCGACGCGTACTACCGCCACGACATGCACCGCGGTGCCACGGCGAGCGCGCTCAACGTCCACGCCCGCACCCTGGACTACCGCCTGCGACGGGTCCGTGAGCTCACGGGTATCGCCCCTGGATCCACCCGGGGGGTGCGCACCTTCAGTGCCGTCGTCGCCCGGCGTGTGTCGGGAGCGTGGCGCTGAACCCGTGCGGCGCGCCCGGCCGGACTCCGGGGCCGGGTGACGGCGCCGGCCCGGCTCACTCCCCGGCCAGGTCGGCGACCACCGCCGCGTGGTCCGAGGGCCACACCCCGTCGACCGGACCCACGCCCGCCCGCCGTACCGCGCGGACGCTGCCCAGGGCGGCGGGGCCGGGCGGGCCGACGTGGATGTAGTCGATCCGGACGGCCGGGTCGCCGCGCGGGGCGACGTACGGGTTGGCCGGGTCCCAGGTGGCGGCCGGGGCCGTCGGGTCGGCGTACTCCCAGGCGTCGAGCAGCACCAGGCCGGGGACGGCGGGCGCGGTGCGGTAGCCACCGAGCAGGCGGATCTCGTCGGAGTCGGGCCAGGCGTTGAAGTCGCCGGTGACGACGGCCGGGAAGTCGGTGCCGAGCCGGCGGGCGGCGACGAACCCGGCGAGCGCGGCGACCTGCTCGCGGCGCACCGCGGAGGCGTGCGACGGCGAGGTCAGATGGGTGGTGAAGAACGGCACCCGGTGGCCGGGGGCGTCCAGCCGGGCGTAGAGGGCGAGCCGCCCGTCGTCCAGCTCGGCGGGGGCGGGCAGCCGCAGCACGGCCTGCTCCAGGACCGGCCAGCGGCTGAGCACGGCGTTGCCGACGCCGACGGTGTCGTCGCCGATCCGGCGCTGCCAGCGCTCGGGGGCGGGCGAGGGGCCCCAGGCGCAGTGCAGGTCCAGTTCGCCGGCCAGCCACTCGGCGAGGTTCTCGCCGTCCGCGTCCCACACCTCCTGCAGGCCCACGACGTCGGGCTCCAGGTCGCGCAGCACGGCGAGGATCGCCTTGCGCCGCTCCTGCCAGGGACCGAACCGCCACCAGAGGTTCCAGGTCACCACCCGCACGTCCGCACCACCGCCCGCCCCTCGTTCCGCCCGCTCGCCCTCGTCCGGCCCTACCGTGAGGGTTTCCGGGGAAGATACGTGCATACGAGTCGGGAGTGTTAACAGGTGATGTCGAGACCGGCCTCCACCGCCGAGACCAAGTACCGGGCCGTCACCGCCTTCCAGCGCCGGGTCGGCAACCCAGTGCTGCGACGGCTGCCGTTCCAGACCCTGCTGGAGACCACCGGCCGCAGCTCGGGACTGCCCCGGCGCACACCCGTGGGAGGGCGCCGGGTCGGGGACTCCTTCTGGCTGGTGTCGGAGTTCGGCGAGCGGTCGCAGTACATCCGCAACATCAAGGCGGACCCGCGGGTCCGGGTGCGGATCCGGGGCCGCTGGCACCGGGGGACGGCCCGTCTGCTGCCGGACGACGACCCGGTGGCCCGGCTGCGGCTGCTGCCGCGGCTCAACAGCACGGCGGTGCGGGCGATGGGGGCGGGGCTGCTGACGGTGCGGGTGGACCTGGAGGACTGACGGGGCCCCGGCAGGGCCCCGGGAGCCGTGGCTCAGCAGCCCGGCCAGACGCAGTCGACCGGGCCGTGGCCGTGGTCACCGTCGCCGGCCCGGAACTGAACGGACGCCGGTCACGCGTCCGCGCTGTCGCTGTCGTACCGCTCGCGCGCCCTGTGCACCTCGTCGAAGTGGGCCTCCGCCCAGTCCTTCACCGCGGTGAGCAGCAGACTCAGGCTGTGGCCGAGGGGGGTGAGTTCGTAGTCGACGCGGACCGGGACGGACGGGGTGACGGTGCGGGCGAGGATTCCGTCCCGTTCCAGTGAACGCAGGGTCTGGGTCAGCATCTTGGGGCTGACCCCGGCGATCTTCCGGCCGAGGTCGCTGTAGCGCATGGGTCCGGATGCGAGGGCGCTGACGACCAGGCTGACCCACTTGTCGCTGATGCGGTCGAGCAGCTGGTTGGTGGGGCAGCCGCGCAGGAACGCGTCGTACTCGGCACGGGCCTGTTCGCGGCGCTGGGCCGCGGTCATCGTCGCCATGGCTCACCTCAGGGGGACATACGCACTCTCAGGTAACTACTTACCTGTGGATAGTAGCTCTCCCTAGGGTTGCAGTCGAGATCGCGGAGCCACCGCGGTGAACAACGACAGGCAGGGGAGTTCTCGTCATGCGTGCAGCAGTGGTGACGTCGTTCGGTGGACCCGAGGCCGTGCGGATCGTGGACGCGGAAGTGCCGCAGCCGGGGGCGCGAGAGGTGCGGATCAAGGTCGCGGCGGCCTCGCTGAACCCGGTGGACGCGGCGGTGCGCGACGGCGTCTTCGGCGGTGCGGGTACGTCGCTGGGGCTGGGCTGGGATGTCGCGGGGGCCGTCGATGCGGCGGGCGCGGAGGCCGGGTGGAGCGCAGGTGAGGAGGTGGTCGCGCTCGACGCCGGCATGATCAAGCCGCTCGGCACGCACGCCGAGTACGTCGTCGTGCCCGCGGAGGCGGTGGCGCGTGCCCCGCGGACGGCCGACGCGGTGCATGCGGCGACCCTTCCCCTGAACGCCCTGACCGCGGCCCAGGCGCTGGACCTGCTGGAGCCGACGCGGGGGAGCTCCCTGCTCATCACCGGCGCGGCGGGCGCGGTGGGTGGTTACGCCGTCCAGCTCGCCGCCCGGCGCGGGGTGACCGTGACCGCCCTTGCCCGCGAGGACGACGCGGCGTTCGTACGGTCGCTCGGGGCCGCCCACTTCACCGGCGGTGAGGTCGGGGCCGCGAGCTTCGACGCCGTCCTGGACACGGCGGTCCTCGGTGCGCGGGCGCTGGGCTGGGTACGGGACGGGGGTGCCTACGCCGGAGTCATCCCGGGAGCTGCCCCGGCGGCGGAGCGCGGGGTGCGGGTGGACGCCGTGGAGGTGGCGGCCGACGGGGCACGGCTGGCGGAGCTGGTCCGGCTGGTCGAGGAGGGCGTGCTGACCCTGCGGGTCGCCGAGAGGTACGCCCTGGAGGATGCGGCGAAGGCGCACGCACGTCTCGCCGAGGGGGGCGTGCGGGGGCGGCTGGTGCTGGTGCCGTAGGCCTCACGACGAGGTCGACCAGCCGGCCTTCCCCTCGAAGTGCAGAGACCTTGGTCGCAGGGGGAGGCCGAGCCCGGGTTCCGGGTCGGCAACCCGGTGCTGCGGCTGCTGCCCCGGCTCGGCGGCACGGCAGTACGGGCGGTGCGGGCCATGGGGGCGGGGCTGCTGACGGTGCGGGGGGACCCGGAGGACTGCCGGGGCCCCGGCAGGGCCCCGGGAGCCGTGGTTCAGCCGCCCGGCCAGACGATCGCCTGCACCTCGCTGTAGGCGTGCAGGGCGTACGAGCCGACGTCCCGGCCGACACCGCTGCGCTTGAACCCGCCGAACGGCGCCTCCATGTTGCGGCCGACGGTGTTCACCCCGACCCCGCCCGCCCGCAGCCGGCGGGCCACGCGGAAGGCGCGGGCCGCGTCCGCCGACCAGACGTAGTCGATCAGGCCGTAGTCGGTGTCGTTGGCGAGGGCGATCCCCTCCTCCTCTTCGTCGAAGGGGACGGCGACCACCACCGGCCCGAAGATCTCCTCCCTGGCCACCCGCATGTCGTTGGCGCAGTCGGCCAGCAGGGTCGGGGCGACGTAGAAACCCCGGTCCAGCGGCGGGCGTTCGCCGCCGATGACGACCGTGGCGCCCTCCTTGCGGCCGGTCTCCACATACGCCTCGACGCGGTCCCGGTGCGCCGCGGAGATCACCGGCCCGACCACCGTGCCGGGCCGGGCCGGGTCGCCCACCGGCAACCGGCGTGCCTGGTCGGCCAATTGCCCGACCAGCCGCTCGTACACCCCGCGCTGCACCAGTACCCGCGTCGGGGCGGTGCAGATCTGCCCGCTGTAGAAGGAGTACGTCGTCGCGATCCCGGCCACCGCCGCGTCCAGGTCGGCGTCGTCGAAGACCAGTGCCGCGCCCTTGCCGCCCAGCTCCAGCAGCTGCCGCTTCAGGTCCCGCCCGCACACCTCGCCGATGCGCCTGCCGACGGCGGTGGAGCCGGTGAAGCTGACCATGTCGACGTCGGGGGAGGCCACGACCGCCTCGCCCGCCCCGGCCCGTGCCCCGCCGACCACGTTCACCACGCCCGGCGGCACCCCGGCCGCCTGCAGCGCCTCGGCCATCCGGTAGACCGACAGCGGGTCCTGCGGCGCCGGTTTCACCACCACCGTGTTGCCCATCGCCAGCGCCGGGGCGACCTTTCCGGCCGCGTTGGCCCAGGGGTTGTTGTACGAGGTGATGCAGGCGACCACGCCGACCGGCCGGCGTCCGGCGAGCGCGCCCAGCACCGCCGGCGGGCCCATCGGACCGGCCTCGTCGACCTGGGGAGGGATCGCCCACTCGTGGCTCTCCACGCGCGCGTACCGCCGGAACCGGGCCGCCGCCACCCCGACCTGCATCGCCCGTGCCGTCGCCGTGGTCGCACCCGTCTCCGCGCGGGCCAGTTCGGCGTGGGCCGCCAGCTGCTCCCGGATGATCCGGGCGGCCCGGCCCAGCACCGCCGCCCGCTCCTCGGGGGGTGTGCGCATCCACGGTCCCAGGGCCTCGCGGGCCGCCGCGCAGGCGGCGTGCACCTGGTCCGGCGAGGCCTCGGGCGCCCGGCCCACCGGCTCCTCGGTCGCGGGGTCGATCACGTCGTAGTGGCCGCCGTCCGGTTCCTCCCAGGCGCCGCCGATGAACAGCGGCTGCCCGGAGACCCCGGGGCGCCCGGCCGCCGCCGGCCGTCCGGCGGTCACCGGGTACCGACCGTCTCGGTGTCGCGGCCCGAGCGCAGCACCCGCCCCGGCACCGCGCCGGTCACCGCGTCGTCCCGGACGGCCGCGGCGCCGTTGACCCACACGGCCCGTATCCCGACCGCCTCGGAGTGCAGCCGGGGGCTGTCGCCCGGCAGGTCGTGCACCAGGGTGGCGGTGCCGGCGTCGATGCGCTCCGGGTCGAACAGCACCAGGTCGGCGTGCCAGCCCTCCCGGATCCGTCCGCGCCCGCGCAGCCCGAAGAGCCGCGCCGGGTCGTCGGTGAGCATCCGCACCGCCTGCTCGAGGCCCACCAGCCGCCGGCCGCGCAGGCAGTCCCCGAGGAACCGGGTGGTGTACGGGGCTCCGCACATGCGGTCCAGGTGGGCGCCCGCGTCGGAGCCGCCGAGCAGCACGTCCTCGTGCCGCCAGGTCTCGGCGCGCAGCGCCCAGGACGCCGGGTCGTTGTCGGGCGGCATCGGCCACAGGACGGTGCGCAGCTCGTCGGCGGCGCAGATCTCCACCAGCGTCGCGAACGGGTCCCGGCCGCGCTCGGCGGCGATGTCGCGCACCACCCGCCCGCTCAGCCCGGCGTTGGCGGCGCTGTAGGTGTCGCCGACGACGTACCGCCCGAAGTCCGCCAGGCGCCGGAAGACGCCGGCCTCCGGGGAGTCCGCCCGGCGCAGCAGCTCCGCGCGGACCGCCGGGTCGCGCAGCCGGCCGATCCGCTCGGGCACGGGCAGGCCGAGAGTCTGGCCCCAGCCGGGGATGAGGTTCAGGGCGCAGAAGGTGCCCAGGGACATGTTCATCGGGGTGAGGATCGGCATGGTGAGGGCGACGACCCGGCCACCCGCCTTGCGGGCCCGCTCGCCGGCCAGCAGCTGCCGGGGGACGCGGTCCGGCACGGCGGCGTCGACGGTGAGGACGTTCCAGTTCAGCGGGCGTCCGGCGGCGGCGCTCAGCTCGGTGAGCAGCTCGATCTCGGCGTCGCTGAACCGGTCCAGGCAGCCCGCCACGATCGCCTCGATCTGGGTGCCCTCGTGCTCGCCGACCGCGCGGGCCAGCGCCAGCAGCTCGGCGGGCCGGGCGTGCCGGGAGGCGACGGGCCGTCCGTCGCCGTCGGAGTGGGTGCCGGACTGGGTGGTGGAGAAGCCCCAGGCGCCGGCGTCCATGGCGTCGTGCAGCAGCCGCACGATCCGCGCGCGCTGCTCCTCGGTGGGCTGTCCGCCGACCGCGTCCGGCCCCATCACGTACCGCCGCAGCGCGCAGTGCCCCACCATGAAACCGGCGTTGACCGCGATCCGGCCCTCCAGGGCGTCCAGGTACTCCCCGAAGCCGTGCCAGGTCCAGGGCGCCCCTTCCTCCAGGGCGACCAGCGACATGCCCTCGACCTTGGCCATCATGCGCCGTGTGTAGTCGGCGTCCCCGGGCCGGTCGGGGTTGAGCGGGGCGAGGGTGAAGCCGCAGTTCCCGGCGGCGACGGTGGTCACGCCGTGGTTCAGGGAGGGGGTGGCGTACGGGTCCCAGAACAGCTGGGCGTCGTAGTGGGTGTGCGGGTCGACGAAGCCGGGGGTGAGGACGAGGCCATGGGCGTCCTCGGTGGTGCGGGCGGGCTCGGTGACGCGGCCGACGCTCGCTATGCGGCCGTCGCGCAGTCCCACGTCGGCGGTGGTTGCGGGCGCGCCGGTGCCGTCGACGACGGTCGCGCCCCGGATGAGGTGATCGAGCATGGCGGCACCCCCTCAGGCGGCCTGGCGGAACCGGGTGGTCCGGTGGACGGGATCCGTGTCGATCTTCGGGATGACGTGCTCCCCGACCAGCCGGATGGTCTGCAGCGTCTCCTCCCTCGACATCCCGACCGGCAGTCCGAAGCTCAGCTGGTCGGCGCCGGCCTGCTCCCACCGCTTGCACTGGCGCAGCACCTCGTCCGGGTCGCCGCAGATCAGCAGCTCCTCCTCGATCATCATCTCGATGAACTCCTCGGTGTACTCGGGGAGCGTCTCGGGCCAGACCGGGAAGCCCTCGGGCCGCGGGAAGGTGTCGTGGTACCGGAAGACCAGCGACGACAGGTAGTGGAGACCGCCGTTCGCGGCGATCCGCACCGCCTCCGCGTGCGTGGGTGCGCACACCGCGGTGGTGGTGACCATGACGTTGTCGTTGACGAAGTCCCCGACCGGCTCGGCGTCCACGACGGCGGTCTTGTACTGCTCGAGCACCCACTCCATGTCGGACACCTTCTGCACGCTGAAGCCCAGCACGCCCAGCCCCTTGCGGGCGGCCATGGCGTACGAGGGCGGTGACCCGGCGGCGTACCACATCGCGGGGTGCGAGCTCCCGTACGGCTTCGGCAGCACCTTCCTGGGCGGCAGCGACCAGTGCTTGCCCTGGAAGCCCCGGTACTCGTCCTGCAGCCACATCTTCGGGAACTCCGCGACGGTCTCCTCCCAGATCTCCTTGGTGTGGTTCATGTCGGTGACGCCCGGGAGGAACCCGAGGATCTCGTGGGAGCCCGCCCCGCGACCGCTGCCGAACTCGAAGCGGCCCTCGGAGAGGTGGTCCAGCATCGCGACCTTCTCGGCCACCTTCACCGGGTGGTTGACCTGGGCGAGCGGGTTGAAGATGCCGGAGCCGAGATGGATGCGGTCCGTGGCGTGTGCGAGGTAGCCGAGGAACACGTCGCTGGCGGAGAGGTGCGAGTACTCCTCCAGGAAGTGGTGCTCGGACGCCCAGGCGTACTTGAAGCCGGAGCGGTCCGCCTGGATGACGTACTCGGTCTCCTCCATCAGCGCCCTGTGCTCGGCGAGCGGGTCGGTCCCGGCGCGCCTGCCGACGTATCCCTGTACGAAGAGGCCGAATTCCACGGAGTCACCGTCCCTGTCTTCCCGGCTTTCTGACGCTTCGTCAGATTCACTCGTCGGCCGACTGTGGCACCGGCGGCCCGGACCGTCAAGAGCCGCTTCAGGGCAGGGCGTTCCCACCGGAAGCGCCGCGACGGCCGCTCAGCCGACGGACACCCCGGCCAGCCATCCACCGTCGATCACGAACGGCTGCCCGGTGATGTACGAGGAGTCGTCCGAGGTCAGGAAGAGGGCGAGCCGCGCGACCTCCTCGGCCCTGCCCATCCGCCCCAGCGGCACCAGCCTGCGGTAGAGCCGCTCCAGTTCCTCCGGCGCCGCCGCCCCGCCCGGATCCGCCATGGCGGTGTCCACGGCGCCGGGGCAGACGGCGTTGACCCGGATCCTCCGGGGCGCCAGCTCCAGGGCGGCGACCCGGGTGAGCCCGAGGATGGCGTGCTTGGCGGCGGCGTAGGCGCCCACGGCGGCCATCCCGGTCAGCGCGGTGCAGGAGGCGGTGTTGACGATCGTGCCGCCGTCCGCCAGGGCCGGCGCCACCGTCTTCAGGCCGAGGAAGCAGCCGACCTGGTTGACCTCGACGACCTCCATGAACTCGGCGAGGGGCGTGTCGACGAGATGGTGGAAGCGCAGGATCCCGGCGTTGTTGACCAGCCCGTCGAGCCGCCCGTACGTCTCCCGCGCCTCCTCGACGACGTGCTGCCACTCCGCCTCGCGGCGCACGTCGAGGTGGAGGTAGCGCACCCGGGCCCCGAGCTCCTTGGCCAGGGCCTCGCCCCGGTCGTCGAGGACGTCGGTGAGGACGACGTCGGCGCCCTCCGCGGCGAACAGGCGGGCCTCCTGCTCCCCCTGCCCGCGCGCGGCGCCGGTGACCATGACGACGCGTCCGTCCAGCTTGCCCATGGGACCTCCTCGGGCCTCAGAGAATGGGGGCGATCTCCGCGCCGAAGGCGGCGATCTGGTCGGTGAGTTCGCCGGCGTCGCGACTGCGGAAGCGGACCTGGATCTGGTCGACGCCCATCGCCCGGTAGGCGCGCAGCGACTCGGCGATGCGCTGCGGGTCACCGCTGAGGGTGCGGCGGCCGACGTCCCAGGCGGGCCGGCCGAGGTACAGCGGCTCGGTGATGGCGCCGACGGTGAACGGCCCGTCGCGGCCGGCCTCGGCGCGCAGGTCCCGCAGGGTGGCGATCTGGGCGGGCAGCCGGTCGCGCGGGTCTCCCTGGGGCAGCCAGCCGTCGCCCTTGAGCGCGGCGCGGCGCACGGCGGCGGGGGACGAGCCGCCGACCCAGAGCGGCACCCGCTGCTGGGCGGGGCGGGGCCGCTGGCCCAGGTCCCGGAAGCCGTACCGCTTGCCGTGGTGCTCCGGGAACTCGTCGCCGCCGAGCGCGGCCCCCAGGGCGTCCAGGCACTCGTCGAGCAGGGCGCCGCGCCGCCGGAAGTCGGCCCCGAGCGCCTCGAACTCCTCCCGTACGTGCCCGGCGCCGACGCCCAGGACCAGCCGCCCGCCGCTGAGCCGGTCGAGGGTGGCGTACTGCTTGGCGGTCAGCAGCGGATGCCGCAGCCCCACGACGGCGACGTGACTGAGCAGCCGGACGCGCTCGGTGACGGCCGCGAGATGGGCGAGGGTGGCGACCGGGTCGTACCAGACGGTGCCCATGGCGGCGGCGAGCCGGCGCGGGATCGCGACGTGGTCGCAGCAGGCGACGTAGGCGAAACCGGCCCGGTCGGCGGCGCGGGCGGTCGCCACCAGCTCGTCGGGCCCGGCCCCGGCCTCCCAGGGCTCGGCGTAGAGGGTGGACTGCGACTGGACGGGGAGCTGGATGCCGTAGGCGAGCCGTACGGGGGCGCGCGGAGATCCGGCCGGTGCACGCGGAGATCCGGCCGGTGCACGCGGTGGCTCTGCCGGTGTGCCCGGGGTCTCCGACGGGGCGCCCGCCGGGCCGCTCACCGCGCCGCCCCGCCCCACAGGCCGTCCGGGGCGAGCCCCAGCAGCTCGATGGCGTTGCCGCGCACGATCCTCTCGGTCACGTCCGGGTCCAGGTGCCCCATCTGCGCCTCGCCGACCTGGCGGGAGGCGGGCCAGGTGGAGTCGGAGTGCGGGTAGTCGGTCTCGTACAGGACGTTGCCGACCCCGATGGAGTCCAGGTTGCGCAGCCCGAAGGCGTCGTCGAAGAAGCAGCCGTGGACATGGTCGGCGAACAGCTCCGACGGCGGCCGGTGCACCTTGTCGGCGACCCCGCCCCAGCCGCGGTTCTCCTCCCAGACGACGTCCGCGCGCTCCAGGATGTACGGAATCCAGCCGATCTGCCCCTCGGCGTACATGATCCGGAGATCGGGAAACCGCTCGAACTTGCCGCTCATCAGCCAGTCGACCATCGAGAAGCAGCAGTTGGCGAAGGTGATGGTGGAGCCCACGGCGGGCGGCGCGTCGGCGGAGGTGCTGGGCATCCGGCTGCTGGAGCCGATGTGCATGGCGATCACGGTGCCGGTCTCGTCACAGGCGGCGAGAAAGGGGTCCCACGCGTCGGTGTGCACGGACGGCAGGCCGAGATGCGGGGGTATCTCGGAGAAGGCGACGGCACGGACGCCGCGGGCGGCGTTCCGGCGGACCTCCGCGGCGGCCAGCCCGGCGTCCCAGAGCGGGACGAGGGTGAGCGGCACGAGCCGCCCGTGGGCCCGGGCCCCGCACCACTCCTCCACCATCCAGTCGTTGTAGGCGCGGACGCAGAGGAGGGCGAGTTCGCGGTCGGCGGCCTCGGTGAAGGTCTGCCCGCAGAAGCGGGGGAAGGTGGGGAAACAGACGGCGGACTGGACATGGTTGAGATCCATGTCGGCGAGCCGGGCGGGAACGTCGTACGAACCGGGTCGCATCTGCTCGTACGTGATCACTTCGAGCTTGATCTCGTCCCTCCCGTACCCGACGGCGGTGTCGAGCCGGGTGAGCGGCCGGTGCAGGTCCTCGTAGACCCACCAGTCCCCGACGGGCCCGTCGTCACCCCGCGCGCCCATGACGGGCCTGAACCGCCCGCCGAGGAAGGACATCTCCTTCAGCGGCGCGCGGACGATACGCGGACCGGAGTCCCGGTACTTCTTCGGGAGCCGGTCCTGCCAGACGTCCGGGGGTTCGACGGTGTGGTCGTCGACGGAGATGATCAGGGGGAACGGGCGATCGGTGCGCGCGGTGTTCATGGGGGCACGGTAGCGCTGATCTGACGAACCGTCAGCTGCGTGGCCGGGGGATCAGACCCTCGACCGGTTCTGTGACCGGGTATGCGGCCGGGGCCGTGATCCGGCCGGTGATCGGACCTGTGATCGGCGTCTCGCACGGCTGACGCGGTCGGCATGGGCAAGGCAGACTGACAGGGTTGCTCAGGATGTCTAGGGGGACGGCATGGACGGTGAACCGCGGGTTCCGGAGCAGCGGAGCGCCGGCGGCTCCTCGGCGGAACCGGCGGTGGCACCCCTGCGCTTCGGGGTGCTCGGCCCGGTGCGTGCCTGGCGGGGAGAGGAGCCGCTGCCCACCGGCTCCCCCCAGCAACGCGCCCTGCTCGCCGCCCTGCTGCTGCGCGAGGGCCGGACGGCCACGGCGGCCGAGCTGATCGACGCCCTGTGGGGCGAGGAACCGCCGTCGCAGGCGCTGGCGGCGGTACGGACGTACGCCTCCCGGCTGCGGAAGGCACTGGACGCCGGGGTGCTGGTCAGCGAGTCCGGCGGATACGCGGTGCGGGGGCTTGCCCAGGGGGCGCTGGACCTGGCGGTCGCGCAGGACCTGGCCGCCGCGGCGGAGAAGGCGAAGAACGCCGGGGACCTGTGCCACGCCCGGGACGTACTGCGCCGCACCCTGGCCCTGTGGAACGGCGGGGCGCTGGCCGGAGTACCCGGTCCGTACGCGGAGGCCCAGCGGGTCCGCCTCGAGGAGTGGCGCCTGCAGCTGCTCGAGACCTGCCTCGACATGGACCTGGAACAGGGCTGCCACGCCGAGGCGGTCTCGGAACTGACCGCGCTGACCGCCGCCCACCCGCTGCGCGAACGCCTGCGCGAGCTGCTGATGCTGGCGCTCTACCGCAGCGGACGCCAGGCGGAGGCGCTGGCGGTGTACGCCGACACGCGGCGGCTGCTGTCGGAGGAGCTCGGGGTGGACCCCGGGCCCGGCCTGCGCGAACTGCAGCAGCGCGTGCTGCGCGCCGACCCCGGTCTGGCCGAGCCGTCGGCGCAGGCCGCCGAACCGGCGTCCGTGCCGGTGCGTCCGGCGCAGCTCCCGGCCACCGTGCCGGACTTCACCGGGCGGGCGTCCTTCGTCCGCGAGCTGAGCGACGTCCTGGCCTCGGCCTCCGGCGCCGAGTCCCGGGTGATGGCCGTGTCGGCACTGGCCGGCATCGGCGGCGTCGGCAAGACCACGCTGGCCGTCCATGTGGCCCACGCGGCGCGCGGCACCTTCCCGGACGGGCAGCTCTACGTCGACCTGGGGGGTGCGGGTGCGCGGGCCGCCGAACCGGAGACGGTCCTGGGCTCCTTCCTCCGCGCACTGGGCACCGCGGACTCGGCCGTCCCGGACACGCTGGAGGAGCGGGCGGCCCTCTACCGCTCGGTCCTCGACGGCCGCCGGGTCCTGGTCGTGCTGGACAACGCGCGGGACGCCGCCCAGGTGAGACCGCTGCTTCCCGGGACGGCGGGCTGCGCCGCCCTGGTGACCTCCCGCGTCCGGATGCTCGACCTGGCGGGCGCGCATCTGGTCGACCTGGACGTGATGTCACCGGAAGAGGCCCTCGCCCTGTTCACGAAGATCGTGGGCGAGGAGAGGGTGGCCTCGGAACGCCAGCCGGCCCTGGACGTGGTGGCGGCGTGCGGCTTCCTGCCCCTGGCGATCCGCATCGCGGCGTCCCGGCTGGCGGCCCGCCGGACGTGGACGGTGTCGGTGCTCGCCGCGAAGCTGGCCGACGAGCGGCGCCGGCTCGACGAACTCCAGGCGGGCGACCTGGCGGTCGAGGCGACGTTCGAGCTGGGCTACGGCCAGCTGGAGCCGGCCCAGGCCCGCGCCTTCCGCCTCCTGGGCCTGGCCGACGGCCCGGACATCTCCCTGGCGGCAGCGGCGGCCGTGCTCGACCTCCCGGTGGAGGAGACGGAGGACCTGCTGGAGTCCCTGGTCGACACGTCCCTGCTGGAGTCGGCGGCGCCGGGCCGGTACCGGTTCCACGACCTGGTCCGCCTCTACGCCCGTGCCTGCGCGGAGCGGGACGAGTCGTCGGCGAGCGAACGGGAGGCTGCGCTGTCCCGGGTGCTGGACTTCTACCTGGCGACGGCGGCAAGGGTCTACGCGATCGAACGGCCGGGGGACCGGCTGGTGGAGCATCTGGAGCCCACGGAGCACGAGGGGATGCGGTTCAGCGAAGGAACGGCAGCCCTGGACTGGCTCTACACCGAAGGTGAGTGCTTGCTCGCCTCGGTGCGGCAGTCCGTGGGCACGGAGCGGCTGCGTCGCGGTGTCGACCTTCTCTGGGCCGCCAAGGACCTTGCGGAATCGGGCGCGAATGCCCGCCAGTACGAGTCGACCGCCGTCGCGGTGTCCGAGGCCGCCCAGACGGTGGGCGATCTCCGCACCGAGGGCCGGGCGCGTACGACGCTCACCAACGCCCTGCTGGTCTCCGGACGCATCCAGCAGGCCGGGGACGAGGCGCGGCTCGCCATGGACCGGGCCGCCGTGGCACAGGACGTGGCCGCAGGCAGCTGGGCGGCCAACGACCGGGGGCTCATCTCGCTGCACCAGCACCAGTACGCGGACGGCAAGGTCTTCTTCGATCAGGCGATCCGCGGCTTCAGCACGGCAGGCAATCGCGCAGGCGAGGCAACGACGCTGTTCAACCTGTCTCGCGCCCATCTGGCCATGGGCAACATCGCGAAGGCCGTCGACATCGCCCAGCACGGGATCGGCCTCCTTGCGGAGCTGGGCCGGACCATGAGGCTGGCCAACGGCCACTACGCCCTTGGCATGGCCTTGACGAAGGCGGACCGTCCCGCAGAAGCCCTCGTACAGTTCGACGAGGCCCTGACCATCTTCGCGGATCACCGACAGCGGCTCTGGGAGGGGACCACCCACTTCAGGATCGCCGAAGCACACGCGGCCGCCCATCGTCCGGCCCAGGCGGCCCAGCATGCCGAACAGGCCCTCGCCACCGGTTGCATCGGTGGTGACCGGATGCGGGGCAACGTACTCACGCTCCTGGGGAGGGCGCTCTCGGAGCTCGGCCAGGTGGACCGGGCGAGGGCGTGCTGGCGCGAGGCACTGAAGCTCTACGAGGAGACGAGCGTCGCCGAAGCCGACGACGTACGCGCTCTGCTCGCCCCGGCCGACGCGGCCTGAGCAGCGGCTGACGAGCGAGAACGGGGGCGTTCAGCATTCGTTTATCCCTCTCCGCCACTCTTCAGGGGTCAGACCGTCGCGTCGGGGGGCAGACGGTCTCGCGGAAGCCGACCGGGTTACTGTTCGGCTCCGAACACCCGTCCGGAGGCCCTCGGGGGAGCTTCCGGGCGGGTGTTCCTTACGCAGCCCTTGCCATTGCAGAGGAGTACGACTCGATGAGCGAGCAGAAGGCCACACCCGCCGAGCCACAGGACAACCAGATGCCCACGCCTCCGGCCGACGGCGAGGCGATCGTCACGATGGACAACCAGATGCCCGCGCCGCCGGTGGGGGACGAGCCGATCGTCACCATGGACAACCAGATGCCCGCCCCTCCGGCCCTGGACCGGCACGGCAAGTAGGCCTCACCCAGGGGGGATCGGCCGCGGCGGCGCGGAGGGGACGCCGCCGCGGCCGACGCGTGTGCGGAGGCGACCCCTCCGGGGAACCTCTGGCGCACCGACCTGCACCCCCCATCTCGACGCCGCCGCGTCCAGCAGAGCCAGCCCCCGACCGGACTCGTCGTCGGCGCCGGGGCACAGCGGTGCGGGCAGCGACTGCGGGGCCGGGTCGGTGACCTCGACGCGAATACGGCCGTCGGGCGGCGCAGCCGCCACCCGCACGCTCACCGGCACCCCTTCTCCGACGTGCCGGATCACGTTGGCCAGCAGCTCCGTGACGCACAGCTCGGCCGCGCCGCAGGACCCGCCGAGGAACTCGCGCACCGCCCGCCGCACCTCGGGGACCGCCTCCGGAAGTGCCGGAAGAACGAGCCGGAGAGCGGCCGGCCGCTGCTGCAGCCGCTGCAGCCGCTGCCGATCGCCCGCGCTCATCCCTCAGCCGCTTTCCGGAGGGCCTCCGCCAGCCGCCATGCCGTGGCGGTGTTGCAGTTGCCGAGCGCGATCAGGCCGGCCGCCTCCGGCTGCCGGTACGCGCCCGCGAAGCTCGGCAGGTCCACGCGGAGGGACGGCAGCGTGATGCCGTGCGCGGCGAGCGCGGTGCGCAGCGCCTCCGCGCAGAGGGTCATGTCATAGGCCGTGGGCGGCCGGAAAGGGGGCGGCGAGGACCCGGGGGCCGGGGGCGGCGGTGACTGCATCGGCGTGCGCCTCTCCTTGCGGGCATGAGTTCCATGCTCTCCGTGATGAATCAGTCACAGTGTGGGGTCGATCCGCGTACCGTGAAAGGGCTCCGGCTTTCCGGTCGCGAAGCGCGGAACCGGGCGCTGTGGTGGTGGAGTTACGGAATCGGCAGGTGGGTCGAGATGCGACGCAAGGACATCGACGGGTCGGAGAGCGTCCCGAGCTTCTACGGCAAGGAGCTGCGCTGGCAGCGCGAGCAGGCGGGGCTGACGCTCCAGCAGTTGGCGGAGGGCAGCTTCTACGGGCTGAGCCACCTCAGCGAGATCGAGCGCGGCGAGCGCCGAATGCCGCGCGAACTCGCCGAGCATGTCGACCAGGTGCTCGGCACGGACGGCTTCTTCGCCCGGCGCTGCGAGGACGTGCGCAAGGCCCGGCGGAAGGGCCACGCCAAGTACTTCGAGAAGGTACTGGAGTCCGAGCGCCACGCGGACGTCATCGAGGAGTGGTGCCCGACCCTCTTCCCGGGCCTGCTGCAGACCTCCGCGTACGTACGCGCGGTCGTGCGGGCCACGCACCCGCTGGAGCGGCCGGAGACGACGGACGAGAAGGTGCAGGCCCGGCTGGCGCGCGGGCGTCTCTTCGACGCCGACGCCGCGACACCCGAGTACTGGGTCGTCCTGGACGAGTCGCTCGTCCGGCGGCCGATCCTCCCTCCGGCGGAGATGGCCGAACAGTTGGAGCGGGTGGTGGAGCTGGCGAGGCGGCCCCGGATCACTCCACAGGTACTGCCGTGGAACACCGGCCTGCCGCACCCCTTCATGCTCGGCACCGCGATGCTGATGTCCTTCCCGGACGCCCCGCCGCTCGTCTACACCGAGTCCCTGCACACCGGGGACACCATCGACGAACCGGCCCTCGTGAAGGAGTACCGCAGGTCGTACGATCGGCTCAGGGCCGCCGCTCTGCCGCCGGAGGCGTCCCTCGCGATGATCGAGGAAGCGGCTGAGGACTACCGAAATGGCAAGCATCGAGAATGACTTGAGTACCGGCACCACGGTCCGCTGGCGCAGGAGCAGCTACAGCAACGGCAGCGGCGGAAACTGCGTCGAGGTCGCCGTCGGCGTCCCCGGCCTGGTCCCGGTACGGGACTCGAAGCGGGCCGGGGACGGCCCCGAGCTGCGCTTCCGGACGGCCGCGTGGACCGCGTTCATGGCCGGGGTGCAGATGCCGGAGCCCACGCGTGGGCGTGACTGAGCGCGGTTCTCCACAGGTCTGAGGGCCCACGTCCGGTCTCGTCCGTTCCCCGGCGGTCCGACGCCGCGGAACGGACGGGGCCACGGGATCCGTTCGGGGCGGCGGACCGCTCGCCTCACGCGCGCCACCGCCCGTGCGGACACGGGCCTCGCTCCGGTGGTGGCCCGGCCACTGGTCCGGCGGCGGCTCAGCCGCGCTCGCGGAGGTACGACTCCAGGTGCGCGGCGCCGGCCAGCATCGACCGGGCGCGGGCGGAGAGCCTGCCGTGCCAGTCGACCAGCGCGGCCTCCAGCGGTTCCAGCCCGCCGGCCTCCCGTACCCGGGCGATCAGCGGGGCGATCTGCTCCAGCAGATAGCCGCCCCGCCTGAGTTGGTGGGCCAGCCGGGCGTCCCGGACGTCCGCCTCGTCGTAGACGCGGTACCCGGTCCGCGGGTCGCGGCGCGGGTGCACCAGCCCGGCGCGCTCCCACTTGCGCAGCGTCGCCGGCCGGATGCCGAGCTTCGCGGCCAGGGGTCCGATGAAGGTGGCGCCGGGACCGGACTCCGTGACGGGCCCGAGGTCGCGGAGGGCGCTCTCCACCGCCTGGAGGGTCCGCCGGTCGTCGAGGAGCTGGGCGTGGCTCTCGTCGATGAGGCGGAACGCCTCCTCGGCCACGTCCTCGTTCACGGCCCGCATGATCGCCGTCGCCGTCGCATGGCCGTGACCGGGCACCAGGGCGAGGAAGGCACCCAGGGCCGACGCGTGCAGCGGGGTGTAGGTGCGGTAGCCGTGGGGGGTGCGATCGGCGGCCGGAAGGATGCCCGCCGCCTCGTAGTTCCGGATCGCCTGCGTGGACAGACCGTGTCCGCGCGCGAGATCGACCGGCCGCAGCCGATCAGCAGTTTTAAGGTTTCTCCCCATTGAATCCACCATAGCGGGGGCTTGATCGCGACAAAGTCTCCACCGGAGGTTCAACGATACCGTTGAATCCATGGTTACCGACGTCAAGGACGCCGCCGCCGTCTCGGCCGCCGCCGTCATGAGGCTGCTCCCCGCCAGGCCCCGGCTGCTCGCCCTGGGCGAGCCGGCCCACGGCGAGGACACCCTTCTCCATCTGCGCAACGAGCTCTTCCGGCAGCTTGTCGAGCAGGAGGGCTACCGGACGATCGCGGTCGAGAGCGACTGCATGACGGGCCTGCTCGTGGACGACTACGTCAGCTGCGGCACGGGCACGCTCGACGAGGCCGTGGAACACGGGTTCAGCCACGGCTGGGGCACCTCCGCGGCCAACCGCGAGCTCGTGCGCTGGATGCGCGCCCACAACGACGGCCGTCCGGCCTCCGACCGGCTCCGCTTCGCCGGTTTCGACGGCCCCCTGGAGATCACCCACGCAGCGAGCCCCCGACAGGCCCTCGCCGCACTCCACGGCTACCTCGCGGCCCGGGTGGACGCGGCCCTGCTGCCCTGCACCGGGGAGACGCTCGAGCGCCTTCTCGGGGCCGACGACCGGTGGACCGATCCGGCCGCGATGACGGACCCGTCCCGGTCCGTGGGACGCTCGGCGGACGCCGGGCAACTGCGGCTGCTGGCCGACGACCTGTCGGCCCTGCTCGACCAGCAGACACCGCATCTGCTCGCTTCGGCCTGCGGCGACGACTTGGACCGGGCCCGCCTGTACGCACGCACCGCGACCGGCCTGCTGCGCTACCACCACTGGATGGCCGACACCTCACCGGCCCGCATGAACTGGCTGCTCGCCGTGCGGGACGGGATGATGGCCCACAACCTCCTCGCCCTCGCCGAGCGGGGTCCGGTACTCGTCCACGCCCACAACGCCCATCTCCAGCGGGCGAAGGGCACGATGCGGATGTGGCAGGGCCCGGTGGAGTGGTGGAGCGCGGGTGCCCTGGTGAGCGCCCGGCTCGGGGAGGAGTACGCCTTCCTGCCCACCGCACTCGGCACGATGCGGCACCGGGGAGTGGACACACCCCCGCCGGACACCCTCGAGGGACTCCTGTACGAACTCCCGCGGGACCGCTCCGTCATAGACACCCGAGGACTGGCCACCGCCCTGGACGCCACCCGCCCCCCGCTCCGCGTGTCGCCCTGGTTCGGCTACGCCCCGCTCGACCCGTCCCACCTGGCCGACGCCGACGCGGTCGTCTTCGTCAGGGACGTCCGGCCGAGCTAGCGCCCCCGTTCACGTCCCTGTCCGGGTGAAGGGGCGCGTCGGCGGCCGTACTTCCCGCTCAGGGGGACGGCGGTGCCGCGCCGGCCGCCTCGAGTTCGCGCCGGACGGCCTGCTCGTCCTGACCGTGGACCGCCTTCTCGAGGCTGTGATCGTCCAGTCGGGAGAAGCGCTCGCCCAGTGCGACGTCGTCCTTGCCCAGCACGCGTCCGCACCACTCCCCCTGGCCGGCGACGCCGTCGTCGAACGGGACGGCGGCGCCCTCTCCGAGGACGGCCCACCCGCCGGAGACCCATCGGAGGGCGAGGAGGTAGGTGTGCCCGGGTTCCAGGCGGGGCGCTTCCGCGGTCGTCCGCTCGGTGCGCTTCCCGCTCGCCCGGTAGGCGTTCCAGCCCGCAGCCACCAGGTCGAAGTCCTGGCCCAGCCGCTGCCGTGGACGCTCGGCGGACCACAGGACGTCGTCTGCGCGGAAGGTCACGGTGCGGTCGGTCCGGTACGCGATCGGCCCCTCGTCGAAGTCCCGTCGATTGGAGTCCTGTTCCGCCGTCGCACTGGCCACGACGACGTGATCGGCGTTGCCGACCCAGTCCTTCGCGGTCTGGGAGGCGAACGTGTCGCTGGTGATTCCGCAGCCGACCACGGTGTCGAGGCCGCCCCGGCCGACCAGGACACTCGCGGCGATTCCCGCGAGAGCCAGGACCGCGACGACCGGACGGCCCGGCACTGTCCCCATCACGAACGTGTCCCCCCGCATTACGACGATGCCCCCGGTGGTGATCGACGTGCCCCGTCGGCGGATGAGTCGGATCCGTCCGGCACGATGATCATGGTAGGCGTGCCCCGGCGTCACGGTGGGCGTGGGGTCGGCAGGCTCCTCCGGCGGGCGCGGTCCGGGCGAGCGGAACACCCTGCTCGTCAGCTCGCCTCTCGTCGGCTCGCCTCTCGTCGGCTCGCGTCCTCCACGGGTCTTCTCTCGTCAGCTCCCCTCTCGTCAGCTCCCCTCTCGTCAGCTCCCCTCTCGTCGGGTCATGCCTGGTCGGGTCACATCTCGTCGGGTCACATCTCGTCGGCCGGGTTCGCAGCCGCCTCCCTCAGCTGCCCCTTCAGGACCTTTCCGCTCGCGTTCCGGGGAAGGGCCCGTACGAACCGCACCGATCTCGGGACCTTGTAGTTGGCCATCTCCCGGCGTGCCCACGCGATGAGTTCGGCCTCCGTCAGCAGGGCCCCCGACGTGCGGACCACCCACGCCTGGCCGACCTCGCCGAGTCGCTCGTCCGGGACGCCGATCACCGCGGCGTCCGTCACCTCCGGGTGCCGGAGCAGGAACTGCTCGATCTCTGCCGGGTAGGCGTTGAACCCGCCGACGATGTACATGTCCTTGAGGCGGTCGGTGATGCGCAGATTGCCGTGAGCGTCCAGGGCGCCGACGTCGCCCGTGTGCAGCCAGCCGTCGACGGTGACGGCCTCCGCCGTGGCCCGGTCGTCACCCCGGTAGCCCCGCATGACGTTGAAGCCGCGGACCAGGATCTCGCCCGGGGAGCCGGGAGGGAGGATCCGCCCCGCGGTGTCCACGATCCGCACCTCCACCCCGGGTATCGCGCGTCCCGACGTCGACGCGATCACCGTGGGCGGGTCGTGGCGGCGGCACATCGTGACGATGCCGCTCGCCTCGGACAGGCCGTACGCGGTCAGGACCGTCGCCACGCCGAGTTCGTCGCGGAGGCGTTCCACCAGGCTGAGCGGGACCACCGACGCCCCGGTCACCACCAGGCGGAGGGAGGTCAGGTCGTAGGAGCCGCGGCCCGGGTGGTCGAGGAGGGCCCGGAGCAGGGCCGGCGGGGCCGGGAGGGTGGTGACCCGTTCCGCCGCCGCCGTCGCCAGCGTCGTGTCCGCGGAGAAGACCGGCTGCGGGATCATCGTCGCCCCGCGCATCAGGCAGGCCAGTACACCCGCCTTGTAGCCGAAGGTGTGGAAGAAGGGGTTGGCTATCAGATAGCGGTCGGTGCGGCGCAGGCCCGCCAGGTCGCTCCAGGTCTCGTAGGCGCGCAGCGTCTGCGCGTGCGTGACGGCCACACCCTTGGGGCGCCCCGTCGTGCCGGACGTGTAGATCACGTCCGACGCCATCCCGGGCGTCAGCTCGGACATCCGGGCCCTGGCCTCCGCCGGGGACGTGCCCTCCCCCGCGGCCAGGAAGTCCTTCCACGTCCCGAATCCCGGCGGGGCGTCCTCCGCGAACACCACCGCCTCCCGCAGTTCGGGCAGCCCCGGCAGCGGACCGGCGCCGGTCCGGGTCCGCCGCCCCTGCTCCTGCCCCTGTGCCCCTCCCTCTCCCTCTCCCTCTCCCTCTCCCTCTCCCTCTCCCGCTGCCCGCCGCAGCGACGCCACGTACGACGTCCCCAGGAACGTCCCCGTCACGAACAGCAGCCGCGCCCCGCTGCGGCGCAGCACGTCCACCGCCTCCGTGCCCTTGAAGCGAGTGTTGAGCGGGACGAGCACACCGCCGGCCGAGACCGCTCCGAGAGCCGCGACCAGCCAGTCCAGGGAGTTGGGCGCCCACACGGCGACCCGGTCGCCGGGGGTGACGCCGTGGGCCAGGCAGGCCGCCGCCGATCGTTCCACGCGGGCGCCCAGTTCGGTGTACGAGATCCTGGTGCGGCCCTCCACCACGGCCTCCGCGTCCGCGTACCGCTCCGCCGCGGAGCGGACCAGTCCCGGGACGGTGAGCCATTCGCGCCACTTGTCGTCTCCACGCATCGCGCCGCCTCTTTCCCCTCGCAGGCAAGTAGCTGACGGATCGTCAGATTAGCGCTACTCTGACGATTCGTCAGTCGTCCGTCGTCAGCGACGGACGTACCCCGGCGGAACGCGGAGGGTCCATGTCCGTACCCGGAATCCCCGCCCCAGGAGCCCCCGGCCCCCGCACCGGCACCGGCACCGGCATCAAGGACGCCACCGCCGTCGTCGGCATCGGGCAGACGGCGTTCGCCAGGCGGCTCCCCGAGGACGAGCGCACCCTCGCCTGCCGTGCCGTCCTCGCCGCGCTCGACGACGCCGGGATCGCGCCCGGTGAGGTCGACGCCCTCGCCTCGTACACCATGGAGGAGACGGACGAGGTGGAGCTGGCGAAGGCGGTCGGTTTCGGGGACCTGACCTTCTTCAGCAAGGTCGGCTACGGCGGCGGCGGTTCCTGTGCCACCGTCGCCCACCTCGCCGCCGCGATCGCGAGCGGGCAGGCGAGCGTGGGCGTGGCCTGGCGGTCGCGCAAACGCGGGTCCGGGCCGCGGCCGTGGACGAACACCGCCGTCCAACTGCCCACCCCCGCGCAGTGGACGCGGCCCTTCGGACTGCTGCGGCCCGCCGACGAGATCGCCATGCTCACCCGCCGCTATCTGCACGAGTACGGTGCCACCCGCGACCACCTCTTCCACGTCGCCCTCGCCTGCCGCAACCGCGCCAATCAGAACCCCGACGCGGTCATGTACGACCGTCCGCTCACCCGCGAGATGTACATGACCTCCCGGTGGATCAGCGAACCGCTCTGCCTCTTCGACAACTGCCTGGAGACGGACGGGGCGCTGGCCTGTGTCGTCGTCTCGCGCGAGCGGGCCCGGGACTGCCGGCACCGGCCCGTGTACGTGCACTCCGCCGCGCAGGGGCTGCCCGCCCAGCACCACGGCATGGTCAACTACTGGACCGACGACCCGCTGACCGGGCCCGCCTGGACCGCCGCCCGGCACCTGTGGAAGCACGCCGACTTCGGCCCCGGGGACGTCGACGTCGCCCAGATCTACGACGCGTTCACCGCGCTGGTGCCGTTGTCCCTGGAGGGGTACGGCTTCTGCGGGCGCGGCGAGGGCGGCCCGTTCACCGAGGGCGGTGCCCTGGAGATCGGCGGGCGGCTGCCGCTCAACACCGGCGGGGGCGGGCTCAGCGAAGCCTACGTGCACGGGTTCAACCTGATCAACGAGGGTGTGAAGCAGCTCCGCGGGACCAGTACCGCGCAGGTCCCGGGCGCCGCCACCTGTCTCGTCACCGCCGGCGAGGGCGTGCCCACGTCGGCCCTGCTGCTGAGGAGCTGAGTCCGGCATGGCCCTGCTGACCCCGGTCGTCGACTCGGACGGCGCCCCCTTCTGGGAGTACGCCGCCCGCGGTGAGCTGCGTGTCCAGGCCTGCGCCGACTGCGGGCTGCTGCGCTTCCCGCCCCGGCCCTGCTGTCCTGGCTGCCGGTCGTTCGCGAGCGCGTGGCGGGCGGTGTCGGGGCGCGGGCGGGTCTGGTCGTACGTCGTCGCCCATCCGCCGCTGCTGCCCGGCTACGCGGCGCACGCGCCGTACCACGTCGTCGTCGTGGAGCTGGCGGAGGATCCGCGGATCCGGCTGGTCGGGAACGTGGTGCCGGAGGCGGGGGCCGGGATCGGGTCGGTGCCGCCGGGGGCGGTGCGGATCGGGGAGCGGGTGCGGGTCGTCTTCTCCGCCGACGGGGTGCCGCAGTGGGTGCCGGAGCGGGCGTGAGCGGGGCCGGGGCCGGAGCAGGAGCCGGAGCAGGGGCCGGGGTGCGGGTCGACGCCGACGAGGAGACCGGCGTCGCCGTCGTCACCCTGGACCGGCCCGGGCGGCTGAACGCCGTCGATCTCGCCATGGCGGAGGAACTGGCGGCGGTGTGGAGCGGGTTCCGGTACGACGACTCGGTGCGGGCCGTCGTACTCACCGGGGCCGGGGGCCGGGCCTTCTGCACCGGCCTCGACCGGGACGCCGTCGTACCGCAGCCGGCCTCGCCGTACATGCAGGACGATCCGCTGCTGCGGATCGGCCCCAAGGCCAACGACCTGTGGAAGCCGGTCGTCGCAGCGGTGTCCGGGATGGCCTGCGGGGGCGCCTTCTACCTGCTGGGAGAGGCGGAGTTCGTCGTCGCGGACACGACGGCCGCCTTCTTCGACCCGCACACCTCGTACGGGATGGTCGCCGCCTACGAGTCCGTGCTGATGGCGCAGCGGATGCCGTACGGGGAAGCCGCGCGGATGATGCTCATGGGGACCGCCGAGCGGGTGTCCGCCCGGCGGGCGTACGAGACCGGGCTGGTGTCCGAGGTCGTCGAGCCCGGCGGTGCGGTGGCCGCGGCCGTCGGCTGCGCCGCCGTCCTCGCCGGGTATCCGGCCGCCGCGGTGCAGGGGACGGTGCGGGCGCTGTGGACGGCGCGGGAGAGTGCCGTGGCCAGCGGGTTCGCGCAGGCGCCGCATCTGGTGGCACTCGGGAACCTCCCGGCCGAGCGGCAGGCGGAGCTGTTCGCCGGGCGGCGCGGGGGCGGGTTCCGTACCCGGTGACGAACGGGATGCCGGCACGGGACGACGAACGGGGTGACGACCTGGGGCGGCCGGTGAGGACGGTATGCGGGCGGGGCCCGGGTTCGAGTCCCGGGCCCCGCCGAAGGTCACCGGGTCACCCGGTCAGTGGGCCACGAAGTCGGCTGGTCGCCGAGGCAGTTGGACACCGAGGCAGCCGGACACCAGGTCAAGTGGTCCCGAGTAGAAGCAGCTCCGGGTGAGGACCACCGGAATCGTCGTCCCGGTCATCCACACCTTTCGGGCCGTCGTCTGCACATCCTCACCTCCTTCTTCCGTGAGCGCATGGCTCCACGGTAGTGGACCGCTGTCACACGCAGGTCACCGCAGCGCCACAGCGGGGTACGCGCCGCGACCGCGAGCCCGGCTCAGGTCGTCCGGGCCGTCCCCGTCCCCTTCTCGGCGTCCAGCGCGTACACGCAGCGGTCCTTGCTGCACGCGTACACGATGCCGTCCCGGACCACCGGGGAGCCGGTGATCTCGCCGCCGGTCGCGAGCTTCCAGCGCAGGCGGCCGTCGTCCGCCTTCAGCGTGTAGAGGAGGTGGTCGGTGGAGCCGAAGTGGATGCGGCCCTCGGCCACCGAGGGGGCTCCCACGATGTCGCCGCCCGCCTGGAAGCGCCACTTGGGGGTGCCGGTGACCGCGTCCAGGGTGTACAGGCCCTTGCCGCTGCCGACGTGGACGTGACCGGCGGCGACCAGGACCGGCTCGGTCGAGGACCGGGACTCGGTGGCGATCCGCCAGCGGTCGCGGCCGTCGGCGGCGTCGAGGGCGTAGACGGTGCCGAGGTAGTCGGCGAGGTAGACGCCGCCTCCGGCGACCGCCGGGCCGGGGACGAAGGCGGGCGGGGAGAGGAAGACGGCGGGGGCCTCGAAGTGCCACTTCACATGGCCGCTCGCCGCATCGAGGGCGAGGACGCGGGTGCCCGCGCAGACGTAGGCGTAGCCGTCGGGCGCGTGGGTGACGCGGACCGGTACGCCGCCGCAGGAGGCCGCGTCACCGATCGGGTACGACCAGCGCTCGTCGCCGGTGCGGGCGTCGAGGGCGCGCAGCCGGGCGTCCTGCCAGACGTACGCGGTGCCGTCGTGCAGCGCCGGGCCGGCCTCCGGCGACTCGAAGTCGGTCTGGGCGCCGGTGATCTCCCACAGTCTGCGGCCGTTGCCGGCCTCCCAGCCCTGGACACCGCCGCCGCGGGTGCCGGTGAGGACGGTGCCCCGGTCGGCCTTGAGGGAGTACACCCAGGCGTCGGTCTGCAGACGCCAGAGGTCGGTGCCCTCGCGTGCGTCCAGGGCGAAGAGGGTGGGACCGTCGGAGGCGTGCACCCGGCCGTCCGCGACCGCCATGGACCAGGCGACGTCGCGGGTCTTGAAGCGGCGGCGGCCGGTCGCCACATCGAGGGCGTGCACCTCGAAGGAGGTGACGTAGACCAGGTCGTCGGCGACGGCCGGGGTGCCCCAGACGTCGTTGGACATACGGAACCGCCACGGGCGCCAGCCGGCGCCCGCCGCCTCCGGGGGCGCGGCGGGGGTGGGTGGCGCGGCGGGTACGGCGGGGTCGGCGCCGTTGACGCCGGGGCGGGGTCTGGACCAGGAACCGGCCAGCGCGGCCTCGGGGGGCGGCGCCTGGACGGCGGCGGCGCGCATGTCGGCGACCCGGGGCCCGGGACCGATCGGCACGGCGGCGCCGGCCAGCCGTACGGGGCCGGGGTCGGGGGCGCCGACGGGGACCGGCGGGGCGGGGACGACGGGGTCGTGGGCCGGCGGGGGCGGGACCGCGGGCGGGCGGGGGCCGCCGCTGCCGCCGCTCCGGCCGCCGTGTCCGTGGCCGGTGGCGGGTTTGGCGGGCGGGCGGCCGTTGCGGCGGGCCTCGATCAGGCTCACCGCGCGCTCGGGGAGCCACGCCGAGGCCGTACCGCTGTCGTCGGAGCCGGAACCGAAGAGGTGCGGGGCGAGCTGTGCCTGGAGGTCCGCGGGGCTGGGCCGGCCGGCCGCCTCCATCTGCATACAGGACTCGATCAGCGGGCGCAGTTCCTCGGGCAGGCCGTCCAGGTCGGGGCCCTCGCGCAGCAGCATGAAGACGGTCTCGACCGGATTGGCGCCGTGGAACGGGGCGTGTCCGGTGGCGGCGAAGACGAGGGTGGAGCCGAGGGAGAAGACGTCGCTGGCGCCGGTGACGCTGCGGGAGTCCTTGGCCTGCTCGGGGGACATGTAGGCGGGGGTGCCGACGGCGACGTTGGTCATCGTCAGACGTGTGTTCGACACGCCGGACGCGATGCCGAAGTCGATGACCCGGGGGCCGTCCTCGACGACGAGGACGTTGGAGGGCTTGAGGTCACGGTGGACCAGGCCCGCACCGTGGATCGACTGGAGCGCCTCGGCGACCCCGGCCGCCAGCCAGCGCACCGCCTGCGCCGGGAGCGGGCCGCACTCGTTCACTATCTCCTCGAGGGAGGGCGCGGGCACATAGGCGGTGGCCAGCCAGGGCACCGCGGCGCGGGGGTCGGCGTCGACCACGGCCGCCGTGTAGAAGCCGGAGACCGCGCGGGCCGCCTCGACCTCACGGGTGAAGCGGACGCGGAAAAGCTGGTCCTCGGCGAGCTCCGTGCGGACCGTCTTGATCGCCACGCGCCGGCCGGACGCCGACCGTGCGAGATAGACCAGCCCCATGCCGCCGGCCCCCAGCCGTCCCAGCACCTCGAACGGCCCGATCCGCCGAGGATCGTGCTGCGTCAGCTGATCCACCACTTGCCTGCCACCTCCCCGTACGAGCCGCGTCACCCACATATGTACGCGGCCGTGTGCAGCGTCTCACCACCGCACCGCCGCGGCGGCACGCACCCCGATTCTTCCTGGCCTGAGCCCTGGTGGCGAACCCTGGGGCAAATGGGGTGTCCTGGTATATATCACCCGAGAGTGGGGGGTGGCGGGCGGCCGGATCAGCGCTGGAGCAGGGCGAACGACGCCCCCTGACCGTCGGTGACCACCGCGACACCGCCGTACGACGTCTCGAAGGGCGGAACCTGCACCCGGCCGCCGAGCCGGGCCACGGTCCCCAGCGCGGCCTCGCAGTCGGCGACGTCGAAGTGGACCAGGAAGTGGGCCGGCATCTCCGCCGGGAAGACCCCGGAGACCGGTGCGCGCCCGACGTCGGGGTCGGCGCCGGGGCCGAACAGGGCGTCATGGAAGAGGTCGCCGTAGAAGCCGTTGGCGGCCTCGGTGTCCGGGGTGTACAGCTCGGCCCAGCCGAAGGAGCCGGGCTCGTGCCGCCGGCCGAAGCCGGGGTGGCGGCCGGGTTGCCACAGGCCGAAGACGGCGCCCTGCGGATCGGCGGCAAGTGCGGTACTGCCCAGGTCGGCCACGGGGTGGGGCGTGGTGACGAGCTGGCCGCCGCCCTCCCGGATGCGCCGGCCCAGCGCCGCCGCGTCCGGGGTGTGGAAGTACACCGTCCACACGGTGGGCATCCGGCCGTCCGTCTTGCGCACCAGCCCGGCGACCGGTTCGCCCGCCAGCCGGGCCCACGTCCACTCGCCGCCTTCCCCGCCCTCCGTGCCCTCCCCGCCCTCGAAGGTCCACCCGAAGAGCTCGCCGTAGAAGCGCTTGCCCGCCTCGACGTCGGAGAGCTGTGCGTCCACCCAGCAGGGGACGCCCTCTGTGTACGCGGATGCCCCGTTCTCATCCGCGGATGCCTTGTTTTCGGCCATATCGCCAAAGTAACCGCGCCTCTGGCACCGCGCAGACCAGGCGCACCAGCCTCCGACCACCCGTACACCCCATTTGCAGTCGGCCGAATCGCGCTCCCATCACCCGTCGGTAAGCTGACGGCATGACAGGACAAGTGCGTACCGTCGACGGCCGCGTGGCCGGCCGGCGTGGGCAGGCGACCCGGCAGAAGCTGCTCGACTGCCTCAGCGAGATGCTCAGCTCCTCCCCCTACCGGGACGTCAAGGTCATCGATGTCGCCCGGAAGGCGGGCACTTCGCCCGCGACCTTCTATCAGTACTTCCCGGATGTCGAAGGCGCCGTCCTGGAGATCGCCGAGCAAATGGCCGCCGAGGGCGCCCAGTTGACCGAACTGGTCGAGGGCCGCTCGTGGGCGGGCAAGGCGGGCTGGCAGACGGCCCAGGACCTCGTCGAGGGGTTCCTGGACTTCTGGAAGAAGAACGACGCCATCCTCCGGGTCGTGGACCTCGGCGCCGCCGAGGGGGACAAGCGGTTCTACAAGATCCGGATGAAGATCCTGAACTCGGTGAACAATTCCCTCGCCGACGCCGTGGCCGAACTGCAGGCCAAGGGCCGCGTGGACAAGGACGTGAATCCGGGTGCGGTCGCGGGCTCGCTGGTCGCGATGCTGGCGGCGGTGGCCTCGCACCAGAAGGGGTTCACGTCATGGGGTGTGAAGCAGACCGAACTGAAGCCGAATCTGGCGCTGTTGGTCCATCTGGGGATCACGGGCAGGAAGCCGACGAAATAGTCCGGCCGGCGTCCGGCCCTCCCCTTTCCCAGTCAGTCCCCCAAGTCCTGTCGGACAGGCGGCGGTTCATCTCGGGTGGTTCCCCCTCACCCGAGCGGGCCGCCGCCTGTCGCATTCCGGGACGGGGCTTCCGTGCCCGGTGCCGCGCTAGGCGGGCAGCGGCCGGTCCCGTACGACGTGCTTCATCACCAGGGTGGAGGTCAGCCGCTGCACGCCCGGCAGGGCGGCCAGGCGCTCGTCGTAGAGCCGCTGGTACGCGGCGAGGTCGGCGGTGACCACCCGCAGCAGATAGTCGGGCTCCCCGAACAGCCGCTGCGCCTCCACCACCTCCGTCACCTCGCTGACCGCCTGCTCGAAACCGACGACCGTCTCCCGGTCCTCCTGCCGCATCGACACGAAGACCAGCGCCTCGAAGGTCAGCCCGACCGCGGTCGGCTCCACCACCGCCCGGTACCCGCTGATCGCCCCCGACCGCTCCAGCTCACGGAGCCGGCGATGGCACGGTGAGACGCTCAGCCGGACCCGCGCGGCCAGCTCGGTCACGGTCAGCCGCCCGTCCTGCTGAAGCTCGGCAAGAATTTTCCGGTCCATGTCATCCATGGGGAATATCTTCCCTCATGATCGGCCATGCTGCGCAAACTTCGGGAGCACTTTCGCGCCGATTCGGCCTAATCTTCCCGTCATGGACTCGGGAACGCTGCTCTCTTTTCTCGCCCTGGACCTGCTGCTGGTGTGCGTGCCGGGCGCGGACTGGGCGTACGCGATCTCCGCGGGGCTGCGGGACCGGGCCGTGACATGGGCGGTGGGCGGGCTGGTGGCCGGCTACGCGCTGCACACGGCCCTGGCGGCGGCCGGGCTGGCGGTGCTGGTCGCCGGATCGCCCGCGCTGCTCACGGCACTGACCGTGGTGGGGGCCGCGTATCTGGTGTGGCTGGGGTGGAGCGTGCTGCGCCGGCCGGGCACGCCGGGCACCGCGGGCGAGACGGTGGCCTCGGCGACGCCCGCACGGGTCTTTCTGCGCGGGGCCACGATCAGCGGGCTCAATCCCAAGGGACTGCTCCTCTACCTCTCCCTGCTTCCCCAGTTCCTGGTCACGGGGGAGGGACACCTGCCGGTGCCGGTGCAGACCGTCGCACTGGGGCTGACACACATGGCGTGCTGCGCCGCCGTCTACCTCACGGTCGGGATCGCCGCCCGGGCCGTGCTGGGCGCCCGCCCCGCCGCGGCACGTGCGGTGACCCGGACCTCCGGGGCGGCGATGCTGGGCATCGGCGCGTTTCTGCTCGTGCAGCGGCTGGCCACCTTCTGAGGCCGCCGGACCCCTGCCGCATCCGACAGATCTGATATACCGTCAGATTCCATGGGTGCGGATTCCGCGAACGGCCGAGCAGCGTCGGAGTCAGGGGCAGAGGCCGGGGCAGAGGCAGGGTCCCGGCTCCCGTCCCGGTCCCAGCCGCAGTCCCGGTCTTGGTCCCGGTCTTGGTCCCGGTCCAGGTCCCAGCTCCCGGCCCGACCTCAGCCCCAGCGCCGGCCCCGGTCCCGGTCGCGGTCGCGGTCCACCAGGGTGGCCGTGGTCGGTGTCGCCCTCTCCGACTGCGGCAGGCTGGACGGAACCTCCGCCTACGCGCTGCACGCCCAGGCGGCGCGCCGCGCCCTGGCGGACGCCGGACTCGACCGGGAGACGGTCGACGGCTTCGCCTCGGCCGGACTGGGCACGCTCGCTCCCGTGGAGGTCGCCGCGCATCTCGGCCTGCGGCCGACCTGGGTCGACTCCACCTCCGTCGGCGGTGCGACCTGGGAGGTCATGGCGGCGCACGCGGCCGACGCGATCATCGCGGGCCATGCGCGCGCGGTACTGCTGGCCTACGGCTCGACGGCCCGCGCCGACATCCGGGCCGGCCGGCGCACCGGCACCTACGCCTTCGGGGCCGACGGCCCGCTCCGCTTCGAGGCGCCCTACGGCCACACCCTCGTCGCCAAGTACGCGATGGCCGCCCGCCGCCACATGGCGCAGTACGGCACCACCCTGGAGCAACTGGCCGAGGTCACGGTCCAGGCCCGCGCCAACGCCGCACTCAACCCCGAGGCGATGTACCGCGAGCCGATCACCGTCGACGACGTGCTGTCGGGTCCCGTGATCGCGGACCCGTTCACCAAGCTGCACTGCTGCCTGCGCTCCGACGGCGGGGCGGCGGTCCTGCTGGCCGGCGAGGAGTACGTACGGGACTGCCGTGCCGCCCCCGTCTGGCTCCTCGGCACCGGGGAGCACGTCTCCCACGCCGCGATGTCGGACTGGCCCGACTTCACCGTGTCCCCGGCGGCGGTCAGCGGTCGGCTCGCCTTCGCACGGGCGGGGCTGCGGCCGCAGGAGATGGACCTCGCCGAGATCTACGACGCCTTCACCTACATGACCCTGGTGACCCTGGAGGACCTGGGGTTCTGCAAGAAGGGGGAGGGCGGCGCCTTCGTGCAGAAGGGGCGGCTTCGGGTCGAGGGCGGGGAACTGCCGGTGAACACCGACGGGGGCGGGCTCTCGGCCCAGCATCCGGGGATGCGCGGGCTGTTTCTTCTGGCGGAGGCGGTACGGCAGCTGCGCGGCGAGTGCGGCCCGCGGCAGGTCCGCCGCGCCGACGGCTCGCTGCCGCGGCTGGCGGTGGCGTCCGGGACGGGCGGGTGGTTCTGCTCGTCGGGGACGGTGGTCCTGGGGCGGGAGTAGCCACCGCGGCGGCGGGACATGGGTGACCGGGACTACACGGGTGAACAGGGCCAAAGGGGATATCCTCCCGTACCGTGACGCCATGTGAGCGTCCGGTCACACCAGCACCCCGAGGAGAGCGTCATGGCCCTGACCCGCGAAGAGCGTGCACAGTTCCTGGCCGAGCCCCACATCGCCGCGCTGTCGGTCGACGCGGGCCCGGGACGCGCTCCGCTCACCGTGCCGATCTGGTACCAGTACGCGCCCGGCGGTGACGTCTGGATCCTGACGGGGACCACCTCCCGCAAGTACGAGCTGATCCAGGCGGCGGGCCGGTTCTCGCTGATGGTCGACCGGCTCGACCCCACCATCCGGTACGTGTCGGTCGAGGGCCCGGTCGTCGGCACCACCCCCGGCACCGAGGCGCACCTGCGGGAGCTCGCCACCCGCTACCTCCCCGCCGAGAAGGTCGACGGCTACATCGAGTTCGCCAAGGCCAACCACGGCGAGGAGACCGTCGTCCGCATGCGGCCGAAGCGCTGGGTGTCGTCCGACCTGGGGTCGATCTAGTCGGTCCCGGCACCGGCACGGGTGCGCTCGGCGCCCCCGCGGCGGTGCCGTCGGGGGCTGCGCTGCCGCGGAAGGCCGCGGCGTTGAACAATCGGGGTATGGAACCCGATCTTCACGAGCTGCTGAGGTCACTGCGGGTGTGGGACCCGGCGGTCACCGAGCTGCCGCCCCTGGACCCGGACAGCGCCCCCGCCACTCCACTGCCGCTGTTCGCCGAGTGGTTCGCGGCGGCGGTGGCGGCCGGCCAGACCGAGCCGCACACCGTGTCGCTGGCGACCGCGGACGCCGACGGCACGCCGGACGTCCGGATCGTGATGCTGCACGGCGCCGACCGGGACGGCTGGTCCTTCGCCACGCACGCCGACAGCCGCAAGGGCCGGCAGCTCGCCGCCCGCCCGTACGCCGCGCTCGCCTTCTACTGGCCGGTCCTGGGCCGCCAGGTGCGGCTGCGCGGCCCGGTCACCGCCGCCCCGTCCACGGAGGCGCAGGCCGACCTGCACGCCCGCTCGACCGGGGCACTGGCCGCCGCGCTGACCGGGCGCCAGAGCCGGCCGCTGGGTTCGCTCGACGAACTGGCGCAGGCCTCGGCGGAGGCATGGGAGCGGGCGGGCCGGGAGCCGGAGGCGCCGGTGCCGTCCTGGACGCTGTTCCATCTCCAGCCGGACGAGGTCGAGTTCTTCCAGGGCGAGGCCCTGCGGCGGCACATCCGGCTGACGTACCGGCGCACGGAGGAGGGCTGGAGCCGGCACCTGCTGTGGCCGTGACCGGCCCGCCGGCCCGTCACCGGCAAGACGGCGCGACCGGCAAGACGGCGCGACCGGCCTCACCGACGCGACCGGCCTCACCGACGCGACCGGCCTCACCGACGCGACCGGGCTGACCGACGCGGCCAGGCTGACCGGCGGGCGGCCCGGACTCGGAGCGCCGCCGGGTCACCGAGTCATCCACGCCCGGCCCGGAACACCGGCAGCCCTTCCCGGAACGCGACCTCCAGCGCCTGACCCGCCCGCAGCGACTCCCCCTCCCCGCACTCCACCAGCTCGGTCATCATGCGCGGTCCCTCGGCGAGCTCGACGACCGCCGCGACATAGGGGGTGCGGTCCCGGAAGGGCTGCAGGTCGTTGCGGTGCACGACGGACCAGGTGTAGAGGGTGGCCCGGCCGCTCGCCGTCTCCCAGGCGACGTCCTCGCTCCAGCAGTGGGGGCAGAACTCGCGCGGGTAGTGATGCGCGCGCCCGCACGCACCGCACCGCCGGACCAGCAGCCGACCGTCCGCCGCCGCGTCCCAGTACGTCTGCGTGAACGTGTCCGCCCCGCCCAACGCGTTCATGGTCTCTCCCGAGCCGGGAACCAGGTACACCCGAACATGCCTGACGGTACGTCAGGTAATCGCACCCGGCAACCGGCCACCGCCACCACTCCGACCCCACCTGCCGCCACCCGCCTCGACGCCCCTCGACGTCCTCTCCACCCCCCTCGACGTCCTCTCCACGCCCCCTTCGCGCCCCCTTCGTGACCAATCCGCAACCACTTTCGGCCTTGACCGAGACCCATCAAGCAGGTGGGCAATTACGCTCGCCACATGCTTGACCCCACAGCGTCCCCGACCACGTCCGCCGACCCGCCCGTCGACCCGGCGGCACGGAACCGCGCACACCCCGCAGAACGGCCCGTCTACGTCATCGGCGGCGGACCGGGCGGACTCTCCGTCGCCTACGCCCTGCGGACCCGGGGGATACGCGCCGTCGTCCTCGAGCGGTCCGACCGGGTCGGCGCGTCCTGGCGGGGCCACTACGACCGGCTGCACCTGCACACCACCCGCCGGCTGTCGGGCCTGCCCGGCCTGCCGATGCCGCGCCGCTTCGGCCGGTGGCCGGCCCGGGACGACGTGGTGCGGTACCTGGAGAAGTACGCCGAGCACCATGCCCTGGAGATCGTCACCGGCGTGGAGGTCTCCCGCGTCGAGCGCTCGCCCGACGGCACCGGCTGGCTGCTGCACGCCACCGGGGGCCGTGAGCTGACCGGCGCCGCCGTGGTGGTCGCGACCGGCTACAACCGCATCCCCCGCCTGCCCGAGTGGCCCGGCCGCGCCGCCTACACCGGCGAGCTCCTCCACGCCGCGGCCTACCGCAACGCCCGCCCCTACGCCGGCCGCGACGTCCTCGTGGTCGGCGTCGGGAACTCCGGCGCCGAGATCGCCGTCGACCTGGTGGAGGGCGGCGCCTCCCGGGTGCGGCTGGCGGTCCGCACCGCCCCGCACCTGGTGCGCCGCTCGACCCTCTGGTGGGCGGCGCAGCAGTCCGGCGTCCTGGTGCGCCGGCTGCCCACCGGTCTGGTCGACCGGCTCGCCCGCCTGCTGGCCCCCTTGACCGCGCCCGACCTGTCGGCTCATGGACTGCCCCGCCCGGACACCGGCCTGATGAGCCGGGCACGGCAGGGCGCCCTTCCGGTCCAGGACGTCGGCCTGGTCGACGCGGTGCGCCAGGGCCGGGTGGAGGTCGTGGCCGCCGTGGAGAGCCTCGAGGACGGCAAGGTGGCGCTCGCCGACGGCAGCCGCATCGCTCCGGAGGCCGTGATCGCGGCCACCGGCTACGACCGCGGCCTGGAGGGACTGGTCGGCCACCTCGGGGTGCTCGGCCCGGACGGCGGACCGGCCGTCGGCGGCGCCCGCACCCCGAAGGGCGCGCCCGGACTGTACTTCACCGGCTTCACCAACCCCATCAGCGGCATGCTTCGCGAACTGGCCCTGGACGCGGTCCGGATCGCCAGGGCCGTGGCGAAGGAGCACGGGGGCCGGGTCTCCCGGCTGCCGGGCTGACCGCCCGCACCGACGGTCCGAGCAGCCGCGGCAGTCCAGGCCGGCTTCCGCCGGGGAGCCGGTCCGCCCGGCCGCACCACCGTCCCGCGCCGGACCCATTCCTGACAGGGCGTCAGTTCAGTAACCTGACAAGGTGTCAGTTACTGGCTGTCTCCGAGGAGCGGGCGGACCGATGCTTGGATCAACCCACGGCACTCTCACCACCGACTCCCGCCGGACCCGGGTCCTCGCCTGTGGCGAGCGGTCCGGGACCGTGGTGCACGGCCGGCCGGCCGGGGCGGGCGACCTGGACGTCAGCGGGCGAGCCCTGCACGCCGAGGTCCCCGATCTGGACCGCTTCTTCCGCCCCGGGTCGGTCGCGGTGATCGGCGCATCCGACACCGAGGGCCGGCCGAACACCGGTGTCACCCGCCAACTCGCCGACTGGGCCGCGCGGGTCGGGGCCCGGCTGCACCCGGTGCATCCCGGCCGGCCCGCCGTCTTCGGCATTCCCTGCTCTCCCTCCGTCGCCGACCTGCCCGAGCAGGTCGATGTCGCCGTGGTGCTGGTCGCCGACCCCCTTCCGGTGATCGAGGAACTGGCCGAGGCGAAGGCCCGGTTCGCGGTGGTGTTCGCCTCCGGGTTCGCGGAGACCGGCACGGCGGGGGCGGCGGCCCAGCGGCGGCTGGCCGAGGCCGTGGCCCGGTCCGGTATGCGGCTGCTGGGGCCGAACACCAACCTCAACGCCTTCGAGCACTTCCGCGAGGATCTCGACGGGCCCTCGATCGCGCTCATCACGCAGTCCGGGCACCAGGGACGGCCCCTCTTCGCGCTCCAGGAACTCGGCATCCGGGTCTCGCACTGGGCACCCACCGGCAACGAGGCCGACCTGGAGACCGCCGATTTCCTCTCCTACTTCGCCGGGCGACCGGAGGTCGGTGCCGTCGCCGCCTACGTCGAGGGCATCAGGAACGGCCGCTCCTTCCTGCTGGCCGCCGACCGGGCCGCCCGGCGCGGGCTGCCGGTCGTCGCGGTCAAGGTGGGCCGCACCGAGGCCGGGGCCCGCACGGCCGCCACCCACACCGGCAAACTGACCGGAGCGGACGCGGTGGTGGACGCGGCGCTGCGGCAGTACGGGGTGATCCGCGTCGACGGGCTCGACGAACTCCAGGACACCGCCGCCCTGCTGGCCCGCGCCCGGCCCCCGCGGGCCGACGGGGTGGTGGTCTATGCGATTTCGGGCGGCACGGGCGCGCATGTCGCCGACCTCGCGGCCGAGGCGGGGCTGCGGCTGCCGGCGCTGTCCGAGGAGCGGCAGGCGGAGCTGCACCAGTGGATACCCGGGTATCTGAGTGTGGCCAACCCGGTCGACAACGGCGGGCACCCGGTCGGCGACGCACGCGGCCGGAAGATCATCGACGCGATCCTCGCCGACCCGGACGTGGGGGTGCTGATCTGCCCCGTCACCGGCCCGTTCCCACCGCTGAGCGACCGGCTGGTGCGGGATCTGGTGGACGCGGCGGAGGAGACGGACAAGCTGGTGTGCGTGGTGTGGGGCTCGCCGGTCGGTACGGAGCCGGCCTACCGCGAGGTCCTGCTGGGCTCCTCCAGGGTGGCCACCTTCCGCACCGTCGCCAACTGCCTGACGGCCGTCCGCGCCCATCTGGACCACCACCGGTTCGCGACCGGCTACCGCTCCCCCTTCGACGACGCCCCGCGCACGCCGTCCCCCTCCTTCCGGAAGGCGGCGGAGCTGATGCGGCCGGGCGAGCAGCTGAGCGAGCACGCGGCCAAGCAGCTGCTGCGGGCGTACGGGATCCGGGTGCCGCGGGAGCAGTTGGTGACCAGTGCCGCGGCGGCCGTGCGGGCGGCGGGGCTGGTGGGCTACCCGGTGGTGATGAAGGCGTCCGGTGCGCGGATCGCCCACAAGACGGAACTGGGCCTGGTGAAGATCGGGCTCACCTCGGCGAGCCAGGTCCGGGACGCCTACCGGGAGCTGACCGACATCGCCCGCCACGAGGGCGTGGCGCTGGACGGTGTGCTGGTGTGCCAGATGGTCGAGCAGGGCGTGGAGATGGTCGTGGGGGTCACGCACGACGAGCTGTTCGGTCCGACGGTGACCGTGGGGCTCGGCGGGGTACTGGTGGAGGTGCTGCGGGACACAGCCGTGCGGGTGCCGCCCTTCGGCGAGGAGCAGGCCCGGGACATGGTCGCCGAACTGCGCGGGCGGGCACTGCTCGGCGGGGTCCGGGGGCGCCCCCCGGCCGACGTGGACGCGCTCGTCGAGGTCGTCCTGCGGGTGCAGCGCATGGCGCTGGAGCTGGAGGGCGACCTCGCGGAGCTCGACATCAACCCGCTGATGGTGCTGCCGCAGGGGCAGGGGGCCGTGGCGCTGGACGTGCTCGCCGTGTGCAGCCCCGGCGCGCAGCACCCGCCACAGCAGCCGTAGAGAGTGGGCGACCCGCATGACTTCCTCCCCCGAGAACCAGAACCACGCCGTCACCGGCAGACCCGTGGACCGCGCCCGGGACTCCGCAGAGTCACCGGCCGAGCCCGCTGAGTCATTGATACGCCACGCCACTGACAACCACGTCCGCCGCATCACGCTCCACCGTCCGGAAGTCCTCAACGCCATCACTCCTGACCAGCGAGAACATCTGATCCGGCAGCTCGCCGAAGCGTCCGCGGACCCGGCCGTCCGCGCCGTCGTCCTCACCGGTTCCGGCCGGGCGTTCTGCGCCGGGGCGGACCTGCGCGCGGCCGGCGGAACGGGACGCGACGAGCGGATCGCCGGTGACGTCGCCCGCACCCTGCGGGTGGGCGCCCAGCGACTGATCACCGCCGTCCTCGACTGCGAGAAGCCGGTGATCGCCGCCGTCAACGGCACGGCTGCCGGTCTCGGCGCCCATCTCGCCTTCGCCTGCGACCTCGTCCTGGCCGCCCGGTCCGCCACGTTCGTCGAGGTGTTCGTGCGGCGCGGCCTGGTCCCGGACGCGGGTGGCGCGTATCTGCTGCCCCGGCTGATCGGCCCCCAGCGCGCCAAGGAACTGATGTTCTTCGGCGACCCGCTCCCGGCCGCCGAGGCCGAACGCCTCGGCCTGGTCAACCGCGTCGTCCCCGACGGGGCCCTCGGCACCACCGCACTCGCCTGGGCCGAGCGCCTCGCCTCCGGCCCCACCCGCGCCCTCACCCTGACCAAACAGCTCGTCAACGCCTCCCTCGACACCGACCGCACCACCGCCTTCGCCGCCGAGGCCGCCGCCCAGGAGATCAACATGACGACGGCCGACGCCCAGGAGGGCCTCACCGCCTTCGTCCAGCGCCGACGGGCCGGGTTCCGGGGCCGGTGACCGGCCGCTCCACGGCTCCCGGGCATCAGCCCGGGGCCAGGACCCGCAGGTCCGCGGTGTCCGGGTCGCCGAGCCACAGGAAGAGTCCCGGTTCGCCTCCCGACCCACGCCCTCCCCGTCGCCCCGCCGGTCGGGCTCCGCCCCGGCCGGAAACCGAGTCAGCTCCGCAGGGCCCCCGGCCGCGCGTGCGAGCAACCGCACAACCTCCTCCTCCCGGCCCCTACCTACCTGACACACCGTCAGGTTCAATGGACAGCATGATGGGACACGCGGGAATGGCCGCCGCCGCGGTGCGGTATCTGGGGGCCGGCGGGGGCGGTGCCGCCGGGGACGTGGAGGCGCTGCCGCGGCCGGAGTTGCGGTGCGTCGGGGAGGACGAGCGGGCGCCGGTCGGGCAGCAGGTGTTCCGGCGGGTGCTCGGGAACTTCGCGACGGGCGTGACCGTGGTCACCGCGCCGGCTGCCGCCGGCTCGCCGGGACCCGCCGGGTTCGCCTGTCAGTCCTTCGCCTCGCTGTCCCTCGATCCGCCTCTCGTCGTCTTCCTCGTCGGCCGGTCCTCCACCACCTGGCCGCGCATCGCCCGCGCCGGGGTGTTCTGCGTCAACGTCCTGGGTGCCGACCAGGGCGAGTTGTGCCGCGCCTTCGCGGTGAGCGGTGCCGGCTGCGCCGACAAGTTCGCGGGCGTGACCCATGACGCGGCGCCCGTGACCGGTGCGCCGCGGCTGGCCGGTGCGGTCGCCTGGGTGGACTGCGCCGTCCGGGCCGTGCACCCCGGCGGCGACCATCTGATCGTCGTCGGGCGGGTGCTGGCGCTCGGCGCCGACGACGGGGAGGGGGACGGCCCGGGCGGCGGCGTGCGCGGCGGGCCGCTGGTCTTCCACCGGGGGCGGTTCGCGCGGCTGGCGCGCGACTGAGCTCAGGCCGGGGCACTCACCGGGCCCGGCTCCGGGCGGCGACGGATCACCAGCGCCATCAGGGCCGCGGCGGCGCACAGGGCACCGGAGGCGTACCAGACGACGTCGTAGGAGCCGAAGACATCGCGGGCCACGCCGCCGAGGAAGGCGACGACGGCGGCGCCGACCTGGTGGGAGGCGAGGACCCAGCCGAAGACGATCGCGCTGTCCTCGCCGTACTGCTCCCGGCACAGGGCCAGGGTGGGCGGCACGGTGGCGACCCAGTCGAGGCCGTAGAAGACGATGAAGAAGATCATCGGAGGGTGGACCGTGGGGGCCAGGAGGATCGGGAGGAAGAGCAGGGAGATGCCGCGCAGCGCGTAGTAGACGGCCAGCAGGCGGCGCGGTTCGAAGCGGTCGGTGAACCAGCCGGAGGCCACCGTGCCGATCACGTCGAACACCCCGATGACCGCGAGCAGCGATGCCGCGGCCGTGATGGGCATGCCGTGGTCGTGGGCGGCGGGCACGAAGTGCGTCTGGATCAGGCCGTTGGTCGAGGCACCGCAGATCGCGAAGGTCCCGGCCAGCAGCCAGAACGGCCCGGTGCGCACGGCCCGCAGCAGGACGCTCACCGCGCGGCGCGCGGCGCCCGGCACGGGGGCGGGCTTCGGTACGAACTCCTTCGCGCCGTACGGCTTCTGCCCGAGGTCGGCCGGGTGGTCGTGCAGCAGCAGCCACACGAACGGGACGACCGCGAGGGCGGCGAGCGCGACCGTGACGGCCGCCGGGCGCCAGTCGTACCGGGAGACGATCCAGGACAGCAGGGGGAGGAAGATCAGCTGGCCGGAGGCCGAGGCGGCGGTGAGGATGCCGCTGACCAGGCCGCGCCGCTCGGTGAACCAGCGGTTGGTGACCGTGGCCGCGAACGCCAGCGCCATCGAACCGGAGCCGAGGCCGACCAGCAGCCCCCAGCACAGCAGCAGTTGCCAGGCGGAGTCCATCCACACCGTCAGACCGGAGCCGAGGGCGATCACCGTCAGCGCGACCGCGACCACCCTCCGGATGCCGAACCGGTCCATCAACGCCGCCGCGAACGGCGCCGTCAGCCCGTACAGCGCGAGATTGACGGAGACCGCGGCGCTGATCGTGCCCCGCGACCAGTCGAACTCCTGGTTCAACGGGTCGATCAGGAGTCCCGGTACGGAACGGAAGGCGGCGGCGCCGATGATCGTCACGAAGGTGACGGCGGCGACGAACCAGGCGCGGTGCACCCGGACACGGCGTGGCCGCACACGCCGCGGACGGGCGGGTCCGGGCTGCTCCACGGCTGCTGACGGGTCGGTTGTCTGAGTCACGTCATCGAGCCTCCGATGCGCGCTCCGCGCAGACGAGTGGCCCGGCAGACATGGTCCGCTAGGATCGGGCCATGCTTCGGGACACGGACGAGGGCAGCATGGCCACCCCCCAGGACAGCGGGGCCGTACGGGGCTGCCGGCCGCACCGGGTCGTCGTCCTCGCCCTCGACGGGCTGCTCCCCTTCGAGCTGGGCATCCCGCAGCGCATCTTCGGCCGCGCCAGGGACGCGGCGGGCGGCAGCCTGTACGAGGTCGTCACCTGCTCCGTCCGGCCGCCGGGCCCGGTGGAGACGGAAGCCGACTTCGCACTCCTCGTCGAGAACGGCCCCGAGGCCCTCGCCGACGCCGACACGGTCGTGGTGCCCGCCTCCTACGAACTCGGTCCCGTGCACGAGGAGGGTGTACTGACCCCGGAACTGGCCGCCGCGCTCGGCCGTATCCGTCCGGGCACCCGGCTCGTCGGCATCTGCACCGGCGGCTACGTCCTCGCCGCCGCCGGGTATCTCGACGGGCGCCCGGCGACCACGCACTGGGCGTCGGCCGAGCACTTCCAGCGGTTGTTCCCGAGGATCCGGGTCGATGCCGACGTGCTGTTCGTCGACGACGGGGACGTGCTCACCTCCGCCGGGGTGGCCGCCGGGATCGACCTCTGCGTGCACATCGTGCGCCGCGACCACGGCACGGCCGTCGCCAACGACGTCGCCCGCCGCACCGTCGTACCGCCCTACCGTGACGGCGGGCAGGCGCAGTACATCGCGCGGCCGGTGCCCGATCCGCGGCAGGCGTCCACCACCGGCGCCCGCGCCTGGGCGCTCGGCCGGCTCCACGAGCCCCTTCAGCTGCGGGACCTGGCCGAGCAGGAGGCGATGTCGGTGCGCACCTTCACCCGGCGCTTCCGCGAGGAGGTCGGCATCAGTCCCGGCCAGTGGCTCACCCAGCAGCGTGTCGAACGCGCCCGGCATCTGCTGGAGTCCACCGCTCTGTCCGTCGACCGGGTGGCCCGGGACTCCGGCTTCGGCACCGCCCAGTCGATGCGCCAGCACCTGCAGGCGGCGCTAGGGGTCACTCCCACCGCCTACCGCCGCACCTTCCGCACCAGGGGCGGCGACGGCGGTACCGACAACGGCGGCACGGGCCTCGGCGCCGTCCGCTGACGGTGCCGCCCCGCGGGTCCCGTCCCCCGGCCCCGCTCACGAACAGCGCCCTGAAGACCACCGCCCTGAAGACCACCGCCCTGAAGACCACCGCCTAGAAGACCACCGCCTAGAAGACCAGCACCCCGCGGGCCACCCGCCCCGCCGCCGCGTCCGCCGCCGCCTCGGCGAAGTCCTCCACCGGGTAGGTCGCCGTCACCAGCTCGTCCAGCAGAAGGCGGCCCGCGCGGTACAGCTCCGCGTACCGGGCGATGTCGTACTGGGGGCGGGAGGAGCCGTAGCGGCAGCCCAGGATCGCCTTGTCGAGGTACAGGGACGACACGGCGAACGATGCCTCCGCGCGCGCGGGCGGCACGCCGAGCAGCACCGCCTGGCCGTGCCGGTCGAGCGCGTCGACGGCCCGGCGGATCAGCTCGACACGCCCGACGCACTCGAAGGCGTGGTCCGCGCCCGTCGGCAGGATGTCCCGCACCCGGTCCGCCGAGGCCAGGAAGTGGGTGGCGCCGAAGCGGCGGGCCACCGTCTCCTTCTCCGGGTTGGCGTCGACCGCGACGATCGGCAGGGCGCCGGCCAGCCGGGCTCCCTGGACGACGTTGAGGCCGATGCCGCCGGTGCCGAGCACCAGGACGCTGTCGCCGGGCTCCACGCGCGCGCGGTTGAGGACCGCTCCGACGCCGGTCAGCACGCCGCACCCGATCAGCGCCGCCGCCGGGAACGGGATGCCGTCGGGGACGCGGACCGCCTGCACCGCCCGGACCACCGTCCGTTCGGCGAACGCCGAGACGGCGGCGAACTGGTGGACCGGGCCGTCCGCGCGCGTGAAGGGCCGTTCCGGGCGGCCGATCGCCCGGCGGCACATCGTCGGCCGGCCCCGGTCGCATGCGGCACAGGCGCCGCAGTTCGCGAGGGTGGACAGACAGACCGGGTCCCCGGGGGCGACGTGCGTGACGCCCTCCCCGACCGCCTCCACCACTCCCGCACCTTCGTGGCCGAGCACGACGGGTGCCGGGAACGGGATGGTCCCGTCCACCACCGACAGGTCGCTGTGGCAGAGTCCGGCCGCCCGGACCGCCACCCGCACCTCCCCCGGGCCGGGGTCCCGTACCTCCAGGTCGTCCACGACCCGGACCCGCCGCCCGTCGAACAGCACACCGCGCATCGCCGGCTCCCCTCGACTCCTGATGATCCGCCGGACGGCCCCGCGTGTCCGGCCGCGTGGTCCGCAGGGCGGGCCCTACGGGCCGGGCCGCGTGGTCCGCCGGACGGGGCTACGTGTTCGGCCGCTCTCCCCGCCGCGCCGCCCTTTCCATCGCCCGCACCTGTTCGAGCAGCGGCATCGGGTCCACGCCCACCGTGCCCGGCAGCACCTCCGCGATCCGCTCGGGCGTCCACGAGCCGTCGGCGTACGCGGCCCGCAGCTCCCTGGGCTGGGCCCACACCGCGATCTTGGGCCCGGCGCTGGTGTAGACCTGCCCGGTGACGCCCGCCTGCCGCGCCCGGTCGGAGAGCAGATAGACGACCAGTGCGGCCACGTCCTCCGGTTCGCCGATCTCGGTCAGCTCGGTGGGGACGCCGGCCGACATCCGGGTACGGGCGACGGGCGCGACCGCGTTGGCCGTCACCCCGTACTTGTGCAGTCCGAGGGCGGCGCTGCGCACCAGCGAGACGATGCCGCCCTTGGCGGCGCTGTAGTTGGCCTGGGAGACCGAGCCCCGGTGGTTGCCGCTGGTGAAGCCGATCAGGGTGCCGGAGCGCTGCTCCCGCATCACCGCGGAGGCGGCCCGGAACACGGTGAAGGTGCCCTTGAGATGGGTGGCCACGACCGGATCCCACTCCTCCTCGGTCATGTTGAACAGCATGCGCTCCCGCAGGATCCCGGCCACGCACACCACACCGTCGAGCCGCCCGTACGACGTCAGCGCCGCGTCGACGACACGCCTGCCGCCCGCCATGGTGGCGATGTCGTCGGCGACCGCGACCGCGTCCCCGCCGGCCGCCCCGATCTCCTTGACCACCGCCTCGGCGACCTCGCTGGTCGGTGCGGCGCCGTCGACGGTCACCCCGAGGTCGTTGACGACGACGCGCGCGCCCTCGGCCGCCGCCGCGCGCGCGACCGCACGCCCGATGCCGCGCCCGGCGCCGGTGACGGCGACGACCTTGTCTGCCAGGAAGCTCCCCACGCCCGGCCCCTTCCCACAGTTTCTGACGGTCCGTTAGATTCTATGGCGCGAGGGGCCACCGGAGACAACCCCCGGGGAGGGACCCATGCCGTTGCCGGAGGAGTTCCGTGAGATCGCGGGGCGGGTGAACAACTGGGGCCGCTGGGGGGCCGACGACGAGATCGGCACCCTCAATCTGATCACCGACGGCGTGGTCCGCGAGGCCGCCTCCTGTGTGCGCACCGGACGCCGGATCCCGCTGGCGCTCCCGCTGCGCCGGGGCGGAGTGCAGACCGGTCTGATCCCGGGGCGGGTGGATCCGCTGCACGTGATGACACAGATCAACCGGGAGGTGTTCGGGCCGGGCACGGTGGCGTGCAGCGACGACGCGGTGACCATGGGGCTGCAGGCGGCCACCCACTGGGACGCGCTGGCCCATGTGTCGCACTCCGGCCTGCTCTACAACGGCCGCCCGGCCGGCACCGTCACGGCGCACGACGGCGCAGGCTTCGGCGGGATCGGCACGGTCCGGCACCTGGTCTCGCGCGGGGTGCTGCTCGACGTGGCCCGGGTGCGGGGCGTGGACCGGCTGGACGGCGGCCGGGCGGTCACCCCGGAGGACCTGGACGCCGCCGAGGAACTGGCGGGCACGCGCGTGCGTGCCGGTGATGTGGCGCTGGTGCGGACAGGGCAGATACGGGTCCTGCTGGGCGGGGACCGCGAAGGGTACGCCTACCCGTCGCCGGGACTCTCCCTGCGTACCCCGCGGTGGTTCCACGCGCGCGACGTGGCCGCCGTGGCGAGCGACACGCTCGCCTTCGAGGTGTTCCCGCCGGAGGTGGCGGGGCTGTGGCTGCCCGTGCATGCACTGCATCTGGTGGAGATGGGGCTGCTCCAGGGCCAGAACTGGAATCTCGAGGAACTGTCCACAGCCTGTGGAGAAACCGGCCGGTACACGTTCCTGCTGTCGGCGACGCCCGAGCCGTTCACCGGTGCGACGGGCTCCCCCGTGGCGCCCGTGGCCCTGCTGTGAGCCACCGGGCGCCGCGGGACCACGCAGGCGGACCGCAGACCACTGCGGTCGGCCGGCCGGCGGCGCGGCGCTGTCCGCCCCGAGCACGGCACCGCGCGCCGCCACCCGACCCGGCGTTCCCGCCCCGGTCCCCCGTGGCCCTGAGGGAACCGACGCCGAATCACGACCCACACTCGGCGAGGGTTCCCGTCACCGAACCCTCGTCGTCCCCTCACGGCGAATCGCTGACCACAAGGGTGATCAAACGGTCACGACCCGTCAACACCCAGCCGGGGAATCCTCACTCGCACTCAGTTCACGGCGGACGCGCACGGAAGCACACCCCGGCGCACGACCGCACCCCTCTCCCGGAAGAGGGAAGACCCGTGCACCCGTACCCCGGGCCGGCCGAACCACCGGGCCGGTACCACGGCCACCGCCACGCCGAAGGCGCCACGGCCCGCGCCGGATCCCGCACCCGCTAAACCGCCTCGTAGGCCAGCCCCTCGTACACCGCATCCGGGCAGGGCGCCTCGGACCCGGCGGGCTCCGCACGCTCGGCGCAGCGGTCGAGTTCGCACCAGATGCGCTTGCCCGCCCCCTCACGGCTCCAGCCCCAGCGGTCGGCGAGCCCGTCGACGAGGGCGAGCCCCCGGCCGCCGGTCGCCTCGCCACCCACGCACCGGGGCACCGGGACGCGTTCACTGCTGTCGGCGACCTCGAGGCGGACGGCTGCGTCCTCGGCCTCCACGCCGGGCAGCGAGAGCCGCAGGACGGCGGGACGGCCGGTGTGCACGACGGCGTTGGTGACGAGCTCGGAGACGAGCAGGACGAGGGTCTCGGCGAGCGGCTCGTCGACCGCTATCCCGGACCCGGCGAGCCGCGAGCGGGCCCACCTGCGGGCCCGCCCGACCTCCGCGGGGTCGGGCCGGATCTCCAGCTGCACTTGAAGCACCTGCACCGCTCACACCATCCGAACCGGCGGACACAAAGGCTCGCGCCTCATGAGGGCCACGATCGTAGCCATTTTTTTGCATGGCCAGAACAACGGCCGGGACAGGGATCACAGAACGTGAACCCCTTGCAGGACAGCATGGTTGACGTACAGTCACCCCAACAAGCGCTTCGGGCATATTCCAGCGCGAAGGAGTACCCGTGCGGCATACTGTGCGACGCCGGTTGCGGAGACTCGAACCGGCGGCGGCCCACGGCCGCTCCGCCCTGCGAGCGGCGGCACGCACCCCCGGCTCCGGAGCCGCCCCAGGGGCAACACCGGCACGGTTCGCGCTCGGGACCACTCGCATCCCCCACAAGGTACCGGAGCCCGGCGCCGACTCCAGGCCGTGACGGGTCACGCGCAGGACACAACCCGATATCGACGCTCCGTGATTCCGGAATGCCACGATCGGTGACATCGGCGCGGACCCGGCCGCCAACTCCGCAGCCCAGGGGCGGTTCAGCCGCCGTCGACCAGCAGACCGCCCGCGAGCACCTCCTCACTCTGCGTCACTTCACCGCCACGCCGGGTGCGCATCCACGCCCGCTTCAGATGCAGATGCACCTCGGACTCCCAGGTGAACCCCATGCCACCGTGCACCTGCAGGCAGTCCCGGGCGCACCGCACCGCCGCCTCGTCGGCGAGCAGCCGGGCCGCCGCGATGTCCACCGGATCGGCCGTCACGGCGGCGGCGTACACGGCGGCACGGGCGGTCTCGGTGCGCACCAGCATCCCGGCGCACAGATGCGCCACCGCCTGGAACGCCCCGATCGGCCGCCCGAACTGTTCCCGGGTCCGGGCGTGTTGTGCCGCCAGTCCGGTGCTGCGGACGGCGGATCCGAGCTGCTCGGCGGCGGTGAGCAGGACGGCGAGCGGGTCGGGCCGCATCCCCCCTGCGTCTCCCGCGTCTCGTGTCTCTCCGGCGCGTGCTGCGTCTCCCGCGTCTCGCGTGCCTCCTGGCTCTGGCTCTCCCCGCCCGCCCCGCACCCGGTGCAGCGGCGTCAGCGGGTCCACCGACCGCAGGGGTACCGCCCCCGCTGCGTCCCCGCACACCACGTCCGCCGCGTCCAGCCACTCCACCAGGCCGCCGGCGACCGCGGTCACGACCGTCTCGCCGGTCGCCGCACCCGGCACGCTGGCCGCCGCGAGGTGGGTGGCCACCAGCGGACCGGGCAGCAGCGCCCGCCCCGCCTCCTCGAAGACCAGCACCGCCTCCGGCAGCCCCAGTCCCGCCCCGCCCTCCGCCTCCGGCAGCCGCAGCGCGAAGACGCCCACCGCCCCCAGCGCCCGCCACAGCTCCCGGTCGAGCACCGGCGGACCCTCGGCGGCCTTCCGCAGCACGGCCGGGTCGCAGCGTCGGGAGAGCAGCCGCCGTACGGCGTCCCGCAGGGCCCGCTGGTCGTCGGTGAGTCGGAATCGCACGCGCGGGTCACCGTCCCTTCGGCAGGCCGAGGATCCGCTCGGCGACGATGCCGTACTGGATCTGCGAGGTACCGGCGGCGATGGTGTACGACAGGGACGACAGCCGCTCGGAGGTCCACGGCCGGTCCAGGTCGAGGCAGTCGGCGCCGAGGACCTCGGCGGCGGTGTCGTACAGCTCCTGACGCGCGCGCGAGTACGCCAGTTTGAAAACCGAACCTCCGGTGCCGGGTACGCCCCCGCTCGCCTCGGCCGCGCTCACGTTCCACTGCACCAGCCGCCACAGCGCCCGGAACTCGGCGTGCAGTCGGCCCAGGCGGCGGCGCAGCGCCGGGTCGTCCCAGCGGCCGTTGCGCCGGGCCTCGGCGGCGAGTTCGGCCAGGGTCCGGCGGCAGGCCACCACCTCGCCGGCGAAGGCGGTGCCGCGCTCGAAGCCGAGGGTCACCTGGGTCACCCGCCAGCCGTCGTGCTCCGCGCCGACCCGGTTGCCGACCGGGACCGGCACCTCGTCGAGGAACACCTGCGCGAACTCGGCCGAGCCGGCCAGGGTGCGCAGCGGCCGGACGGTGACGCCCGGCGCGTCCATGGGCAGGGCGAGCCAGGTGATGCCGCGGTGCTTCGGGGCGTCCGGGTCGGTGCGCACCAGCAGTTCGCACCAGTCGGCGACCTCGGCGTGGGAGGTCCAGATCTTGGACCCGCTCACCACGTAGTGGCCGCCGTCGCGCCGCGCGCGCGTGCGCAGCGCAGCCAGGTCGGAACCGGCGTCGGGTTCGCTGAAGCCCTGGCACCAGATCTCCTCGCCGCGCAGGATCGGCGGCAGCCAGCGGGCCCGCTGGGCGGCGGTCCCCTCGGCGGCGATCGTCGGCCCGGCGTGCAGCAGTCCGACGAACCCGGCACCCACGTAGGGGGCGCCGGCCCGCTCGGTCTCCTCCAGGAAGATCAGCCGCTTCGCGGGCGGCGCGTCCCAGTGGACGTCGCCGTACCCGGCGTCGTACAGCGTCCGCTGCCAGCCGAGGTCGTAGCGGCGGCGCGCGGGCCAGTCGTGCGCGGGCGGCACGGCGGGCAGCGTCGGCAGCACCTCGGCCAGCCAGGCCCGCAGCCCGGCCCGGAACTCCGCCTCCGCCGGGCTGTCGGAGAGGTCCACGAGCCCTCCTCAGCGGCCCGGGTCCTGATCCGGGTCCTGATCCAGGTCCAGGTCCTGATCCAGGTCCTGATCCAGGTCCAGGTCCAGGTCCAGGTCCAGCATGCGGATGGCGTTCCCGCGCAGCAGCTTGTACACCGTCTCCTCGTCGAGGCCCCGCACGTGGTCGAGGGCGACCTCCTTGGTGTGCGGGAAGGTGGAGTCGACGTGCGGGTAGTCGGTCTCGAAGGTGGCGTTGTCGCGGCCGACGGCGTCGAGCGAGGCGACGCCGTGCCTGTCGCGGAAGAAGCAGCAGAAGATCTGCCGGTAGTAGTACGTCGACGGCGGCTCGGGGACGGTGTCGCGCACCCCGCCCCATGCGCGGTGCTCGGCCCAGACGTCGTCGGCGCGCTCCAGGGCGTACGGGATCCACCCCATCTGGCCCTCGGCGTAGGCGAGCTTGAGCCGGGGGAAGCGGACCAGGACGCCGCTGAAGAGGAAGTCGGTCATCGAGGCCATGGCGTTGTTGAAGGACAGCGTGGCCTGCACGGCGGGCGGGGCGTCCGGGGACGCGGCGGGCATCTGGGAGCTGGAGCCGATGTGCATGGCGACGACCGTGCCGGTCTCCTCGCAGGCCCTGAAGAACGGGTCCCAGTGGCCGGAGTGGATGGACGGCAGCCCGAGATGGGTGGGGATCTCGGAGAAGGTCACCGCCCGCACCCCGCGGGCCGCGTTGCGCCGGATCTCGGCGACCGCCAGGTCCACGTCCCACAGCGGGATCAGGCACAGCGGGATCAGCCGTCCGCCGCTGTCCCCGCACCACTCCTCGACCATCCAGTCGTTGTAGGCGCGCACGCAGGCCAGGGCGACCTCCTTGTCGTGCGCCTCGGCGAACGTCTGCCCGCAGAAGCGCGGGAAGGTGGGGAAGCACAGGGAGGCCTCGACGTGGTTGAGGTCCATGTCCTTCAGCCGCTCCGCCGGATCCCAGCAGCCGGGGCGCATCTGCGCGCGTGTGATGCCTTCCAGGGTCATCTCGTCGCGGGAGAAGCCGACGGCGGCGATGTTGCGCTTGTAGGGGAACTGCAGGTCCTCGTAGATCCACCAGTCGGTGGGCGGGCCGTCGGGGTCCATGGTGATGCGGTACTTGCCGCCCACGTAGGCGAGTTCGCCGATGCCCGCGGTGAGCGGCTTCGGGCCGCGGTCCCGGTACTTCTCCGGCAGCCAGGCCGCGAAGAGGTGCGCGGGCTCGATCACATGGTCGTCGACGCTGATGATGCGGGGCAGTTCCGTCGTCATGGTTCCCCTCCGCCGGACGGGTACATATCTGATGATGCGTCAGTTAGCATCCCACCTGACGATCCGTCAGCCAAGCAGGGGGCACCCGTGAACGAGACCCCGCACCTTCTGAGTTCCTCCCCCACCCTGTGGGACCTGGTCGTCCGGCGCGCCACCCTCACCCCTGACCGCCCGCTGTTCCTCCAGGGCGAGCGCACCCTCACCTTCGGCGGCCTGCGCGAGCGGGCCGAGCGGGTGGCGGCCGGGCTGTACGGCATGGGGGTGCGCCCCGGCACGGTGGTCGCCTGGCAGCTGCCCACCCGCATCGAAACTGCCCTGCTGTCCTTCGCGCTGGCCCGCGTCGGCGCCGTGCAGACACCGCTGATCCCCTTCTGCCGCGACCGCGAGGTGGGCTTCGCGCTGCGCGAGGCCAAGGCGGAGTTCTTCGCCGTGCCGGGCGTGTGGCGCGGCTTCGACCACACTTCGATGGCGCGGCGGCTGGGCGCCGAGGGGGTCTTCGAGGCGTACGGCGAACTGCCCGACGGAGACCCGTCGGCGCTGCCCCCTCCCCCGGCCGACGGCACGGCGGTCCGCTGGATCTACTGGACCTCCGGCACCACCTCCGACCCCAAGGGCGTGCTGCACACCGACCGCTCACTGATCGCAGGCGGCTCCTGTCTGGCGCACGCGCTGCGGCCGACGGCCGACGACATCGGCTCCATCGCCTTCCCGTACGCCCATATCGGCGGCCCGGACTACACGGTGATGCTGATGCTGTACGGGTTCCCGGCGGTGCTGTTCGAGCAGTTCGCCATGCCGGAGGCCCTGGGGGAGTACACCGCGCGCGGGGTGACGATCGCGGGCGGTTCGACGGCGTTCTACTCGATGTTCCTGGCCGAGCAGCGGGCGCGGCCCGGGGAGCCGGTGGTGCCCACGCTGCGGCTGCTGGCGGGCGGCGGCGCCCCGAAGCCGCCGGAGCTGTACCACGAGGTCGTCCGTGAGATGGGGGTGCAGCTCACCCACGGGTACGGCATGACCGAGGTGCCGATGATCACGATGGGGTCCCCGGACGACGGTGCGGAGCTGCTGGCGACGACGGAGGGCCGGCCGCCGGAGGGGATGGAGATCCGGATCGTGGACGGGGAGGTGCGGCTGCGCGGGCCGGCGGTGTGCCGGGGCTATCTGGACCGGGAGCAGACCGCGGCGGCCTTCGACGCGGACGGCTTCCTGCGCACCGGGGACCTCGGACACCTCACGGACACCGGGCACCTGGTGCTCACCGGGCGGCTCAAGGACGTGATCATCCGCAAGGGGGAGAACATCTCGGCGCGGGAGATAGAGGAGCTGCTGCAGCGGCATCCGGGCGTCGCGGAGGCCGCGGTCGTGGGACTGCCGGACGCGGAGCGCGGGGAGCTGGTGTGCGCCGTGGTCGAGCAGCCGACGGGCGCGGCGGCGCTGACGCTCGACGCGGTGACCGCGCACCTGCGCGCGGAAGGGCTGTCGGTGCACAAGCTGCCGGAGCGGCTGGAGGTGGTCGACGCCCTTCCGCGCGGGCAGTCCCTGCGGAAGGTGCTCAAGTACAAGCTGCGCGAACGCTACTCGGGCACGGAGCGGTAGCGCGGGCCGGGGACGGCCGTACTGCTCCGCCGTACTACTCGGGGACCGTGAAGTAGCGGGCGAAGGCCGGGACGACCTCGTCCTCGCGGACCTTGCCGTCGCCGTCGGCGTCGAGCGCGGCGGCGGCGGTCCGGGCGCTGTCCTCGGGCACGCCGAAGACGGTGAGCACGCGCGCGGTGTCCGCGACGGTGACCGACCCGTCACCGTCGGCGTCGGCGACCGCGAGCGCCGCGTGCAGGAAGGGACGGGCGATCTCGGCGAACCGGTCGGGGTTGTCGCGCAGCCGCTTGACGGCCCCGGTGACGAACTCCTCGCGTGTGATCCGCTGGTCGCCGTCCCGGTCGGCGATCCCGGCCATGCCCTGCCAGAACGCCTCCGCCCCGATGTACAGGGCCTGGCCCCGGTCGGAGCGGGCGGTGATGCCGAACTCGGCGAGCAGCGCCTTGGCCGCTCCGCTGAAGTCCTGGCGGTCGATGTAGCCGTTGCCGTCCTGGTCGAAGGTGGCGAACCGGGCGGCGATCCGGCGCTCGTACTCGCTGCTGACCATGTCTCCTGAGGCCCGCCTTTGCGTCACGTCGGGGTGGGGTACGTCTCGCACGGAGCGTACGACGTCTTTGGCCGCCTCGGAGCCGGAAACCGGCGCCTGTGCCAAGACCGGGGGAATTCCGGGACAACAATGTGGCACAAGCCGGGATCGTCCCGGCCCGGCCAGGACCGGGGCCGCGCCTGCGCCGAGGACCGCCCTCAGGCGGACAGCGGGCGCGGCTCGTCGCCGTCGCCGGTGGCGGAGGCCAGGTCGGGGTGGACGTCGAACAGCCGGCGGACGCCGAGGGCACCGAGGACCCGGTTGACGTGGGAGCCGTCGGCGGCGCCCCGGGCCGGAAGGATCAGGCGCAGCCGGCCCTGGCAGGAACGGATGAGGCGGCGGGAGGCGATCAGGACGCCGACACCGCTGGAGTCGCAGAAGAGCACTTCGGACAGGTCCAGGACAAGTGCGTGGCGCCCCTCGGCCACCACGTCGTGCACCCGCTGCCGCAGCACCGGCGACGTCACCAGGTCGAGCTCGCCCGACACCTGGAGCACGGCCCACCCGCCCTGCTCTGCTCCGGTCACATTGAACGCCACCACCATGCCCTTCACTCGGCGATACGTCCGGTTTCCCCCTGAAACGGAAGCTGCGCCTTCGCTCCTTGGGCGCGCGCCTGCCCACCGGCCGTGCCCGCAAACACGCACCCGGAAACGACGGTCGATCGAAAGAGGCTTGTTTTAGTCGCTTTCGATCCTGTTCGATCGTATCCGGATGCAAGGAGGTGGCCGTACACCGGCACTATCACCCGCGAACGGGCGGGGGCGCGCTTTGCCGCAAAGGGGCGTGCGCCGTCGGACGTGCCGACTACATTCGAGGAGACGATGGCCGCAGGCTGGAGGCACGATCAGGGGGTGAAGGGGCCGCATGGCGACCAAGGACGTACCGCTGCGCTGGGACCGCAAGATGCAGCAGCGACTGGCGCGCGGCGAGGCCGCGGCCCTCGGCGAGCTCTACGACCGGTTCGCGTCGCTCGTGCACGGCATCGCCCACCGGGTGCTCGGTGACGAGCGGGCCGCCGACGCGCTCACCCGCGAGGTCTTCGCGCACGTCTGGGAGGATCCGGACGCCTACGACCCCAGGCAGGGACCGCTGCGCACGTGGGTCGCCTCGCTCACCCACCGGCTCGCCGTGCAGCGGCTGCGCGCCACCGAGACCGCAGCCCTGGAGCGCGGCGGCCCGGGCACCGCAGCCGAGCTGGAGGACAGGGTCCGCCGCGCCTCCGTCGCCGCCCGCGCCGACTACATCGTGCAGGCCATGCCCGCCCCGCTGCGCGCCGCCCTGGAGCTGGCCTACTTCCAGCGCCGGGACTACCGCCAGACCGCGACCGACCTGGGCGTCACCGAGGACGAGGCCCGCCGCAGGCTCCGACTGGGCCTGCAACTGCTGGCCACGGCCCACGACGCGGGAGCGCCCGGGGCGCCGCCCGGATACGGAGGTGCGGCGTGAGCCGGTACGGCGGACCGGGCCGGTACGGCGACCGCAGCGGCCACGGCGACCACGACGACGGCGAGCACGGCGAGCACGGCGACGGCGGCAAGCCCCCCGGGCAGCGGCCCCGCATACCGCTGCCGCGCGCCGCGGTCGAGGACTCCGGGGTGCCGCTGCCCCCTCCCGCCGACGTCCTCCCGGAGCCGCCGCTCGTGCTGGAGCACGAGGTGCTGAAGGCGCTCCTCGGGGCGTGGGCGCTGGCCGCCTGCACCGCGCGGGAGGCGGCCGCCGTCGAGGAGCACCTCGGCGAGTGCGGCGACTGCGCCGACGAGGCGCTGCGCCTGCGGGACGCCGTCGGGCTGCTCCAGCGGCCGGAGAGCCTGGACCTGGACCCCGGCCTGCGCGCCCGCGTTCTGGACGGCTGCCTGGAGCGGCGCCCGCCGCGGATCCCGGTGCCCGGGTGGGCCGCCCCGTACGACGCCGAGACGGCGCGGCTGGACGCGCTGCTGCAGGACTTCGGCGACGCCGAGTGGCATGCGCCGGTGCGGCTGCGCTGGTTCGAGCACGACGGCCCGGCCGGCCGCCGCACCACCGTCGCCGGAGTCATCGCCCACCTGCTGACGGTCGACGGGCTGGTCGCCGTCGCCCTGGGCCTCGCCGACCCGCTCGGCGACATCACCGCACCGTCACCCGGACCCACCAGCCGCACCGAGGCGTACTGGCGCGCCGCGCACTTCCCGCCGACCCGGGCGGTGCGGGCGCCCTGGCGGAAGCAGAGCCACGGGATCCTGCGCACGGCCGCCTTCACGGGCGGCGACGCGGGCCGGCTGCCGGTCTCCTACGGCGACTTCGGGCTGCCGCTGCACGACGCCCTGGTGGACCGGGCCTTCGAGTGCTGGATGCACGGCGAGGACATCGCCGAGGCGGTGGACTACCCCTACGACCCGCCGTCCCCCGGCCACCTCAACCGCATGATCGACCTCGCCGCCCGGATGCTGCCGGAGGCTCTGGCGGCCCGCCGACGGGGCGAGCCGGCCGCCTCCGGCGCCCGTCGGCATCTGGCCGCGGCGGGCGCGCCGGGGCGCAGTGTGCGGCTGGAGATCGAGGGCGCGGGCGGCGGCGAGTGGCTCATCCCGCTGGACTCCCCCGCCGCGGTGGGCTCCGCCGAGCACGAGGTGGCGCACGTGGCGCTGGACGGCGTCGAGTTCTGCCGGCTGGCCGCGGGACACGTGCCTCCCGCGGAGGCCGCGGCGGGGCAGGTCGGGGACCGGGACGCCATCAGGGACGTGCTGTTCGCCGCAGCCGGCCTGAGCCGGATGTAGGCCCGGCCCCCCGGGTTCCTAGGCGAAGACGACCGTCCGTCGGCCGTTCAGCAGGATCCGCCGCTCGGCATGCCACTTCACGGCCCGCGCCAGCGCCTGGCACTCCACGTCCCGGCCGACGGCGACGAGCTGGTCCGGGCTGACGTCGTGGCCGACCCGCTCGACCTCCTGCTCGATGATCGGGCCCTCGTCGAGGTCGGCGGTCACATAGTGCGCGGTCGCGCCGATCAGCTTCACGCCCCGGGCGTGCGCCTGGTGGTACGGCTTGGCGCCCTTGAAGCTCGGCAGGAAGGAGTGGTGGATGTTGATGATCCGCCCGGCCAGCTGCTTGCACAGATCGTCGGAGAGCACCTGCATGTAGCGGGCCAGGACGACCAGCTCCACGTTCTCCTCGCGGACGATCTCCAGCAGCCGCGCCTCGGCCTCCGGCTTGGTGTCCTTCGTCACGGGGATGTGGTGGAAGGGGATGTCGTAGGAGCCCACCAGCTCGGCGAAGTCGGTGTGGTTGGAGACCACCGCGGCGATCTCCACCGGCAGCGCGCCGATCCGGGCCCGGAACAGCAGGTCGTTCAGGCAGTGGCCGAACTTGCTGACCATCAGCACGATGCGCATCTTGTCGTCGGCCCGGTGGATCTGCCAGTCCATCTGGAAGGTGTCGCCGATCGCCGCGAAGCTGGCCCGCAGCTTGGCCACCGTCACCGGGGCCTCCGCCGAGAAGTGCACCCGCATGAAGAACAGACCCGTGTCGTGGTCCCCGAACTGCTGACTGTCCTCGATGTTGCATCCGGTCATGAACAGATAGCTGGACACGGCGTGCACGATGCCCTGCTTGTCCGGGCAGGAGAGGGTGAGGACGTACTGGTCGGCGGGGACCGCGGTTCGGCCGGACTGCTCGCTCATGCAGGACAGGGTCCCATATCCGGCGTCACGCCCGGCGGCCGTCCCGGCACGCGGACCCACCGGGCCCGGCCCGGTCACTCAGCCCGGCTCACCAGGACCGGGTCACGCGGACCGGGTCAGGATGTTCAGGACCTCCAGCGTGCGCGGTGCCGCGTCCGGGTCCTCCCCGTCGCTGCCGGCCAGCCGGACATGTGCGTCCCGCGCCGCCCGCACCGCCTCCGGCCACGCCGGATGGTCGACGTACGCGGACACCTGGGCGTCCGGGCCGACCTGGTGCATGATCCGCAGCACCCGCAGCACGGCGGTGTCGACCAGCGCCGCCTCCTGGGAGTCCCGGAAGATGGTGCCGACGTACTTCTCGGCGGACCAGTGGTCCAGCCACGTGTCCTCGACCAGCCGGTACACCGCGTCGGTGACGTCGCCGTAACCGTCCACGCCGGCCAGCCAGACGTCCCGCTGGAAGGCGGGATCGGAGAGCATGTGCAGCGCCGAGCGCACATTGCTGCGCCAGCGCCACCACGGCATGTCGTTCAGAGGCATGCCGCCCATGGTGGAGGAGCGACGGCCGCGACGGGAAGAGTTCTCCGAACCTTGCACGGTCACCGATCGTACGTTCCCCTCCGAATGCGCCCCCTCCGCCCCCCTCCACCCCCGTCCGCCCTCGCAATTCACCTCCAGGCCACCTCCTGTTGACCGAAGATCACTCCGAGGTTAGCGGTGTGGGGGAATCGTGCGTGTCCATGACCGGCAGGCGACGCACCCCCACATCATCCTCCCCCAGCCTCCCCCGGCCCGCCCGCAAACGCGGATTCGCAGCGGGGGCGCTGGCGGCCTGTGCGTCCCTCGCCGTCGGCTGCGGGGTCGTCCCCGGTGTCACGGGGGGCTCCGGGGACGACCCGCTCACCGTCATGACCTGGGCCCCGCAGGACACCGGCGCCACCAACAAGCCCGGTATGCCCGCCTTCGCCAGCGCCTACGCCCGCTGGATCAACGAGCAGGGCGGCATCAACGGCCGCAAGCTCACGGTGCTGACCTGCAACGACCACAACGACGGCGTGACCGCCGCCAAGTGCGCCCGGCGCGCGGTCAAGGAGGGCGCGGTCGCCGTCGTGGGCTCCTACAGCCAGTACCCGGAGTCGTTCCTCCCCGTCCTGGAGGGCGCCGGCATTCCCTACATCGGCGGGTACGGCATCACCAACTCCGAGTTCACCAGCCCCCTGTCCTACCCGGTCAACGGCGGCCAGCCGACGCTGCTGGCCGGGCTGGGCACCGCGCTCGCCGAGGACTGCGGGCCGGTCACCCTGGTCCGCCCCGACACCATCGCCGGCGACCAGCTGTCCGCGCTGCTGGACTCCGGGCTGCAGGCCGGCGGGCACGACCGCGCCGCCGACCAGCGGGCGCCGGAGGACGCCACCGAGTACGGCGGCCAGTCGAAGCAGGCGCTGGAGCAGGCCACGGCGGACCCGCAGTCCGAGGGCTGCGTGGTGCCGGTGCTCGGCGACCGCACCGGCACCTTCATGGACTCCTTCCGCCGTAGCCGCGGCGACTACGACGACGTACGCACCGGAACCGTGCTGGGCAGCGTCGACCAGTCGACGATCAACGCCGCCGGCGGCGCCTCAGGCCCGTACGAGGGGTCGTACATCACCAGCTGGTACCCGGTGGCGACCGACACGCGCTGGGACCCGATGAGGAAGGTGATCCAGGAGCAGGCCTTCGGCGACAACCGGATCGACCCCGCGGACGCCGGAGTGCAGACCACCTGGATCGCCTACACCGTGTTCAAGGAGGTCGTCGAGTCCCTCGGCGACGGCGAGGTGACCGCCCGGACGATCACCAGGGCCCTCGACGACGGTCTGAAGGTGGGTACCGGCGGACTGACGCCGACCCTCAGGTGGGAGTTCGACAACAAGCTGTCGTCCGTCGGCTTCCCGCGGCTGGTGAACACCGACGTCACCATCCAGGTGGTACGGGACGGCCGGCTGGTGGCGGCGAGGAAGGGCTCCCTGGACACCACCGAGACCCTGCGCAAGGCCGACGTGAACTGACCACGGAGGTCACAGCTGGATCGGCTGCCGCTCGGTCAGGCCGTACTGCCGCGCGATCACGTTCCACAGCTTGGCCGCCTCGGCCTTCTCGGCCGAGGCCGTACCGCTCGCCCGGTTCCCGGCCTGCGTCTGGCCGGTGGTGCGGGCCTTGCCCTTCTTGCAGCCGTTCTTGCCTGCCACCTGGTCGGCCCAGGCCGCGTAGTGGTTGTCGGCCGCCGCGGAGGCCTGCCACGCCTTGGTGAGGGCGCTGGTCAGCGCCGCGTGTTCGGGCAGCTGGTCGACGGAGAGCTGCTTCAGCCGGGTGACCAGACCGGTGCGCTGCCCAGCCGCGTCGCGCAGGTCCTCGGCCGCCTTCGGGAGGTTGTCGCAGGACTTCACATCAGCCACGGCGTTGACGACGGTGGCCCGGCTGCTGCCACTGTCCGCGAGCAGTTCGTCCAGCGCCTCCGCCTGCTGCCGCCCCGGATCCGCGGACGGCGACGGCGAGGGTGACGCCGATGCGGACGGGGACGCCTCGCCCGCGGGCGCCGTCGCCGACACGGTCCGGCTGCCGTCGTCCTGGTCCTTGTCGCCCCCGCCGGCGAGCAGCGCACCGGCGCCGACGCCGACGACCGCGATACCGACGCCGACCGCCGCCAGCAGCGGCACCCGCGACCCGGTGCGCCCGCCCCGGCCGCCGCCGTCCCCGTCACCCCGGCCGCCGCCGCGCCGGCCTCCCCCACCGGGGCCGCCGGGGCCCTGCTGCGGGTACGCCGGGCGGGCTCCGGGGCGGGCGTGCGGCGGCTCGGCGAAGCCGGGCAGCTGCCGGGTGGCCTCGGCCGGGCCCTCGCCGCCCGGCTCGCTGCGGAAGAGGCTGTCGAACTCGGCCGGAGGCTGCCGCCCCGCGTCCCCGGCCGGCGCGCCCCCGTAGGGCGCCGGGCCGGGCTGCCCGGGCACGGGAGCGATGTACTGCGTGGCCTCGGCGTCGGGCCCGGGGACCGGGCCGGAGGCGGGCTGCGGCGGCGGCGCGGCGGCGGTCCGGCGCAGCATGCGGGTCTCCTCGGAGGAGCCGCCGGGGCCGGAGGAGCTCTCGGCCGGCAGCGCGCCCGGCGCGACGGGCGGTATGTACTGCGTGGCTCCCTCGTCGGCGGACACGGCCACGGGCGGTATGTACTGCGTGGCCCCGTCGTCCGCGGACGGTGCCGCAGGGGGTGCGTACCCGGGCGCGGCGTGGGTCTGGGGTGCCGCCACCGTCGGCAGGTACCGGGTGGCACCGTCGTCGGCGGAGGGCGGCGGGGGTACGGACGGCTGCCCGGTCCCGCCGTGGTGCGGCTGAGCGGCGTACTGCTGCGGAGCCTCGTACTGCTGCGGAGCCTCGTACTGCTGCGGCGTCTCGTACTGCTGCGGGGTCTCGTACTGCTGCGGGGTCTCGTACTGCTCGGGCGTCCCCTGGGGCTGGGGTGTCCCGTAGGCCGGGGGCCGGGCGTTCTCCGGGGGCAGCGGGCCCGGGCGGGAGGCCGGTGAGCCACCGGCCGGGGGCTGAGCCGCGGCGGGCCAGGCGTCGGGCGCCGCCGGGGTCTGCTGCCCGGGTGCGGGCGGCAGACCGGGCTCGGCGGAGCCCCAGGACTGGCCGGGCGCGGCGCCCCAGCCCTGCGCTGCAGCCGGTGCCTGGTTCTGCTGCGGGTCGGGTCCCCACGGCTGGTCCCAGGCCCGGCCGCCGGACGGGGCCGCGGCGGACGCGGCGCCGGGCGCGGGCGGACCGCCGGGATGGCCGACGGCGCCGGCCGGGCCCGGCAACAGCGGCTCGCCGCCGTCCGAGGGCAGCACGACGCCTTCGCGCGCGGGCCGCGCCGAGGGCTGCTCGCCCTGTCCACTCTGCGTCACCGGGACTCCTACGAATGGGGGACCGTGAAAATCGTCGGCTCACGCTACCGGGTCCCCGGAGCCCGCTGCCACGCCGTACAGGACATGACCCTTTTCCCTGCGGCCCTCCTGTGACCGCAGTAACAGAACCGTGCCGCGGCACGCTGTTCATGCCGTCCGCGCCTCATCCCGCGCCTGTTCTCCGGGCGTTCACCCAAGGGCGGAGCGGATGTTCACGCGGCCGCCCGGAGCTCGAGCCTTGCGCCGAACTCCCGTACCACCGCCTCCTCCCGGTACGGCTCCAGCCGCTGCTGGAAGTCCTCCAGGTACTCGGCGCCGCGGTCGGAGCGCAGGGTGCGCAGCAGCTCCACCGCCTTCAGACCGGTGCTGCACGCCTCCTCGATCTCGCGCTGCTGCACCCGGGCGGTGGCGAGCAGCACATAGCCGATGGCCCGCCGGCGCGCCCGGGCCTGCGGGTGCCCGGCCAGGGACTGTTCGGCGCACCGCGCCGCCGCCTCCGCCTGCCCCAGGTCCCGGTGGCAGTGCGCCAGTTCGTCGGCCAGGTAGGCCTCGTCGAAGTGGGCGATCCACGCCGGGTCGTCGCCGGAGGCCGCATCGGCGGACTCCATCGCGCCGACCGCACGCCCGGCCGAGGCCTGCGCCGACCGCGCGTCGCCCAGCAGGGCGTGGCCGCGGGCCTCGGCGGCGTGGAACATCGCCTCCGCGCGCGGTGTCACCCGCCCGCGCGCCCCCTCCTGCGCCGCGCGCGCCAACTGCGCGATCTCCCGCGGGTTTCCGAGCTGCGCCGCCAGATGGCTCATCGACGCGGCCAGCACATAGCCGCCGTAACCGCGGTCGCCCGCGGCCTGTGCGAGGCGCAGCGCCTGGATGTAGTACCGCTGGGCGAGGCCGGGCTGGCCGGTGTCCACGGCCATGTACCCGGCGAGCTCGGTCAGCCGGGACACGGCGGCGAACAGGTCACGCCCCACCGCCTCCCGGTAGGAGCCGGCCAGCAGACCGGAGACGACGCTGTTCAGATAGTGCACGACCACCGGGCGCACATGCCCGCTGCCGTACTGGTGGTCCAGGTCGACCAGCGCCTGGGTCATGGCCCGCACCGCGGTGACGTCGGACTGGCCCACCCGCGGTCCGGCCGAGCGCGCCACCTGGGAGTCGGGCCCCGAGATCAGCCAGTCCCGGCTGGGCTCGACCAGCGCGGACGCGGCCACCGAGGAGCCGGAGAGGAAGTCCCGGCGCCCGACGTCGCTCCGCCACAGCTCGCAGACCTGCTCGATGGCCCCCAGTACCGTCGGCGAGAACTGGAGACCGACACCGGACGCGAGGTTCTTGCCGTTGGCCATGCCGATCTCGTCGATCGTGACCGTGCGGCCCAGTTTCCGGCCCAGCGCCTCGGCGATGATCGCCGGGGCCCGTCCCCGCGGCTGCTGTCCGCGCAGCCAGCGGGCCACCGACGTCTTGTCGTACCGCAGGTCGAGGCCGTGCTCGGCACCGCACATGTTGACCCGGCGGGCGAGTCCGGCGTTCGAGCAGCCCGCTTCCTGGATGAGCGCCTGCAGCCGTTCGTTCGGCTGCCGCGCGACGAGAGGCCTTGCGGCCATGGCGTACCCCCTGCTTGATGGCTCGGGTGCCTGCCCACGCACCGAGTTGACGTGTCTTCCGCGGCCGACTCCCGGCCGCCCGGCGGCGAGAACCGGGCATCAGGAACCGGCCATGAAGATCAATGCCCCGCGGACGTGCCGGTGATGCGGGGTTTGCGAGGATTGCCGGGGTATCGGCGGCTGCCGGCCCCAGACGTGGCTACCCAGCTCCGGCGGCGGATCCTCCCGCGCGCCCCCGCACGTGCACCCATGCGCCCCGGATGCGGGAGGAATGCTCCTCCCCCGCGCGCGCACGGGCCGTAACCAGGGGTGGGTGCGGGAGTTGAGCTCCACGTGGAAGAGACGATCCCGGGCACCGAAGCCGCACCGATTCCGCAGCAGCGCGGGACATCGCTGCTGGAGACCGCCGTTCGCTATGCCGAGGAGCGCCACTGGGACGTGTTTCCCGGCACCTGGCTGGAAGCCGCCGACGGCGTACAGCTCTGCTGCTGCGGCGATCCCGCGTGCGCCGCCCCGGGTGCGCACCCCGTGACCGCGGACTGGCCGACCCAGGCGACCGGCAGCGCGACCGTCGCCCGCCGGATGTGGCAGCAGCAGCCGACGGCGTCGATCCTGCTGCCCACGGGGCGGACCTTCGACGCGATCGACGTGCCCGAGACCGCGGGGTTCCTGGCGCTGGCCCGGATGAAGCGGATGGAGCTGACGCTCGGGCCGGTGACGCTGGCGCCGGACCGCCGGATGCGGTTCTTCGTGCTCCCGGGGGCGGCGGTGAAGGTCCCGGAGCTGCTGCGCAAGCTGGGCTGGTCCCCGCTGTCGCTCGATCTGACGGCCCTCGGCGAGGGCGAGTACGTGGCCGCGCCGCCCACCCGGTTCGGAACGCGGGGCGCGGTGCAGTGGGCGTGCCGGCCGACGCCGGCGAACAGGTGGCTGCCGGACGCCGAAGAGCTGATCTCGCCGCTGGCCTACGCCTGCGGGCGGGACCGGTAGCCTGCGCCCGCTGTTCCGCCCCCCTTCCGCCCCTTCCGCCCGGGGCCGCCCTCCCCCGTAGGGTTCCTCCTGACGGAGGGAGAGCGTGGTGGATGCGAGCGCGGTACGCGTACAGGGGCTGTGGAAGCGGTTCGGGCAGCAGGTGGCGGTGGCCGGGATCGATCTTGAGCTGCCCGCGGGCAGGTTCATCGGGCTCGTCGGGCCGAACGGAGCCGGGAAGACCACCACGCTGTCGATGGTGACCGGGCTGCTCAGGCCGGATCAGGGCACGGTCGAGGTCGTCGGGCGCGACGTGTGGCGGGACCCCGCCGAGGTGAAGGCCCGGATCGGAGTGCTGCCGGAGGGGCTACGGCTGTTCGAGCGGCTCTCCGGCCGTGAACTGCTCGCCTACACCGGCCGGTTGCGCGGCCTGCCCGGCGCCGAGGTCGACAAGCGGGCCGCGCAGCTGCTCGACCTGCTCGACCTGGCCGGTTCCCAGCACAAGCTGGTCGTCGACTACTCGACCGGCATGCGCAAGAAGATCGGCCTCGCCGCCGCGCTGCTGCACAACCCCGAGGTGCTGTTCCTGGACGAGCCCTTCGAGGGTGTCGACCCGGTGTCCGCGCAGACCATCCGGGGCGTCCTGGAGCAGTACACCGGATCCGGTGCCACCGTGGTGTTCTCCTCCCATGTGATGGAGCTGGTCGAGTCGCTGTGCGACTGGGTGGCCGTGATGGCCGCCGGCCGTATCCGCGCCACCGGCACGCTCGCGGAGGTGCGCGGCGACGCGGACTCGCTGCAGCAGGCGTTCCTCGAACTCGTCGGCGCGGGCGGCCGGGACACCGCCGCGGGGCTGGACTGGCTGGGCGGCAGGGCCGCCCGATGAGCGCACACACCACCACCGTCCCACCGGCCTCGCCCGTCCCACCGGCCTCGTCGGCCGACTCCGTCACCTCCGTCTTCGTCCGGCTGAAGCTGTCGCTGCTGCGCAACGGGCTGCGGCAGTCGGGCGGGCGGCGGGCCGCCTACCTCACCACCGCCGTCGTCGTCCTGCTCTTCGCCGCGCTCCAGCTCATCGGGCTGATCGCGCTGCGCGGGCACGCACACATCGACTCCCTGGTGATCCTGCTGGCGGCGGTGCTCGGGCTGGGCTGGGCGGTGATGCCGCTGTTCTTCCCCGGCGGGGACGAGACGCTCGACCCGACCCGGCTGGTGATGCTGCCGCTGCGGCCCCGCCCGCTGGTGCGGGCCCTGCTGGTGTCCTCGCTGGTCGGCATCGGGCCGCTGTTCACCCTGTGCATGCTCGCCGGCTCGGTGATCGCGGTCGCGCACGGTACGGCGGCGTTCGCCGTCGGCGTCGTGGGACTCGCCCTGGCGCTGCTGGTGTGCGTGGCGCTCGCGCGGGCCGTCGCCGCCGCCAACGTACGGCTGCTGACCAGTCGCAAGGGCCGCGATCTGGCCGTTCTCAGCGGGCTGCTGATCGCGGTCGGCGCGCAGGTGGTCAACTTCGGCGCGCAGCGGCTGGGCACCTCCGGGCTGGGCCAGCTCGACCCGGCGGCCGAGGTGCTGCGCTGGGTGCCGCCGGCGTCGGCGATCGGCGCGGTGGACGCGGCGAGCGAGGGCGCCTACGGCGTCGCGGCCCTCCAGCTCGCCCTGACGGCGGCGCTGCTGGCGGCGCTGCTGCGGGTGTGGGGACGGCACCTGACCCGGCTGATGACCGCGCCCGACGGCTCAACGCTGCAGGCCGCCGGGCGGCCGGAGCGGGAGCGCGCCTCGACCGGGGCGGGCCGGCTGCTGCCGGCCGGCCGCACCGGCACCGCCATGGGCCGCAGCCTGCGGTACGTGTGGCGCGACCCGAAGACCAAGGCGGCCTGGGTGACATCGCTCGCGATCGGTCTGATCGTGCCGGTGTTCAACGCCTGGCAGGGCACCGGGTCGGTGTACTTCGCCTGCTTCGCCGCGGGGATGCTCGGCATCCAGATGTACAACCAGTTCGGGCAGGACACCTCCGCGTTCTGGATGGTCGCGATGACGATCTCCTCGACCCGGGACGCCTACGTGGAGCTGCGCGCCCGCGCCCTCGCCCTGCTGCTGATCACCCTGCCCTACGCCACCCTCGTCACCGTCCTGACGACGGCCATGCTCGGCGACTGGCGGACCCTGCCGGAGGCGCTGGGCCTGTCCTTCGCACTGCTCGGGGCGATGCTGGCGACCGGCGCCTGGACCTCGGCCCGCTTCCCCTACTCCATCCCGCAGGAGGGCAACAAGAACGTCGCCCCCGGCCAGGTCGGGCTCGCCTGGATGTCGATCGTCGGCGGGATGGTCGCCGCCGCGCTGCTGTGCGCACCCGTGATCGCGCTGACGATCTGGCTGAACGTGAGCGCGGGCGGCGACGCCCTGCAATGGCTGGTGCTGCCGGTGGGCACCGCGTACGGGGCGGCGCTGGCGGAGCTGGGGCTGCGGCTGGCCGCGCCGCGGACGGCACGGCGGCTGCCGGAGATCCTGACGGCGGTCAGCAAGGGCTGAGCCTCGCGGGGCCCCTCGGGCCTGTGGGGACCTTGCGGGCCTGTGGGGACCTTGCGGGCCTGTGGGGAGCTGTAGGACCTGCAGGGCCGGCACGGCACGCGTCAGCCGAGGTCGCCGCAGGTCCCGCGATGGTGGTTCCGGTGCCCGGGAGGTACGAGGTCCAGGTCCCGCCGGACGATGCTGAGTCTGTCGCCCCAGCCCTCGCAGGCCCTCCTCATGCCCTGCTCGGTGTACTCGATCACGATGACGTCGTCGCCGAAGGCGTCGGCGAAGTCCCCGCACTCGTCGTACTGGCCGCACTCCTCCACCACGGCGAAGTCGGCGCCGGTCTCCTCGCGGGCCGGCGCCAGTGCTGCGGTGTTCTTCTGGCCGACGGCCAGGCCCCTGTCGTGCGCGTGGGCGGCGAGCAGGGCGAGGAACGCCTTCGCGTCGTCCGCGGTGAGCAGCCCCTGGGGCACGCGGGTATAGCTGTCGTAGTTGTCGGGTTCGACGGCCTGGTAGCCCTTGGCCGCGCACTGGTCGGTCCAGGCGTTCACCTTGTGTGCGATCCGCCTGCGCTTGGCGTCGGTGTGAATGTCCAGCACGGCCTCACCCCACTCCTCGTCCATGACGACCTCGCCGGTCCTGTCCCGGAGCAGCAGATCGGCGTCCCACTCCCGCTCGGCGCCCGGCTGGGCCTGGAAGGCGTTGACGTAGCAGATGCTGTAGATCCCCGGCGCGGGCGGTGCCGTGTGGTCACGGGCGACGACGGAGACTCCGGGCTGCGGGGGGTAGGGGCCGCCGAGCTGATAGTCGAAGTCCGCGTGCACGGGCGGCAGCGTCACCCCGGCCGGCCGGGCCGGGGAGGCCGAGGAGGAGGCCTCCCCGGGGTCCGCACCGCTCGAACAGGCGGTGACGGCGATCGAGGCGGTGACGGCCGACACCGCGAGCACGGCGGCGGAACGCCGGGGACGGGGACGGGGACGGACTCGGTTACGCATGTTCCGGCAGGCTCCTGGGCGTGCTTCGGCAGGGGGCGGGGTCAGCCGGGCAGCGGAGGACACAGCGCGTCCAGGAACGGCTCGACCGCCGCGCGCCAGGCGTCCGGCTGGTCGTAGTGGACGAGGTGACCGGCGTCGGCGACCTCGGCATACCGGCCGCGCGGCAGGACGCGGACCATCTCCTGGGCCTCGGCACGGCCCAGCTCGCCGTCGAGGCCGCGCACGACCAGGGCGGGGCAACGCACCTGGGCCAGCTCCTCCCAGTGCGCGTCGTAGACCCAGGCCTCGCGGGAGGTGAGCATCCGGTCGGGGGCGAAGACCGGCCGCCAGCCGTCCGGGGACTCGGCCATCACCTCGGCGTAGAACTCGCCGCGGGCGGGATTGGGCCGCTCCACCCAGGGGTCGTCCTCGCCGAACCACTTGCGGACGTCGGCGAGCGTCGCGAACGGCACCGGCCAGGCGCGGAACCACTCGCCCCACACGCGCTGCGAGGCGGCGCCGAGCGCGGAGGCCCGCATGTCGCAGATGACCAGTCCGCGGACCAGGTCGGGACGCTTGGCGGCGAGCTGCCAGGCGGTCAGGGCGCCCATGGCATGTCCGATGAGGACGGCGGGACCGAGACCAAGCTGCTCGAGAGCGGCCTCGGCGTCCTCGACATAGGCCTCCCGGGTGTAGGCGTCCGCGTCCCCGGGCTTGTCGCTGCGGCCGTGACCGCGCTGGTCCAGGGCGACGGCGCGATGGCGCTCGGAGAGCCAGCGGGCGGTGGCAGCCCAGTGCGAGGCGCGGCCCATCAGGCCGTGCAGTAACAGCACCCCGGGAGCGCCTTCGCCGGCCGCCGCCCCGGCGACCGGTTTGGGCGGGTCGCCGAACTCCCAGGCCGCAAGGCGTACGCCACCCGTCCCGATCACGTCGATACGCCGCGCCATGGGCACCCCCCAAGCTCCACTCGGACCGCCGCCGCCCCTTCCCCGGGCCCGGCCGGTCCTGCACCGTGTCCTGCCTGCCGTACCGCCGCCACACTGCGGCCGTACTTCCGCCGTACTACCGCTGTTCCGTACCGGATGCCGTCTTTCGTGCCGCGGCCGTCCTCCGTACCGCGGCTGTCCTTCCTGCCGCTGCGGAGTGCGTGCCGCCGGGCCGCCGAGCCCTGCCGTGGGCGGCGCTGCGGCGCCGGACAGCCGTTCCTTCGGCGCCGAACACACTCTCGCGTCCGTGGCACCGCCCCGCAGATTATCGAACTCCTATTCGGAAATACTGTCCCGGCGGACAACACCCCTCATTCGAGTGACGCCCCACGGGGATTGACCGCCGCCACGGCGGGGAGATCTTCACCGGGAGGCGGACCGCTCGGGGAAACCGGTCCGAGGGGAATGACCCTGAGAGCTCGGGGCTCCGGGTCAGCACAGGGGAGGACAGGCCCCGGCGCTGCTCAGCGCCGGGGCCCTCTGACGTCGTCAACGGCACACCCTCCCCTCCGTCCGGCTCGGCGGGCCCCCGTGACATCGCTGTCACACCTCGACCGGTGGTCATCACGTCGTTTCCCTCACGCGACAGCCTTGCACGCGGAGCGTCGGGGCGCTGCGATACGGCTCACGCCCTCACGACCCGACGGCGCGCCGGGTCAGCGCTTGGCCACGAACACGTGCGAGGCGATGTCCGCCTCCAGCTCGGCCGCCTCCCCGCCGCTGCCGACCAGCACCCCACCGGGCGACTCCGTCACGCTCACCACCGAGCCGGGCTGCACACCCGCCCGCCGCAGCGTGTACATCAGCTGGGCGTCCTTCTGGATCGGCTCGCCGATCCGGCGCACCACCACGGTCTTGCCCTCCACGCCCGGGTCGAGGTCGGCGAGCGACACCATCCCCTCGTCCAGGAACGGGTCCGCGCCGTCCTTCTCGCCCAGCTCCTCCAGGCCCGGGATCGGGTTGCCGTACGGCGACTCGGTGGGGTGCCGCAGCAGCTCCAGCACGCGGCGCTCCACCGCCTCGCTCATCACGTGCTCCCAGCGGCACGCCTCGGCGTGCACCTGCTCCCACTCCAGCCCGATCACATCGACGAGCAGGCACTCCGCGAGCCGGTGCTTGCGCATCACGCGTGTGGCGAGCCGACGGCCCTCGTCGGTGAGCTCCAGGTGCCGGTCGCTGGCGACGGACACCAGGCCGTCGCGCTCCATCCGCGCCACCGTCTGGCTGACCGTCGGGCCGCTCTGGTCGAGCCGCTCGGCGATCCGGGCACGCATGGGGACCACACCTTCCTCCTCCAGCTCGAGGATGGTGCGGAGATACATCTCCGTGGTGTCGATCAGTCCGGACATTCGTGCCCCTTGATGAGATTGCCGGAGGCTCGACCGCTCCGGCGCGTGCGCTGGCCCTGCACTCAATTCTGACGCATACCACCGACAACCGTGTCTCGCCGGTAAAACGCGTGGGTTGCGCCGGGATGGGCGGACGGCGCGCCCGCCCGCCCGCGGGCGTATTGACACGGCGTTGGTCCAGACCTCACCGTGATCCGCGACACCGCCACTGCCACTGCCACTGCCACTGCCACTGCCACTGTGAAGGGGATCCGCTCGACCTCCCCCTTGTGAACGAGGGGGATTCCCTCCCTCGCGGGTCGGGTTTTCTGCTTCACAGCCCGTTGCCACCCGGGGTTACCAGCTAAGGACGGTGCACCGCCCATGGTCTTGCACAAGCTCCGCAGACCTGACCTCCCGCCGGCCCGGGGTAGGCCGGTGCCGGGGCCTGTGTCATCACCCCGAACCGGCCCGCCGAGCCTACGGCCTTCGCCCTGAAGGCGAAGTTCCGCTTCTTGCCCTGCTCCGCAGGGGTTTCGTTCCCTCCCCCACCTGAAGGTGGGGTATCCACGAAAGGACTCAGATGAGCGACCGCAGGCCGGCCGGCCGGTTCCTCGACGCGGCGATCGACCTGCTGCACCGCGTGCGCGACGAGGAGGCCGCGTCCGTCGAGGCGGCCGGCACCCTGCTCGCCGACACCGTCGAGCAGGGCGGCCGGCTCTTCGCCTTCGGTGCCGGGCACTCCTCGCTCCCCGCCCAGGACATCGTCTACAGGGCCGGCGGGCTCGCCCTGATGAACCTGCTCACCGTCCCCGGCGCCATCGGCGTCGACGTGATGCCCGCCACCCTCGGCTCCGCCCTGGAACGGGTGGACGGCCTGGCGAGCGCGGTACTGGACTCCTCACCCGTCCGCGAGGGGGACGCCCTGGTGATCATCTCCCTCTCCGGCCGCAACGCCCTGCCGGTGGAGATGGCCATGAACGCCCGCGCTCTCGGCGTCAGGGTCATCGGCGTGACCTCGGTGGCCTACGCCACCGAGACCAGGTCGCGGCACGCCTCCGGGACGTTCCTGAAGGACCACTGCGACATCGTCCTCGACTCCAAGATCGCGGTCGGCGACGCGGAGCTCACCCTGGACACCGTGCCCGCCCCGTTCGCCCCCGCCTCCACCGTCGTCACCGCGGCGCTGCTCCAGGCGGTGATGGCGACGACGGCCGCGTCCCTCGCCGACCGCGGCATCGAGCCCCCGCTGCTGCGCTCCGGCAACGTCGACGGCGGCCACGACTGGAACGGGCGGGTGCTGGAGCAGTACCACGACCGGATCTTCTACCGGCACTGAGCCGGACCGACGGCCCCCGCCCGGGCGGCCCGGCCGGCCACGCCCGCGCCCGGGACGGCTACCGCGGCTTCTCCACCGCCCACGCCAGGTCCAGCGCCATCGCGATCCGGGCCGCGACGTCCTCCGCGTACGTCGTGTCGGCCCGCTCGAACGAGCTGCGCCCGGCACCCCGCAGAAACGTCACCACACCCAGCGTCCGCCCCCGGCTGCGCAGCACCGCGCACAGGGCGTGCACCGCGTCCTCGGGCCACTGCCGCGCCACCGCCCACTCCCGCACCCGGTCGGCCGCCATCGCCCCGGCACTCGCCCGCACCGACCCGGCCCGCTCCGCGCACTGCACCGCCGGATGCCCCTCGCCGTACCGCACCGGCAGCCCGGCCGCCCCGGACGGCAGACTCGGCCCCGGCGCCCCGGACGGCGTGGCCGCCAGCCGCACCAGCCGCACCGGCTCCTCGGTGTCGCCCCCGGCCGGCGTCTCGCCGGCCACCCGGTCGATCAGCGCGTGGTCGGCGAACCCGGCCAGCGCGAAGTCCAGATGCACCGTGGCCGCCTCGGCCGGGTCCTCGCACTCGGCCGCGGCCCGCGCCGCCCGGTGCAGCTGGTTGGTGCGGAACCGCAGCAGCGACGCCTCCTGCTCGCTCTGCTTGGCCTCGGTGACGTCCTGGAACAGCCAGCCCACCCCGAGCGGCACCGGCTCCTCCGCCAGCGGCGACGCCAGCCGCAGAAACCCGCTGCGCCAGCAGCGCGGCCGATCCCCCTCGGGGGTGCGCACCGCGACCCAGATCTCGGCGGGCGCGGGCGGCGCGCCCTCGGCCAGCACATGGGTGAGCGCGCTCTCCAGCTCCTCGACGCCCTGCGCCAGCAGCTCGCCCAGCGGCCGGCCCAGCACCGACGTGCGCCCCGTGCCCAGCGCCCGCGCCGCATGCGCGTTGACCACCGCAGGGCGCAGATCCGCGTCGACCAGGACCACGCCCCAGCTCGCGTCCTCGAACAGGGCCTCGCTCAGCGCGATGGACCGCTCCAGGTCGATCTGCGCATGCACCTCGCTGAACGCGCAGTACAGCCCCGCGGGCCGGCCGTCGGGCCCGCGCACGGCCGCCGACTGGGTGCGCACCAGCACCCGCCCGCCGTCCTTGGTGAGCAGCGCGAACTCGTGCACCTGCCGCCCCTGCGCCCGCATCGCGGACAGCAGCCGGCCCTCGACCTCATCGGCGTCCGCACTGCGCACCGCCCAGCCGGCGAAACCCTGCCGGCCCACGGCCTCCGCCGCCGTCCAGCCCAGGATCCGCTCCGCCTCCCGGTTCCAGTGCGTGACGACGCCTTCGGCGTCGAAGGCGCACAGCGCCGCGTCCATCCCGTCGAGCAGCGCGGCCAGCAGGTCCGCACTGTCCCGCTCGGGCTGCTCCGGTCCGTCCGGCCCCAGCTCGTCGGTCGTCCCCCTACGCCCGGAAGCACTCACCTGGACCCCCTGCAGGCTGTGTCCGCCGTACGGCGCGTCGATTTCTCACTGGCCTTCATTCAACTCGAACGTGATGCAGCACACATCCGGTTCCCGCAAGATTGCGGGAATCGTTGCGCGCCGGAGATCCGGCATACGCCCCCGTCACCGGCCCGCGGCCGGCAGCCGGAGGTCGATCCACTCGGTGCCCTGCCCTCCGGGTTCCCCGTCCAGCACGTACCGCTCCCGCTCGACGAACCCGCGCGCCTCCGCGAACCGCAGCCCGTCGGTGTTGGCGGCCAGCACCACCGTCCCGATCGCCTCGGCGCCCTGCACGCGCGCGTGCCCGAGCCCCTGCTCGTACAGCGCCGCGCCGATCCCGCGCCCCCGGAAGGCGGGCAGCACCCGGGCGATCACGGTCGCGGCCCGCTCGGCACCCTCCGGTGGCCGCACGGTGGAGCAGCCGACGAGGACCTCGCCGAGGTAGGCGTTCTCCAGCCGGTACCGTCCGGCGCGCTCGCGCACCTCGTCCAGGGACAGCGCGGCGGGCGGCACGATCTCGTTGTGCACCCGCTGCCAGTCCCGCAGCATGTCCTCGTCCTCGACGACCCCGGTGCGCAGCCCGGACACGGCTCCGCGGCGCGCGTACACCTCGATCTCGATCTTCATCCGCTCGTCGGCGAGCCCGCAGACCATCATGGTCGCCGCGGGCAGCACCTCTCCGAACGCCCGCCGCAGCACCGGCCAGCAGGGCTCGAAGTCCTTGCGCTCCGGCAACAGGTACCGCACCCGCACGACGTCCGCGAGGGTGCACCCCGCCTCGCCCAGCGCCGCCCGGATGTTCCGCAGGACCTGCTCGGCCTGCTCCACCACGTCCTCGGAGATCGTCATCGTGGCGTAGTCGAACCCGGTCGTCCCGGACACGTGCACCCAGTCACCGTCGACCACGGCCCGCGCGTACCCGATCCGCTGCTCGTACACCGACCCGCTGAGAACCGCCCGTCGCCCCACCCGCTGTGTCATGCACGGAACGCTAGGTCCCCGGTGGCCGTACGTCCATCGGTGGTGGTACGTCCGTCGGTGGTGGTACGTCCGTCGGTGGTGGTACGTCCGTCGGTGGCCGTACGTCCGTCGGGGAACCCCTCGGAGCCGAAAAACGGTTGAGCATCCGGCAGGCGGCTTCCTAGGGTGTGGAGTACACGAGAAGGGAGGTGGTTCGGCAGATGTATGGATACCGGACGCGTGAGGTGGCTGCGGGCTAGCGGTCCGCCACCACACCGAGTGCGGTGCCGGACCAGCGCGTGAGCGAGACGCGCAGCCGGCCCCAATCCCAGCAGTCACCCGACCCGCGAGTCGCCGGTACGTCCGGCCGGCTCCTCCACGGAGGAACCAGACTCGCGGGTCGTCTGCGTCTCCGGGCCCCTCCCGGCCCCCTTCCCGCAGGTCAGCCGGTGAGGTTCGCGTGGCCCTCGATCGCGCGGGGGTCGCGGGGGCCCGGGCCGACATAGCGGGCGGAGGGGCGGACCAGGCGGCCGGTTCGCTTCTGCTCCAGGATGTGCGCCGACCACCCGGCGGTGCGGGCGCAGGTGAACATGGACGTGAACATGTGCGCCGGGACCTCGGCGAAGTCCAGCATGATGGCCGCCCAGAACTCCACGTTGGTGGCCAGGACGCGGTCCGGGCGGCGGTTGTGCAGCTCCTCCAGGGCCGCCTTCTCCAGGGCCTCGGCGACCTCGAAGCGGGGGGCGCCCAGTTCTCGGGCGGTGCGGCGCAGGACGCGCGCGCGGGGGTCCTCGGCGCGGTAGACGCGGTGGCCGAAGCCCATCAGGCGCTCGCCCTGGTCGAGGGCCTTCTTGACGTACGCCTCGGCGTCGCCGGTGCGCTCGATCTCCTCGATCATGCCGAGCACGCGGGAGGGCGCGCCGCCGTGCAGCGGGCCGGACATGGCGCCCACGGCGCCGGAGAGGGCCGCGGCGACGTCGGCGCCGGTGGAGGCGATGACACGGGCGGTGAAGGTGGAGGCGTTCATGCCGTGCTCGGCGGCCGAGGTCCAGTAGGCGTCCACGGCGGCGACGTGCTTGGGGTCGGGCTCGCCGCGCCAGCGGATCATGAACCGTTCGACGACGGACTGCGCCTTGTCGATCTCACGCTGCGGGACCATCGGCAGCCCCTGGCCGCGGGCGGACTGGGCGACGTAGGAGAGCGCCATGACGGCGGCGCGGGCGAGGTTCTCGCGGGCCTGCTCGGCGTCGATGTCCAGCAGTGGCTTCAGGCCCCAGACGGGGGCGAGCATGGCTAGCGCCGACTGGACGTCGACCCGGATGTCGCCGGAGTGCACGGGGATCGGGAAGGGCTCCGCCGGGGGCAGGCCGGGGTCGAAGGCGCCGTCGACGAGGAGTCCCCAGACCTTGCCGAAGGAGACGTGGCCGACCAGGTCCTCGATGTCGACGCCGCGGTAGCGGAGGGCGCCGCCCTCCTTGTCCGGTTCGGCGATCTCCGTCTCGAACGCGACGACTCCTTCGAGCCCGGGTACGAAGTCGGACATCAGGCGGCTCCTCATGGTCGGTGGTGCATGTGTATGGCGCCAGGCGGACGTGCGGGTGCGCTGTGGTCGCCGCCGCCGTGGATCCACGGTCGTCGTCCCGACTCGCGGTCCCGGCGGTCACCGGTGTGATGCCCCGTTCGACCGGGGGTCATCCGAACCGAACGGTCACAGCACGATATCCGCGAGTGCCACCCGTGGGGAGCGGTTGCGGCACTCAGTGCCATGACGTGACGAAGGACACCGCGGCGGGGGCCGGGGCGGACCGATGCGGCAAGATGTCGGCGTGACCGACCGAGACGCCGCCCCCTTCGATCTCGCCTCGATGCGCAAGCACTACCGGGCGGAGGGGCTCTCCGAGACCGAGCTCGCCGCCACCCCCGTCGAGCAGTTCGCGCGCTGGTTCAAGCAGGCCGCGGTGGAGGGGGGCATGTTCGAGCCCAACGCGATGGTGGTCTCCACCGCCGACGAGCGGGGCCGGCCCAGCTCCCGCACGGTGCTGCTGAAGCACTTCGACGAGCAGGGCTTCGTCTTCTACACCAACTACGACTCCCGCAAGGCGCGCGAGCTGTCCGCCGATCCGTACGTGTCGCTGCTGTTCCCCTGGCATCCGATGGCCCGCCAGGTGATCGTCTCCGGGGTGGCGCGGCCCACCGGGCGGGACGAGACGGCCGCGTACTTCCGGACCCGGCCGCACGGTTCCCAGCTGGGCGCGTGGGCCAGTGCACAGTCCTCGGTGGTGGCCTCGCGGGCCGAGCTGGATGCCGCCTACGCCGAGCTGGCGGCACGCTATCCGGAGGGCGAGCAGGTGCCGGTGCCGCCGCACTGGGGCGGGTTCCGGGTGGCGCCGGAGTCGGTGGAGTTCTGGCAGGGCCGGGAGAACCGGCTGCACGACCGGCTGCGGTACGTGGCGGAGGCGGACGGCGGCTGGCGGGTGGAGCGGCTGGCTCCCTGAGCGGCCTTCGAGGCCGTCGAAGTCTTCGGGGCCTTCGGGACCTTTTGGATCTCCGAGGCGTTCGGGCTCTTCAGCGGTCTTCAGCGCTCTTCAGGACATCCAGGGACTCCGGGGCCTCCAAGATGTTCGAGACTTTCGGGACCTCCGGCCCGGCCGACCGGGTGCCGGGTGCCGGGTGCCGGGTGCCGGGTCAGCCAAGCACCCCGTCCAGCAGGCGTGCCCACTGGGTGACGACCCGGTCACGGCGGGCGGTGTCGTCGGTGAGGAGGTTGGCGAGGCCGAGGCCCCGGGCCATGTCGAGGAGGCCCTGGACGGTCTCGCGGACGCCGGGGCGGGCCTCGTCGGCGCCGAGCAGCTCCACGGCGATGCGGTGGGTCTCGCGGCCGACGCGGGCCTCCAGCTCGGTGACCCGGCCGCCGAGCTGCTCCTCGTTGGAGGCGGCGACCCACAGGTGAAGGGCGGCGCGGAAGAGCGGGCCGGTGTAGAGGTCGACGAGGGCGGCGACGACCTCGCGGCGGTCGGCGGCCCGGGAGCCGTCGGGGAAGAGGGCGCGCAGGGCTGTGGAGCGCTCTTCGGCGACGTACTCGACGGCCGCGGTGAACAGGTCCTCGCGGGTCGGGAAGTGGTGCTGGGCGGCGCCGCGGGAGACGCCGGCGCGTTCGGCGACGACGGAGACCGTGGAGCCGGCCCAGCCGTGTTCGGCGAGGCAGGCCACGGCGGCCTCCAGCAGCCGCTGCCGGGTGGCCCGGCTGCGGTCCTGTTTGGGGACGCGTTCCGCCCGGTCGACCGTGCTCACGGCACCGTTCACACCACCCATTCCGGATCCCGTCGTTCGAGGAAGGCCGTCATCCCCTCGCGGGCCTGCGGGGCGGAGAACAGCCGGGCCGAGAGCGCGGTCAGGTCGGCCGCGTCCCGGTCGAAGGTCTCCAGCACCCTAGCTGTGAGCAGCCGTTTCGTCTCGGCCAGGGCCTGCGGTGAGGCATGACGCACACCGTCGAGGACGGGTTCGAGTACCGCGTCCACGTCGTCGCCGACCGCGGTGAGCAGGCCGATCCGGGCGGCCTCGGCGGCGTCGAGGCGTTCGCCGGTGAGGTAGTAGCGGGCGATGGCGCGGGGGTCGGTGCGGGGCAGCACGGGGAGGCTGATGACGGCGGGGGCGACGCCGATGCGGACCTCGGTGAAGGCGAAGGTGGCCTCCCTGGACGCGGCGGCGATGTCGCAGGCCGCGAGCAGACCGAGGCCGCCGGCCCGGACGTGCCCGGTGACCCGGGCGATCACCGGCTTGGGCAGTTCGACGATCTGCCGGAGCAGCCCGACCAGGGCGTCCGGGTCGGGCGGGTCGCGCAGGTCGGCGCCGGCGCTGAAGGTGTTGCCGGTGTGGGCGAGCAGGACGGCACGCACCTCGGGGTCCTGGCCGGCGGCGGTGAGGGCGGCGGCGAGGTCGCCGACGAGGGCGGCGGACAGGGCGTTGCGGTTGTGCGGGGAGTCGAGGGTGAGGGTCCCGACTCCCCGGGTGCTGCCGCGGGACACGGTGGTCACGTGCGCTCCTTCAGCTCGCGGCGCAGGATCTTGCCGCTGGCGGCGCGCGGGACGGCGTCGATGAAGGTGACCCGGCGGATGCGCTTGTAGGGGGCGACGCGTTCGGCGACGTACATCAGGACCTCTCCCTCGGGCAGGCCGGCGGCGGTGGGCTGGCGGACGACGTATGCGTGCGGTATCTCGTTGCCGTCGTCGTCCCGGTCTCCGGCGACGGCGGCGTCGGCGATGCCGGGGTGGGTGAGCAGGAGTGCTTCGAGCTCGGCCGGGGCGACCTGGAAGCCCTTGTACTTGATCAGCTCCTTGACCCGGTCGACGACGAACAGCCAGCCGTCCCGGTCGATGTGCCCGACGTCGCCGGTGTGCAGCCAGCCGTCGCTGTCGATCATGGCGGCGGTGGCGTCGGGCCGGTTCAGGTAGCCCTTCATCACCTGTGGGCCGCGGATCAGGATCTCCCCGGACTCGCCGGGGCCGAGGTCCTTGCCGGGGTCGTCGAGGGAGACGATGCGCATCTCGGTGCCGGCGATGAGTCTGCCGACGGTGCCGGGAGGCGCGTCGGCCATCGCGTCCAGTGGGACGACGTGGGTGCCCGGGGAGAGTTCCGTCATGCCGTAGGCCTGGCCGACCGGGGGCAGGCCGAGGCGCTGGGAACAGGCGGCGGCGAGCTTGGCGTCCAGCGGGGCGGCGGCGCTGACCAGGTACTTCAGCGAGGACAGGTCGTACTCCGCGACCTGGGGGTGCTTGGCGAGGGCCAGCACTATGGGCGGGGCGACGTACAGGCCGGTGATGCGGTGATTCTGGATGGCCGCGAGGAACGTCTCCAGGTCGAAGCGGGGCAGGACGACGACGGTGGCGCCCTGCATGAGCGGCGCGTTCATCAGGGCCGTGAGCCCGTAGATGTGGAAGAAGGGGAGAACCGCCAGGATCCGGTCACCGGGAGTGGACGGCAGGGCGGGCTGCAGCTGGGCGAGGTTGGTGGCGATCTGCCGGTGGGTGAGCATCACGCCCTTGGGGATGCCGGTGGTGCCGGAGGAGTACGGCAGTGCGGCGACGTCCTCGGCCGGGTCGACGGCGATGTCGGGTTCGGGTGCGGCCGAGGCCAGCATGTCGATCAGGGAGCGGTGGCCGGGTGCGCTGTCGCACACGAAGATCTCCCGGACCCCGCCGGACAGTTCGGCGGCCCGCCGCGCGGACTCCAGCAGGGGTGAGACCGTGATGATCCAGCGGGCCCGCGAGTCCCCGAGCTGCTTGGCGAACTCCTCCGCCGTGGCGAGCGGGTGCACGGTGGTGACCGAGGCGCCCGCGCGCGTGGCGGCGTAGAAGGCGACGGGGAAGGAGATGGTGTTGGGGCTGTGCAGGGCGAGGACGTCGCCCTTGCGCACACCGGCCTCGGCGAGGGCGGCGGCGACACGCCGGTGGAACCGGTCCACCTGCTCGTACGTGAGGGTGGTGCCGTCGGTGCCGTCGATCAGCGCCGGAGCGGGGCCGAACTCGGCGGCCCGGCCGAGCACGGCCTCGTGGATGGGCTGCTCGACGGGCGGGACGTCTGCGTACGCGCTGCGGAACACGGTTCCTCCAAGGCGGCCTAGTACGACTTGGGCAGACCCAGGGTCTGGTGGGAGACGTAGTTGAGAATCATCTCCCGGCTCACCGGTGCAATACGAGACACGCGTGCCGCCGTTATCAACGAGGCCAGCCCGAACTCCCGGGTGAGGCCGTTGCCGCCGAGGGTGTGCACGGCCTGGTCGACGGCCTGCACACAGGCCTCCCCGGCCGCGTACTTCGCCATGTTGGCGGCCTCGCCCGCGCCCGCGTCGTCACCGGCGTCGTACAGGCGGGCCGCCTTCTGCATCATCAGCCGGGCCAGCTCCAGGTTGATGTGGGCCTGTGCGAGCGGGTGGGCGATGGCCTGGTGGGAGCCGATGGGGGCCTTCCAGACGGTGCGTTCGCGGGCGTACTCGACGGCCTTGGTGACCGCGTAGCGGCCCATGCCGATGGCGAACGCGGCGGTCATGATCCGCTCGGGGTTCAGTCCGGCGAAGAGCTGCAGCAGCCCGGCGTCCTCGTCGCCGACGAGCGCGTCCGCGGGCAGCCGCACGTCGTCCAGTACCAGCTCGAACTGCTTCTCGGCGGCCCTGAGCTCCATGTCGATCGGACGGCGCTGGAAGCCCTCCGCGTCGCGCGGGACGATGAACAGGCAGGGCTTGAGGTTGCCGGTACGGGCGTCCTCGGTGCGGCCGACGATCAGGGTGGCGTCGGCGTGGTCGACGCCGGAGACGAACACCTTGCGGCCGGTCAGCAGCCAGTCGGCGCCGTCCCTGCGGGCGGTGGTGGTGATGCGGTGGCTGTTGGAGCCGGCGTCGGGCTCGGTGATGCCGAACGCCATGGTGCGGGTGCCGTCGGCCAGGCCCGGAAGCCAGGTGCGCTTCTGCTCCTCGGTGCCGAAGCGGGCGATGACGGTGCCGCAGATCGCCGGGGAGACGACCAGCATGAGCAGGGGGGAGCCGGCCGCGCCGAGTTCCTCCAGGACGATGGAGAGTTCGGTGATGCCGCATCCTCCGCCGCCGTACTCCTCGGGGAGGTTGACGCCGAGGTAGCCGAGTTTCCCTGCCTCGGACCAGAGTTCGGTGGGCTGGCGGCCCTCTTCCACCGTGCGGGTGAGGTAGTCGCGGCCGTAGCGTTTGCCGAGGGCGGCGACTGCGGCGCGGAGAGCCTTCTGTTCGTCCGATTCGATGAGGGGGGTCACTGGGACTCCTTCGGCTGCGGGTGGTCTGTTGGTTGCTCGCGCAGTTCCCCGCGCCCTTCAGGACGGCTGTACCACCGCCAGGAGCGTGCCGACGTCGACCTGCCGGCCGGGCTTGGCGTCGAGGGCGCTCAACGTCCCCGTCACCGGGGCCGTGATCTTGTGTTCCATCTTCATCGCCTCCAGCCAGAGGAGTGGCTGTCCGGCCGCCACGGCAGCTCCCACGGACAGGCCGTCGGCGATGCGGACGACCGTGCCCGGCATGGGGGCCAGGAGGGAGCCGGGGGCGAGTTGGGCGGTGGGGTCGGGGAAGCGTGGGAGGACGGTGAGGCGGGTGGCGCCGACGAAGACCTCGTCTCCGTAGGCCGTCACCTCGAACTTGCGCTGTACGCCGTCCACTTCCAGGAGGACCAGGTCGGGGCCGGCCTGTACGACGCGTACGCCGTCGGCCTCCAGGCCGGTCCGGGTGTGGCGGTAGTGGACCTCGTGCTCCTCCCCTGCGACGGCGTACCGCTTGAGCTGGGGCTGCGAGGGCACGTTGCGCCAGCCGCCGAAGCGGGAGCGGGACGGGCCGCGGGCGTCGGCCAGGGCGGCCGCCAAGGGGGCGAGCGGATCGGGGGACGTGGCGGTCAGGCCGGTCAGGTGGCGGTCGTAGAAGCCGGTGTCCATGCGGCCGGAGGTGAACTCCTCGTGCCGCAGGGAGCGGACGAGGAGGTCCCGGTTGGTGACCGGGCCGTGGATCGCCGCCCGTTCCAGGGCCCCGGCGAGGCGGCGCACCGCCTCCGCGCGCGTGGGGGCGTGGGCGACGGCCTTGGCGAGCATCGGGTCGTAGTGGACGCCGATGGTGTCGCCGTCGGTGTATCCGGTGTCCAGGCGGACGCCGTCCGGGACGGTGAGCCGGTGCAGGCGGCCGGTCTGCGGGGCCCAGCCGCCGGCCGGGTCCTCGGCGTACAGACGTGCCTCGACGGCGTGGCCACGCGCGCGTGGCGGCTCGGTCTCCAGGGCGTGGCCCTCGGCGACGCGGAGCTGGAGGGCGACCAGGTCGATGCCGAAGACGGCCTCGGTGACGGGGTGTTCGACCTGGAGGCGGGTGTTCATCTCCAGGAAGTGCGCCGTGCCGCCGGCGACCAGGAACTCGACCGTCCCGGCGCCGACGTAGTCGACGGCGCGGGCGGCGCGGACGGCCAGGGCGTGGAGTTCCTCGGTGAGTTCCGCTGTCAGGCCCGGCGCCGGGGCCTCCTCGATCACCTTCTGGTGGCGGCGCTGGAGGGAGCAGTCGCGGGTGCCGAGCGCCCAGACGGTGCCGTGGGTGTCGGCGAGGATCTGCACCTCCACGTGCCGCCCGTGCTCCACGTACGGCTCGACGAACACCTCGCCGTCCCCGAAGGCGCTCGCCGCCTCCGCGCGGGCGGCCGTCAGCTCGGCGTCGAGGTCGGCCAGGTCCCGCACGACGCGCATCCCGCGTCCGCCGCCGCCCGCCGCCGCCTTCACCAGCACCGGCAGATCGGCCTCGGTGACCCGGGCGAGCGGCTCGACGCCCATGAGCTGCTTGGCGCGGGTCTTGGACGCCATCGCCTCGATCGCCTCGGGCGGCGGCCCGATCCAGGTCAGCCCGGCGTCCAGGACGGCGCGGGCGAAGTCGGCGTTCTCGGAGAGGAAGCCGTAGCCGGGGTGCACGGCGTCGGCGCCGGCGGTGACGGCGGCCTTCACGATCGCCTCGCCGCGCAGATACGTCTCGGCGGGCGTCGCGCCCGGCAGCCGTACCGCCGTGTCGGCCACGCGTGCGTGGAGGGCGTTCTCGTCGGCGTCGGAGAAGACGGCGACGGTCCGGATTCCCAGCTCACCGCAGGTGCGGAAGATGCGGCAGGCGATCTCGCCCCGGTTGGCGACGAGTACGGAAGCAATCACGTGGTCCCTCACATCCGGAAGACGCCGAAGCCGCCCCGCGCCCCCTCGTAGGGCGCGGTGTGGATCGCGGACAGGCACAGGCCGAGGACGGTGCGGGTGTCGCGGGGGTCGATGACGCCGTCGTCGTAGAGCCGTCCGGACAGGAACATGGGCAGCGACTCGGACTCGATCTGCTGCTCCACCATGGCGCGCAGCGCCGCGTCGCCCTCCTCGTCGTACGGCTGCCCCCTCGCGGCGGCGGACTGCCGGGCGACGATGGACAGCACGCCTGCGAGCTGCTGCGGCCCCATGACTGCGGACTTGGCGCTGGGCCAGGCGAACAGGAAGCGCGGGTCGTAGGCGCGGCCGCACATGCCGTAGTGCCCGGCGCCGTAGGAGGCGCCCATGAGCACGGAGATGTGGGGGACGCGCGAGTTCGACACGGCGTTGATCATCATCGCGCCGTGCTTGATGATGCCGCCCTGCTCGTACTCCTTGCCGACCATGTAGCCGGTGGTGTTGTGCAGGAAGAGCAGCGGGATGTCACGCTGGTTGGCGAGCTGGACGAACTGGGCCGCCTTCTGCGACTCCTCGCTGAAGAGCACCCCCTGGGCGTTGGCGAGGATCCCGACGGGATAGCCGTGCAGGGCCGCCCAGCCGGTCGTCAGGCTGGTCCCGTACAGCGGTTTGAACTCGTCGAAGTCGGAGGCGTCGACGATCCGGGCGATCACCTCGCGCGGGTCGAAGGGCGTCTTCAGATCGCCGGGGACGATGCCGAGGAGCTCCTCCGGGTCGTGCTTCGGGGGCTCGGCGCGCGGCGGGTCCGGGTGGGCCTTGCGGTGGTTGAGGCGGGCGACGACCCGGCGGGCCTGGCGCAGCGCGTCCGGTTCGTCGACGGCGAAGTGGTCGGCGAGGCCTGAGGTGCGCGCGTGCATCTCGGCGCCGCCGAGGGACTCGTCGTCGCTCTCCTCGCCGGTGGCCATCTTGACCAGCGGGGGCCCGCCGAGGAACACCTTCGCCCGCTCCTTGACCATGATCACGTGGTCGGACATGCCCGGGACGTAGGCGCCCCCGGCGGTGGAGTTGCCGAAGACGACGGCGACGGTGGGGACACCGGCGGCGGACAGCCGGGTGAGGTCCCGGAAGACGGCACCTCCCGGGATGAAGATCTCCTTCTGGGAGGGCAGGTCGGCGCCGCCCGACTCCACCAGGCTGATGCAGGGCAGCCGGTTGGCGAGGGCGATGTCGTTGGCGCGCAGGGCCTTCTTCAGCGACCACGGGTTGCTGGCTCCGCCGCGCACGGTCGGGTCGTTGGCGGTGATCAGGCACTCCACGCCTTCGACGACCCCGATGCCGGTGACGAGCGACGCCCCGACGGTGTAGTCGCTGCCCCAGCCGGCCAGCGGCGACAGCTCCAGGAAAGGGGTGTCCGGGTCGAGGAGCAGCTCGATGCGCTCGCGGGCGAGCAGCTTGCCGCGCTCGCGGTGCCGGGCCACGTACTTCTCCCCGCCTCCCGCGAGCGCCTTGGCGTGCTCGGCGTCCAGGTCGGCGAGCCTGGCGAGCATGGCCTCGCGGTGGGCCCGGTGCTCGGGGGCGGCCGGATCCAGGGCGGAGGACAGGGCGGTCACAGCAGCACCTCCGGGATGTCCAGGTGGCGGGCGCGCAGCCATTCGCCGAGCGCCTTGGCCTGCGGGTCGAAACGGGCCTGCGCGGCGACGCCCTCGCCGAGGATGCCCTCGACGACGAAGTTGAGGGCGCGCAGGCCGGGAAGCGTGTGCCGGGTGACGGGCAGGTCGCGGGCCTCGGGGATCAGTTCCCGGAAGCGGTCGGCGGTCAGCTCGTGCGCCAGCCAGCGCCAGGCGTCGTCCGTGCGGGCCCAGACGCCGACGTTGGCGTTCCCGCCCTTGTCGCCGCTGCGGGCCCCGGCGACCAGGCCCAGGGGCGCGCGCCGGACGGGACCGGCGGGGAGGGGCTCGGGCAGCGGTGGTTCAGGTACGTCGGTGAGGACGGCGGTGTCGTGGGGCGCGGGCACGGCGATCCGGCGGCCGTCGTGGAGGACGGCCGCCTGACCGACGGTGTCCTGCGGGACGTGATCGGCCTCGAAGACGCCGTACGGGGCGCCCTTCCCGGGCGGCGCGAGGACGTGGAAGCCGGGATAGCTGGCCAGCGCCAGCTCCACCGCCGCGCCGCTCAGCGCCCGTCCGACGGCCTGCTGGTCGGGGTCGCGGACGACGAGCCGCAGCAGCGCACTGGCCGTCTCCTCGGTCGCCGCGTCCGGGCGGTCGGTGCGCACCAGGTCCCAGCGGACGTCGGCGGGCGGCGACTTGGCCAGCGCCTGGGTCATCTGCTCGCGCACCAGGGCGGCCTTGGCCTCGATGTCCAGACCGGTGAGCACGAAGACGACCTCGTTGCGGAAGCCGCCGAGGCGGTTGCGGCCGACCTTGAGCGTGGGCGGCGGTGCCTCGCCGCGCACGCCGCCGATCCGCACCCGGTCGGGCCCGTCCTGCCGGAGCCGTACGGTGTCCAGCCGGGCGGTGACGTCCGGGCCGGCGTAGCGGGCGCCGCCCGTCTCGTACAGCAGCTGGGCGGTGACGGTGCCGGTGTCGACGAGGCCGCCTGTGGCGTCGTGCTTGGTGATGACCGAGGAGCCGTCGGCGGACAGCTCGGCGAGCGGGAAGCCCGGGCGCCGGATGTCGCCCTCACCGAAGAACGCGTAGTTGCCGCCGGTGACCTGCGCCCCGCACTCCAGCAGATGCCCGGCGACGACCGCCCCCGCGAGCCGGTCGTACTCCGTCGGCGCCCACCCGAAGTGCGCGGCGGCCGGCCCGGTGACCAGGGCCGCGTCGGTGACCCGTCCGGTGATCACGACGTCGGCCCCGGCGCGCAGGCACTCGGCGATGCCGAAGCCGCCGAGGTAGGCGTGGGCGGCGAGGCTGCCCGGATACCTGTCCCGGAGGTCGTCGCCCTCGACGTGCGCGACCCGGACGGGAATCCCCAGCCGTTCGGCCAGCGCCCGTACGGCCGCGGCCAGTCCGGCCGGGTTGAGTCCCCCGGCGTTGCTGACGATCTTCACGCCCCGCTCGTGGGCGAGGCCGAGGCACTCCTCCAACTGCCGCAGGAAGGTGCGGGCGTACCCGGCGTCCGGGTCCTTGAGCCGGTCCCGGCCCAGGATGAGCATGGTCAGCTCGGCGAGGTAGTCACCGGTGAGGACGTCCAGCGGGCCGCCGGTGAGCATCTCGCGCATGGCGTCGAAGCGGTCGCCGTAGAAGCCGGAGGCGTTGCCGATGCGGAGCGGGCGGCGGGGCTCGGCGCCGGGGAGGTCTCCCGCGCCGTCCAGCGGCCCGGTCGTCCCGGGACCCCTCCTGCCGGTCGGTGCCGTCATCCGGCGTCCCCCCTGCCCGTCCGTGCGGTCACCCGGCGTCCCCCTTCGGCGTGCGACCGGGTCCCGGCGGGCCCGCGAAGGCCTGGGCGATGTCCAGCCAGCGGTCGGCGTCCGGCCCCTCGGCGGTCAGGGCGAGGTCGGCGCGGTGGGCGCGCTGGGTGGCCAGCAGGCAGAAGTCGAGCGCGGGGCCGGCGACCCGCTGGGCTGCGCCTTCCGGCCCGTACGCCCACACCTCGCCCCCGCCGGGTGCGGTGAGCTCGACGCGGAACTCCTCGGCGGGCGGGGTGAGTCCGTGCGCGGCGAAGGCGTAGTCGCGGGCGCGGACGCCGATGCGGGCGACGTGGCGGAGCCGGTCGCTCGGCGGGCGGACCTCGTCGAGCGCGTCGGCGAGGTCGAGGCCGTGCGCCCAGGTCTCCATCAGCCGGGCGGTGGCCATGGACGCGGCCGACATGGGCGGGCCGTACCAGGGGAAGCGGGCGCCCGGCGCGGCCTCGCGCAGCGCCTTGTCGAGGTCGGTACGGGCGGCCCGCCAGGACGCGAGCAGCTCGGCGGGCGGCAGCGCGGCACCCTCCTCGGCGCCCTCGTCGACGAAGGTGTCGGGAGCGGCGAGGGCGTGCTCGACCAGCTTCTGGAAGCCGTCGGCGTCCGTGACCGCCAGCAGCGCCGAGCGGTCGGTCCAGGCCAGGTGGGCGATCTGGTGGGCGACGGTCCAGCCGGGGGCCGGGGTGGCCAGCCGCCACCGCTCGGGACCGAGCCGGGCGACCAGCGCGTCGAGCTCCTCGCTCTCCTCGCGCAGATCGTCGATGACGGGCGTCGGGTCGGACACGGAGGACTCCCCTCGGGCACTGCGGCGTGCGGCGCGGTGTGCTGAGGAGCATGGCAGGCACGCTGAAAACAATCAAGCATGCTTGCTGGATCTGTGCCGTGCTCTGTGCCCCGGCACTGTCCGAATCCGGACGCAGGCACCTGCGCCCGGGCCGTGCGCGCCCTCGATGCCGAAACCGCCGGCCCGTCGGAGGGCGGGGTCGGCGGTCACCTGCCGGATGGTGACCAGCTCCGAGCGCGGAGCGACCACGTACCCGAAGAACCCGCCGACCACGAACGCCTGCCGCGCCCCTTCGTCCGCCTCCTGGTGTGCCGGACCGTGAAGGTGCAGCGCCTCCGCGGCCCTGACCAGTTCGCGGGCCGCCTTCTCCACCTCGGCGAGGAACGCCGCCGGGGCCCCGTCCGCCACCGTCTCCTTCTCGGGCACGTGTTCCCCGCGCCGACTCACTCGGCAGACGCCGCCGAGGCCGCGTCACGGTAGAGCGAGCCGGCCACGGCCAGATGCTTGTGCGCCTCCGAGCGAACCGTGTTCCACCGCTTCGGCGAGTGCTCGGTGTCCTGGAAGGACGGACCGGCCGGGCGCCGGACACCTGGCGCCAGGACGATGCCGGGCAAGGCCGACTCCAGGTCCGCCGCGCCCCGGCACGGGCAGCAACGATCAGGAAGCACCAGCCGTCCTCTCGCCCCCACGCCGGCACGGAGCCCGGCCTTGACCCACATGACTGATTACGCAGGGCCGGGATCGAGGTGAGCGACGAGTCCGGGAACGGTGAGTGCATGAGCAATGCGCCCAAAGCACTCCTCGAAGGCGGCCCCGACGACCTCTCCGAGCGGATCGTCCCCGTCACGCCACCGGGAACCGAGATCAAGGTGCCCCACCGCGGCGGGTACGAGCATTTCAGGGTGACCGGGAGGCATCAGGACACCCCTGAGGGCCGGCTGCCCGTGTACGAGTGGTGGGAGCGCACCGAGATCGCCGAGTAGCCGCGTAGCCGGACAGCCGGACAGCCGGACAGCCCAAGGCCGATCAGCGGCCGGGGAGGCACCCGTCGGCCGTGCTCAGGAGCCGCCCGTCGCCCGCTTCGCGCGCCCCCGTCCCACCTGGGTGCGCACCGCGCCCATGCTCGCCGCGACGACCAGGGCGATGGCGGCGGACTCGGTCACGGTCAGGGCCTGGCTCAGCAGGAGGAAGCCGGCTACGGCGGCGATGGCCGGTTCCAGGCTCATCAGGACAGCGAAGGTGGAGGCGGGCAGACGGCGCAGTGCGAGCAGTTCGAGGGTGTACGGCAGTACGGAGGAGAGCAGCGCCACCGCCGCACCGAGCGTGAGCGTCACCGGGTCGAGGAGCTTCGTACCGGCCTCGGCGATGCCCAGTGGCAGGAACAGCAGCGCTCCGACGCCCATCGCGAGGGCCAGCCCGTCGGCCTGCGGGAACCGGCGGCCGGTGCGGGCGCTGAAGACGATGTACGCCGCCCACATGGCACCCGCGCCCAGGGCGAAGGCGGCGCCGACCGGGTCGAGCTCGTCGAAGCCACCGCCGCCGAGGAGGAACACTCCGGCCAGCGCCAGCCCGGCCCAGACCAGGTTGATCGCGCGGCGTGAGGCGATGACGGAGAGCGCGAGCGGGCCGAGCACCTCCAGGGTGACGGCGGGGCCGAGCGGGATGCGGTCGGCGGCCTGGTAGAAGAGGCCGTTCATCGCGGCCATGGTGATGCCGAAGACGACCACCGTGCCCCAGTCGGTACGGGAGTGCCCGCGCAACCGGGGGCGGCAGATCAGCAGCAGCACCACGGCGGCGACGGCCAGCCGCAGGGTCACGATGCCGAGCGCACCGGCCCGGGGCATCAGGCTGACCGCGAGCGCGGCGCCGAACTGCACCGAGAGGCCACCGGCGAGGACCAGGCCCACCGGGCCCAGGGAACCCAGCCGGCCCGGACCCGCGCCGGAGGCCGCCGTCGCCGCGGCGGGGCCTGCCGAAGCGGGATCGGCCGCGGGCGCGGCGGCCGGGGTCGGGGTGCCGGGAGAGGCGCTGGGGGTACTCACGGGAGCCTTTCGGACGCGCTGCGGAGTTCCGTTCATCCGACTGTACGGATGGGTCCACGATAATGGCCCACGTCAGGTGTATGGAAGGGTGACGCAGCTGACATCACGCAGGGTCAGCGCCGGCTGACCGTGACGGTGACCTCGGCCCCGGGAGCCGCCGGCACCCATGCCCTCCCCGCCGCCTGCCCCGCCTCCCTCCGCAGCACCATCGCCCCGCCGTCGGCCCCGACCCGCCAGCCGCCCGGGCAGGGACACCTCGGTCACCCGCGAGCCGCGCGGGCCCGCCGCCCGGTACTCCAGCCGGTACTCGCCCGCCCCGGCGTCGTGGACGGCGGAACGGACGGTGCCCGCCACCGTCTCCGCGTACGGCTCGGCGGTCAGATCCTGTAGAAGCGGCGCATGTTCGGCAGGGCGTTGTTCAGCGGCCCCCACTCCCCGACGACGACCGGCACCCCGTACCGCTCCGGGTACTGGACGACGGCCCGCTCGTACGCCTCGACCCAGCCGGCGCCGGGGTTCGCAGTCGGCGCCCGCCTCCATGGCGGTGTTGTAGAAGTGCGGCGCGTAGACGACCTTCGGGTCGTCGATCCTGCCGAGCGCGGTCGGCAGGCCCTCACCCACGATCGGCGTCGGCTCGCACTTCAGGTGGGCCAGCGCCTTCTGTGCGGTCGACGCGGCGATGCCGAACTCGGCCGACAGCTCGACGACGGACGGCACCCGGGCACCTGCGGGGTACGTGCCGTCAGCGATACGCGTGGCAATGGCGGCGGCGACCTGCCGCCGGACGGGCCGGGTGCTCGCCGACTCCCTACGGGTGGCAGAGAGCCGCGGACGAAGGCTGGGCGACCTGAACTGAACCAGCTGCCCGACCGGGCGGCGACCCCGTACTCCTCCTCCGGGGCCGCACCCGCCACTTCACAGCACCCGGCCCCGCCGAGCCGAAGCCCGGCGGGGCCGAGAAGAGCCTGCCCGGGAATCAACCGACGGCGTCATGCCGCGATCCCCGGGGGCTCATGTCCTACGGCGGCAGCCGTTAACGCGCCGAGTACCCGAAGTAGTTGCCGTTGGCCGGGAGTCCGCCCTGGCCCGGCTGGTACGTGGTCGCGGGCCTGCTCGTACCGCCCGTTACGGCGTTCGGGAACGGCAGGACGTGCAGGGCTCCGGTGGCGGCGGGCCCGTAGGGCATGCCGGCGTAGAGGTTCCGCGGGGTGAAGTGGATGCTCGTGCCCAGCTTGTCGCCCTCACCCGGGGAACCGGGGATGCCGTCGCCGTCGCCGGCCTCGATCCACAGGTCGTTGGCGCCTGGCGAACCCATCAGCGAGAAGGTGTGGATGGCACCGGCGTCGGTGACGCCCGCGAGATCCTCACCGGGGGCGCCCACGGCGATCTTCAGGGTGGCGGCCGAACCGACCTCCCGGGGCGCGGTGTTGACCGCACTGAGGGACGCGCCCACGTAGTCACCGGCCTCGATCGTGCCGGAGCGGTCGTCGGTGCTGGAGCCCTGGTTGAGCGCGTGCATGTAGTCCCAGGTGCCGTCGGCCCTGATGTGCACGAGCATGACGTTGCCCGCGCCGGCCCGCTGCGCTCCGCCGCTCTCGGCGGGCAGGGCCTCGCCGGGCGCGCCGATCGCGAGGATCGAGTCGGTGGCCGTGGCAGCACCGGACGGCCGGAAGGCGACCAGCGCGAGGGCCTGACCGAACTTGTCACCGGCCTCGGCGCTGCCGCTGATCTTCTGGTTGTCCTGGTCCATGCCCGTGACCACGGTGGGCCGTCCGTCGGCGTCCAGCTTGTGGCTGAGCACGGCCAGGTTGCCGGCGTTCGCGTCGCCGCCGATGGCGTCACGGGGAGCGCCTATGGCGATGAAGTTGGAGTCGCCCGTGACGGACGTGCCGAAGGCGTCGTTGGCCTCCGCTGCGCCGGGGACGTTCGAGGTGTCCTGGTTGATGCTGATGCTGGTGTCGCCGTGCACGTAGAAGGCACTGCCGGACTTGGTGAGCGAGCCGAGCGCTTCGCCCGGCACGCCGATCAGGATCCACGGCTTTCCTTCGGCGGTGGTGCCCGCGGCGAGGGAGGCGCCCATCCGGTCGCCGTTCTCGGGCGTGGAGGCGCCTATGGAGCCGCTGCCGGAGCCCTGCTCGAAGTGGCGGGCGGCCGGGCCGCTGCCGAGGCCGTTCTTGCCGCCGAACAGGATGTCGACGAAGCCGGCGTCGACCGCACTGCCGACGTTCTCCTCGGACGCGGAGACGACGAGGTCGGTGTAGCCGTCCTCGTTGTAGTCGACGGTCGCGAGGTGGTTGCCGAAGTGGTCCCCGGCCTCGGCGTCGCCGGGCACCCAGTCGAGATCCTGGGTGATCTCGGCGATGCCCTTGCCGCCGCCGTGGACGACACGGACGAGACCCGCGGTGGTGTCGCCGCCGACCGTGGCCATCGGGTCGCCGATGGCGATGTCCTCGACGCCGTCGCCGTTGAAGTCGACGATGCGGGTGGCGCCGGCCTTCGCCTCGATCCAGGAGGCGAGGTCGTCGACGCGCGCGATGACGCCCGCGGTGGAGGTCTGGGTCTCGTCGGTGCCGAGGCAGCCGCCCTGGAAGGACTGGCTGTTGAGGCCGACGAGCCTGCCGCCGGAGAGGACCGGGCCGCCGGCGTCGCCCATGCAGGCGGCCGCGCCGTCCTTGCCGGTGACGTCCGCGGAGGTGGCCGCGGTGGAGTCGACGGTGTAGGTGCCGGTGTGCAGCTCGAGCGGTGCCCATACGGTCTTCGTACGGCCGTATCCGGCGAAGGTCAGCTCCGCACCGGCCGCGGGCGCGGTGGTGGCGAGCTGGGCCGGGGTCACGTTGCTGACGGGCCGGTTGAGGCGGGCCAGGACCACATCGCGGTCCGTGCGCGGCACGAGCTCGACGACCCGGCGCTCGGCGCCCTGCGTGCCGGAGAGGTCGGAGCGGCCGATGACGGCGGTGGTGGGCTTGGCGGGGACGCCGGCCGGGACGGCGAGCGAGGCGGCCGGGTCCTCGGCGAAGCAGCCGGCCGCGGTGAGCAGCCATTCGGTGTCGACGAGGACGGCGGAGCAGCCGCGGTCGTGGTCGCCGACGGTGATCTGTGCGGTGTAGGCGAGAGTGGTGTCCGAGTCGGCGACCGGTGTGCCGCCGGTGACGGCGACGGCGGGTGCCGCGCTCAGCGCGAGCGACCCGGCGGCCAGGACCGCGACGAGCGCGGCCGGACGGGGACGTCTGATGGAAGACATACGAACGGGTTCCTCAATCACGGTGCGGTGCCGCCTAGTTGGTGACGCGGATCTCGACCAGGACGTGCTCGCGGCCGTCGACGGACTCGCCGACGCCCTTCCAGGTGTCCGCGGGAATGTCGTACTCGACCTGGTCACCCTCGGCGGTCATCTCCAGGTGGGTGTTGGTGGAGTCATCCGTCTTCACCCCGTGCACCGCGGGCAGTTCGAGGGTCAGGAAGCCCTCGTCGGCGGTGACCTCGAAGCAGACGTCCTCGTGGTCCCGCGCGAGGAACCGCAGGAGGTTGTCCCCGCTCGCGCAGTCGGCGAGCACGATGTGGCCGTCGCCGCGCTTGAGGACGAGGTTCTGCTCGGCCAGGATCTTGTCGGCGTTCGGGTAGTTGTAGTCCTCGACGGCGTAGCCGGGCGCGGCCCCGGCGACGGTCTCGGTGGAGGACCCGGAGGCGGCCCCCGCGCCGCCCTGGGCCAGCACGGCCCATGCCAGGGCGCCCGCGGTGGCCGCGGTGCCCAGAATGCGCACGAATGCGCTGCGTGTCTTCATCACAGTCCTTGAAGGTAGACAGTTCTTCGGGTTCAAGCCCCTGATCGAAGCGGGCACTTGGCGGGCACGCCCAATTCCTGAAGCGGACGGAAATCGAGCGACCCGCGAGTCTGTGTCGTGATTCGCGTCACCCTCGGAGAGGGGTGCAGCGGTCTTCGTGACGAGTTCGCGTCGGCCGGCAACGCGGCCCGCCGAGAAGCCTCCGAAAGGCGTGGGAAGGGCGCGAAGGAGAACTTCGCGGCCCTACCCCCTACGCTGTCGGGCCACTCAGCTCGTCCTGTTGAGCTCCTGCGTGATCGGACCGTCCGGATCGAACCGGAAGTACAGCGTGTCCTGATCGTCTACGTAGAGCTGGATCCCCCCGGTCTTGCCGAGCCCGCCGTCCTCGACCCCCAAGTACACGAAGTCGTTCTTGGTGCCCGGGTCCTCATACTCCCAGCTGCCGCTGAAATCGACCGGATCCGAGCCGTCCCTCATCGTGACACGGGTGGCCGAGAACGTACCGTCCGCCGAAAGCTCGATCTGCCCGCCGTCGTCGCTGCGGTACACACCGGGCAGCTTCTCCGGGTCGACCGCCGCCGAGCACCCCGAGACGAGCACCGCGGAAGCGGCAAGCACGGCGAAGAGCCACCGTCCACTTGCCCTCTCGCGCGTCACGGGCCCAGCGTAACGTTGAACTCGATCACCTGGGTCTTGGGCGACATCGGCCCCTCGTCACCGACGACCTTGTCGACGAACGCGCCCACGGTGTCGCTCCACCAGTCCGTGTACCCGATGACCGGCGGGTGGGTCGCCGACTCGATGTCCGATTCGTTGTACGCGGTGTAGCGCCAGGTGACCGACCCGTCCGGGTTCTCCCGGATGGGAGTCATACGGACCTGATGCGAGCCCAGGAACGTGTACGCGAGGTTGCCGGTGAGCCCGCCCGTGGTGAGCGTCCCGTAGTCCGTGACGTACTTGCCGGCGCCGTCGAAGCCACTGAGCATGTAGTCGTTCATGTAGGTGTGACCCAGCTCGTACTTCCCGGTCCGCTGCCACTCGTCGAGGAAGTAGTCGAGAACCCCCTGCGTGTGCGCGTGCTCACGGTAGATGCGGGTGAACTCGTCGTCCGGGCCGAAACACTGCGACCTGGGGCCGGAGCCGGTGAGCCAGCTCCACCCCAGTTCCCACGGGTTGGTGCTGTTGCGGTGCTCGATCGGGTCGCCGAACGGCGTCAGGCAGCTCTCGGCGCCGTCGGGCAGCCCGGTCTCGCCGTCGATCGGCACCTTCGAGTTGTCGAGCGCGTCCTGGATCGCCTGCCGGATCGCGGCCTGGACGACCAGGATCCGCGCCTCGGTGGCGGCGACGGCCGCCTCGGCGAAGGACTTGCCGGCCGCGAGCTTCGCCTGCCGGGCCTTCGTCGCGGAGACCTGCGCGTCAGCGGCGTAGGCCGCGGCGGTCGAGGCGGAGCGCACGGCCCGGTTGGCCGCGTCCCGCGCCACACTGCTCGCCCTGCGGGCCGCCGCGGCCGCGTTCGCCGCGGTCTGCGCGGACTTGGCGGCGGCGGCAGCGGAGGCTTCGGCGGCCTCCGCGTTCTGCCGGGCCTCCTCGGCGGAGGCCTTGGCGTCGGCCGCCCAGCCCTTGGCCTTGCCGGCCCAGTCGGTGGCCTCCTTGGCGGCGTTGCGTGCGATGGCCGCGGCCTCGGACGCTCGTGCCGCGTCCTCGAGCGCGTCCTCGGCGATCTTCGCCGCCCGCGCGATCGCCGCACGGATCGCGCTGATGTGCGTGGCGTGATCGTGGTCGATGCGCGCGAACTCGTGCTGCGTCGTGCCGATGAACTGGCGCAGCATGTGCGTATCGCCTTCGAGGGCGACCTTCGCCGCGGCCTGTGCGTACGGGCCGCCGGTCTCCAGGAGCGTGGTGGCCGCCACCCTGTCGTCCTCGTGGACGGCTGCGGCGCGCTCCGCGTGCAGGAAGGTGTGCAGCGCCTCGGCGGAGCCGTCCGTCAGGGCGGCCTCGGCGGCACGCCGTACGGCGGTACCGGTGGAGGAGTCCGCGAGGAGCGTGGTGATCTCGACCTCGTTGTCGTCCCTGGCCGCCTCGACCGCGCCCTTCTCCAGGAACGTCCTGATGGTGGCGGCGTCCTCGGTCCGCAGCGCCGCCGCGGCGGCCTCGGCCACGTTCTGCGTGGAGATCGCGGCGGTGGCCGCGGCGTTCTCCGCGTTGTCCTGCTGCAGCGCGATGACCCGGTCGGCCTCGATCCAGCGCAGTACGTCCTCGTCCGAGCCTGCCAGCGCGAACTCGGCGGCCTCGCGGGTCCACGTACCGGACCGGTCGAGCAGCTGGACGGCGGCCTGCCGCCCCTTGCTCACGGCCTCCCCGGTCCGGCCGTCGGCGAGGGCCGCCTCCATCGCGGCGATCAGCGCGACGAGTTCCTCGGACAGCCGCGCCTCCTGCGTACGCTCCCGGTTGGCGCGCTCCAGACGGTCGGTCTCCTCGCGCCGCAGCTGCTTGGCGACCTCGATCGCTTCCTCGGTCTCCTCGTTCAGCCGGGCGATCTCGGCCTCACGGGCCTCCTCCTCGACCTCACGGGCCTCGGTGACCGCGTCGTACGCCTTGTTCGCGGCTTCCACGGCGGCGTTCGCGGCGATGGTGGAGCGGTTGGCGTAGTCCACGGCCTTACCGGCGTTCCGGGCCGCTTCCTCGGCGGCATCGGCCGCCTTCTCCGCGTGGTCGGCCGCGCTGTCGGCGGCGGCGGAGGCGGTACGGGCGGCGGCGGCCGACCTGCGGGACAGGGTCGAGGCCCGGTTCGCGGCCGCCGTGGCCCGACCGGCGGCGGCCTCCGCGATGGAGGCCTGGCGCTGTGCTTCGGCGGCCTGGGACTGCGCGGCACCGGAGGCCACGGCGGCGTCGGCGGAAGCGCGCGCGGCGGCGGCCGAGTTGACCGCGGCACCCGCGGCGGCGTTGCCCGCGGCCTCGGCCGCATCGGAGGCGAGGGCCGCGAGCTTGGCCTTCGCGGCCACGGTGCGCACCCAGTTGACCATGGCCCGCGCGGCCTGCGCCGCCTGGTTGGCGGCCTCCGCCATGTTCGCGTTCTTGGAGGCGCTGATCGCGGCGCGGTAGGCACGCGACGCGGCGCGCCCCGCAGCGGCGGCGGCTGCCGCGGCTGCGTTCGCGGCGGCCACCGAACGACGGGCCGCGGCCTGCGCGGTGCGCGAGGCGGACACCGCGGTCGACGCGGCGGCAGCGGCCCCCTGGGCGGCCCGCGCCGCCTTGTTCGCGGCCCTGGCCGAGCGCTGCACGTCCTGCTCGGCGGCCTGCGCCTCGGCCTTCGCCTCCAGCGCGGCCGCCTTGGCCTTCTCGGCGGCCTTGACCGCCTGCTCGGAGAGCTCGACCGCTTCGTCGGTCTTGCGCTCGGCGCGCCGCCCCTCCGACTCCACGATCTTGACCAGCTGCCGGATCTCCGCCGACTCCTCGTCCCGCGCCCGGGCGATGTACTGCCCCGTCGTCAGGAACCACCGGATCGCCCGCGGCGATCCGTCGTCGAGCGCCCGCTCCGCGTACTCCCGCACCTGCGGTGAGGCGGTCACGAGGATGGAGGTCACCTGGACGCGCTGGTCCTCGTCGTGCGCGTCGTACTGCCCGGTGCTGAGGAAGTCCCGCAGCGCGAAGTCCGTACCGGTCGCGAGCGCCTCGGAGGACTCACGCTTCACGGCCTTGCCGCCATGCGCGTTGACCGTGGTCACGGCCACCTGGAGGTCCTCGCGTACGGCCGGCTCGAAGCCGCCCTCGAGATAGGCGGCGACCGCCGCGTCCCCGCCGGACAGCGCCTTCCCGATCCCGGCACGCGTCGCCTTGCCCGCGCTGACCAGGGCCTCGGTGAGCGTGAACCGGTTGTCCTCGGCCGTGGCCGACGGCAGCCTCTCGCCGAGGAACGTGGCCACGTCCTCCGCGCTGCCCACGAGCGCCGCCGCGGCAGCCGTACGCACCGCGCGGCCGCCGGTCCGGTAGGCCTGCACGACCTTGCCGCGGTCGGTATCGGGCAGCCGTGTACCGCCGTCGGCCGCCGACGTGCCCGCCGCGTACGCGGGCCGGGACCCGAACACCCCCAGGGGCAGTGCGGTACCTGCCGCGATCCCACCGAAAATGGCCAGTGACTGGCGTCTGTTGAATACCCGTCGTGATGGTGACATCACGACCCCCCTCTCGGTCACGAGGGGAGATCTCGCCGCCCCCCTGCGGTACAAGCCCCTTATCGAAGCCGTGACTTGGTGGATTCGTCCAACGCATAAACCGGGCGGCAATCGGGCAACTCTCGGATATCCGTCGTGATGTGCGCCACATTCGGAAAGGTTGTAGTGATCTTGGTAACGAAATCCGACGGAGCCCCCGAGCCGGCTTGAATCCGCCACCGGTCGGGCTCGGCGCCGACGGGACCGGTGCGGCAGTCCGACCGCCCGGGACGGTCTGCTGCGTCCCGTCCGTGCGGCCGGGTTGCCCCGTTTCTGGACCTGCCCGCAGGAGATCCGGGGGACGGCCCGGGGACGGAGGACGCCGCGGACGTGGGCCGGGCCACCTGAACCGAACCCGCTGCCGAGGCCGGCCGGGCGGCGACCCCGTGCTCCTCCCCCAGGGCCGCCGCCTCCCTCGTCGGCCCTGGGGCCGGAGGTCAGCCGCGCCGACCCCAGTCCAGGCGGTCGGTCAGGCCGGCAGCGGCGAAGGCCGCCTCCAGCACCTCCCGGCCCTCGGTGAAGTGGGCCCAGCTGTCGTGGTGAACGGGAACGACGCGGCGAGCGCGGAGCGTGCGCGCGGCCTCGGCGGCCTGGGCGCTGTCCAGGACGAGGCACCGGCCGTCGAAGAGGGCGGGGAAACGGGGCGCTCCGGCGAAGAGGAGGGCGGTGTCGACCGGGCCGAAGCGCTCGGCGATCTCCTCGACGGCATCGAGGGAGGCGTTGTCGCCGCTGACGTAGACGGTGGGCAGCCCCTCGCCGGTGAGGACGAAGCCGACGACCTGGCCCGTGAGCGGCTCGACCTCCTCACGCGGACCTGGTCCGTGGACGGCGGGGACGCCGGTGACGGTGACCGTGCCGCCGTCGGGGCGCTCCAGCTCGATGGACTCCCAGTCGGCCAGGCCCTTGGCCGTCCCGCCGAGGCGCTGTCCGCCGCCCGGGGTGGTGAGGGTGAGCGGGACCTCGGCGAGCAGGGCCCGCCCGGAGTCGTCGAGGTTGTCGGGGTGTTCGTCGTGGGAGAGCAGGACCACGTCGACCCGGCCGAGGTCGGCGGGGCTGCCCACGGGCGCTGCCGTCTTGGTCAGCAGGACGGCCCTCTGGTACTCACCGGGGGCGTCGAACGTCGGATCCGTCAGAAAGCGCAGGCCACCGTAGTCGAAGAGGGCGGTCGGGCCGCCGAAGACGCGGACCGGGAACGGGTCGGCCGATACAGGAAGAGAAGACACGAGGGACACACCTCACGGATAGATTCGAGTGAACCGTGAGATCACGCTAGCGGCTTCTCACGGATACGCGCAAGCCGTACCATGAGGACCATGAAGGAGTCCCTGCCGGAGGAACCTGCACTGCCGCCCGCGCAGGGCGAGGAGGAGCACCTCTCCCTTGCCCTGGTCAACAGCGCCGTCGCGCTGCCCGGCGGCCACACGATCGACCTTCTGGGCACTCCCGCGCAGGCCAACCGCTGGCTGACGGCGCGCGGCCTGGCGCCCGTCGACGCCGGCATGCGGGACATGTGCGCGGCCCAGCTGCGCTCGCTGCGGGAACAGATCAGGTCGCTGTTCGCCTCCCGTGCGGCGAAACTTCCCGCCCTCCCGGCCGCCGTCGCAGTCGTCAACGACGCGATGACCCGGGTCCCCGCCACCCCCCTGCTGCAGTGGGACGACAAGACCGGCCCCTACCGCTCGACCCCCCACCCCACCACGGCGATCGTCGAGCACGCCCTGGCCGTCCTCGCCGCCGACGCCGCCGACCTCCTCACCGGCCCGGACGCCGAACGCCTCACCGCCTGCGGCTCCGCGCCCTGCAGCCGCTATCTGCTGCGCCACGGGCGCCGCCACTGGTGCTCCACCCGCTGCGGCGACCGCGCCCGCGCAGCCCGCGCCTACGCCCGCCGCACCAATGCCCCTCAAGGCACCCACGGCACCGAGGCTGCCACCGCGCAGGACTGACTCCGCCGCCTCAGGTGTGGCGGGCCCGCAGCGCCGCCTCCATCTCGAAGCGGGCGTCGGGGTCGGCGAGCACCTCCCCGAACAGCCGCTGCAGACGGTGCAGCCGCTGCCGCGCCGTCTGCGGATGGATCGAGAGCCGGGCGGCCAGCTCCGGCGCGGTGCCGCGGGGGCTCTGGAGATGGGCGAGCAACGTGTGCGCCAGGCGGTCCCGCTGCTTGGGCGTGAGCCCCGCCAGCGGCGCCAGCCTGCGCGCGGCCATGAGACGCACCAGGGGGATGTCCGCCAGCAGCAGCAGTTCCGGCAGCCGGTCGTCGGCGTCCGCCGGCCCGGCGCCGGCCATGCGGTCACGCAGCAGCCGCGCCCAGCGCAGCGAGTCTCCGGCCTGCGCCGGGGGGACGACGGGCCCGCTCACCCCGGCCCGCTCACTCACCACGCGGCGGACGCCGGGATCGCCGAGAAGCGTGTGCGGGTCCGGCACGAGCAGACAGGGCGCGGGTCCGTCGAGATCCGCGAGCACGGCTCCGGGCAGCCGCGGCCGACGCCCCTCGGACGTACCGGGACCGGATGCCGGACGACGGCCGCGCATCCCGCGTGCGGAGCCGAGCGCGATCGCGGCGACGGCCGACGGCAGGCGCCAGTCCGCCTCCTGCGCCGCCTGCCGCAGCACATCGCCGGGCGGAGGCTCCGCCGCGATCAGCATCGTCAGCAGCCGGTGGCGGCGGCGGTCCCGGGTGCCGGCGGCATCCGCCTGGGCCTCGGCGTAGGCGGTGACGGACGCGGCGGCGATCTCGTCGATGTGGGTGAAGGCCGTCTCCGCGAGCTGGGCGACGGCTTCGGTGCCCAGCGCGAGCCGCCGCGCCACCCGTGCGTACCGGCGCCATGCGACGCGGCCCCCGAGCCGGTACGCCGCCTGGAGCGCGTCGAGGCTGCGGCCCTCGGCGAGCTCGCCGCGCCCCAGGGCGCGGTAGACGGGAAGGCGTTCCGCGTCGAGTTCACCGCCACCGACCTCGACACGGTCGACGAATTCCGCGAGTGCGGTCTCGACGCCGAACTGAATGGCGGCTCCGAACTGCCCGGACAACGGACGTGAGAATTCCGGGATCTGACGGCGTATTTCACGGATGATTTCCGCTGCGACGGTGCGGTTCTCCTTGCGGAGCTCGTCACCGAGCCGTTGCGGGAACCCCACCCACGCGACGCCGGAGCCGTACGTGCCGGGAGCCGTCATCGGCCACTCCAAGGTTCGTCCGTCCCACCGAGTATGAGCGGGCGTTACCGGCCGGTCAAGAGTTTGAGACAGATTAAACTAGCAGTGCTAGTAGCCTTCGACCGGCACGGCTTCAGGTCGGCGACGGGCTCCGACGCCAAAAGGGCTCACGGTGATGACACCTTCGCCGAGGCGCCGCGCCCAACCCTGGCACCGCCCTGCGTGCCTTTCACGCCGCCTCGCCCACCTCGTTGCTCCGCCCGGACACCGGCCATAGCTTCACGCCGTCCAGCCCGCCGAAAGGCGTGGCATTTCAGAACGAGGGACGGTACTGGAAATGCGACTCAGGCTGTTGAGGGCACTCGCTGCGGGCGGCATCGGATTTTCCTGCCTCGCCGCGATCGGGGCACCGGGCGTCGCGGCGGCGAGTGAACCGCTGCCGGTGGAGCACAATTTCGCCGTGGGATTCCTCAAAGGGTTCCTCAAGGCGGGCCAGGCCCCGCCCGGCGCCAACGACTGGACCTGCAGGCCCACGGCGCAGCATCCCGCTCCGGTCGTCCTGATCCACGGCACGCTGGAGAACATGAACGGCAACTGGCGCGGTGCGGCCCCGCTCCTCGCCGGCAGCGGCTACTGCGTCTTCGCCTTCAACCACGGAGCCGCCGACGACGACGCCCCGGTCCAGGGCACCGGCTCCATGAAGGACAGCGCCGCCGAACTGGCCGCGTTCGTCGACGAGGTACGTGCAGCGACCGGAGCCGACGAGGTCGACCTCGTCGGCCACTCCCAGGGCGGCGGTCCGGTGCCCCGCCACTACCTCAAGAACGACCCGAGCGCGGCCGGCAAGGTCGGCAAGCTCATCGGCATCACCCCCTCCAACCACGGCACGACCCTCTCGGGGATCACCGAACTCGGACGCACCCTGCACTTGCTGAAGCCGGCCAACGCGTTCCTCGAAAGGACGGCGCCCGCCATGGTCGAGCAGCAGATCGGCTCCGAGTTCAACAAGGCGCTCGACGCGGGTGGCGACACCGTCCCCGGCGTCGACTACACCGTCATCGCCACCAAGTACGACGAGGTCGTGACGCCGTACACGAACAGCTTCCTCACGGCAGGCCCGGGCGCGACGGTACGGAACATCCTCGTCCAGGACAGCTGCCCCAGGGACTTCACCGACCACCTGGAGGCCTCCTACGACCCGATCACCCTGACCCACGTCCTCAACGCCCTCGACCCGGCACATCCCCGCCCGGTGAAATGCCGGACCGTGCTCCCGCTGACCGGACCCATAGGCCCCGTTGGCTACTGACCCGTGGGGCGGCCTGCCGCCCGGTGGTTCCGGAGGGCGGGCCGATGTGTCACCCGGGGCCCGGCTGTCAGAGGCGGCCGTCATGATGAGGGCATGGGCAACCCGAACCTGATCAGCGGAAGTGTCTGGCGTCTCCACCACGGCACCCGGGAGATCGCCCGGCTGACCGTGACGGGCGCCGACATGCCCTGGAGCTACGCCGAAGTCGCGGCACTTCCCGGCTTCGAGGAGTTCCGTGCTCTCTTCGCCGAGCAGGAGCGGGCTGTCGAGGAGGAGGACTGGGAGCGGGCCGACGCCTGTTACACCCGGATCCGGGCGGCGCTCACGCTGACGTTCCCCGACGGCAGCCGGGTCGCCGAATTCATGCTGCACATCCACGACGACGGCACTGCCGGCTGGCGCTGGCACGACGAGCCCTTCGACGCGGAGGGCGGGTGACGCGCAGCTCGCGCACCCGCCCCGAGCAGCAGACCCGCCGTCAGCCGATCTGTTCCGCCAGGGCGACGATGATGCCCGCGGGGCCGCGCAGGTAGCAGAGGCGGAACGTGGTCTCGTACTGCGCCACCTCGCCGAGGAGTTCGGCGCCGTGGGTGCGCAGCCGGGCGACGGTGTCGTCGATGTCGTCGACGGCGAACATGACGCGATGCAGGCCGAGGGTGTTGGGCGGAGGGTTCTCCGGCCCGGCGTGGGACGCCGCGGGGGCGTGGTACTCGGTCAGCTCCAGCCTGCCGTGGCCGTCCGGGGTCCGCATCATCGCGATCTCGGTCCGGACGCCGTCGAGTCCGACGGTGCGGTCCGCGAAGATCCCTTCGATCTGCCCCCTGCCTTCCAGCTCCATGCCGAGCTCGGTGAAGAACACGACGGCCGCATCCAGGTCGTCGACGACGACGGCGACGTTGTCCATCCGCTGAACAGCCACGCCCCCGAGCATAGGTCCGGCGGAGGCGCGGAGCCACCGCCTGCGGCTCGGGGCGAGGTGCCGGTCCGGCACCAGGCCGGACGTCCGGATGAGGCGTGCCGGCCTCAGGCCCGGCCGAGTTCGGTCGCCACCGCGGCGCGCAGTTCGGCCGTGGCCACCCCGCACCCCTCCAGCAGGGCGACGCACTCCCCGTCGTTGTCGAGGATCAGCCCCAGCAGGTGGGCGGAGCTGAAGGGCTTCTCGGTGAGGCTCTGCGACAGGTGGAGGATCCTCTCCATCTCGGGCGACCAGGGAAGCTCACGGGGTCGGCCGCTGCTCGCCCCGGCCGGCCGTCGGGCGGCCAGAGCTGCCCGCACCGCGCCGTGGTCCGCGCCGGCCGCGTCCAGCAAGCCACGGGCCGGACTCCGATGGCTCGCCACGCTCAGAAGGACGTGCGTAGGCGTGACCAGCGAGTGTCCCAGTGACCGGGCCTCGGCAACCGACCCGGCCAGATCGCGAACCGCGTCCGCCGTCATCAGCTCGGGCATGCGCAGCAGTATGGGGCCACCGGCCCCTGGGCGTCCCGACGCGACGACGCGTTCCCGCCATGCTGCGGCCGCACCCCCGCCGAGCGGGCCGCCGCACGGCACGCCGCCGCGAGATTGTCGTGAACCTTGCAAAGCAGCCGGGGCCTTGGTTCCATCTCAGTTAGGAAAGTTTCCTAACTGTCGACTGTCGTCGGACGGAGACCCGTATGCGAACGGCACGTTTCCAGCTACGACCGACCGCCGCCCTGGCGGCGCTCCTCGGCGCACTCCTGCTCGCCCTGACCACGACCACCCCCGCCTCGCCTGCCGCCGCACCCGAGGTGACGCCCGCATCCGGGGTGACGGCGAGCATCACTCAGGCCTCGGTGTGGGACACCGGATACACGGCGGAGGTGACCATCACCAACGCCGGTGGGGCGAGCCTGAACGGGTGGACGATCGAGTTCGAACTCCCCGCCGGGACCACGGTCTCGACCCACTGGTCCGCCACGAGGCACCAGCAGGGCCGGCGCCACACGTTCACCGACGCCGCCTGGAACGGCCATGTCGCCGCCGGCCGGTCGGCGAGCTTCGGCTTCAACGCGGCCGGTACGGGCACGCCCGCCGACTGCACCGTCAACGGCCGCCCCTGCGCGGGCGACGGCGGCTCCCCCACGGATCCCCCCACCGACCCGCCCACCGACCCCCCGTCCGGCACCACCCCCGTCGCCGTCAACGGACAACTCAGGGTCTGCGGCACCAAGCTCTGCAACGCGCACGGCAACCCGGTCCAGCTGCGCGGCATGAGCACCCACGGCACCCAGTGGTACGCGCGGTGCCTGACCGGCGGCTCGCTCGACGCCCTTGCGGAGGACTGGAGGGCCGACGTCCTGCGCGTCTCCACCTACGTGCAGGAGGGCGGCTACGAGAGCGACCCCGCGCATTTCACCGCCCTGGCCGACTCGCTGATCCGGCAGGCCACGGAGCGGGGCATGTACGTGATCGTCGACTGGCACATGCTCGACCCCGGCGACCCGCACCACAACCTCGCGAACGCGCGGAAGTTCTTCACGGACATCGCCCAGCGCCACAAGGACAGGAACAACGTCCTGTACGAGATCGCCAACGAACCCAGCGGTGTCAGCTGGTCACGCATCAAGAGCTACGCGGAGCAGATCATCCCGGTGATCCGGAGCATCGACTCCGACGCGCCCGTCCTGGTCGGCACCCGCGCCTGGTCCTCGCTCGGCGTCTCCGAGGGCGCCGACGAGTCCGAGGTCGTCGGCAACCCCGTCAACGCCGCCAACATCATGTACACCTTCCACTTCTACGCCGACTCGCACCGCGACGAGTACCTGGCGACCCTCTCCCGCGCCGCCGACCGGATCCCGGTGTTCGTCACCGAGTTCGGCACCCAGAACTACGCCGGCGAGGGCGCGAACGACTTCGCGATGTCCCGGCGCTACCTCGACCTGATGGCAACCAAGAAGATCAGCTGGGTCAACTGGAACTTCTCCGACGACCACCGCTCCGGCGCCGTCTTCAGGACCGGCACCTGCAACAACGACGGCCCCTGGACCGGCACGTCGCCCCTGAAGCAGGCCGGCGTCTGGATCCGCGACCAGATCCGCACCCCGGACTACTTCCCGACGACCTGAGCCCCCCATCCCTCCGCCCCTGCCGTGGGGCGGAGGCGCGGGGCCCCGTCTCGCGACGTCCACGGGGCCGCCGCCCCAGCCCACCCCGCCGCATCAGGAGGCCCCGTACCGACCCCGACTGCGGTCCGTCAGCACCGGGGGAGGGGACCGGCACCGGGTCGCGCCCGCATGACCCACACGTACCCGGCCGGACCGAGTGATCCGCGAACCATCGCGTCGGCCCGCACTGCCACGATTCCGCCCTCGGTGTTCCGGCCCAGGATCCGGAGGAGGAGCCGGCTCAGCACGCTCGCGACGGCGACAGCGCCGCCGTACCCGACCAGCGCCGCGCGGCCCCGGCCCGGCCGGACCCCAGCAGTCCGGCGGGGCTCTGCACCAGCACGTGGAAGCCTGCGCAGGTCATCGGCACGGCGAGGAACAGGAGGACGGGCGCGTCCGCGGTGGGGCCGCCCGCGGGCGCCTGGTAGCCGGCGTGCAGCATCCGGAACGGCGGGACCAGGAACGTGAGCAGGAGCACCGCTCGGCTCGGATGCACGGCACCGAGGTACCGCGACGCGGAGTACGAGGACCCGACACCCCGCCCCCTGCCGGTCGGGCCGTCGCTTCTCCCGCCCATGTTCACCCTCCGACCGCCGCGGGCAGCCGAGGGTGATGTAGTCCGGAGGATGCCCGGTCCTCGCACGGCGTGGAACGTCCTGCGGTGCGCGTCGTCGCGAGCCGAACGGACAACCCGTCACCCGGGCAGGTTCCGTCGTCCCTCCTCCGGCTCCGCCACCCCGAGCCCCTCCGCCAGCACCTCCGCCAGGTGCCGGCCCCGCACCCCCGCCAGCTGGTCCAGCTGGGTGCGGCAGGAGTAGCCGTCCGCCAGGACCACCGTGCCCGCCGGGGCCTCGCGGACCGCGGGGAGCAGCTGCTCCTCGGCACAGGCCACCGAGACGTCGTAGTGGCCCCTCTCGAAGCCGAAGTTGCCGGCGAGGCCGCAGCAGCCGCCGGTCAGTTCGCCGGTGAGGCCCGCGGCGGCGCGCAGCCGGCGGTCGGCGGTGTCGCCGAGGACCGCGTGCTGGTGGCAGTGGGTCTGGCCGGTGACCGGGCGGTCCAGGGCGGGCGGGGTCCAGTCGGGGGCGTGGCGTTGCAGGGCCTCCGCGAAGGTGAGGACCCTGCGGGCCAGCCGGGCCGCGCGCGGGTCGTCGTGCAGCAGCTCGGGCAGGTCGGTGCGCAGGGCCGCGGCGCAGCTCGGTTCCAGGACGACGACCGGGGCGTCCGTCTCCAGCACCGGCGCCATCAGGTCGAGCGTGCGCCGCAGCACCGTACGGGCGCGCTCCAGTTGGCCGGTGGAGATGTACGTCAGCCCGCAGCACACCCGGCCGCGGCGGGCCGCCAGCAGGGCCAGCGGTGTGCGGGTGCGGCCGTCGGCGAGCGCGCCGCGCGGAAGACGCAGCGTCGGCGGCAGCGCCACCCGCAGCCCCGCCGCCTCCAGCACCCGTACGGCCGCCCGGCCGACGGACGGCGACAGGTGCTCGGTGAAGGTGTCGGGCCAGAGGACCACCAGGTCGTCCGTCCCGCTGCCCCGTGGCTCATCCCTCCCCCGCCTGCGCCACCACCCGCTGAACGTCTCCCCCGCCAGCCGCGGGATCCTCCGCTCCGGCGCGATGCCGCCCAGCCGTTTGGCCACGGCGGCCAGCGGGGCGAGGGACGACAGCGCGTTGAGGACGGCCGCCGCCCGCATGCGGGACGCCCAGCGCAGCCAGCGCGGCAGCCGGCCCATCGTGTAGTGGGCGGCGGGGCGGCGCCGCCCGGCGTAGTGGTGGTGCAGGAACTCCGCCTTGTACGTGGCCATGTCGACCTCGACGGGGCAGTCCGAGCGGCAGCCCTTGCAGGACAGGCACAGGTCGAGCGCGTCGCGGACCTCGGTGGACCGCCAGCCGTCGGTGACCAGTTCCCCGGCGAGCATCTCGTGCAGCAGCCGGGCCCGGCCGCGGGTGGAGTGCTCCTCCTCGCCGGTGGCCCGGAAGGACGGGCACATCACCCCCGCCCCCGACACCGACGTCGTACGGCACTTCGCGACGCCGACGCAGCGGCGGACCGCCGCCGAGAAGTCGCCGCCGTCGGACGGGTAGCCGAAGGCGACGTCCACCGGCTCGCGCGGGAGGACGGAGAAGCGGAGGCCGGCGTCGAGCGGCGCCGGGCGCACCAGCATGCCGGGGTTGAGCAGGTCGTCGGGGTCCCAGACGGCCTTGGCCCGTTCGAAGAGGGCGATCATCTCGTCCCCGTATATCCTCGGCAGCAGCTCCGCCCGCGCCTGCCCGTCGCCGTGCTCGCCGGAGAGGGAGCCGCCGTGTGCCACCACCAGCTCCGCCAGGTCCTCGGAGAAGCGGCGGAAGCGGGCGATCCCCGGCTCGGTCAGCAGGTCGAAGTCGATGCGGACGTGGATGCAGCCGTCCCCGAAGTGCCCGTACGGCGTGCCGCGCAGCCCGTGCGCGGAGAGCAGTCCGCGGAAGTCCCGCAGGTAGTCGCCGAGCCGGGCGGGCGGCACCGCGCAGTCCTCCCAACCGGGCCAGGCCTCCGAGCCGTCCGGCATCCGGGTCGCCGTGCCGGACGCGTCCTCCCGGATCCGCCACAGCGCCCGCTGCCCGGCCGGGTCCGTCACCACCCGGGCGTCGACCACGTCCGCGGCCCGCACGATCGCGTCCGCACGCGCGCGTGCCTCCGCCTCCGACTCCCCTCCCGTCTCCACGAACAGCCACGCCCCGCCGCGGGGCAGCCCGGCGGAGGACGGGACCAGGTCGGCCGCCATGCCCTCCACCGTCAGCGGGGCGTGCGGCAGCAGCCCGGCCGCGGCCCGGGCCGCGGCGCTCTCGTCGCCGTACGCCAGGATCGCGAGCGCACGCGCGCGCGGTGCCTCGACGAGCCGGACGACCGCCTCCGTCAGCACGCCCAGGGTGCCCTCGGAGCCGCAGAAGGAGCGGGCGACGTCCGCGCCGTTCTCGGGAAGCAGCGCGTCCAGGGCGTAGCCGGAGATCCGGCGGGGCAGCTCGGGGAAGCCGGTGCGCAGCCGGGCGAGGTCGCCCTCCACCAGCTCTCGCAGGCCCTGCGGCGCGCCGGCCCAGTCCCGCCCCGGCCGCAGCCGTTGCCCGCGCGCGGTGAGCACCTCCAGCTCGTGCACGCTGTCCGCCGTCGTGCCCCACGCCACCGAGTGCGAGCCGCACGAGTTGTTGCCGATCATGCCGCCGAGAGTGCACCGGCTGTGCGTGGACGGGTCGGGTCCGAAGCGCAGGCCGTGCGGTGCGGCGGCCTCCTGCAGCCGGTCCAGGACCAGCCCGGGCTGTACGACGGCGGTGCGGGACCCGGGGTCGAGGGACAGCAGCCGGTTCATGTGCCGGGTGAAGTCCAGGACGACGCCCGTGCCGGTCGCCTGCCCCGCGATCGACGTACCGCCGCCGCGCGGCACGACCGGCACGCCGTGCGCTCTGCACACCTCCAGCACCGCCGCCACGTCGTCGGCGTCGCGCGGGGCCACCACTCCGAGCGGGACCCGCCGGTAGTTGGACGCGTCCATCGTCGTCAACGCCCGTGCGGTGACGTCGAACCCGACCTCGCCGCGGACGTTCCCGCGCAGTTCGGCCTCCAGCCCCGCCATGTCTGCCATGTCCGCCATGCATCCAGGAAAGCAGCCCGCCGGGCTTCGGGCGGCCACCCGCCCCGGCGGACACACGTCCCGGCGGCCACCCGCCCCAGCCTCCTTCGACCCGGCGGACACCCGTCTCAGCCGACGGACGACGTTTCGCCCGGGTTTCCGGGAACGGCTACCCTCCTGCCGTGGCTGAGATCCAGATTCCCGCTGACATCAAGCCCGCCGACGGACGCTTCGGCGCGGGCCCCTCCAAGGTGCGGACGGAAGCGCTGGACGCGCTGGCCGCGACCGGTACGTCCCTGCTGGGCACCTCCCACCGCCAGGCCCCCGTCAAGAACCTGGTCGGCCGGGTGCGCGAGGGCGTCCGTGAGCTGTTCCGGCTCCCCGACGGCTACGAGGTGGTCCTCGGCAACGGCGGCTCCACCGCGTTCTGGGACATCGCGACCCACGGTCTGATCGAGAACAGGTCGCAGCACCTGTCGTTCGGCGAGTTCTCCTCCAAGTTCGCCAAGGCCGCGAAGCTCGCCCCGTGGCTGGCCGAGCCCGACGTCATCTCCGCCGACCCCGGCACCCACCCCGAGCCGCAGGCCGCGGCGGGCGTCGACGTCTACGCCTTCACGCACAACGAGACCTCGACCGGCGTGGCCATGCCGATCCAGCGGGTGGCCGGTGCCGACCAGGGTGCGCTGGTGCTGGTGGACGCGACCAGCGGCGCCGGTGGTCTGCCGGTCGACGTGGCCGAGACCGACGTGTACTACTTCGCCCCGCAGAAGTCCTTCGCCTCCGACGGCGGACTGTGGATCGGCGTGTTCTCCCCGGCCGCGATCGAGCGCGCCGAGCGGATCCACGCCTCCGGCCGGCACGTCCCGGAGTTCTTCTCGCTGCCGACGGCGATCGACAACTCCCGCAAGAACCAGACGTACAACACCCCGGCCCTCGCCACCCTCTTCCTCCTCGGCGAGCAGCTGGACTGGATCAACGGCCAGGGCGGCCTGGACTGGGCCGTGCGGCGCACCGCCACCTCCGCGCGGACGCTGTACGGCTGGGCCGAGGACGTGAAGTTCGCCAACCCGTTCGTCGCGGACCCGGCCAAGCGCTCTCAGGTCATCGGCACGATCGACTTCTCCGACGACATCGACGCCGCGGCCGTCGCCAAGGTGCTGCGCGCCAACGGCATCGTCGACACCGAGCCGTACCGCAAGCTCGGCCGCAACCAGCTGCGCGTCGCGATGTTCCCGGCGATCGACCCGGCGGACGTCGAGGCGCTGACCAAGTGTGTCGACCATGTGATCGAGAAGCTGTAGCAGCGCCAACCATCACTCGTACGTGTGAGAGGGCGCCCGGCGGACAGTCCGCCGGGCGCCCTCACGCGTACGGGTGGAGCTCCTCCACCCGTCCCCCAATGGTCCAATCTTCGCCCGTTTTGATCTAAAAACTTAGTGCATGACCGTTTATTACGGTTCACGCCTCTACGATGCGGCGGCGAGTGCCCGGCTCCCCAACCCGCTCAGAAGGTGAACCGTGAGATCGAAGATCCGTAACCGGTGGACACCGGCGACCGCCGCAGTGTGGTGCGCCGTCGCCGCGACCGTCGCCGCGGTCCTGCCCGCCGCGACCGCCACGGCCGCGGCCCCTCCCGCCGCCGGGGCGACCATCACCGCCACCGCGTCCGACGGCCACGATCCCGGCCGGGGCCTCGGGCCCGAGATCGCCGCGATCATGCGCAAGCCGGGTTACGAGCACGCCCGCTGGGGACTGACGGAGACCGACGCGGAGACCGGACGGGTCATCCACGACCGGGGCTCCGACAAGTTCTTCATCCCCGGGTCGGCGGAGAAGCTGTTCAGCGTCTCCGGCGCCTGGCACACCCTCGGCGGTGACCACCGCTTCACCACCCCGGTCCAGGCCCTCGGAAGCCGGCAGGGCGGCGTGCTGACCGGCAACCTCGCCCTCGTCGCCCAGGGCGACCTCACCATGGGCGGGCGCACCAAGCCCGACGGCACCGTCGACTTCACCCCCGTCGACCACACCTACGCCAACAGCCTCCCGGGCGCCACGCTCACCCCGGAGGACCCGCTCGCCGGGCTGGACAGCATCGCCCGCCAGGTGCGCCGGTCCGGCATCACCGAGGTGCGCGGTGACGTCATCATCGACGACCGGCTGTTCACACCGCCCGCGCTGGATCCCCAGCCGTACCCGCTGATCATCAACGACAACCTGATCGACCTGCTGACCACGCCGACCCGGCCGGGCCGGCCGGCCGAGCTGTCCTGGCGCCCGCAGGTCGCCCCGTACCAGGTCACCTCCACGGTCCGGACGGTCGCACCGGGCGGCACCACCGACATCGAGGTGGCCACCTCCGACGACGGCACCCGGATCACCCTGTCCGGCACCATCGCCGCCGACGCGGAGCCGGAGCTTCGGGTCTCCGACATCGAGGACCCCGCCGCCTTCGGCCGTACGGCGCTGATCGAGGCCCTCGCCCGCGCGGGCGTGGCCGTCACCGCCTCGCCCACCGGTCCCAACCCCGAGGGCGAGCTGCCCCCGTCGCCCATCGGCGGCCGGCGGGTGGCCGCCTACGTCTCACCGCCGTACGCCGAGTACGCCAAGCTGATCCTCAAGGTCAGCCACAACCTGGGCGCCAACCTGACGCTGTGCAACATGGCCACGGCCACGGGCAGCAGCGACTGCCTGGACGGCTTCCCCGTGCTCAGGTCCTTCCTGGACGGGGCCGACGTCGACACCAGTCAGATCCAGCTCGCGGACGGCCGCGGCGGTGACCCCGTCGACCGGGCCACCCCGCACGCCCTCGAGCAGATCCTGCACTACTGGTACACCACCCCGGAGGCGGACCGGTTCCGCACCTCGCTGCCGATCCTGGGCGTGGACGGCAGCCTGGCCGACTCCTGCACCGACTGCCCCGCCAGAGGCAAGGTCTTCGCCAAGCCGGGGACGGTCGTCGGGGGCGATCTGCTCAACGACCGGCTGGCGGTGGGCGGTCAGACCCTGGCCGGCTATCTGGAGGCCGCGGACGGCCGGCTGCACACCTTCTTCGTCGGCGTCAACGGCGCCTCGGCCACCGACATCCAGGACGTGCTCCGCATCTACAACGACGTCGCCATGATCGCGGCCCTGCTGCAGCAGCGGGCGGCGGACGGTCGCTCCTGACCGGCGGCGGACGGACGAGGGGCGCCCGGCGGACACCGGGCGCCCCTCGTTGCCGGACGCCTGCCGCCCCCGGCACGGCTCAGCGGCTGAGCTTCCGGAACCTGCGCACCGCCAACGGCAGGAAGACCGCCGTCAGGACCACCGGCCACACCCCGGACATCAGCAGCGCATGCTGCTCGACCCAGGAGTCGCCGCCGCCGACCGGGGTGCCGAACAGGTCACGGGTCGCCGCCGCCGTGGAGGAGATGGGGTTCCATGCGGCCACCCAGCCCAGCCAGTCGGGCATGAGCTGCGGGGCGACGAAGATGCTGGAGATCATCGTCAGCGGGAACGCGACCGCGAACAGCCCGCCGGCCGCCTCCGGGTTGGGCACCAGCATCCCCAGCCAGACCCCGATCCAGATCAGCGCGAACCGCAGCCACAGCAGCAGACCGAACGCGGCCAGGAAGCCCCAGCCGCCGTCCGGCCGCCAGCCCATGGCCATCGCGGTCAGCATCATGATGCCCAACTCGGCGCAGGCGACCACCAGATCGGTCACCCCGCGCCCGGCCACCACGGCCGAGGACGCCATCGGCATGGAGCGGAACCGGTCGATCACGCCCTTGGTGGCGTCGTACACCACCAGCGTCGCGGTGTTGATGAAGCCGAAGGCCATGGTCATCACGAACATGCCCGGCATCAGGAAGTCCTTGTAGTCGCCGCCGCCGGGCACCTTCATCGCGCTGCCGAACACATAGCCGTACAGCAGCACGGACAGGATCGGAAAGCCCAGCTGCCAGGCGATGTTGACGGGCTGGCGCCGGTAGTGCAGCAGGCCGCGGCGGACGATGTTGCCGCAGTCGGCCAGCAGCCAGAACAGCCGGCCCCGGTTGCTCGGGACGGTCAGGTCCAGGGCGCTCATGCCGCCGCCTCCTTTATCGGGGGGACCTCGGTCCGGTGTCCGGTCAGGCGCAGGAACACGTCGTCGAGGCTCGGCCTGCGCAGCCCGATGTCCTCGACCCGGACGCCCTCGTCCTGCAGCGTGCGCGCCACGTCGGTCAGGGCGGCGACCCGGTCGGTGACCGGGGCGTGGACGCGCAGCTCGGTCTCGTCGGCCTCCGGTTCGCCGTCCGAGACCCGGGCGACCACCTTCACCGCCCGCGGGATGTCCTCCCGCTCGGCGAGCACCACCTCGATCCGGTCACCGCCGACCAGGTTCTTCAGCCCGTCCGGGGTGTCGTCGGCGATGGCCCGGCCCTGGTCGATCACGGTGATCCGGGAGGCGAGCTTGTCGGCCTCCTCCAGATACTGCGTGGTCAGCAGCACCGTGGTACCGCTCGCCACCAGCGCCCGCACCGACTCCCAGACCTCACCGCGGCTGCGCGGGTCCAGGCCCGTGGTCGGCTCGTCCAGGAACAGCACGGCCGGGGCGAGGATCATCGACGCGGCCAGATCCAGGCGGCGCCGCATACCGCCGCTGTACTTGCCGACGCCCTTGTCGGCGGCGTCGGTCAGGTCGAACTGCTCCAGCAGTTCGGTGGCGCGCAGCCGCGCCCGCCTGCCGCCCAGGTGGAACAGCCGCCCGAACATCTCCAGGTTCTGCCGGCCGGTGAGCACCTCGTCCACGGCCGCGTACTGCCCGGTGAGCCCGATCCGGGCGCGCACCTCGCGCGCCTGCCGGGCCACGTCGAGTCCCGCCACCCGGGCCTGTCCGCCGTCCAGCCTGACCAGCGTGGACAGGATGCGCACCGCGGTGGTCTTCCCGGCGCCGTTCGGCCCCAGCAGGCCGTGCACGGTGCCCTCGCGGACGGTGAGATCGAAGCCGTCGAGGGCGCGTTTGTCGCCGTAGCGCTTCTCCAGGCCCTCGGCCCGGACCGCGTAACCGTCACTCATGAGTCCCCCTTCCAATAACCGGGTACAGCGTACCCGATTTCGCGTACGCCGTACCCGGTTTTTTTCCGAGGTTCTAAGCTGAGCGGTATGACAAGGGGCGAGGGCGCTGACAGGACCGGCACCGGCGGCAGCAGGACCGGCGCGGAGACCAGCGGAAGCGGGGACATCACCCGCACCCTGGAACTGCTCTGGGACCTCGGCCCCCGCCCCAGCCGCGGCCCCAAGCCCGGCCTCACCCTGGACCGGATCGTGGAAGCGGCCGTCCAGGTCGCGGACGCCGAGGGCCTGGAGGCGGTGTCGATGCGCCGCGTCGCCACCGAACTGGGCACCGGCGCCATGTCCCTGTACCGCTACGTCCCCGGCAAGGGTGAACTGCTCGACCTGATGCTCGACCGGGTCCAGCGCCCCGCCTCCGGCCCCGGCACCGCCCTCGGCGACGGCACCTGGCGCTCCGCCCTGGAGACCCTGGGCCGCGAGACCCTCGCCCTCTACCGGCGCCACCCGTGGCTGCTGCACGTCAACCAGTCCCGCCCGATGCTGGGTCCCGGCGCACTGGACGGCATGGAGAAGGTGCTGGCCCACATCAGGCCGATGGGCCTGACCGACCCCGAACTCGTCTCGGCGCTCCTGCTCGTCGACGGGTACGTCGTGGGCGCCGCACGCACCCAGATCTACCAGGAGGAGGCGGAGCGCAGGTCGGGCCTGACCACCACGGAGTTCTTCGAAGCACAGAACCCGGTGCTGGAGCGGGTGATGACCACCGGCCGCTACCCGGCCCTGATGTCCCTCTCGGAGGACACCTGGAGTCCCGAGTTCGACCACTTCGAGTTCGGCCTCCAGCGGATCCTGGACGGCCTGGAGATGTGCGTGGACCGGCGCCGGGACCAGGACACGGCGGTCCACGGCGAAGCCCGCGAGGAGTGACAAGCGGCACGGACCGTGCCTACATGGAGGTATGACCCGTCCACCCGCGAGCCTGGAGCTCACCCCCTTCGTCCAGCAGTGGGCCGTCCTGCTGACCAGCCACAAGAAGGACGGCAGCGGCGTCGGCACCCCCGTCAACATCGCCGTCGAGGGCGATCGCGCCTACTTCCGCACCCCGGGCAGGGCCTGGAAGGTCCGGCGCATCCGCAACGACCCCGGGGTGGAACTCGCCCCCGCCACCCCGGCAGGCCGGCAGGTCGGGCCGGAGATCCCTGCCCGGGCCCGGCTGCTTCCGCACGGCAGCGCCGCGGACCGGCACGCGGCGGCCCTGCTGCGCCGCAAGTACCCGGTCGTGCAGGGCGTGCTCGTGCCGCTCGCGCACAAGGCGATGCGGACCCGGACCCTGCACTACGAGGTGCGGCCCACGCGGGACGAGGAGCGCTGAGCCGCGGTCGGCACGGCGCCGGGCCGACCGCGGCTCACCGCCGCCGGAACAGCCGCCGCACCCCGAGCAGCGCCGCGCAGGCGACCACCACGGCCAGCGCCCCGACCTTCAGGCTCCTGCCGCCCAGCGCGCCGTCACCGGACTCCCCGGCATCCGACCCGCCCGCGGCCGACGCCTCCGAGCCGTCGCCACCCCCGTCCCCGCCGCCGCCCGGCGCGTCCTCGGCCTGCACCGGGCTGCCGGAGCCTTCGCTCCCGAACAGCAGCTTCGTCCCGTCGGCGGTGTACGTCACGGACTCGCCCTGCCCCTGCAGCGGTACGCTCAGCCGCCCCTTGCGCTCGATCCGCCCGTCGTCCCACGCGTACCAGATCCCGCCCAGATAGCCGCGTACGGCGAGCTGCCCGCCGTCGGGCGAGAGCGCGGCGTCGGTGGCCCACAGGTCCACGGCGGCGGTGCGCCGGAACACGTTGTCACCTGAGGCCGACAACCGGGCGGGCCCCTGGTAGAGATGCCCCCCGTCCTCCTGTTTGTCGATGATGTACACCCGCCCGCTCTCCGGGTCCACGACGAGCGACTCGGCGTCGCGCGGCCCGTCCGCGTACTTCACCACGTACTGGGTGGCCCGCACGGTCCGGTCCCGCAGCTCGGTCGGCTCGGGCAGCTCGTAGATCCACACATAGGGCCAGCGGCCGCCGAAATTGTCCCCGATGTCGCCGACGAAGAGCCGGTTGCCCGGCCCGACGGCGATCGCCTCGACATCCCGGGGCGTACCGACCCCGCTCAGGGTGATCCGGGCGAGGGTCTTCCCGGTCCTCCCGTCCACGGCGTACAGATACGGCCCGTCGTCGCTGTCGTTGTGGGTCCAGTACACGCCCGGGTGGAGACGGGAGGCGGCCAGCCCGCTGGACTCGGTGATCCGCGGGTCCTCGATCGTGAACCCCTTCTCCCCGTCGGCGGCGGAGGCGGGCACGGCCGGGGCGCCCACGAGAAGGGCAGCGGCGAGGAGGGCGAAGGGTCGGCGCATGCCCCAAGCCTGCCACTGCCGGGGCCGGTTCGTGGGAGGTGGCCGGGCTCACACCGCGGGCGGGAGGCGGGCGCGGGACCGATCGTCCATGATGATCGGATGCTCAGGCTCATGCCCGTCGGCGACTCGATGACCATCGGGAGCGCGGGTGAACACACCTGGCGCTACCGGCTGTGGCGGCACCTGTGCACGGCGTACGACGGCCCGTTCACGCTAGTCGGCCCGCGCGAGACGCTGTACGACAAGGCGGCCGACGCCCCGACGTCGTACGCGTACGCCGACGCCGACCCCCGCTTCCCGCGCGCCCACCTGGCCGGCTGGGGCGAGGGCTGGCTGCATCTGGCCCCGCTGATCGGCGGCGCGGTCCGGAAGTGCCGCGCGGACGTGCTGCTGGTCTCCCTCGGCCTGATCGACCTCGGCTTCTACACCGACGCGGAGCAGACGGCCGGCAACGTCCGGTCCTTCGTCGCGGCGGCCCGCGAGGCCGACCCGCGCATCCGGCTGGTCCTGCTGCCGGTGATCCCGAACATCCGGGCGCAGGCCGACCCGCCCTTCGCCGAGCAGGTCGCCCGCTTCAACGAACTCCTCGCGAAGGCCGCCGCCGACCTGGACGAACCCCGCTCCCCCATCCTGCTGGCGTCCCCACCGCCGTCGTACGACATCCACACCGACACCTACGACGGCACCCACCCCGGCCCGAGCGGCGAGCACAAGATCGCGGCGGCCTTCGCACAGGCCCTCCACCAGGGCTGGGACCTGGGCGCCCCGTACGACCCGGGCTCGCGCGGCTAGCCGTCGCCGACCGCCCCCACCGGCCGCCCGGCGCTCCCGCGCACACCGCCCTCCCTGTCGATCGACCGTGCGTATCGTTGTACCGCGCGGCTGTGCTCGTCCGGGAGGCAGCCGCTTCTGCCCGGACGTGGCCGTGCTCCGCGGCTCGGCGGAGAAGGACGAGGGCGGTCGCTGGCGGCACGAGGACGTCGAGTTCGTCGCCGAGGTGATCTCCAAGGGCACCGCCGCCAACGACTACGGCCCCACGAAGACCGCCTACGCGGTCGCCGAGGTGCCCCTCTACCTCATCGCCGACCCCTACCAGGGGAGGTGCCACGTCTTCACCGACCCGAAGGACGGCGACTACGCCACGGAGACCAGGGTGCACTTCGGCACCGACCTGGACCTGACCGGCACCGTCCTCGGACTCACCCTCACGACCGACCGGTTCCCCCGCGACTGAGTCCTGTCGTCCGTCCTCCGTTCGTCCCCGCCGTTCGCCCCCGCCGCTTGCCTGGAGTGCGCTCAAAGGCGTTGGCTTGAGGGCCATGGAGTACACGCAGCTCGGACGCACGGGACTCAAGGTCAGCCGGCTCGTCCTCGGGACCATGAACTTCGGTCCGCAGACCGACGAGCCGGACAGTCACGCGATCATGGACGCGGCGCTGGACGCGGGGATCAACTTCCTCGACACCGCCAACGTGTACGGCTGGGGCGAGAACAAGGGTCGCACCGAGAGCATCATCGGCAGCTGGTTCGCCCAGGGCGGCGGCCGGCGCGACAAGGTCGTCCTCGCCACCAAGATGTACGCCAGCATGGCGACGGACGGTGGACCCGCGTGGCCCAACCACGACAGGCTGTCGGCCCTCAACATCCGGCGGGCCGTGGACGCCAGCCTGAAGCGGCTGCAGACCGACCACATCGACCTGTACCAGTTCCACCACATCGACCGCGCCACCCCCTTCGAGGAGATCTGGCAGGCGATCGACGTGCTGATCCAGCAGGGCAAGGTGCTGTACGTCGGATCGTCGAACTTCCCCGGCTACAAGATCGCCCAGGCGAACGAGACCGCCGCACGGCGGGGCGGCACCATCGGGCTGATCAGCGAGCAGTGCCTGTACAACCTCGCCGAGCGGCGCGCCGAGATGGAGGTCATCCCGGCCGCGCAGGAGTACGGCCTCGGGGTCATTCCCTGGTCGCCGCTGCACGGCGGGCTGCTGGGCGGGGTCATCAGGAAGGAGAACCAGGGACGGCGCCGCGCCTCCGGCCGGTCCGCGGACGCGCTCGCCGGCACCACCGTCCGCGCACAGGTCCAGTCGTACGAGGATCTGCTCGACAAGCACGGTGTGGAGCCCGGCGAGGCCGCGCTGGCCTGGCTGCTCACCCGGCCCGGCGTGACCGGGCCGATCGTCGGGCCGCGCACCACCGAGCAGCTGGCCTCGGCCGTGCGGGCCGTCGAGCTGGAGCTGTCGCGGGAGCTGCTGGACGGGCTGGAGGAGATCTTCCCCGGGCCCGGCCCCTCCCCCGAGGCGTTCGCCTGGTAGCCGCACGGCGTCAGGGCCGGCGGTGCGGCCGGGCGGGGCCGCACCGCCGCGCCTCGGCTCGGCTCGGGCTCGGCTACCTGCCGAGCGCCGACGCCAGCGCCACCGCCACGAACATCAGCACAAGCACGCCGGCCATGATCCGGTTCCGGGTTTTCGGGTCCACGCCATCGAGCCTAACCGGCGCCGCCCAGCGGCCAGCGGGCGACCGTCTCGTAGCGGGGCTGCTCGCCCGGCGCACCGGAGGTGGGCAGGTTGCTCCGGACCAGGCACAGCTCCGGCACCGTCCAGCTGCTGCCGGTGAACCGGTCCAGGGCCTCGACGAAGGCCCGTACGCTGTGCGCCCGGCGGCTGCGGGCCACCGTGAGGTGGGCCTGGTAGCGCCGGTGCTCCCCCATCGGCACCCCGGCCCTGCGGGCCGCCGCCTCGGCGCGGTCGGCCAGCAGCCGCAGCGTGCCGACATCACCGGAGGCCCCGGCCCACAGCGCCCGGCCGTGGCCGAACTGCCCGCCGCCGGTGACCGCCAGCGGGAACGGGTCGGTACGCCGGGCCGCCCGCTCCAGCCGCTCCGACAGCCCGGGGACGAGGGCGTCGTCCACCTCGCCGTAGAAAGCGAGGGTGAAGTGCCAGCCGGGCCGCCCGGTCCAGCGCAGCCGGTCCGCTCCGGGCAGCGACCGCAGCAGATCCACTTCGGCGGCCAGCTCCCGGACCACGTCCTCGGGTGGCACCACCGCGGCGAACAGTCTCATGGGCCCCAGTGTGCCCGGCCACAGCGAGGTCAGCTTCGGCCTTCGGCGAGGACGTCGACCTGACCGGCACCCCCGTCGGCCTCGCCCCGGCCACCGGCGACTTCCCCGCGACTGACCCGGGCCCGCCCCTACGCCACCCGGGCCGGCTCCTCCCGCCGTTCCCGGGGTACGAACCGCAGCCTGGGGTGGCCGTGGTGCCAGCCGACCGACAGGCGCAGGCCGCCGACGCGGGTCAGGACGAGGGCGGTGACCACGGCGGCCGTCGCGGCGACGGAGCCGCCCACGGCGAAGCCGATCCGGGCGCCGTAGGTGTCGGTGAGCCAGCCGACGACGGGGGCGCCGACGGGGGCGCCGCCGAGGAAGACCATCATGTAGAGGGCCATCACCCGCCCCCGCATGGCCGGCTCGGTGGACATCTGGATACTGGTGTTGGCGGTGACGTTGACCGTCATGCTGAACACGCCGATCGGGACCATCAGCAGGGCGAACAGCCACAGGTGGGGGGCGGTCGAGGCGATGATCTCCAGCAGGCCGAAGCCCAGCGCCGCCGCGATCAGCACCCGGAGGCGGGCCGTGCCGCGGCGGGCGGCGAGCAGCGCACCGGCCAGCGAGCCGGCCGCCATCAGGGTGTTGAAGAGACTGTACTCACCGGCTCCGGCATGGAAGACGTCGTCCGCGAAGGCGGTCAGGAAGACCGGGAAGTTGAAGCCGAAGGTGCCGATGAACCCGACCAGCGCGAGGGTGCCCATCAGCTCGGGGCGGCCGGCGACATAGCGCAGGCCCTCGCGGAGCTGGCCCTTGCCGCGCGGGGCGCGCTCGACGGCGTGCAGGTCGCGGGTGCGCATCAGCAGCAGACCGGCGAGGGGGGCGACGAAGGACAGGCCGTTGAAGAGGAACGCCCAGCCGGTGCCCATACCGGTGATCATCAGTCCGGCGACGGCGGGGCCGACCAGACGGGCGGACTGGAAGTTGGCCGAGTTCAGACTGACCGCGTTCTGCAGCTGGTCGCGGCGGACCAGCTCGGAGACGAAGGACTGCCGGGCGGGGTTGTCGACGACGGTGGCCAGGCCCATCGCGAGGGAGGCGAGATAGACGTGCCAGACCTGGACCTGGTCGGTGAGGGTGAGGACGGCGAGGAAGAGCGCGCTCAGGGCCATCGCCGACTGGGTGACCAGCAGGGTGGGGCGCTTGGGCAGGCGGTCGACGAGGACACCGCCGTACAGGCCGAGGAGCAGCATCGGCAGGAACTGCAGGGCCATGGTGAAGCCGACGGCGGCGGAGGAGCCGGTGAGGCTGAGCACCAGCCAGTCCTGGGCGATGCGCTGCATCCAGGTGCCGATGTTCGAGACGACCTGGCCGAGGAAGAACAGGCGGTAGTTCCTGTTCTTCAGGGAGGCGAACATCGAGGTCCTGCGGGTGGCGGGGGCGGGGGTGTCGGGGGTGTGCGGTGCGGGGGCGGAAGCTGCTCCGGGTCCCGTACTCAAAAGGGTTCGCCTCCTCGGGTGCCGGCTTACAGGTGGGCGAGCTTCTCCAGCACGGGGGCGGCTGCGCGCAGTTTCGCCCACTCGTCCTCGTCGAGCTCCTCGACCAGCGAGGCCAGGAACGCGTTCCGCTTGCGGCGGCTCTGCTCGAGCATCACCACGGCCTGCTCGGTCTGCGTCACGACCTTCTGCCGCCGGTCCTCGGGGTGCGGCTCCAGCCGGACCAGGCCCTTGGCCTCCAGCAGCGCCACGATGCGGGTCATCGACGGCGGCTGGACGTGCTCCTTGCGGGCGAGCTCGCCCGGGGTCGCGCTGCCGAAGTTGGCGAGGGTGCCGAGCACCGACATCTCGGTGGGGCTGAGCGACTCGTCGACCCGCTGGTGCTTGAGCCGTCGGGACAGCCGCATCACGGCGGAGCGGAGGGCGTTCACGGCGGCAGCGTCGTCGCCATGGCTGAGGTCCGGCATCTCCTTAGAGTAACTCATTAGTCTTACGAAGGACCACCCGAATAAGGCACTTCCTTGCCCGGAAACCCGCCCACAGAACCCGGAGATCACCCTTACGAGTGAGTCATTTCCGGAAACCGGAGCATCACCCGCACTCGCGAGGTGACCCTCGTGTCCATGGGGACCAGCGTGCTCAGCCTGCGGATAGACGGGGAGCTGCTCGAGCGGCTCCGGCACCACGCGGCGAAAAGAGGAATGAGCGTCCAGGACTATGTCGTCCGGACGCTCGTCCGGAACGACTTCGACGAGCGGTTCCGGTCAGCCGTCGAGGAGACCGAGCGGTTCTACGGGGTCGGCTGACGACGCCCGTCGCTCAGGCCAGCCCCAGGGCCGGCATCAGGTAGTAGAAGGCGAACACCGCCGACACCGCGTACATCGCCACCGGCACCTCCCGGCCCCGCCCGGCCGCCAGGCGCAGCACGGTGAAGGCGATGAAGCCCATGCCGATGCCGTTGGTGATCGAGTACGTGAACGGCATCATCAGCATCGTCACGAACGCCGGTATGGCGAGCGTGTAGTCCGACCAGTCGATCTCCTTGACCGCATGGGACAGGATCAGGAAGCCGACCGCGACCAGCGCCGGGGTGGCCGCCTGGGACGGGACCATGGTGGCGATCGGGGTGAGGAAGAGGGCCAGGGCGAACAGTGAGCCGGTGACGACGTTGGCCAGGCCGGTCCGGGCGCCCTCGCCGACGCCGGCCGTGGACTCCACGAAGCAGGTGGTGGCCGAGGACGAGCTGGCGCCGCCCGCGGCGACCGCGACACCGTCGACGAAGAGCACCCTGTTGATGCCGGGCATCTGCCCCTGGGCGTCCGTCAGCTTGGCCTCGTCGCTGACACCCATGATCGTGCCCATGGCGTCGAAGAACACCGACAGCAGGACGGTGAAGACGAACAGCACGCCGGTGAGCACGCCGACCTTCCCGAAGCCGCCGAACAGGCTGACCTCGCCCACCAGGGAGAAGTCGGGAGCGGCGACCGGACTGCCGGGCCACTCGGGCGTGGTCAGCCCCCAGGACGGCACCTCGGCCACGGCGTTGACGATCACCGCGACGACCGTCATCACGACGATCGAGATAAGGATCGCGCCGGGCGCCCTGCGCACCAGCAGCGCCAGCGTCAGCAGCACCCCGAGCACGAAGACCAGGACCGGCCAGCCGTCGAGGTGCCCGTCCGCGCCGAGCTGGAGCGGGACGGTGGTCCGGGCGGCGTCCGGGATCCGGGAGACGAAACCGGAGTCGACCAGACCGATCAGCATGATGAACAGGCCGATACCGATGGCGATCGCCTTGCGCAGGCTGTACGGCACGGCGTTCATGACGCGCTCGCGCAGGCCGGTGGCGACCAGCAGCATCACCACGAAGCCGGCCAGCACCACCATGCCCATCGCGTCCGGCCAGGACATCCGGGGCGCGAGCTGCAGCGCGACGACCGAGTTCACCCCGAGACCGGCGGCCAGCGCGATCGGCACGTTGCCGATCACCCCCATCAGCAGCGTGCTGAACGCCGCCGTCAGGACCGTCGCGGTGACCAGCTGCCCGTTGTCGAGCTGGTTGCCGTACATGTCCCTCGCGCTGCCGAGGATGATCGGGTTCAGCACGATGATGTAGGCCATCGCGAAGAAGGTGGCGAAGCCGCCGCGGATCTCGCGCGGAATGCTGCTGCCGCGTTCGGAGATCTTGAAATAGCGGTCCAGGGCGCCGGGCATGGAAGTCCTCGTCACCAAGGCTCCCCCGCGATCCCTTGGCGTTTTCTACGAACAGAAATGGTCAGAGACAAACGGATTCAGTATGAACATATAAGGGAGAGAACACCATCTCCGCGCGTAGATCCGTGTGCCGAAGGGACGCGCGGCACCGCCTCGTAAGCTGTGGCCATGGCGAAGTGGACCCCAACGCACGAGGCGCCGGAGCCCCTGGAGGGGCCCGTGGTCGCCACCATCACCGGCGGCACCGTCCTGTGGTTCGTCCTCTTCCTGGTGCAGCTGCCCTTCTACGGCTGGTTCGACGACCGCGGGCTCACCTGGTGGCCGTGGACCTGCCTGGCGGGCGGCGGACTCGGCCTGATCGGCATCTGGTACGTCCGCCGGCGCGACGCGGCGATCAAGCGCTCCCGCGAGGGGGCGGGCCGCCCGTAGTCCTTCCGTCGGGCGGGGCGTGGTACCCGGGCAGCACACCCGCGCCCCAGCCGTCGTCCCGTGGTCGGATCTTCCGCCGGTCCGGCGGGTGAACCCCCTTGTCCGCACGTACCGTCGAAGGCATGACGCACCTCGACGCGGGCGCCGAACTCGACCCCCACCGGCCCGGATCCGTCCCCTCCCCCGCCACCGGGCTGACCTCCGCGCAGGTCGCCGAGCGGATCGCCCGCGGACAGGTCAACGACGTCCCGGTGCGGAGCAGCCGGTCGATGACCGACATCGTCCGCGCCAACGTCCTCACCCGGTTCAACGCGATCATCGGCGTGCTCTGGGTGATCATGCTGATCGTGGCGCCGATCCAGGACAGCCTGTTCGGCTTCGTGATCCTCGCCAACACCGGCATCGGCATCGTCCAGGAGTGGCGGGCGAAGAAGACCCTCGACTCGCTCGCCCTGATCGGCGAGGTGCGGCCGACAGTGCGGCGGGACGGAGCCGCCGCCGAGGTCGGCACCGCCGAGATCGTGCTGGACGACGTGCTGGAGATCGGGCCCGGCGACAAGGTGGTCGTGGACGGGGTGTGCGTCGAGACGGACGGGCTGGAGATCGACGAGTCCCTGCTGACCGGCGAGGCCGACCCGGTGGTGAAGCGGCCCGGCGACCAGGTGATGTCCGGCAGCTTCGTGGTGGCCGGCGGCGGCGCCTTCCGGGCCGTCAAGGTGGGGCGCGAGGCCTACGCCGCCCAGCTCGCCGAGGAGGCGTCCCGGTTCACGCTGGTCCACTCCGAGCTGCGCTCCGGCATCTCCACCATCCTCAAGTACGTCACCTGGATGATGGTCCCCACCGCGATCGGCCTGATCATCAGCCAGCTCGTGGTCAAGGACAACGAGCTGAAGGACTCCGTCGCCCGCACCGTGGGCGGCATCGTCCCCATGGTCCCGGAGGGCCTGGTGCTGCTCACCTCCGTCGCCTTCGCCATCGGCGTCATCCGGCTGGGCCGCAAGCAGTGCCTGGTGCAGGAGCTGCCCGCCATCGAAGGCCTCGCCCGCGTCGACACCGTGTGCCTGGACAAGACCGGCACCCTGACCGAGGGCGGCATGGACGTCACGGAGCTGCGCATGCTGGACGGCGCGCAGGAGACGTACGTACGGCGGGTGCTCGGCGCGCTCGGCGAGTCCGACCCGCGCCCCAACGCCTCACTGCAGGCCATCATCGAGGCCTACCCGGACGCCGCCGACTGGCACTGCACCGACGCCCTGCCCTTCTCCTCCGCCCGCAAGTACAGCGGCGCCGCCTTCCGCGAGGGCGACGGCGACGCCAGCACCTGGTTGCTGGGGGCGCCGGACGTGCTGCTGGCCGACGACGACCCCGCCCTCGCCGAGACCGGGCGGCTCAACGAGCAGGGGCTGAGGGTGCTGCTGCTGGCCCGGGTCACCCGTTCACTGGACGACCCGCACGTCGCGCAGGACGCCGAGCCCGCCGCCCTGGTGGTGCTGGAGCAGCGGCTGCGGCCCGACGCCGCCGACACTCTGCGCTACTTCGCCGACCAGGCCGTCGACGCCAAGGTCATCTCCGGCGACAACGCCGTGTCGGTCGGCGCGGTGGCCGCCAAGCTCGGGCTGAGCGGCAGCACGGTCGACGCGCGCCGGCTGCCCGCGGAGCGGGACGACATGGCCGCGGCGCTGGACGAGGGCACCGTGTTCGGGCGGGTCACCCCGCAGCAGAAGCGGGACATGGTCGGCGCCCTGCAGTCCGGCGGGCACACCGTCGCGATGACCGGTGACGGCGTCAACGACGTCCTCGCGCTGAAGGACGCCGACATCGGTGTCGCGATGGGCACCGGTTCGGAGGCGACCCGGGCGGTGGCACAGATCGTGCTGCTCAACAACAGCTTCGCGACGCTGCCGTCCGTCGTGGCCGAGGGCCGCCGCGTCATCGGGAACATCACCCGCGTCGCCACGCTGTTCCTGGTCAAGACGGTCTACTCGGTGCTGCTGGCGATCCTGGTGGTGTGCTGGCAGGTGGAGTACCCCTTCCTGCCCCGTCATCTGACCCTGCTGTCCACGCTGACCATCGGCGTCCCGGCCTTCTTCCTCGCCCTCGCCCCCAACAAGGAGCGGGCCCGGCCCCACTTCGTACAGCGCGTGATGCGGTACGCGATCCCCGGCGGGGCGGTCGCGGCGACGGCGACGTTCGTGACGTATCTGGTGGCGCGCAGCCACTACAGCGGGACCGGTGCGCTGGACGCGGAGACCAGCGTGGCGACGATGACGCTGTTCCTGATCTCCCTGTGGGTGCTGGCGATCATCGCCCGCCCCTACACCTGGTGGCGGATCGCGCTGGTCGCGACGATGGGGGCGGGCTTCCTGCTGGTGCTGGTGGTGCCGTGGCTGCAGGACTTCTTCGCGCTGAAGCTGGTCGGGATGACGATGCCGTGGATCGGCGTCGGCATCGCGGTCGCCGCGGCGGCCTCGCTGGAGATCGTGTGGCGGTTCGTGGGCCGCCGGTACCCGGTGTAGCGCCACCGGGCTTCCGGTGCCGCGGCACCGGAAGCCCGTGCCGCACCCGGACCCCCGATACCGCAGGCCGGACCCTGGTACCACGCCCCGCCCCCGGACCTCGATGCCACAGGCCCGACCCCCGAACACCGTGAGCCGGACCCCCGAACACCGTGAGCCGGACCCCCGGTGCCGTGGACCGGCTCCCCGACGCCACAGACCCGGACTACCGGCACCGCGAACCCGACCACCGGCACCCCCGCCGAATCCCCGGTGCCGCAGCCAGGACCTCCGATACCCGTGCCGGATCCCCTGTGGCGCGGCCCGGATCCCCGGTGTCGTGGGGCGGGACGTCGGTGTGGGGGTGGGTCGGGCTCCGGCTCAGTCGAACCAGCGGTCCCGGGCCAGCTCCTCCGTGCGGGTCGGGTCCTCGAGCAGGGCGGCGACCTCGAAGCGGCGCGGCCACTGGCGTGCCGACCAGGCCAGGCCCGCGGCGACGCCCTCCAGGGTCGCGGCGTGCAGCACCCCGTCGTCGGTGACGCGCCAGTCGATCTCCACACCGTCCACGACGAGCTCCTCGTGCTCGACGTAGGACGCCGGGGTCCGTGCCCCGAGCAGCACCCGCACCGGCTCCGCCACCTCGTGCTCGGTGCCCTCGGAGCCCACCTCCCCGGTGACGGACTCGCTCAGCCGCCGCACCTGGAACAGCTCCGCCAGCTCGGCCGCCCGCGCCGGCCGCACCGGCAGCAGCGGCACACCGGAGGTGAAGGGCAGCAGGTCGGGCGAGTCGACGACGACCGCGTCGGCGGCGTCGACCACCTCGACCCGGCCGTCGACGACCGCCCGCAGCGCGTCCGGCAGCGTCACCTGCTCCGGGTCCAGGTCGGCCAGCGCACCGTAGAGGGCGTGCAGCTGGGCGGGCGTGACCGGACGGTCCGGGTCGGCGAGCCGGTCCAGCAGCTCGGCCGCGCCGCCCGGCTCGTCGAGGAGGGCCGCGACGGAGGTGCGCACCCCGAGCGCCCGCAGCACCTGCTCGTCGTCGAAACCGGTGGCGTCGGCCTCGTCGTACAGGCCGTGCAGCAGCGGGTCGCCGCCGGCGGCGCGCAGCCCGGCGGGGCGGCGGCCGTCGAGCACCGGGTGGCCGCGCAGCCACCAGGCGGTGTAGGGCCGTACGACCTCGTGGGTGCCGTCGGGCAGCAGCATGCGCAGGGGCTGGACGAGCGCGTCCCGCAGCGGTGGCCGCGACAGCAGGGTGAGCGCCTGCGCCCACTTGTCGTCGTCGACGAGGTCCAGGTCCCGTACGGCGACGATCTCCGTGGCGACCGGCGGGACCGGGGTGTCGGGGAAGCGGTCGAGGACGTCCTCGCACCACACGTCGACGGCGTCCAGCAGGCCCGCGTCGTCGGGCTCGGCGAAGTCGCCCTCCCGGGGCTCCAGTTCGTCCGGGTCGAGGACGACGTCGGTGGCGCGGACGAGGGCGAAGTCGACGAGGACGCCGCAGGCGGCGAGCGGCTCCGCTCCCCACCGGTCGGCCAGTTCGGCGTCCACGGCGGCGAGCTCGCCCTCGCGCATCACCTGTGCGAAGGGGCCGCCGGGGAAGACGAGTTCACCGGCCGGGGCCAGCTCGCCGTCCTCGTCGGGCAGGGCGAGCGCACCGAGCCAGGGCTCCTCGCCGGGGTCCAGCCCGGCGTCGCGGACCAGGCCGAGGACGGTGTCGGCGAGCTCCTCGGCGTCGGGGCCGTCCTCCTCCCAGGAGGTGCCGCCCTCGTCGTCGAGGGAGGCGGCGACGGCCGCCCGGACCTGGGGGGTGGTGAGCACGGCCCGCGGGGTCGCAGGGACGGCGCCGAGCTTCTCCAGCAGCGGGTGGGCGGCGTCCGGGTGGGCGATCTTGAGACCGAGCCGGGAGAGGATCCCGGGGTCGAGGGCGGTGGTGTCCGGGGTGGGCAGCAGGATCTGCCGGGGCCCGATGGACGTGCGCACCCCACCGGTGCCGAGGGCCTGGGAGGTGTCCCCGGCCAGGGGCACCGGCAGCCCGGACAGCCGGTCCGGGTCGACCCCGGCGAGGCTGTCGTACAGCCGGTGCCACCACTCCGGTGACTTCTCCAGGCCGGCCAGCCGGTCGATGGCGTCGGTCAGCGGGAGCCGGGCCACGCCCAGCGTGCGCAGCTCCGCGCGCCGCTCCAGGCCGGCCGGCAGCAGCGTGGGCAGCACCTCGGCGAGGATCCGCACGGTGTCGGCGCCCGCGCCCTCCACCACCTCGGCGTCGCGCGGGCGCAGCGACTCGGGCAGTCCGGAGTCCTCGTCGCCGCGCGGCTGCGCGGCGGGCGGCAGGAAGGAGGTGCGCGGCAGGCGTTCGAGGACGGCGTGGCGCAGCGCCCCGTCCAGTTCCCCCTTGCCGAGCGGCCCGGGCACCAGGTCGATGATCCCGGCGGTGACCGGGTGCCAGTCGGCGAGCAGTCCCGCGTAGCAGTCGGCGGCGCGCTGGACCAGGAAGTCGGTGAGCGGGCCGGGGGCGGTGTGCCGGCGTGTGGAGTCCAGCGGGAAGGAGGCGATGAGCAGGCCGGGGACGCCGAGGGGCTCGTCGCTGGGGGTGGGGGCGTGCACCACGGGGCTGGTGCGGGGGCGGGCCGGGGCGCCGTCGTCGTCGACCGGGACCGCCCAAGTCACGGACCAGTACGGCCGCAGCCGCTCCTCCACCGGCCGGTCGGCGAGCAGGTCGGGGGTGAGCGGACCGTGTGCGGCGGAGGTGCGCCAGCGGGTGGTGCCGTCCCGCGAGTCCTCGACGACGGTCAGGCCGCCCTCGGTACGGCGGCGCAGCGTACGCACGCCGCCCGTCTCGACGACCACTTCCTCCAGGCCGGGCAGGGCGAGCAGCAGGGCGTCGTCGACGGCGTTCAGGAGGCGCTCGGCGAGGCCGGCGGCGGCCGTGTCGCGCAGCGGCAGGATGACGGCGGTGTCGTACGGGGCGGGGGCGGTGCCCTCGGCGGCGTGGGGCAGCCGCAGCAGCGGGACGTGGCCGTCGCGGCGGCGGATCTCGTCGCCCAGGCCGGGGCTGTGCCGGGCGGTGTCGGCGGCCAGTTCGCGGGCCTCGGCCAGCGACCAGCGGACCCCGCCGTGCCGGCCGATGACGGCGGGCTCGTCGGTGACGGCGAGGACGGCGGCGAAGCCGACTCCGAACCGGCCCACCGCCGGGGTGTGCGTCTCCCGCTTGGCAGAGGCACGCAGCGTGGCCAGCGACTCGACGCCGGCCGCGTCCAGCGCGGCGCCGGTGTTGGCGGCGACCAGGACACCGTCGCGCAGGGTGAGCCGGAGCCGGCCGGGCGCGCCCGCGCGGGCGGCGGCGTCGGCGGCGTTCTGGGCTAGCTCGACGACCAGCCGGTCCCGGTAGCCGCCGAGGACGAGGTCCTCCTCGGCGTTGGCGTCCTCACGGAACCGGGCGGGGCTGGTGGCCCAGGCGTCCAGCACCCCGCGCCGCAGACGTGCCGTACCGAACGGGTCCGCACCCTCGGTGGCGGGCCGCACGAACTTGCTCACGTTCATCTCTCCTCATCGGCCCTGATCGGCGTGAGGTCGAAGGTACCGCGTGGGCGCGTCGCACGAGCCGCGCCGTCGTCCGGCCCGTGGGTCCGCCGCGGCTCGCGTTCCTCGGGGGTGCGCCCCCGGCCCCCGTCGGCCCTGTCGGCCCCGGCGGCCTCGTCCCAGAGCGCCCGCCGGGGAGGGCCAGGGCGTGTGCCGGGCGCCGCGGGGCAGAAGCGGCTCTCGAACACGCCCTGAGCAGTCCGGGCGCGAAGTCCTCCGCGGTTCGGCAGCGCCCTGAAGGGCGCGGGAACCGCGCGACCAGCCACGACGGCACCGCAGACGCGCGACGGCACATCGCGGCACCTCCAGCGGAGCGCTCAGGAGTGTCCCAGCTCAGCCGACGACTCGTCCTCCGTCACCGGGACCGACCCCGAGTCCGGTGCCGGCCGCAGCGGGAACGGGTCGACGCGGGTCTCGTCGACGACCGGCGGGGCCGGCTGCGGGGGCTTGGGCATGACGGCGGCCTCGGAGTGGCCGCCGCAGCCGTAGGCCAGGGAGACCACGCGGCCGTCGGCCGGGGAGAACTCGTTGGCGCACACGCCGAAGGCCTGGCCGAGCGAACCGCCGATGGGGGTCAGGAAGCCGCAGGACACACAGGACGCGGGGGCCGCCTGGGCCATCGCCGTCTTGGGGCCGTACGCCTCCTCCCAGCGGTCGGCCGCGGTGTGCAGGCCGTACCGGGAGAGCACCCGGGCGCGGCGCATGCCCAGCTCGTCGGCGATCGCCGCGATCGAGCCGCGGACCGGGGCGGCGGGCAGACCGGCCGGCGGGCCGCCGGTGACCTCGGCGTCCTCGGCCTCGACCAGGTCGGCCATCTCGTGGGAGACGGCGGAGTGCGGCGGCGGCTCGTCCTCGCCGGACCAGCCCGGCTCCAGGCGCAGGTCCTCGGCGTCGGTGGGCAGGAGGTCGCCCGGGCCCATGTCGCCGGGGCGCAGCCGCTCGCTCCAGGGCACCCACTCGGGGGCGAGGACGGCGTCGGGGCCGGGCAGCAGCGCCGCCTCGTCCACGGTGACGATCTTGGCGCGGGAGGCGCGGGCGACGGTCACGGCCCAGCGCCAGCCGCGGTAGCCGAGTTCCTTGCAGGCGAAGAAGTGCGTGACCACGCGGTCGCCCTCGGAGACCAGTCCGGTGTGCTCGCCCACGACACCGGGCGCGGCGGCTTCCTCGGCCGCGGCCCGGGCGAGGTCGACGGCCTCGGCGCACAGGCGGTCAGGGGTGCGGCTTCGCGTTGTCGCTGCGCTCACAGGTATCGCTTCTCTCCATACGCCGTCTCACGAGTGCGCCCTTTTGTCAGCGGGGCGGACGGAGCGGACCAGGGGACCGCGTCGACGTCCGCGCCCGACGCGCTCGGGCGCACCTACGTCATCCATTCTGCGGGATGCTCGTACGGCGCGCGGCCGAGAACGTTCGCCACGGCGCGCTGTGCACGCTACCTGCTCGACCGGGCTCGGCCTACACCGACGGGAGTTTCCCGGGCCGGCCCAGGGGTGCCTCACCCGACTCGATCAGCCTGATCCACGCCACAACCGCGCTACACAGCCGCCTCTCGGGGCACTATGACGGAGTGGCAGCCGCACACACGGATCGGACGGATGTGAAGGGCGGGAGCCGGGGCCGGGGCTCCGGGCGCTTCCGCGCGGTCGGGCGCGCACTGCATCTGCCGGTGACCGGAACCGCACGCGGCATCCGCCGGGCGACGCACGCGCACGGCGCCGGCGAGTCGGGCCTGGGCAAGCTGATCGAGCTGCACGGGGTGAACGGCGCGGGTGACGTGATGATCACCGTGGCGCTGGCGTCCACCGTGTTCTTCTCCGTGCCGACGGACGAGGCGCGCGGCCGGGTGGCGCTGTATCTCGCCATCACCATGCTGCCGTTCACGCTGCTCGCCCCGGTGGTCGGCCCGCTCCTCGACCGGGTGCCGCACGGGCGGCGGGCGGCGATGGCGGGCGCGATGCTGGCGCGGGCGCTGCTGGCGCTGGTGCTGTCCGGCGCGGTGATCACCGGCAGCATCGAGCTGTACCCGGCCGCGCTGGGCGTCCTGGTGTCGTCGAAGGCGTACGGCGTGGTGCGCAGTGCGGTGGTGCCGCGGCTGCTGCCGCCGCGGTTCTCGCTGGTCAAGGCGAACTCGCGGGTCACGCTGTGCGGGCTGCTGGCCACCGGTGTGGCGGCGCCGATCGCGGTGGGGCTGCAGCAGATCGGTCCGCGCTGGCCGCTGTACGGCGCCTTCGTGATCTTCATCGCGGGAACCTTCCTGTCCTTCACCCTGCCTCCGAAGGTCGACTCGGCCCGGGGCGAGGAGGGGGCGCTGCTCGCCGCCGACGAGCACCATCTGCACGGACCGCATCTGAAGCCGGTCAGGCGTCCGGGGCTGCGCACGGTCGGTATCGCGGTGACGCACGGACTGGGCGCGAACGCCGCGATCCGCTGCCAGACCGGCTTCCTGATCTTCTTCCTGGCGTTTCTGCTGCGCGAGCATCCGATGAGCGGGCAGAGCGCGGCCGTGTCACTGGCGATCGTGGGGGTCGCGGCGGGCGCGGGCAACGCGCTCGGTACGGCGGTGGGGGCCTGGCTCCGCTCCCGCGCACCGGAGATCATCATCGTGACGGTGGTGGCCTGTGTGCTGGGAGCGGCGATCACGGCGGCCGTCCTGTTCAGCGCCGTGGTGGTGGCGTGTCTGGCCGCGGTGGCCGGGTTCGCGCAGGCGCTGGCCAAGCTGTCCCTGGACGCGCTGATCCAGCGGGACGTGCCGGAGCTGGTGCGCACCTCGGCGTTCGCCCGGTCGGAGACGCTGCTGCAGATGTCGTGGGTGGTCGGCGGGGCGATCGGTATCGCGCTGCCGCTCAACGGTCCGTTCGGCCTGGCGGTCGGCGCGACCATCGTCGCGACCGGCTGGCTGACCACCGTCCGGGGCCTGCTCGCCTCCGCCCGGCGGGGCGGGACCGGGCGCCCGAGGGTGGCGTGACGTACGGCACGCCGTACCCAGGTGGGAGGCGGGCCGGGCGTGCCCGATAGCCTTCGCCCATGACCACGTTGCAATCCAGTGTGCGACGCCGCCGCGCCGTCGCCGTCGCCGGCGCCGTATCCGCCGGACTGCTCGTCCTGTCGGCCTGTGACAAGCCGACCCCCATGGCGACCATCACCGTCGGCAGCTCCTCGGTCAGCTCCGAGGCCACCTGCGGCGGCGAGGGCAAGGCCCTCACGGACGCCGAGATCGACAAGTGCCTCCAGGACGAGGACATCGAGTCGATCTCGGTCGACCAGGACGAGACCGTGCGCTTCGGCGTGGACCCGGGGGTCGCCGACGACCGCTGGACGATCCTGATGAACGGTCAGCAGCTGGTCGAGGACAGCGACAAGACCTACCGGACCATCCCGGGCAGCGTGTTCTTCAACGTCCAGTACGGCGCCCAGGGCGACTCGACGAACGTCGCCATCGCGGAACGTGACGGCAAGGAGGACAGCCAGGTCATCACCGGGCTGTGGGTCTTCGAGCTGAAGGACGCGAGCTGACCCCGGCTCCCGTACGCGTCCTCGTGGCCACCGCGGTCCCCGCCGAGCGGGACGCGGTGGCCCGGGCGTTCCCGGGCCCGGGGCGCGAGCTCGCCGTACCGGGCGCGACGCTCCACCGGATCCCGCGGAACGGGTCGCCGCAGGTGTACGACCTGCTGGCGGCCGGTGTCGGGCCCGCCCGGGCCGCCGCCGCCACCGCCGCCGCGCTGACCGCCGCGGCCCTGGACGGCGCCCCCTGCCACCTGGTCGTCTCGGCCGGTATCGCCGGCGGCTTCGCACCGCATGCGCCGGTCGGCTCCCTCGTCCTCGCCGACGAGATCACCGCCGCCGACCTGGGCGCGGAGACCGCCGACGGTTTCCTGCCGGTCACCGCCCTCGGCTTCGGGACGGTCAGCCACCGCCCGCCCGCCGGACTGGTCCGCGCGGCAGCCGCCGCGACCGGGGCCCGTACCGGCACCGTCCTGACCGGATCCACCGTGACCGGCACCGCCGCGCGCGCCGCCGAGCTACGCACCCGCCACCCCGGCGCGCTGGCCGAGGCCATGGAGGGCTTCGGGGTCGCCGAGGCCGCCGCCGCGCACGGCGTGCCCGTGCTGGAGCTGCGCGCGGTGTCCAACCCGGTCGGCCCGCGCGACCGGTCCGCCTGGCGCATCGACGACGCGCTGGCCGCCCTCACGGACGCCTTCGGGAAGCTCGCGACCGTCCTGGAGAGTTGGAACCCATATGACCAGTGAGCCGCTGCAGATCGCCTACTCCCCCTGCCCGAACGACACCTTCGTCTTCGACGCCCTCGTGCACGGCCGTATCCCGGGCGCGCCCGCCCTCGACGTGACGTTCGCCGACATCGACCTCACCAACGGCATGGCCGAGCGCGGCGAGTTCGACGTGCTGAAGGTGTCGTACGCGGTCCTGCCCTACGTCCTGGACCGGTACGCGCTGCTCCCCTGCGGCGGGGCGCTGGGCCGGGGCTGCGGGCCGCTGGTGCTCACCCGGGAGCCCGGCGTGGACCTCCGCGGCCGTACGGTCGCGGTGCCGGGCGAGAGGTCGACGGCGTATCTGCTGTTCCGCCTGTGGGCGGCGGACACGGTGCCCGGCGGGGTCGGGAAGATCGTGGTGATGCCGTTCCACGAGATCATGCCGGCCGTGCGGGACGGGAAGGTCGACGCGGGCCTGGTGATCCACGAGGCGCGGTTCACGTACCGGAACTACGGGCTGCACAGGCTCGCCGACATGGGCGAGCACTGGGAGCGGGCCACCGGGCTGCCGATCCCGCTCGGGGCGATCATCGCCCGGCGGTCGCTGGGCGTGCCGGCGCTGACGGAACTGGCCGAGGCGATCCGGCTGTCGGTGCTGGCCGCCTGGGACGACCCGGAGGCCTCCCGCCCGTACGTCATGGAGCACGCCCAGGAAATGGACCCGGCCGTGGCCGAGCAGCACATCGGGCTGTACGTCAACGAGTTCACCGCCGGGCTCGGCGAGGACGGCTATGCGGCGGTGCGGGGCCTGCTGACCCGCGCGGCGGCCGAGGGGCTCGTCCCGCCCCTCGGCCCGAACGCGCTGGCGTTCCCCTGAGGGACCCGGCCGGGCGCGGCGCCGGCTCCTACACGTCGAGCTGGTCGGCGACCGCCCGCAGCAGGCCGGCGATCTTCTTGCCGGAGGCCTTGTCCGGATAGCGGCCCTTCTCCAGCATCGGCGTGATGTTCTCCAGGAGGGTGGTCAGGTCCTGGACGATCGAGGCCAGCTCGTCCGGTTTCTTGCGCTGGGCGGCGGCGACCGACGGGGCCGGGTCCAGCAGGGTCAGGGAGAGCGCCTGGTCGCCGCGCTGACCGGCGACCACCCCGAACTCCACGCGCTGCCCCGGCTTCAGTGCCTCGACTCCGGCGGGGAGGACCGAGGAATGGACGAAGACGTCACCGCCGTCGTCGCGGGAGAGAAAGCCGAAGCCCTTCTCGCTGTTGAACCACTTGACCTTGCCGGTAGGCACGTCTGTCCTCGTCCTCGTACTCGTCGGAATACTGCTACGGAAACGGCTCTTGATAGCACTCGGGCGGGCCGTCCGGACCCGCCGGTATCCAGGCTAATGGTCTTCCACCCGGTGACAAGACGTCCCCCGGTTGTTCCTTCGCGCAGGGAACTACCCTGGTCGGGTGCGTGACAAAACCCAACCGAATTCCGCCGGGCCCGGTGACCGACTGATCCGGGCCGGTGCGATCGTCTTCGTCGTCGGTGCCGTGGCCACAGTGGTCACGGTCGCCCCGCTGTTCCTGGGGACGACGCCCTTTCCCACCTACATGTTCGGGCTGAGCATGCTGATGGGCGTCGGCTTCGCGGTCGCCGGTGCCGGGGTGCTCCGGTCGGCCGCGGCGGGCCGGCGTCAGGCGCGCGCGGCGGCGGAAGGGGGCTCGTCCCGGTAGGCCGCGAGCCACTCCGGGAACTCCGTGAGGTCCGCCAGCACCGAGTCCGCGCCGGCCGCGTGCAGTTCCCCGGCGGTGTACGGGCCGGTGGCCACGGCGACCGCGTGCGCCCCGGCAGCGCGGGCACCGCGGATGTCGCCCAGGTGGTCGCCGACGTACACGGCCGCGTCGTGCTCGCGCAGCGCCTCCGCCTTCTGCTCCGCCCACAGGTTGCCGATCAGCGCGTCCGGCTCGATGCCGAGGTGCTCCAGGTGCAGCTTCGCGTTGGGCTCGTACTTGGCGGTGACGACGATCGCCCGCCCGCCGGCCGCCCGTACCGCCGCGATCGCCTCGGCGGCGCCGGGCAGCGCGGGCGTGGCGGCGATGGCGACGGCCGGGTACATCGACCGGTACAGATCGGCGACGGCCGCCACCCGCTCCGCCGGGAACCAGTGCGCCAGCTCCTCCGCCAGCGGCGGCCCGAGCCGGGTGATCGCCAGATCGGCGTCGACGAACGTCCCCGTCCGCTCGGACAGCGCCCGGTAGCAGGCGTGGATGCCGGGCCGGGAGTCGATCAGCGTCATGTCCAGATCGAATCCCACGGTCGGGGCGGCGGAGCGGGTCGTGGAGGCCATGCGTGCCATTGTGCCGGGGGAGGCTCCGGCCCCACGCCCGGGTGTTCGGCGCCGGCACCCCGGGGCAGAACGCCGCGCCGCCGCACCACAGCGCCCAGACCCCGCTCGGCCCACCCCGGTGCCGGCGTGCGGAGGCGCACCGGACCCGGCCGCGGTGCCGGCTCCGCGGGCGCGGCTCCGGGTCGGCCCGCTCCGGGGGCGGAAGCGCGGTCGCCGGCCGAGCCCGGACGGCAGGACAGGGCACAGGACCCCCGATCGGCCGGACCCGAGCCGGAAACACGGCGCCTCACCGGACCCACGCAGCAGCCCCGCACCACGGACGACAGACCCGGGCCCGCACCGGGCCGGAAGCGTGCTCACGGGCCGGATCCCGGCGGCCGGCTCAGCTCCCCGGGTGGCGGGCCAGACGTCGACCCGCCCCAGCCCGGAAGCGCGGTCGCCGGCCGAGCCCGGACGGCAGGACAGGGCACAGGACCCCCGATCGGCCGGACCCGAGCCGGAAACACGGCGCCTCGCCGGACCCACGCAGCAGCCCCGCACCACGGACGACAGACCCGGGCCCGCACCGGGCCGGAAGCGTGCTCACGGGCCGGATCCCGGCGGCCGGCTCAGCTCCGCGGGTGGCGGGCCCGGTGGATCAGGTAGAGGGCGGAGGCGAGCGCCGCGCCGCGCAGGACCCAGGGCCAGGTGTCGGCGACGGCGGTGCTCATCTGGCCCTGCACGATCGGATCGCCCCAGCGGCCGTCGGTGCGGCCCCACAGCCAGACGATCCCGGCGGCGGCGACCAGCCCGGGCAGCCCCAGTACCGCCCACTTGGCCTGCGCCCGGGTCAGCCGCCGGGACAGGAAGGTGATCAGCCAGCCGAGTGCCAGCGGCAGCAGGTTGCCGAGCACGGCGCCGACGGCCAGCAGGGCCGCCGCGAGCAGCAGCAGCGGGTTGTTCCAGCCGCCCTCTGGCCACAGCCGGGGCAGCCTGCGGCCGGCGGTACCGGCGGCCGGCGCGGCCTCCTCCGGTTCCGCCTCCACGGTAGGCCGCGCCGCCGCCCGCTGCTCGTCCTCCGCCGGCGGCGGCCGGAGCAGCTCCGGGATCTCCACGCCGCCTACGAAACCGGGCACGCTCTCGCCGGCGCCCAGCGGAGCGCCCTCCACCCGCCACCAGTCGGCGGGCGGCTGCCCGGCGGCGCCGTCGCCGAGTTCGTGGGCGGCGGCCAGATGCGGCGGGGACGCTCCCTCGGCGGCCGGGGCGGGGGCCGAGGCAGGCCGGCCGGGCGGGCGCTGGCGCGGCACGACACGGCGCAGCCGGCTGCGGCGCTCCGGGTCCTGCAGGGAGGCCGCGGCCGGCTCGTCGCGCCGCACCGGCGCCGCACCGGACGGCCACGTCGGCGCGCCGCCGCCCGCGGCGGTGCGGGTGCCGCCCGCGGCGGAGACCACCTCGTCCGGGCTACCGAGCCGGTCCAGGATGCGGCGCACGGCGGCGGGCGAGTCGGCGGCCTGCGACCGGCGCCTGTCGATCTCGCCGCGCAGCTCCGCGACCAGCCGCATGCGGGTGGCCGACGGCAGCTGCCGCTGCTGGGCCACGTCGCCGACCCGGCTCAGATACTCGTAGACGACCTGATCGCTCTCGATCCCCACGAAAACCCCTCCGGGACGGTGCGGTTGTGATGCCCCGTCGGACGACGGTACCGCCTGTCGGGGGGTCCGGCGTGCACGGCGACGCGCGCCCCGCCGTCGTACCCACCCGCTACCGTGGGGCGGATGAGCACCGAGGAGAAGCCCGCGGCCCCCCGGTCCCTCGCGGAAGCGCTCCGCGCCAGGGACGACGCCTCCCTGGCCGCCCTCCTGCGCAGCCGCCCCGATCTCATCACCCCGGTCCCCACCGACCTCACCCAGCTCGCCACCCGGGCCGGTACCCGTGCCTCGGTGGTCCGCGCCCTGGAGCGGCTGGACCGGTTCGCGCTGCAGACCGCTCAGGCGCTGGCGGTGGCCGCCGACCCGGCGTCGTACGAGGAGTTGCTCGGGCTCATGGCCGGGGACGAGCCCGGGCCCACCGTGGCCGCCGCGCTGCCCCACGCCCTGGGCACCCTGCACGAGCAGGCGCTGGTGTGGGGCGCCGGCGACCGGCTGCGACTGGTGCGCACCGCCAGGGAGCTGCTCGCCCCCGCCCCGCAGCGCCCGTCCCCGACCGGCCTCGGGCCCACCGTGCAGGAGGCCACCGCCGGGATGTCACCGGGCCGGATCCAGGAGCTGCTGGCCGCCGCGGGGCTGCCGTCCACCCACGACTCCGTGTCCGCCGCGGCCGCGCTCACCGCGCTCTTCCGCGACCGGGAGCGGATGGCGTCGCTGCTCGCCGAGGTTCCGGCCGACTCCCTCGAGGTGCTGGACCGCCTGGTCTGGGGCCCGCCGTACGGCCAGGTCACCGCCGAGCCCGCGCCCCGGCTGCGGCTGCTGCTGGACCGCGGGCTGCTGCTGCCGACCGCGCCGGGCACGGTCGTACTGCCCCGCGAGGTCGCCCTGCATCTGCGCGCCGGGCGGGCGCACCGCACACCCGAGCCGGTGCCGCCGCCGGTGACGTCCGCCGGCACCCACCGTCCACAGGTTGTGGACGCCACTGCGGCCGGCCAGGCCCTGGCGGCGCTGGCCACCGTCGAGGAGCTGCTGAAGGACTGGGACGAGGGCGGCCCCGCGGTGCTGCGGGCCGGCGGGCTGAGCGTGCGCGATCTGAAGCGCACGGCCGTCGCCCTGGACGTGCCCGAGCCGGTCGCCGCCTTCTGGGTGGAGCTGGCCCACGCCGCCGGACTGCTGGCCTCCGACGGCGAGCCCGACGAGCGGTACGCGGCGACCCCGGCCTACGACGAGTGGCGCGAACTGCCCCCCGCCGAGCGCTGGGCGGGGCTCGCCGAGGCATGGCTGACCGCGACCCGCACGCCGGGGCTGGTCGGCGGGCGCGACGCCAAGGACCGCACGCTGTCGGCGCTCGGTCCGGGCCTGGACCGCTCGGCGGCGCCCGAGGTACGGCACCGGGTGCTGACCCTGCTGGCGGGGCTGCCGGAGGGCTCCGCTCCGGACGAGGAGTCGGTGCTGGCCCGGCTGCACTGGGAGCGGCCGCAGCGCCGGGAGGACGACCTGCGGGCCCGGCTGGCCCACTGGGCGCTGGCGGAGGCGGAGCTGCTGGGGGTGACCGGGCGCGGTGCGCTCGCGGCACCCGGGCGGGCGCTGATCGCGGCTCCGGAGCAGCACCCCCGGCAGGAGGGGAAGGAGCCGTCGGGCCCCGGCGACAAGCTCCCCGTCCACCATCACCGGCCCGCCCCGCACCCCGCGCCCCGGTCCCCCGCCGAGCAGGCCGCCGCCACCGCCTCCGCCGCCCGGCTGCTCGCCCCGCTGCTGCCCGAACCACTGGACCACGTCCTGCTCCAGGCCGATCTGACGGCGGTGGCGCCGGGGCCGCTGGAGCGTGACCTGGCGGAGCTGCTGGGGGTGCTGGCGGACGTCGAGTCCAAGGGCGGGGCGACGGTGTACCGGTTCACCCCCGGCTCGGTGCGCCGCGCCCTGGACGCCGGGCGGACCGCCGCCGATCTGCAGGCCTTCCTCGCCGCGCACTCCCGGACGCCGGTGCCGCAGCCGCTGTCGTACCTCATCGACGACGTGGCCCGGCGGCACGGACGGCTGCGGGTGGGAGCCGCCTCGGCGTATGTGCGCTGCGACGACGACGCGACGCTCCGCGAGATCCTCGCCGACAGGCGGGCCGCCGGGCTCGGGCTGCGCCGGCTGGCGCCGACCGTGCTGGCCGCGCAGGCGGATCCGGCGGCGCTGCTGGACGGGCTGCGGACGATGGGGTTCGCGCCGGCCGCCGAGTCCGCCGAGGGCGATGTGCTGATCACCAGGGCCGACGCCCGCCGCACCCCGCCGCGCACGCCTCCCCAGCCGGTGCCGGACGGCCCGCCGGTGCCCGACGAACCGCTGCTGGCCGCCGCGATCCGCGCCGTGCGGGCCGGTGACCTGGCCGCCACCACGCCGCGCAAGCCGGCCGCTGAGCCCTCCACGGCCGGCGGGCCGCCCCGCACGGGCGCGGCCGAGACCCTCGCCGCCATGCAGGCCGCCGTGCTGACCGGCGAGGCGCTGTGGATCGGCTATGTGAACGCCGAGGGCGCCGCCAGCCAGCGGGTCGTCGCCCCGATCCGGGTCGAGGGCGGCTTCGTCACGGCGTACGACCGCACCGCCGACGAGGTGCGCACCTATCCGCTGCACCGGATCACGGGGGTCGCGGAGCTCGCCGACGACGCGACCTGAGCGATCCCGGGCCGTGGTCCGGCCCCTGGGCTTTACGGTCCCCTGCTCCGGATTCCGTTCTGTTCCGCTCGTTCGGGCGTACGCCGGGATTCATGCACGCCACGCCGGGGTTTTCCCACCCGTGAGGGAGGTTTCTTCATCTTCCGCATCGGGTCGCCGGGGGTCGGGCAGCCAACGAGTGTCCCGCTACCGAGCGAAAGGAAGCTCCTCGATGCGTTCCCTCCGTCGTGCCGCCGCAGTCCTGACCTCGACCGCCGTCCTGCTGGGCGCGTTCGCCGCCGAGGCCGCGGCGATCGGTATCGACCTCACCGGAGGCGCGACCTTCTGACCCCTGCCCCCTCCCCGGCCGGGCCGGTCCCAGCCGTCTGGGCCCGGCCCGATCCGAGTCGCCGGCAGGCACCGCCCGCCAGAGGTCACCCGCCAGAGGTCACCACCAGCAGGTCGCCGGCCCGAGAACGAAAGGCAACGAAGCTCCCATGCGCTCCAGCTCAGCCCCCTCACCCGGCTCCCGGTCCGCGTCCCCGCCCGGCTGCTCCTCCGGCTGCTCCCCCGGCTTCTCCTCCGACGACCCGGCGTCGGACCCCGTGGACGACTGCCCCGCCGACGGCTCCCCCGTCCGCTCCGCCGTCGCCGTCTCCGTCGCCGCGCTGATCACCGGCGCGGCGCTGCTCGGCGCCCTCGCCCCCAGGGCCGCCGCGCTGCCGCTGCCTCTGCCGGCCACCGGCGTGGAGCGCCTCGTCACCGAGGGTGTGACCGTCGAGGGCCCGCTGGTGAACAACCTCACTCTCCCCTAGGTCCCCCCACCGGATCAGGCAGACTGGACGTTTGGCCGAGCCGTCCGGCCGTACGCGAAGGGGTGCCGCCCGTGAATGGTCCGCTCATCGTCCAGTCCGACAAGACCCTGCTCCTCGAGGTCGACCACGACCAGGCCGACGACTGCCGTCGGGCCATCGCACCGTTCGCCGAGCTGGAGCGGGCGCCGGAGCACATCCACACCTACCGGGTGACCCCGCTGGGCCTGTGGAACGCGCGGGCTGCCGGTCATGACGCCGAGCAGGTCGTGGACGCGCTGGTGCAGTACAGCCGCTACCCCGTGCCGCACGCGCTGCTCGTCGACGTCGCCGAGACGATGGACCGCTACGGCCGGCTCACCCTCACCAAGCACCCGGCGCACGGTCTGGTCCTGACCACCACCGACCGGCCGGTGCTGGAGGAGGTGCTGAAGTCCAAGCGGATCGCCCCGCTGGTCGGCGCCCGCATCGACCCGGACACCGTGGCCGTGCACCCATCGGAGCGCGGCCAGATCAAGCAGATGCTGCTGAAACTGGGCTGGCCGGCCGAGGATCTCGCCGGGTACGTGGACGGTGAGGCGCACCCGATCGAACTGGCCGAGGACGGCTGGGCGCTGCGCCCGTACCAGAAGCAGGCGGTGGAGAACTTCTGGCACGGCGGCTCCGGTGTCGTCGTGCTGCCCTGCGGCGCGGGCAAGACGCTGGTCGGCGCCGGGTCGATGGCCCAGGCCAAGTCGACCACGCTGATCCTGGTCACCAACACGGTCTCGGCGCGGCAGTGGAAGCACGAGCTGGTGCGGCGTACCTCGCTGACCGAGGACGAGATCGGCGAGTACAGCGGGACGAGGAAGGAGATCCGGCCCGTCACCATCGCCACGTACCAGGTGCTGACGACCAAGCGGAAGGGCGTCTACCCGCACCTGGAGCTGTTCGACTCCCGGGACTGGGGACTGATCGTCTACGACGAGGTGCATCTGCTGCCCGCCCCGGTGTTCAAGTTCACCGCCGATCTCCAGGCCCGCCGCCGCCTCGGCCTGACCGCGACCCTGGTCCGGGAGGACGGCCGCGAGTCGGACGTCTTCTCGCTGATCGGACCCAAGCGGTTCGACGCGCCGTGGAAGGAGATCGAGGCGCAGGGCTACATCGCGCCCGCCGACTGTGTGGAGGTCCGGGTCAATCTCACCGAGTCCGAGCGGCTGGCCTACGCCACCGCCGAGACGGAGGAGAAGTACCGCTTCTGCGCGACGACCGCGACCAAGCGGAAGGTCACGGAGGCGCTGGTGCGCCGCTTCGCCGGGCAGCAGACCCTGGTCATCGGCCAGTACATCGACCAGCTCGACGAACTGGGCGAGCATCTGGGCGCGCCGGTGATCAAGGGTGAGACGTCCAACGCGCAGCGGGAGAAGCTGTTCGACGCCTTCCGGGAGGGCGAGATCAGCGTGCTGGTGGTGTCCAAGGTGGCGAACTTCTCCATCGACCTGCCGGAGGCGACGGTCGCCATCCAGGTGTCGGGGACCTTCGGTTCGCGGCAGGAGGAGGCGCAGCGCCTCGGCCGGGTGCTGCGGCCCAAGGCGGACGGTCACCAGGCCCACTTCTACTCGGTCGTCGCCCGCGACACCATCGACCAGGACTTCGCCGCCCACCGCCAGCGCTTCCTGGCCGAGCAGGGCTATGCGTACCGCATCGTGGACGCGGACGAGATCCTGGCGGAGGGCTGAAGGCTCACCGGCGCCGGACGCCGGCCTCCTCGCCGTACTCGCCGAGGATGATCACGTCGAAGGCAGCGCCCGCGAACACCTTGACGGCGCGCAGGGCGTCACCGAGCCGGTGCCGGTGGCTGCCGGCCACCGGCGTGGCGCCGGACGGACGGCCCGGGGCCGGGGTGGGGGAGAGGGTTGCTGCGCTCATGTCTCCATGGTGCGGTTCCCGGCACCCGTCCGGCGTCGGTCTACGGACCGAATCTCCCGCGCCGCCGCGTACCCCTGCGGACCGACGCCTGGCCCTCAGGGAGGAGGGGACGGTCCCCTAGGGGGCGGGGACGGGCCGGGAATTCATTGGCGCCCGCGGATCCGCTTCCCTAAAATCGTCGCTCTTGCCCGCCTCCCCTCCTCGGAGTGCCGCCGTCCGGACGGGAACCGGTCGGCATCACGCGCATCACATGCACCGCAGATGCCGTTTCGCACCGTGCGCCACTCATGCCACACACGCCACAGCAGGTCCTCCGGAGGCACCCCCCGTGTCCACGCCCGCCGACGACGAACCCCTAGACGACCCCCTGGACGACTCCCCAGACCGCCCTCTCGACGGTCCCCTCGCCCGCGAGCGCTCCCATCTCGCCGCGTCCCGCTCCGCGCTGCGCGCCATGCGGGAGGACGTGGAGGCCCTCGACATCAGCGACGTCACCGCGAACTGGGTCAACGCCGCGGTCCTGGAACGCCAGATCGAGGAGCGGATCAAGGCGCTGGCCGACCTCAGCGACACCCCGCTGTTCTTCGGCCGCCTCGACTACCTGCACGCGCCCGGGGCCGGGCCGGCCGCGGGAGCGGAGGAGGCGCACCCGCAGTCGGCGGCCGCCTACCAGTCGCTGCATGTGGGGCGGCGGCACGTGCACGACGCCGACGGCGACCCGATGGTGGTCGACTGGCGGGCGCCGGTCTCGCAGCCGTTCTACCGGGCCTCGAAGAAGGACCCGATGGACGTCGCGCTGCGCCGCCGCTTCGGCTACACCGGCGGCGAACTCACCGCGTACGAGGACGAGCACCTCTCCGACCCGGCCGAGGCGCCGGTCACCAGCAGGCTGCTCCAGCAGGAGATCGAGCGGCCCCGCGTGGGCCCGATGCGCGACATCGTGGCGACCATCCAGCCCGAGCAGGACGAGATCGTCCGCGCCGGACTCGGCGGCACCGTCTGTGTGCAGGGCGGCCCCGGCACCGGGAAGACGGCCGTCGGCCTGCACCGGGTCGCCTACCTCCTCTACGCCCACCGCGAGCGGCTCGCCCGCACCGGCACCCTGGTCATCGGGCCGAACCGGTCCTTCCTGCACTACATCGAGCAAGTGCTGCCCGCGCTGGGCGAGCTGACGGTCCACCAGGCGACGGTCGACGACCTCGTCGCACACGTGGCGGTACGCGCGGCGGACGATCCGGCGGCGGCGGTGGTCAAGGGCGACGCGCGGATGGCCGAGGTGCTGCGCCGGGCGCTGTACTCGCACGTCGGCACGCCCGCGGAACCGGTCGTCGTGGTGCGCGGATCGCGCCGCTGGCGGGTGCCGGCGTACGAAGTGGCGGAGCTGGTCCGGGAGCTGCTGGACCGCGGCATCCGCTACGGCGCCGCCCGCGATGCGCTGCCGCAGCGCATCGCGCACGCCGTGCTGGTGCAGATGGAGCGGGCCGGCGAGGCCCCGGACGACCGGGTGCAGAACGCGGTGGCACGCAGCACCGCGGTGAAGGCGGCCGTCAAGGCGGTCTGGCCGGCCGCCGACCCGGCGAAGCTGGTGCTGCGGCTGCTGGCGGACGCCGGCTTCCTCGCCGCGCACGCCGACGGAGTTCTCACCGAGGACGAGCAGAAGGCGATCCTGTGGGTGCGGCCGGCCCGGTCGGTGAAGTCCGCGAAGTGGTCGCCGGCGGACGCCGTGCTGATCGACGAGGCCGCCGACCTGATCGAGCGCACCCCGTCCCTCGGGCACGTCGTCCTGGACGAGGCCCAGGACCTCTCCCCGATGCAGTACCGGGCGGTGGGCCGCCGCTGCACCACCGGCAGCGCCACCGTCCTGGGCGACCTGGCCCAGGGCACCACGCCCTGGGCGACCCGGAGCTGGCCGGAGGCCCTGGCCCACCTGGGCAAGGACGGCGCGGTGGTGGAGGAGCTGACCGCCGGTTTCCGCGTCCCCACGGATGTGATCGCCTACGCCTCCCGGCTGCTGCCGCACATCGCGCCGGGTCTGGCGCCGGTGGCGTCCATCCGCGAGAACCCGGGCCTGTTCGAGGTCCGCACGACCGGCGCCGGGACGGCGGACGTCGTGGCCGCCTGCCGTGAACTGCTGCGCCGCGAGGGCTCGGTGGGCCTGATCGCCGCCGACGCGCGTGTCCCGGAGCTGGCGGACGCGCTGACGGTGGCGGGCGTCGGCCATCTGGGCCCCGGCGAGGAGACGACGCAGGCCGCCCGGCTCACGCTGGTCCCGGCCTCCCTGGCCAAGGGGTTGGAGTACGACTACGTGGTCCTCGACGAGCCCCGGGCGGTCGTCGACGGCGAGCCTGACGAAGGCACCGGGCTGCGCCGCCTGTACGTCTGTCTGACCCGAGCGGTGTCGGGCCTGATCGTCACCCACGCGACAGCACTGCCCGAGCAGCTGACGGCTGCGTAGCTCCGGTCGGCGGGTGGTGCTGTGGGGCGGGGCGGCCCCACAGCACCACCCGCCGACACGACGGCGACCCCGGGCCACACGACAGACACCCGACAGCCACCCACCGCCGACGGGCAGACAGCCGAGGGGAAAACCGAGGATCACACCCCGTAGCCACGACGGGCCATCAGGCCCGCTGGACACGGGGTGTCACACTTGGTCAACTCTGAGGGGCCTTGTGTCCTGTCCCGGCGGGGGTGCAGCCCGCCCTCGCGTCGGGTGCCCGTTGCCATCAGGTGGGTGTGCTCGCCCCGCGCCGCGTGGTGCACCTGCACCCGCCCGGGCCGCCCTGGGGGTGCCTCCCCGGGCCGTTCAGGCACCGGGGGAGGCACAACCGCCCGGGGACCGCGCAGCACGGCCGCCCGCGGCCGGCCGGCACGGGTGCCCGCGGCGGCGCGGCTACGGCGTGCCCAGTACCCGGCGCCACTCCGCGACGGCCTCCGCCGACACGGGTCCGTCCCAGCCTCCCGGCCGCGCCGCCCCGCCGATGTGGAAGCCGTCGATCCCCGCGTCCAGCAACACCGGGACATGCTCCAGCCGCAGCCCGCCGCCGACGAGAAGCTGCTGCTCGTAGCCCTGCTCGCCGCGCCGCCACGCCTCGGCGAGCAGGGTCGGCAGCCCCTCGTCGACCCCGCCGGCCGCCCCGGCCGTGAGATAGGTGTCCAGCCCCGGCAGGTCACCGAGCTGCTTGCGGAGCGCGGCCCGGTCGGCGGCCCGGTCGATCGCGCGGTGGAAGGTCCACCGGCAGCCCTGCAGCACCCCGGCCACCCGCTCCACGGCCGCCAGGTCCACCCCGGCGTGCGGGTCGAGGAAGCCGAACACGAACTGCTCCGCCCCGGCCTCCCGCAACTGCCCCGCGACGCGCACCAGCCGCTCGACGTCCCCGGCGGCGAACCCGTCCGCCAGCCGCAGCATCACCCGGAGGTCGATGTCGACGGCGGCGCGGACCGCGGCGACGGTGGCGGCCGACGGAGTGAGCCCGTCGGCCGCCATGTCGGTGACCAGTTCGAGGCGGTCCGCGCCTCCGGCCTGGGCGGCGACCGCGTCCTCGACGTCGAGGGCGATCACCTCCAGGACTGCACGCTTGCTCATGGGGCCCCATTCGTCGGCGGCTGGAGGGACAGGTCTAGTCCAATCGAAGTCTACGCCCCCTGCCGACCGCCCCGGGTCAGTCGCCGAAGATGTTCAGCTCCGCCGCCGCCACTCCGGCCAGCTCGAACGCCGCCCCGTCCACCGGCCGTCCGGCGTACAGCCGCACCAGCGTCGCCGCGTCGCCGATGAACCGCCCCGGCGGCCGGTCGCCGCCGGCCTCGCCCAGCCGGAGCGGTTCGTCCACGTCGTCCAGGTCGGCGTGGAGCGGCACCAGCCCGAGGTCGTGGGTGATCGTGGCCAGCAGCGCGAGCGCCTGCGACTGGCTGCGCCCCGCGTACGCCCCGGGCTCACCGAGGGCGACGCGCACATCCCCGGCGTGCACCCACTCGCCGAGCGCGATCCGGTCCAGCACTCCGCCCGCCCGGCCGATCACCGGACCGGCCTCGGTCATACCGCGCTCCAGTTCGTCGACGACCTGGGCGTTGGTCCAGTCGGCGCGCTCGGCGATGTCGCGGTCGTTGGACTCGGGCGAGAAGACGCCCTTCTCGAAGCGGTTCTCCACCACCCGGATCAGCGCGGACGAGCAGTGCGCCAGCACGTCCCGCACCGTCCAGCCCGGACAAGCGGTCACCGGCAGCGCGAAGTCCTCGTCCTTCCGGGCCCGCAGCAGCGGCACCAGCTCGTCCCGCTCCGTGGCCAGCAGCCGCCCGGGCAGCTCGGGGTCGCGTACGTCGTACACATCGGCAGGAGTTGTCATGGGTCCACGCTAGGGGCGAGGGGGGCGGCAGCGGGAGAATGGGGCCATGGCCGACCCCGACGCCCTGCGCACCCGCTTCGCCGCCGCCCTGGAAGGAGCCCGGGCCGGCGGCCCGGGCCCCGATCCGGCTCCGTACGCCGACCGCCTGCTCGACCGCTGGCGGGAGCCGCAGCGCCACTACCACACGCTCGCCCACCTCACCGCCGTCCTCGACCACGTCGACCTGCTGCAGGAGCACGCCGCCGATCCGGACGTCGTACGGCTGGCGGCCTGGTTCCACGACGCGGTGTATCTGCCCGACCGGTCCGAGAACGAGGAGCGGTCGGCGCGGCTGGCCGAGCGGGCGCTGGCCGAGGCCGGGCTGCCGGAGGCGAAGACCGCGCAGGTCGCGCGCCTGGTCCGGCTCACCGTCTCGCACGACCCGGCCGGTGACGACCGCGACGGCCAGGTGCTGTGCGACGCCGACCTGGCGGTCCTGGCCGCACCTCCGTCGGTGTACGCCGCCTACACGGCCGCCGTCCGCGAGGAGTACCACTTCGTCCCGAACGACGCCTTCCGCACCGGCCGGGCCGCGGTCCTGCGCCAACTCCTCGGCCACCCGCGGCTGTTCCACACCCCGTACGGGCAGCGGGAGTGGGAGCCGACCGCCCGCTACAACATGGCGGCCGAGCTGGAAATGCTGTCGCTGGACGACAGCCCGACCCCGTAGCCTGCCCGGCATGCTGAATACGGGTGGGGAACGGGTGGCGGAGGCCGTCGGATCCGCCGTGGCGGTGCTGCGGACGGCGACCGACCGGGACTGGGACGAGGTGCGGGCGGCCGGCCTGGACTGGAGCGTGCGGGACACCGCGCTCCATGTCGCCGAGTGTCTGGTCGGGTACGCCGCGCAGCTCACCGGACGAGCGGCCGACTCCTACGTCCCCTTCGCCCTCAGCATCGACGACGGCACCGGCGACGAGGGCATGCTGCGGGTGATCGAGGCGATGGGCGGTCTGCTCGCCGCCGCCGTCCGCACCACGCCCCGCGACGTCCGCGCCTTCCACCCGTACCCCTTCGGCAGCGCCGGCCGCGAGGGCTTCGCCGCGATGGGCATCGCCGAGGTACTGCTGCACACCCATGACATGGCCGACGGGCTCGGGACCGGCTTCGAGCCGCCCGCCGAGGTGTGCTCGTACGTGCTGACCCGGATCTTCCCGCACGTGCGGCCCGCGGCCGACCCCTGGCGCACCCTGCTGTGGGCCACCGGCCGCGGCGAACTGCCCGGCCGCCCCCGGGTGACGGAGTGGCGCTGGAAGAACAACCTCGTCCACCCGGGCGACCGGCTCACCCTGGAGGGCGTCACCCCGGCCGCGGCGGCCGACCTCGCCCTCGGCGGCGACGGCGGGTTCGCCTGGGTCGAGGGCGGGCCGGTCGAGGGCACCCGCGAGGGTGCCGGACTGGTGGCGAAGGCCTACGAGGAGGGCATGCACCGGCCCGAGTGGGGCATGTTCGTCCTCGTGCGGCGGGAGGACGACCGCGCGGTGGGCGCGATGGGGTTCCACGGTCCGCCGGATCCGGACGGCCGGGTCGAGATCGGCTACGACCTGGCCGAGGCCGCCCGCGGGCACGGGTACGCCACGGAGGCGCTGCGCCTGCTGTCGGCCCGGGCGGTGGAGCAGGAGGAGGTGACGGTCGTGGGTGCACGGACCGAGCCGGGCAACCGCCCGTCCCAGGGCGTGCTCATCCGCGCCGGGTTCACCCGGGTCCCCGGGCAGGGCGGGGACGGGACGGCGGAGACGGCAGAGACGGCAGAGACGGCGGAGACGGCGGAGACGGCGGAGACGGCACAGACGGCGGAGAAGGGGGCGGCGGGGGCCGCGGCGGAGTTCGACTACGAGTTCCGCGGCTGACGGTCTCCGTGCCCCGCGCCGCGCTTGCGGCGGCGCAGGCCTGCCCCGTGCAGCAGCCGCACCACCTCGCGGCTGCTGACCTCCATCGCACCGGCACGCACCGCGTCCGGGTAGCGGTGGGCGGGCAGGTCGTAGTGATCGCTGTCGAAGGCGCGCCGGGGCACGCCCAGCTCCGCGGCGAACGCGTGCAGTTCGTCATAGGAGACGTCGCTGACCAGATGCGACCACATCCGGCCGTGGCCGGGCCAGGTCGGCGGGTCGATGTAGAGGGTCACGCGGGCGGCGCCGCTCCGCCGGGCGCGCCCAGCGAGCCAAGCGCCGCCACCTTCACGCCCGCCTTGGGGCACACCCAGTGCGGGTCCGGCCCCAGCTCCGGCTCCACGTCCAGCGCGTGCGGGTCACCGGAGCCGCACACCGGGCACAGCGGCCAGCGGCCGTACCTCTCCAGCAGCGCGTCCTGCACGTCCTGCGCGACCAGCCCGGCCAGGAACTCGGCGCCCTCGGGCCACTGCTCGACCCACCACCGCCGGTGTACGACCGACTCCTCGACGAGCGACACCACGTCCGCCTCGGCCACGTCACCGGCCACCAGGTCGGCGAGGACGAGGGCGCGTGCGGCGTGCAGGGCCTGCTCCGAGGGGCTGAGGGGGTCCATGCCCCCATTGTGCGGGCTCTTGACCCGGACACCGAACCGAAAATATCTTTCACAGATGACCGATGACGTGAAGGAAACTTTCTCACGGGCGTCCGCTCCCGGCGGCGCGCGGGCCTCCGTCCCCGCGCCCGCCGTCCCCGCGCCCGCCGCCCTCGCGGCCAAGGTGCGCACCCTGGCGCCGTCGATGACGCGTTCCATGCAGCGGGTCGCCGAGGCCGTAGCGAGCGACCCGGCCGGCTGCGCCGCCCTCACGGTCACCGGCCTCGCCGAGCTCACCGGCACCAGCGAGGCCACCGTGGTCCGCACCGCGCGCCTGCTCGGCTACCCCGGCTACCGCGATCTGCGCCTCGCCCTCGCCGGGCTCGCCGCCCAGCAGCAGTCCGGCCGCTCCCCCGCCCTCACCACCGACATCGCGGTCGACGACCCGATCGGCGACGTGGTGGCCAAACTCGCCTACGAGGAGCAGCAGACCCTCGCCGACACCGCCGCCGGCCTCGACACGGTGCAGCTCGGCGCCGCCGTCACCGCGCTCGCCACCGCCCGCCGCACCGATGTGTACGGCATCGGCGCCTCCGGCCTGGTCGCCCAGGACCTCACCCAGAAGCTGCTGCGGATAGGGCTCATAGCCCACGCCCACAGCGATCCGCACCTCGCCGTCACCAACGCGGTGCAGCTGCGCACCGGGGACGTGGCCATCGCCGTCACCCACTCGGGTTCGACCGGCGACGTCATCGAGCCGCTGCGGGTCGCCTTCGAGCACGGCGCGACGACGATCGCCGTCACCGGCCGCCCCGACGGCCCGGTCACCCAGTACGCCGACCACGTGCTGACCACCTCCACCTCCCGGGAGAGCGAGCTGCGCCCGGCGGCGATGTCCTCCCGGACGAGTCAGCTGCTGGTGGTGGACTGCCTGTTCATGGGGGTGGCCCAGCGGACGTACGAGACGGCCGCCCCGGCGCTGGCGGCGTCGTACGAGGCGCTGGCCCACCGGCACGGGGGGCCTCGCGGCAGGCCGTAGGGCCTGCCCGCCGCAGCCTGCCGCCGGCCCGCCGTGACCCGGTCGCGCCCACGCGGCGGAGCCGCACACCGGCACCGCGCCGCGCCCGGGACGCCGCCCCGCCCAGCATGAAGACGACACCGGAAAGAGACGCCACGCCATGACTGCCACCCCCCGTCACGTCGACCTGCGTACCCAGCTGGAGACCCTGACCACCGAGGCCTTCCGGCCCGAGCTGGCCGAGATCGACCAGCTGGCCACGCTCGACATCGCGCGGCTGATGAACGGCGAGGACGCCGGTGTGCCCGCCGCGGTCGCCGAGCGGCTGCCGGAGATCGCCGCCGCGATCGACGCCGTGGCGGCCCGCATGTCCCGCGGCGGCCGACTGGTCTACGCGGGCGCCGGCACCGCGGGCCGGCTCGGCGTCCTGGACGCCTCCGAGTGCCCGCCGACCTTCAACACCACCCCCGGACAGGTCGTCGGCCTGATCGCCGGCGGCTCGCAGGCCATGGTCACCTCCGTCGAGGGCGCCGAGGACTCCGGCGAGCTGGCCCGCGCCGACCTCGACGCGCTCGGGCTCACCGCCGAGGACACGGTGGTCGGCGTCTCCGCCTCCGGCCGCACGCCGTACGCGCTCGGCGCCGTGCAGCACGCCCGCACGCGCGGTGCCCTGACGATCGGCGTGGCCTGCAACAAGGGCAGCGCGCTCGCCGCCGCCGCCGAGCACGGCCTCGAGGTGGTCGTCGGCCCGGAGCTGATCACCGGCTCCACCCGGCTGAAGGCCGGCACGGCACAGAAGCTGGTCCTCAACATGCTGTCGACGATCACCATGATCCGGCTGGGCAAGACGTTCGGGAACCTGATGGTCGACGTGCGCGCCTCCAACGAGAAGCTGCGCGCCCGCTCACGGCGGATCGTCGCGCTGGCCACCGGCGCCGCCGAGCGGGATGTCGAGCGGGCGCTGGCCGCCACCGACGGCGAGGTGAAGCACGCCGTCCTGACCCTGCTGGCGGATGTGGACGGCCCGACGGCCGCCCGCCTTCTGGAGGACTCCGGCGGCCATCTGCGCGCCGCGCTGGCAGCGGCCCGGGGCTGAGCCGCAGGCTCGGGGGGTGCACCAGGACCCCCGCTCCGCGGCCGCCGCGCTCCTCCCGCTGGTCGGCGGCCCCGCCAACGTCGTCTCCGTCGCCCACTGCATGACCCGGCTGCGTCTGGTCCTCGCCGACCGCTCCCGGGTACGGGAGGCGGAGCTGCGCGCGCTCGGCGGCGTGCTCGGCGTGGTCGAGGACGGGGAGTCGTACCAGATCGTGCTGGGGCCGGGCGTGGTCGGGCGGGTGGCGGAGGCGTTCGGGGAACTGCTCGGAGCGCCGGCGGCTCCGGAGGAACCGGCGACACCCGACGCGCCGGCCGCGCCCGGGCAGCTGGCGGGGCAACTGGCGGAGCGGGGAGCCGAGTTGCGCGCGGCCCGCAGGCAGCGCAACAGCACCCCGGTCAAGAACGCGCTGCGCCGGATCGCGAACGTGTTCGTGCCGCTCATCCCGGCACTGATCGGCTGCGGCATCCTGGCCGGGCTGGCGGGCCTGCTGCGCAACCTGGGCTGGCTGCCGGGCCTGACGCCCGCGCTGACCGCGCTCTCCTCCGCGTTCATGGCGCTGATCGCGGTGTTCGTCGGCCACCACACGGCGAAGGAGTTCGGCGGCACCCCGGTGCTGGGCGGCGCGGTCGCGGCCGTGGTGGTGTATCCGGGAGTCGCCCAGGTGACGGCGTTCGGCACGGCGCTCTCCCCCGGTCAGGGCGGCGTCCTCGGTGCACTCGCGGCGGCGCTGCTGGGCACCTACGTGGAGAAGTGGTGCCGCGCCCGCCTCCCCGGCACCCTGGACGTCCTCCTCACTCCCACCCTGACGGTCCTGGTCTCCGGCCTGATCACGCTGTACGCCCTGATGGCGGCGGCCGGTGCGGTGTCCTCGGCCGTGGGCACCGCGGCGAACTGGCTGCTGACGACGGCGGGCGCGGCGGCCGGGCTGCTGCTCGGCGGCCTCTTCCTGCCCCTGGTGATGCTCGGCCTGCACCAGGCGCTGATCCCGCTCCACACCACCCTCATCGACCAGCAGGGTCACACCGTTCTGCTGCCCGTCCTGGCGATGGCGGGCGCGGGCCAGGTAGGCGCCGCGGCGGCCGTCTACGTCCGCATGCGCCATGACGCGTCGATGCGTACGACGATCAGATCGGCGCTCCCGGCGGGTCTGCTGGGCGTGGGCGAACCGCTGATCTACGGTGTCTCCCTCCCGCTCGGCCGCCCTTTCCTCACCGCCTGCGTGGGCGGGGCGGCGGGCGGCGCCTTCGTCGGCTGGTTCGCGATGCTCGGCACGGAGGTGGGGGCGACCGCGATCGGACCGTCCGGGTGGGCCCTGTTCCCGCTGCTGGCCGGGGACGGCGGTCCGTGGCTGACCTTGGCCGTCTACGCGGGCGGTCTGCTGACCGGCTACGCGGTCGGCTTCGCGGCGACGTACTTCTTCGGGCTCGGGAGTGTCAGTGCCGTGTGCGATTCTGAGACCCATGAACCACGCCCAGCTGACCGCTCTCGGCCGCGCCCTGCGCCTCCTCGGTGAGCACGGCGAGTCCCTGACCACCGACACCCCCGACGCGCGGCTGCACGAGGTCGGGGCGGATCTGCGCCGCGCCCTGGACCTGCTGGAGGAGAGCGTCACCACGACCGCCCCGGCCACCCGCTGCCCGGAGCATCCGACCGGCCCGGTCGACGAGAGCGCCCCCGACCTGTGCCTGCTCTGCGAGACCCGCCGCCGGGCGGCCCGCCGCGCGGAGTTCAACGGCCCGGCCCCCCGTCCGCGGCCCGCCGAGCCCGCCCAGTCCCGGTACGGAGTGCGGGGCGACCGTCCCCAGCCCCAGCAGCGCTGGCTGCCCGAGCTGTGGACGGGCCAGGTGTGGCAGCTGTGCGGCACCCCGCGCCGCGACCGCCGCGAGGCGGAGCTGTTCATCGCGGCCCAGCGCCGCGGCCCGCGCCCGGCGCCGGCCTACCGCCTGGTCCACGAGTTCACCGACTACGAGGTGCTCCGGGTGTGGGGCACCCCGGTACGCACGGACGCCGAACCGATGCCCTGACCTTCCCGGCCCCCCAGCAGCGGCAGCGGGCCGAACTCCGTGCCCTCCCACAGGCGTCGGGAGGTCTCCTCCGGGTAGGGTGCGACCGTCGGCTCCGCGTCCAGGATCTGCACCCGCCGGCGCTCCGGGTCGTAGGCGGGCCAGCCGGGGTCGCCGGTCGCCGCGAACGCCGTCCAGGCGCGGCGCATGAACGCCGACAGTTCCCGGACCTGCGGGCTCGGCTCCGTGCCCGCGAAGAACAGCAGGCCGAGGTCGGCGCCGAAGGTGCCGAAGAGCAGGGGCAGGTCCAGCGCGTGGCAGGCGCCCAGCGGGCCGCCGCCCGGCGCGGGGAGCGTCAGCTCGTAGACATGGGCGCGGCCCCCGCCGGTCCCCTGGGCCTCGGCCAGCCGGAGCGACGGCAGGGCGAACAGCCAGTCGGTCTGGACGCGTTCGTGCAGCTCGCCCGGGGTCGCGTCGGGGAACGCCGAGCGGTACGCCGACTCGCCGTCCGCGCCCGGCGCGTACAGCCGCAGGGTCCGGGCGGCCTGCTCCTCGGAGGCCTGGCCCAGGTGCCCGGCCATCGCCGTGAACAGCCGGAACTCGTCGCGGTTGTGGCCGACGACCAGTTCCACGTCGCGTGCCGCGCCCGCGGCCAGCGCCCGCCAGGGGGCGGTCGGCAGGATCTCCCCGTCGACGACGGGGGCGAAGGGGGTGCGGGTGGGGGCGGCCCGGCCCCAGCGGTCGGTGTACCGGTGCATCTTCGCAGCCAGCGCCTCGCCCGCCGCCGGGAGTTCCCGCGGGTCCGTCGTGGACAGGTCGGCGGCGGTCGGGCGCAGGCCCGCCTCGGCGGCGAGGGCCGCGGCCATGTCGCGGGCCAGCTCGTCGGAGAAGTAGGTGCCCGGCACGCTCTGGGCGATGGCCCGCCGGAACAGCCCTTCGGCCCGCGGCATGGCCAGCAGCGCGGCGACGGAGCCCGCTCCCGCCGACTCGCCGAACACCGTGACCCGGCCGGGGTCGCCGCCGAATCCGGCGATGTTGTCCCGTACCCACTCCAGCGCCGCCACCTGGTCCAGCAGCCCGAGGTTGGCGGGCGCCCCCTCGATCCGGGCGAAGCCCTCGATGCCGAGGCGGTAGTTGAGGGTGACGACCACGGTGTCGCCGTCGCGGGCGATCAGGCGGGCGTCGTAGCCGGGGCTGCCGGAGTGGCCGAGCTTGTAGGCACCGCCGTGGATCCACACCATCACCGGGCGGTGGGCGGCCGGGTCGGGATCCGGGGTCCAGACGTTGACGGTCAGCCACTCGTCGCCCGCCGGCAGGACCGGGGCGGTGGCGCCCAGCGCGCCCGCCTCCTGCGGGGCGGGCGGGCCGAAGGCATCGGCGTCGCGTATGCCGTCCCACGGCCGGGGCGGGCGCGGCGCCGCGAACCGGGCACCGCCGACCGGCGGCTGCGCATACGGGATGCCGCGGAAGACGGCCACGCCGTCCTCCCAGCGTCCGCGCACCGCGCCGGCGGCGGTGCCCACCACGTGTTCCACGGGTTCCACGGGTCGAGTCGTCGTCATCCCTCGGACTGTACGCGGCGGTAAGTCACCGCTCAGCTGAGGGTCTTCAGTGCCGCCGGGTCGTACGGGGCCAGTTCACCGACCCGGCCGGCGAGAACCTTCTCGGCCCACTGCGGGTCCTGCAGCAGCGCGCGGCCGACGGCCACCAGGTCGAACTCCTCGCGCTCCAGGCGGTCCAGGAGGTTGTCGAGGCTTCCCACCTCGGCGCCCTGGCCCTGGAAGGCCTTGATGAAGTCGCCGTCCAGGCCGACCGAGCCGACGGTGATGGCCGGCTTGCCGGTCAGCTTCTTCGTCCAGCCGGCCAGGTTGAGGTCGGAGCCGTCGAACTCCGGGAGCCAGTAGCGGCGGGTGGAGGCGTGGAAGGCGTCGACGCCGGCCGCGGCGAGCGGGGTGAGGATCGCCTCCAGCTCCTCGGGGGTGTCGGCGAGGCGGGCGTCGTAGGCCTCCTGCTTCCACTGCGAGTAGCGGAAGAGGACGGGGAAGTCCGGCGAGACCCGCTCGCGCACCGCGGCCACGATCTCCGCCGCGAACCGGGTGCGGGCCACCGGGTCGCCGCCGTAGGCGTCGGTGCGGCGGTTGGTACCCGCCCACAGGAACTGGTCGACGAGGTAGCCGTGCGCCCCGTGGATCTCCACACCGTCGAAGCCGATCCGCTCGGCGTCCGCGGCGGCCTCGGCGAAGGCGCCGATCACCTCGTCCACGTCGTGCTGGGTCATCGCCCGGCCGGTGGCCTCGTCCGCGCCGATGCGCAGACCGGAGGGGCCGACCGCGGGGGCGCCGGCGACGGGCGGGTCGTCCTGGTTGCGGACCATGCCGATGTGCCACAGCTGCGGCACGATCGTGCCGCCCGCGGCGTGCACCGCCTCGGCCACCCTCGCCCAGCCCGCGAGCTGCTCCGCACCGTGGAACCGGGGCACCCGGTCGCTCTGCCCGGCCGAGTCGTGGCCCACGTAGGTGCCCTCGGTGACGATCAGTCCGACGCCGGCGGCGGCGCGGCGGGCGTAGTACGAGACCACGTCGTCGCCGGGGATGCCGCCGGGCGAGAACATCCGGGTCATCGGCGCCATCGCGATACGGTTCGGGACGGTGAGGCCGTTGATGGTGGCCGGGCGGGCCAGGATCTGCGCCGCGCGGGAGGCGGCTTCGGAGGCGGTGACGGTCACGTGAGTGCTCCTCGGGGGATCGAGTACTGACCGCACGGTATGTGCGTGTGCATAGACTGTCCCCCTCGTCAACCAGCACTCCCGCGCAGGCATTCCGGCCCCGGCCCGCCGCCCGGAGTGATCCCGGACACGCCCGAGGGCGGCGCCCCTGGTGGAATTCCAGGAGTGCCGCCCTCGGTACGGAAGGACGGTACCGATCCTCGGAAGGATCAGAAGTCCATGTCACCGCCCGGCATGCCGCCCGGGGCACCGGCCGCGGCGGCCTTCTCCGGCTTGTCGGCGATGACGGCCTCGGTGGTGAGGAACAGCGCGGCGATGGAGGCGGCGTTCTGCAGCGCGGAACGGGTCACCTTCGCCGGGTCGATGATGCCCTCGGCGATCATGTCGACGTACTCGCCGCTCGCGGCGTTCAGGCCGTGGCCGACCTGCAGGTTGCGGACCTTCTCCACGACGACGCCGCCCTCGAGACCGCCGTTGACGGCGATCTGCTTCAGCGGGGCCTCCAGGGCGAGCTTCACGGCGTTGGCGCCGGTCGCCTCGTCACCCTCGAGCTCCAGCTTCTCGAAGACCTGGGAAGCCTGCAGCAGGGCCACGCCACCACCGGCGACGATGCCCTCCTCGACGGCCGCCTTGGCGTTGCGGACGGCGTCCTCGATGCGGTGCTTGCGCTCCTTGAGCTCGACCTCGGTGGCGGCACCGGCCTTGATGACGGCCACGCCGCCGGCCAGCTTCGCCAGACGCTCCTGGAGCTTCTCGCGGTCGTAGTCCGAGTCGCTGTTCTCGATCTCGGCGCGGATCTGGTTGACCCGGCCGTTGACCTGGTCGGTCGAGCCGGCACCGTCGACGATGGTGGTCTCGTCCTTGGTGATGACGACCTTGCGGGCGCGGCCCAGGAGGTCCAGGGTCGCGTTCTCCAGCTTGAGGCCGACCTCCTCGGAGATGACCTCGCCGCCGGTGAGGATGGCGATGTCGCCGAGCATGGCCTTGCGGCGGTCGCCGAAGCCCGGGGCCTTGACGGCGACGGACTTGAAGGTGCCGCGGATCTTGTTGACGACCAGGGTCGACAGGGCCTCGCCCTCGACGTCCTCGGCGATGATCAGCAGCGGCTTGCCCGACTGCATGACCTTCTCCAGGAGCGGGAGCAGGTCCTTGACGTTGGAGATCTTGGAGTTGGCGATCAGGATGTACGGGTCGTCGAGGACGGCCTCCATACGCTCCATGTCGGTGGCGAAGTACGCCGAGATGTAGCCCTTGTCGAAGCGCATACCCTCGGTGAGCTCGAGCTCCAGACCGAAGGTCTGGGACTCCTCGACGGTGATGACGCCTTCCTTGCCGACCTTGTCCATGGCCTCGGCGATGAGCTCGCCGATCTGGGTGTCGGCGGCGGAGATGGAGGCCGTGGAGGCGATCTGCTCCTTGGTCTCGACGTCCTTCGCCTGCTCGAGCAGGGCGGCGGAGACGGCCTCGACGGCCTTCTCGATACCGCGCTTCAGGGCCATCGGGTTGGCGCCGGCGGCGACGTTGCGCAGGCCCTCCTTGACCAGGGCCTGGGCGAGCACGGTCGCGGTGGTCGTACCGTCACCGGCGACGTCGTCCGTCTTCTTGGCGACTTCCTTGACCAGCTCGGCGCCGATCTTCTCGTACGGGTCCTCGAGCTCGATCTCCTTGGCGATGGAGACACCGTCGTTGGTGATCGTGGGGGCGCCCCACTTCTTCTCGAGGACGACGTTGCGGCCCTTGGGGCCGAGGGTCACCTTGACGGCGTCCGCGAGCTGGTTCATGCCGCGCTCGAGGCCGCGCCGCGCCTCCTCGTCGAACGCGATGATCTTGGCCATGTGAAGTGGTCCCTCCAGGACTGGGGGTGATTCCTTCGGACCGCGCCCGCGCCCGCGACGGACGGCTCGCGGGCCTCGTGGTTCCTTGCCCCACCCGGCCCACGGGCCTCACCGACCCGGTCCTTCGCTGTCACTCTCACCTTCAGAGTGCTAACGCCAATGATTAGCACTCGCGCCCCCCGAGTGCAAGGTGCGCCCGCGAAGCGGGCTCATTGAGGGGTGGTGGCCGGGTGACGGGTGGGCGCAAGGTGCGCCCGCGAAGCGGGCTCGTCGAGGTGCGGGCCCGGGCATGCCGGAGGGCCCGCACCCGGGCGGGTGCGGGCCCTCCGATGAAGACCGTTCGCTGCGGTTGACCGCGCGTTTCAGGCGGTGACGCGAACCATGTCGGCCTGCGGGCCCTTCTGACCCTGCGAGATCTCGAACTCGACCCGCTGGCCCTCTTCCAGGGTGCGGTAGCCGTCCATCTGGATCGCGCTGTAGTGGACGAAAACATCCGCACCACCGTCGACCGCGATGAAGCCGTACCCCTTCTCCGCGTTGAACCACTTGACGGTGCCCTGAGCCATGCCTAACTCCCCTATTACTGGCCCTTGCACAGATCCGCACTTCGCGGATCCGGGTCAGACCTCACCCCCCAACGGTTGGGGGCGTGCGCCGGAACGCGTCGACCGCGGCTGAATGTATCTGTCCAACTGCCGTCTGCAACAGGTCAATCGGACGAGAATTCTGGACGCACCCGGTCCGGAATGTGGCGAGAATTCGTGCGATTCCGGGGCAAGTCGGGCCGGGCGAACGGAGCAAAAGCCGCGAAAGACACCCGGAGTTTGGCTGCATCTTGTCGGGCGTGCGGCAGGAATTCAGGGCTTCCGACCGCACGATCCGGAGCGCGTTCCCCAACTGTACCGCGCTCAATCACACGGAATTGCCCCCTCCGCATCTCTCACGGAGGGGGCAATAGGGAAAACCCTATGTCACCAACATTACCGTTGGTAACGGACGTTCCGGTCAGCCGCCGGCGACCGCCGGGATGATGGAGACTCCGGCCCCGTCCGGGGTCGCCGTCTCGAGGCCCTGCTCGAACCGGACGTCGTCGTCGTTGACGTAGACGTTGACGAAGCGGCGCAGCTTGCCCTGGTCGTCCAGGACCCGCGCAGCGATCCCGGTGTGGTTCTTCTCCAGGTCCTCGATGACCTGCGCGAGGGTCGTCCCCTCGGCGCTCACCTCGGCCCGGCCGCCGGTGTAGGTGCGCAGGATGGTGGGGATGCGGACGGTGACGCTCATTGCTGGTGACCTCCGGTCGGGTAGCGCCCCGGGGGCGCGGGGCTGTGGTGGATGTGCGGCTGCCGCCGCCCGGGCGCGCGGCCGGCCCCCGCCCGGCCCGCGGACGCCGTACAGGCGGCTGTTACGCGAGACCGGCCTCATGGAACGCGTCGAGGTTCGGGCGGATCGTCGCGGTGAGCCCGGTGCCCGCCACCGCGTCCAGCGTCTTCAGGCCGTCACCCGTGTTGAGGACCACCGTGGACCGGGCCGGGTCGAGGAGACCGTTCTCGATCAGCTTCTTCGTGACGCCGACCGTCACACCCCCCGCGGTCTCCGCGAAGATCCCCTCGGTCCGCGCCAGCAGCTTGATCGCATCGACGACCTGCTCGTCCGTCACGTCCTCCACCGCACCACCCGTACGCCGGGCGATGTCGAGGACGTACGGCCCGTCCGCCGGATTGCCGATGGCCAGCGACTTGGCGATGGTGTCCGGCTTCTGGGGGCGTACCACGTCGTGGCCGGCCTTGAAGGCCGCGGACACCGGTGAGCAGCCCGCGGCCTGCGCGCCGAAGATCTTGTACGGCCGGTCCTCCACCAGCCCGAGCCTGATCAGTTCCTGCAGCCCCTTGTCGATCTTCGTGAGCTGCGAGCCGGAGGCGATCGGGACGACGATCTGGTCGGGCAGCTGCCAGCCGAGCTGCTCGCAGATCTCGTACGCCAGGGTCTTCGACCCCTCCGCGTAGTACGGCCGCAGATTGACGTTGACGAAGCCCCAGCCCTCGCCGGCCGGGTCGCCGATCAGCTCGGAGCAGAAGCGGTTCACGTCGTCGTAATTGCCCTCGATGCCGACGAGTTCACCGCCGTACACCGCGGCCATGACGACCTTGCCCTGCTCCAGGTCGTGCGGGATGAACACGCAGGAGCGGAAGCCGGCGCGGGCGGCGGCGGCACCGACGGCGCCGGCCAGGTTGCCGGTGGAGGAGCAGGACAGCGTGGTGAAGCCGAAGACCCGGGCGGCCTCCAGCGCCTGGGCGACGACCCGGTCCTTGAAGGAGTGGGTCGGGTTGCCGGAGTCGTCCTTGATGTAGAGCCCGCCGGTGATCCCCAGTTCGCGGGCGAGGTTGCCGGCCTCGACCAGCTTGGTCCAGCCGGGGTTGAGGTTCGGCTTGCCGGCCACGTCCGCCGGGACGGGCAGCAGCGGTGCGTAACGCCAGATGTTCGCGGGGCCGGCCTCGATACGCGCCCGCAGCTCCTCCGTGTCGTAGGCGGAGAAGTCGTAGGCGATCTCCAGCGGGCCGAAACACTCCTCGCAGGCGAAGACCGGGCCGAGCGGCACGCGGTGGCCGCACTCGCGGCAGGAGAGCGCCGCGGCGGGACCGAGATCCACGGCGGAGGCGGCGGAGTCGGTGTCGGTGTCGGTGTCGGTTGCAACAGTCTGCACAGCCATGTGAGGCGAGGCCCTTTCTCCTCATCTTCCCCACGACGCATCTCGCCGTGAGACGGACTTGGCACCTTCCCGAGCCGGGAGCCTCGCGGAGACCTGTCGCGCCGAGATCGGCAGCGGTCTACGAGTACCGGCTGGAGGGTTGCCGGGGCTTCATCGGGCCGTGTCCCTCTGCCCCTCTGGATGAGCTGTATGCGGTTGTGGCCGCGGTGACCCCGACATGCGACGGTCATCCGCGTTGTTCAAGACTGTAACCGAAGGCCAGGACCATTGAGATAGTCGTCCGAACCGCGAGACGGGCGGCACGCACGCGTGCCGGTCCGACAGGGAGGAGCCGCTGATCGTGCTGGAAGAAGTCGAGCGCTGGCTGATCGCACGCTCCTGGTCCGTGAGCGACCGGCCGCTGCACCAGATCATGACGGCCAAACGCGCCACCGGCCAGTCGGTCAGCGTCGTGCTCCCCGCCCTGAACGAGGAGGAGACCGTCGGCGACATCGTCGCGGTCCTCCGCCACGACCTGGTGGAGCAGGTGCCGCTGGTCGACGAGATCGTGGTCGTCGACTCCGGCTCGACCGACCGCACGGCGCAGGTGGCCGCGGCGGCCGGGGCCCGGGTCGTCCACCGGGACGCGATCCTGCCCCGGATCCCGGCGGTGCCCGGCAAGGGCGAGGTGCTGTGGCGGTCGCTGCTGGTCACCGGCGGTGACATCGTCTGCTTCGTCGACGCCGACCTGCGCGAGTTCTCCTCCGACTTCGTCTCCGGGATCGTCGGCCCGCTGCTCACCGACCCGGAGGTGGCGCTGGTCAAGGCCATGTACGACCGTCCGCTGGGCGGCGCGCCCGGTCAGGGCGGCCGGGTCACCGAGCTCATGGCGCGTCCGCTGCTGAACATGCACTGGCCCCAGCTGGCCGGCTTCGTCCAGCCGCTGGGCGGCGAGTACGCGGCCCGCCGGTCCCTGCTGGAGCAGCTGCCCTTCCCCGTCGGCTACGGCGTGGAGCTGGGGATGCTGGTCGACGCCCTGCACCTGGCGGGGCTGGACGCCCTGGCCCAGGTGGACGTCGGGGTGCGCAAGCACCGGCACCAGGACGGCCAGGCCCTGGGCCGGATGGCCGCCGCGATCTACCGCACCGCCCAGCTCCGGCTGGCCCGCGGCCACCTCGTCCGGCCCTCCCTCACCCAGTTCGAGCGTGCGGAGGACGGTTTCGAGCCACGCACCTACTCGGTGGACACCGAGGAGCGGCCGCCGATGGCGGAGATCCCGGAGTACGCGGCCCGGAAGGTGGCCTGAGCGCGGCGGCCGGCTGCGTCGTCAGCCGGGGACACCGTCCGACCAGCGCCAGCGGCCGGCGCTGTCCCTGCTGCAGGTGAGGTACTCGCCACCGCGTCCGTGGGTGCTCAGTCCGCGGTGCCGCTTCGCGCAGAACTGACCGTCGGCGTAGCAGTTGCCGGCCGGGCTCATGATCGCGCAGTCCTGGCTGCCGCCGCCCCCGGTCGAGCCGCCGCCCGACGAGCCGCCGCCCGACCCGGACGTGCGGGTCTCCGCCGGCGTCGGTGCCGGTGCCGGCGTGTGCAGCAGTTCCCCGGCGCAGTCGCGGCCGTCGCGCGGGACGGTGAACGCCACGTCGAAGGAGCCGTTCAGGTCGTCGGGGTCGTCGATCTGGCCGCAGACCTCCTCGCCGGTCCGCCAGGAGGAGGCCCGTTGTCCGCCGCCGTCCAGGGTCAGGCCGGTGTCCTGGAGGTAGACGGCGTGGGCCAGGCCCGCCGACTTCGCCGCGGAGACGGCCGAGCCGATCGTCCGGCCGGTCTGGTCCGGCAGCGTGGCGGCGGCCGGAGGAGGGGTCGGCGTGGGGGTCGGGGTCGGCGTGGGGGTCGGGGTCGGCGTGGGGGTCGGGCTCGGCGTGCTGCCGGTGGTCGCCGAGGCCTGCACGGGGGCGGCCGACGCAGGCCCTTCGTCCGCCGTCGTGCTGCCGTCACCGCTGCCGCAGCCGGCCAGCACGAGCGAGGAGGCGGCGAGCAGGGCGGTGGTGCCGAGGGTGCGGCGGAGACGTACGAGATGCATGACGCATCCTCAGCCCCTTCACATCACCCACACAAGTGATGTGACCGAATCGCAGCCGGACGGCGTGTGGGAACGTTTGAGCGTTTCCGGGCCGGGCTAGGTTGAGGGCTATGGCTTCGACGTTCGGTGCTGCCCGGGTCCTGGTGGCCTCCAACCGTGGGCCGGTCTCGTACGAGGTCCGGGAGGACGGCTCGCTGCAGGCGAAACGGGGCGGCGGAGGGCTGGTCTCCGGGCTGTCCGCGATCGGTCCGGACGCGGGGGCGCTGTGGGTGTGCTCGGCGCTCGGCGACGGCGACCGTGCGGCGGTGCGGCGCGGCACCGGTGAGCCGGGCGTACGGATGCTGGACATCCCGGCCGAGGTGCACACCGACGCCTACAACGGCATCGCCAACTCGGTGCTGTGGTTCGTCCACCACATGCTCTACCAGACCCCGCTGGAGCCGGTCTTCGACGCGGAGTTCCGGCGGCAGTGGGCGTCGTACGAGACGTACAACCGGGCCTTCGCCGAGGCGCTGGCCGAGGAGGCCGCCGAGGGCGCGGTCGCGATCGTGCAGGACTACCACCTGGCGCTGGTCCCGGGGATGCTCCGCGCTCTCCGGCCGGACCTGCGCATCGGCCACTTCTCGCACACACCGTGGGCGCCGGTGGAGTACTTCCGGATGCTGCCCGACGACATCGCCGGGCAGCTGCTGCGCGGCATGCTGGGCGCCGACCGGCTCGGGTTCCTGACGCACCGCTGGGCCGAGGCGTTCACGCGGTGCTGCGAGACGCTGGTCGGCGGGCTCGGGGACACCCGGATCGGGGTGCACGGCCTCGGTGCCGACGCGGAGTTCCTGCGGCGGCGGTCGCACGAGGCCGACGTGGACGAGCGGCTGGCGGCGCTGCGGGCGGAGATCGGCACGGGTCCGGAGGGGACCGCCCGGAAGGCGATCGTCCGGGTGGACCGGACCGAGCTGTCCAAGAACATCGTGCGCGGGCTGCTGGCCTACCGGCAGCTGCTGGCCGACCGGCCGGAGTGGCGCGAGCGGGTGGTGCACGTCGCGTTCGCCTATCCGTCGCGGCAGGACCTCGCCGTGTACCGGGACTACACCGCCGAGGTGCGGCGGGTGGCCGAGGTGATCAACGGCGAGTACGGGACGGCGGGGTGGACGCCGGTCGTGCTGCATGTGAAGGACGACTTCGCCCGGTCCCTCGCGGCGTACCGGCTGGCGGACGTGGCCCTGGTGAACCCGGTCCGGGACGGCATGAACCTCGTCGCCAAGGAGGTGCCGGTCGTCTCCGACGAGGGGTGCGCCCTGGTGCTGTCACGGGAGGCGGGGGCGTACGAGGAGCTGGGCGAGGACGCGGTCGTCGTCAACCCCTACGACGTGACGCGCACGGCGCAGGCCCTGCACGAGGCGCTCACCATGCCCCCGGGCGAGCGCGCCGAACGCTCCAAGCGCCTGACCGCGGCGGCGACAGCCCTGCCCCCGGGCCGGTGGTTCGTCGAGCAGCTGACGGCGCTGCGGGGCTGAGGGACAGGCGTTCCGGGCCGCCTGCCGCGCCCGGCCTCCGCGGGTCAGGTGAGGTGGCTCGCCAGGGTCCGCAGCAGGCCCACCACCCCCGCCGGGCCGTCGACCACCACGTCCGCCTGTTCGCTCAGGGCCGTGACCTCGTCGCTGCCGCTGCAGACCAGGAGGCCGGGGGTGCCGTCGGTGCGGAGGGCGGCGACGGCGGAATAGGCCGGGAGGTCGCCGAGGTCGTCGCCGGCGTAGAGGACCGCGGCGGCGCCGGTGGCGCGGACGTGGTCCAGGAGGGCGACGCCCTTGTCCATGCCGGGCGGGCGCAGCTCCAGGACCAGGCGGCCCGGTTCGACGATCAGGCCGTGGCGGGTTGCGAGGTCGGCCAGCGGGGTGCGCAGCGCCTCGAAGGCGGCCTGCGGGTCGCCCGCGCGGCGGGTGTGCACGGCCACCGCACGGCCCTTGTCCTCGGTCCAGGCGCCCTGCCCGGCCCCGGACCGCTCCAGCAGGCCGGGGAGTTCGGCGCGGACGGCGGCGACGCCGGGGTGCGGCTCGGGCGCGGTGACCGCACCGGTGGCGGCGTCCCAGCGCTCGGCACCGTAGTGGCCGAGGACCACGAGGTGTTCCAGGCCGGGCACACCCGCGAAGCCGCCGTGCCGGACCGCGACGGCGGCCGGGCGGCCGGTGATCACCGCGACGGAGGCGACCTTCGGGGCCAGCGCCACCAGGGCGGGGACGGCGTCGGGGTGGGCACGGGCCTGTTCGGGGTCGGCGACGATCGGGGCGAGGGTGCCGTCGAAGTCGAGGGCGATCACCGCACGGCCGGGGTCGGCGAGGAGGGCGGCGAGGCCGTCGCGCCCGGCCCGGCCCGCCGGGGTCGGCAAGACGTCCGCCGGGTTGCCGGAGTGGGTGGTGGGGTCGGCGGGATTGGAGGGGGTGGAGTCCTGTGGGCTGCCCATGCCGGGAAACTATCCCGCCGCGGGGGCGGGCACGCCTCGCGTGGGCCGCTTCCGGCCGGGTGGGGCGCTTGGCCGCATGAGCTACCCCCGGCCGCGTGGCCCACCCCCAGCCGGGTGGGCCACCCCCGGCCGCGTGAGCCACCCCCGGCCGGGCGGGACGGGGCTCCGGGCCGTCAGCGCTCGGTTCGGCGGGTCTCCCGGACCCTTCTGAGCCGGTTCACCGTGACCGGGTCGGCCGCCAGCGCACGCGGGTCGTCCAGCAGGGCGTTGAGCAGCTGGTAGTAGCGGACGGGCGCCAGGCCCAGCTCCTCGCGTATCGCCCGCTCCTTGGCGCCGGGGCCGGGGAAGCCGCGGCGCTCCAGCGCGAGGATGCCCCGCTCCCGCTCGCCCCACTGCTGCTGGTCGTCCATGTCTCCGACGGTAGCCCCGGCCACTGACATCCGGTGCAGCCGCCGGGCCTACTCCGAGCTCTGCGCCCGCACCGCCGTGGCCTGGATCTCCCGGAGGACCGACCTCGGGTCGCCCCCGGAGGAGACCGCCTGGCCTATGCGCTTCTTGATGTCGGCGCTGACCGACGCCCAGGAGGTCTTGCCGACCGGGTACAGCTCGGAGAGCACCAGCTCCTTCAGGAACGGCTGGAGGTCCTTGTCCTCCTCGGCGGTGCTCATGACCTCCCAGGCGGAGGTGGTGACCGGCAGCAGGTCGTAGCGGCGGGAGAAGTCCAGGACGTTGTCGTCGCTGTAGACGAAGTTCAGGAAGTCGCCGATCTCCTTCTGGTGGCCGCTCTTCCTGAACGCCATCATCCAGTCGGCCACGCCCAGCGTGACCCGGCTCCCGCCGTCGATGCCGGGGGTCGGCACCATGCCGAACTCCACGCCCTTTGCGGCGGCGGCCTTCATCAGGGTCGGGTGGCCGTTGAGCATGCCGACGTCGCCGTCGGCGAAGGCCGCGAAGGCGTCGGCGCGGTTGAGTTCGCCGGGCGCGACCGGGCCGGTGAGACCCTTGCCGACCAGTTCGTCCTTGAGCCAGGTGAGGGTGCCGGTGTTGCGCGGGGAGTCGATGTCGTAGGTGCCGACGGTGTCGGTGTAGCCGCCGCCCCCGCTGAGCAGCCACTGCAGGGTCTCGGCCGGTGCCTCCTCCGGGCCCAGCGGCAGGGCGTACGGGTACTTCACGCCCTCCTCCTTGAGCGCCTCGGCGGCCTCGGCGAGGTCGTCCCAGCTCTTGGGCGGGGTGAGGCCGGCCTTCTCGAAGAGGGCCTTGTTGTAGAACAGCACGCGCGTGGAGGACGCGAACGGCAGCCCGTACTGCACCCCGTTGACCTGCCCGGCAAGGGCGAGCTGGGAGACGAAGTCGGCCTGGGACTGGATGGAGAGCACGTCGTCGGCCTCGTACAGCAGGTCGTCGGCCGCGTAGTCGGCGTAGGCCCCGATCTGCGCCAGGTCGGGCGCCCGGCCGGCCTCGACCATCTCGCGGACCTCGCGGTCGACGTCGTTCCAGGAGTGGACGGTGACGTCGACGTGCACGTCGGGGTGCTCGGCCTCGAAGGCCTTGGCCAGCTCGTCCCAGTACTTCTGGGAGCTGTTGGCCTTGCTGTCGCCGTAGTCGGCGGCGACCAGCCTCAGCGTCACGCCGCCCGAGTCGCCGGTGACCCCGCAGCCGCCGAGGACCGCCGTCATGCCCAGTGCGGACACCATCGCGACCGTTCCTGCCCTACGCCGCTGCACCGATCCGTCCCCAACCCGTCGACTGTGTTCGACCACCGGTCCGTTCGCGGAAACCGGCCGTTCGCTTACCGGATTATGGTCTACACCATGCGAGTGGACTAGACCTCTTGCGGGTGGTCGGGCCACACTGTCCCCGTGAGACATGTCATCGCCCTCGATGTGGGCGGCACCGGGATGAAGGCCGCCCTGGTCGGGGCGGACGGCGCGCTGCTGCACCGGGCCCGCCGCGCCACCGGCCGCGACCGCGGCCCGGACGCGGTGGTCGCGGACATCCTGGACTTCGCCGCCGGCCTGCGCGCGCTCGGCACCGACCGGTTCGGCGAGCCCGCCGTCGCGGCCGGCGTCGCCGTCCCCGGCATCGTCGACGAAGCGGCCGGCACCGCCGTCTACGCCGCCAACCTCGGCTGGCGCGACGTCCCCCTGCGGGACCTGCTGGGCGAGCGGCTCGGCGGCATCCCGGTCGCCCTCGGCCACGACGTGCGCTCCGGCGGACTCGCCGAGGGCCGGCTCGGGGCGGGCCGGGGAGCCGACCGGTTCCTGTTCGTGCCGCTGGGCACCGGCATCGCGGGCGCGATCGGCATCGACGGCCGGGTGGAGGCGGGCGCGCACGGCTTCGCGGGCGAGATCGGCCATGTCGTCGTCCGGCCCGGCGGTGCGGCGTGCCCCTGCGGGCAGCACGGCTGTCTGGAGCGGTTCGCCTCCGCGGCGGCGGTCAGCCAGGCGTGGGCCGAGGCGTGCGGGGACCCGGGCGCGGACGCCGCGGACTGCGCCGAGGCCGTCGAGTCGGGCGACCCCGACGCCGAGCGGGTGTGGTCCCAGGCGGTGGAGGCGCTGGCCGACGGGCTGGTCACCGCCGTCACTCTGCTGGACCCGCGCACCCTGATCATCGGTGGCGGTCTCGCCGAGGCGGGGGAAACCTTGTTCACACCGCTGCGGGACGCCGTGCGGCGGCGCGTCACCTTCCAGAAGCTGCCCGAGATCGTCCCCGCGGCCCTGGGGGACACCGCGGGCTGCCTCGGGGCCGGGCTGCTGGCCTGGGATCTGCTCTCCGCGGCTCCCACGGCCGCGGCTCCCACGGCCGCGGCTCCCACGGCCGCGGCTCCCACGGCCGCGGCTCCCACGGCCGCGGCTTCCGCGGTCCCGGCCTCCCCCACGGCTGCGGCGTGCCCCACGGCGCCGGCTTCCCCCACGACCTCGACTGCGACTCCCCGGAGGTAACCGCCTGATGGCCCCACGCAAGGTTCTCGCCGGTGCCCGGGTGGTGCTGCCCACCGGGACCGTGGACGACGGCCGCGTGCTCGTCGACGGCACCCGGATCGCGGACACGGACGCCGAGACCGCGGACACCGAGGCCACCGAGGCCGCGCACACCGAGGCCGTCGACCTGACCGGCCACTGGGTCGTTCCCGGTTTCGTCGACATCCACAACCACGGCGGCGGCGGCGCCTCCTTCACCTCCGGCACCGTCGAGGAGGTCCTCAGGGGCATCCGCACCCACCGGCTGCACGGCACCACCACCCTGGTCGCCTCCACCGTCACCGGCGACCTGGACTTCCTCGCCCGGCGCGCCGGGCTGCTGGCGGAGCTGGCCCAGCAGGGCGACATCGCAGGCATCCACTACGAGGGCCCGTTCATCTCCCCCTGCCGCAAGGGCGCCCACTCGGAGGAGCTGCTGCGCGACCCGGACCCGGCCGAGGTCCGCAAGCTGATCGACGCCGCGCACGGACACGCCAGGATGGTCACCCTCGCCACCGAGCTGCCCGGCGGCATCGACTCCGTGCGCCTGCTCGCGGAACACGGTGTGATCGCGGCGGTCGGGCACACCGACGCCACGTACGAGCAGACGGTTCAGGCCATCGACGCGGGCGCCACCGTCGCCACCCACCTGTTCAACGCCATGCCCCCGGTCGGCCACCGCGCCCCGGGCCCGATCACCGCGCTGCTGGAGGACGAGCGGGTCACCGTCGAGCTGATCGACGACGGTATCCATCTGCATCCGGCCGCGCTCCAACTGGCCTTCCACCACGCGGGCGCGTCGCGGGTCGCCTTCATCACCGACGCGATGGACGCGGCCGGTTTCGGCGACGGCCGCTACATGCTCGGCCCGCTGGAGGTCGAGGTCGCGGACGGGGTGGCCCGGCTGGTGGAAGGCGGCTCCATCGCGGGTTCGACGCTCACCCTGGACCGGGCGTTCAAGCGTGCGGTGACGGTGGACGGCCTGTCGGTCGAGGACGCGGTCACGGCGCTGTCCGCCAACCCGGCCCGGCTGCTGGGCATGGCCGACCGGATCGGTTCGCTGGAGCCGGGCAAGGACGCCGACCTGGTGGTGCTGGACGAGGGCTTCGACGTGGTGGGCGTGATGCGGCAGGGCGCCTGGGTGGTCGATCCCCAACTGGGCTGATCCGTCCCACGAGTCGCTCGGACCGTGGCCGACGCGGGGCTGGGCCGACCGCCGTCCGTTTGGCATGATCGTGCCTTTAGGAGAAGCCCTGAGCCGATGGCTCCGGGCACCGGCACACGCAGCAATCGGGGGAGGTCGCCCAGGTGATCCTCACGGTCACACTGAACACCGCTCTCGACATCACCTATCGCGTACGAGGGCTGCGGCCCCACTCCTCCCACCGGGTCACCGAGGTCGCCGAGCGGCCCGGCGGCAAGGGCCTGAACGTGGCCCGGGTGCTGGCGGCCCTCGGCCACCGGGTGACGGTCACGGGTTTCACGGGCGGCGCCACGGGGCGGTCCGTGCAGGAGGGGCTCGCCGCCCTCCGCGGGGTGGCGGACGCGCTGGTTCCGGTGGCGGGCAGCACCCGCCGCACCATAGCCGTGGTGGACGACCGCACCGGCGACACCACACAGCTCAACGAGCCCGGCCCGGCCATCTCCCCCGCCGAGTGGGGCGCCTTCCAGGAGGCGTACGAGGATCTGCTGGCCGGCGCCGACGCGGTCGCCCTGTGCGGCAGCCTGCCACCCGGCGTGCCGGTGGGTGCGTACGCTGGGCTGGTGCGCACGGCCCGGGCGGCCGGGGTGCCGGTGCTGCTGGACACCGGCGGGGAGCCGCTGCGCCGGGCGGTCGCCGCCCGGCCGGATCTGATCAAGCCGAACTCGGAGGAGCTCGCCGAGCTGACCGGCGCGCACGAGCCGCTGCGGGCCACCCAGGACGCCCGCCGGCGCGGCGCCCGCTCCGTGGTCGCCTCGCTCGGCGCGCAGGGCCTGCTCGCGCTGACCCCGGAGGGTCACTGGCGGGCCGCGCCGCCCCGCCGTGTCCACGGCAACCCGACCGGCGCCGGTGACTCCGTGGTCGCGGGCCTGCTGTCCGGCCTGGTGGAGCGGCTGCCCTGGCCGGACCGGCTGGCCCGCGCGGTCGCCCTGTCGGCGGCGACGGTGCAGGCGCCGGTGGCGGGCGAGTTCGACCGGGGGTCGTACGAGGAACTGCTGGGGCGGGTGGCCGTGACGGCGGAAGCCAGCGCCGCCTAGGAACGGCTCCGCGGCCTCAGTCCTTGACCTGGCCCTTCTTCAGCGACAGCTGGTCCAGCAGGACGTTGCACTTGTCGCCGTCCTGGCAGGAGACGGTGATGGTGTTGGTGCCCTTGTTGAGGGTGGGCCAGATGTACGTCTTGGTCCAGCCCTTGGCGAAGTCACCGTCCTTGGCGCCGGTGAAGTTGCCCAGGTTCATCTTGGAACCGAAGGTCTTGCCGTTGATGGTCACCGTCATCGACTGGTCCTCGTCGGCCGTGCTGTACCGGGCGAAGAGGGTGTAGGCGCCGTCCTCGGGGATGCCGTCGACGCTCCAGGTGACCGAGGCCCCGACCGAGTTGAGGTTGGTGACGTAGACGCCGCCGTCGGCCTCGGCACCCTCGACGTCCGAGGCGGTGGCCACGCCGGGACCGAGGCGCAGCGCCTTGGCGTCGATCGTCGGCAGCTCGACCTCCTCTTCGGCGCTGTCGCTGGCCGAGGGGCTGGGCTCGCTGTTCTGGGACTGGGACGGGGTGCTGTTGCCGGCCTGGTCGTCGGTGTTGCCGCCCTCGGTGTCGTCGCCGCCCATCATCGCGACGCTGATGCCCACCACGACCGCGGCGACCACCGCGATGGCGCCGATCAGCAGCCCCTTGGTGTTGGGGCCCCGTCTGCCGCCGCCTCCGCCGTGGGACGGCTGGTGGTAGCCGGCGCCGGCGCCGCCCCCGCCGCCGGGAAAGGTCTCCGGCGCGGCGTAGTGCGGGTTCGGGTTGCCGTAGCCACCCTGCTGCGGCGGGTGGGCGGCCTGCTGCGGGGGCGCGGCGGCGGGGGGCTGCTGCCCGTACTGCCGCGAGCCGACGGTCCGCACCCGGTTGACCGAGTTGGGGTAGCCGTAGCCACCGGACGGCGGCTGGGCCCCGTTGGCCTGCCCGTCGGCGTACAGATAGCCGAACGGGTCGTCGTCCTCGGGCGTGCTCGCGCCGTTGTTGCCGGGCGTCATCCCTAGGTCTCCTAACCGGATGCGGTGCATGTGCGATAAGAGTCGTGAGAGGGCGAGCCTACCCGCTCCGTATGGCCCAAACGGGTGACTCCGCCCGCATCAGCGCACTGACCTGGGATCATCCGGCACGGCGATGCTGTTTGGGACGAGATCGTTTCTCTACGTACATCCGTTCGTCAGCGGACTTCAACACTTCGTCCGCCGTCATCCCGCAGTGGGCCCACCCGATGCCGAAGCTGGCGCCCACCCGGACGGCCCGTCCCTCGGCCCGGATCGGCTGGATGATCTCGTTGCGCAGCCGGACGGCGAGGTCCTGTGCGTCGGCGCGGCCGAGCCCGTCGGCGAGGATGACGAACTCGTCGCCGCCGAGCCGGGCGACCGTGTCGCCGTCCCGGACGCCGCCGCCGAGCCGCCGGGCGACCTCGATGAGGACGGCGTCGCCCGCGTTGTGCCCGAACCGGTCGTTGATCGACTTGAAGCCGTCGAGGTCGCAGAAGAGCACTGCGAGCCCTTTGGTGCCGTCGTCGCGGTCGCCCTCGGGGGCGACGGTGTGCACATGGTGGTCGAAGCCGCCGTACGGCTCCGGTCCGGGCGGGAACTCGAAGCGGTGGCCGCCGGAGTCGTACACGACGTCCCCGTAGGCGGCGTCCATGGCGTCCACCGCGGAGTGCGTGGACTGCGGGCGCCGGCACAGCCGGGCGGAGAGCCGGGCGCGCAGTTCGGCGGAGTTGGGCAGTCCGGTGAGGGAGTCGTGGGAGGCGCGGTGGGCGAGCTGGAGCTCGCGGCGCTTGCGTTCCTCGATGTCCTCGACGTGGGTGAGCAGGAACCGAGGGCCGTCGGCGGCGTCGGCGACGACGCTGTTGCGCAGCGACACCCAGACGTAGGTGCCGTTGCGGCGGCCGAGCCGGAGTTCCGCGCGACCGCCCTCCGCGGACGTGCGCAGCAGGGTGCCTATGTCCTCCGGGTGGACCAGGTCGGAGAAGGAGTAGCGGCGCATCGCGGAGGCGGGGCGGCCCAGCAGCCGGCACAGCGCGTCGTTGGTGCGCAGGATGCGGCCGTACTGGTCGCCCATCTCGGCGATGGCCATGCCGGAGGGGGCGTACTCGAAGGCCTGCCGGAAGCTCTCCTCGCTGGCCCGCAGGGCCTGCTGCTCGCGCTCCAGGCGGACCAGGGCTCGCTGCATGTTGGAACGGAGCCGGGCGTTGCTGATGGCGATCGCGGCCTGGAAGGCGTACATCTGCAGAGCCTCGCGGCCCCAGGCGCCGGGCCGCCGGCCGTTGCGCGGCCGGTCCACGGACAGGACGCCGATCAGCTCGCCGCTGGAGCCGCCGCCCTGCGCACCGGGCGCGTACATGGGGGCGAAGAGGCGGTCGGCGGGGTGCCACTCGCCCTCGAAGCGGGGCGCGGGGCCGTCGGTGTACCACTGCGGGACATCGTCGTCGTCGAGGATCCAGCCCTCGGTGTACGGGATGAAGACCAGGTCGCCCCACCGCTCGCCCATGTTCAGCCGCCGGTCCCAGGAGTCGCGGGAGCCGACGCGGCCGGTGATGAGGGCCTCGGCGGCCTGGTTGCCGGAGAAGGCGGCGACGACGAGGTCGCCGTCGGGGCGTACGAGGTTGACGCAGGCCAGTTCGTAGCCGAGGGCGTGGACGGCGCCGTCGGCGACGGTCTGCAGCGTGTCCGCCAGGCTGCGGGCCGTGTTCATGTCGGCCATGACCTGGTGCAGTTGCCGCAGGGACGCAAGACGGACGTACGGCTCCGACTCGGTCTCCATGCTCGCCCTCCCCCCGAGACCTCGCAGCGAATCAAGGGATGCTCTTCGGCGCCTGGTGTGCAGTGGTGGTGCGTGGTGGTTGGGTGGCGGTCCGGTGGCGCCTTGCAGCTTCCCCGCCACTGAATCACAGCGCGCTGCCCACTCGGTACACAGGGTCAACAATTCCTGCTCCTTGTGACTCAAGTCACAGCGAAAGATGAACAATTGAGTGGTGTTTCTGCGATTTTCCCGTGCGTTTACTGAACACAGAGTGCGGATGCGTGCACGCGGTTCGCGGCGAGAGGCAGGAGGCGGCGCGGGTGCGGGGTGCGAGACGCGGGGCCTGCCGCGGGGCCGCCTCGGACCGAGGTCCTAGGACCCGGCTGGGACCCGCGGCCGATGTGCGGCCCGGCGGGCGCCGTCTAGCGTGGCGGCGTGTCGAACTCTCCCGCCGCCACCTCCCCCGCCTCCCCCTTGCCGGCCGCGGCCGCCGGGCATGCTGAGGGGGTGAGCAACGACGAGTTCCGCGCCGCGATGTCCCGGCTGGCCTCGGGTGTGGTCCTCGTGACCGCGCAGGAGCCGCCGCTGGATCCGGACGACCCCATGGCGCCGGCCGGCGAGGACGTCGGCATGACGGCGACGGCCTTCGTCTCCGTCTCCCTGGACCCGCCGCTGGTGCTGGTCAGCCTGCGCGCGGGTGCCCGCATGGACGACCTGCTCACCGAGCAGCCGCTATGGGCGGTCTCGGTGCTGTCCGAGAGCCAGCGGCACATCGCCGGCCGCTTCGCGATGAAGGGGCGGGTCAGCGACCGGCTGCTGTTCGAGGACATCCCCTACGTCCGCGGCAAGGTGTCCGGGGCGCCCCTGGTGGGCGGCGCGCTGGCCACCCTGGAGTGCCGCACCGAGCAGCGGGTTCCGGCGGGTGACCACACCCTGGTCATCGGCCGGGTCCTGACCGCCGACGTACCGAGCGCGGACGGCCGCCCGCTGACCTACTTCCGGGGCCGCTACCGGCATCTGGGCTGAGCCCGCGAGCCCGCCGGCCCGCGGAGGCGGACCTGGCGGCCCGGGGCGGGCCCGGAAATTCCGTGGCCCGGTGTTGATCACTCGCCTAGGGTGCGCGCATGACGACCCGCACGACGACGCCACCCGGGCCGCGGCTCGAAGAGATCACCGCGGGGAACCTCGAGGCCGCCCTCGCCGTCCGGGTCCGCCCGGACCAGGAACACGCCGTCGAGCCGGTCGCACAGTCGCTCGCCGAGGCGTACGTCCACCGGGACACCGCCTGGCCCCGCCTGATCGTCGACGCCGGCCGGCCGGTCGGCTTCCTGATGGCTTTCCTCGGCATCGACTGGCACGCGGACGGCAGTGTGTTCCGCTCGGGGCTGTGGCGGCTGAACATCGCTGCCGAGGAGCAGGGCCGCGGCTACGGCCGGTTCGCGGTGGAATCGGTGGCCGCGGAGATCCGCCGGCGCGGCGGCGACCGCCTCTACACCACCTGGCACCCGGGCCCGACCGGCCCGGGGGACTTCTATCTCGGCCTGGGCTTCGAGACCGACGGGGAGACGAGCGGCGACCAGACCGTGGGAGTACTGGCGCTGCCCTGAGGCCCGTCCGGGAGCGCCCTCAGGTCCAGTTCTTCGGGGAGCGCCCCCGCTTGGTCTCCGAGCGCTGCTTCTTCTCCCTGAGCCGGCGTTCGTTGATACCGCGGGGGATGCGGGTGGGTTTGCGGGGCCTGGGAGGCGGCGCGGTGGCCTCGGCGAGAAGGGCCGCCAGACGTACGGCGGCGGCCTCGCGGTTGCGGAACTGCGAACGGTGCTCGGAGGCTCGGACGCTGACGACCCCGTCGGTCAGCCGCCCGGCCAGCCGCCGCAGCGCGCGCTGCTTCCACACCGCGGGCAGGGCCTCGGTGCGGGCCAGGTCGAAGCGCAGCTCCACCTGGGAGTCGGTGGTGTTGACGTGCTGCCCGCCGGGCCCCGAGGAGCGCGAGAAACGCCACATGAGCTCGGCCTCGGGGAGCGAGACGGAGCCGCGGATGAGGTACGGACCGGACATGCCGTCCATGTTCCCGCCCGCGACCGGCCCGCGTCACCCGAATATCCCGGGTAAAGAAAGTAAAGAGACCTGGAACCTTGGGTACCCCCCGCGTCGTTCGTAGGGGTAGCTGTAGCTTTCTTGCGGTACAGCTCTTGCCGTACGCACACGAGGGAAGGGACTCCCAAAAAATGGCAGTAAGCCTGTCCAAGGGTGGCAACGTCTCGCTCACCAAGGAGGCTCCGGGCCTGACCGCCGTCACCGTGGGCCTCGGCTGGGACGTCCGCACCACCACGGGCACCGACTTCGACCTCGACGCGTCCGCGATCGCGGTCAGCACACAGGGCAAGGTGTACTCGGACGCCCACTTCGTCTTCTTCAACAACAAGCAGACGCCGGACAACACCATCGTCCACACCGGTGACAACCGCACCGGCGAGGGCGCCGGCGACGACGAGGCGATCAACGTCAACCTCGCCGCGCTCCCGGCCGACATCGACAAGGTCGTCTTCCCGGTCTCCATCTACGACGCCGAGAACCGCAGCCAGAACTTCGGCCAGGTCCGCAACGCCTACATCCGCATCATCAACCAGGCCGGCGGCACCGAGATCGCCCGCTACGACCTCTCCGAGGACGCGGCGACGGAGACGGCGATGGTCTTCGGCGAGCTGTACCGCAACGGCGCCGAATGGAAGTTCCGCGCGGTCGGCCAGGGCTACGCCTCGGGCCTGGTGGGCATCGCCCAGGACTTCGGCGTCAACGTCTGAGTTCCGGCACGGACAACACCACGGCAGGTCCACCGAGCCGCTCGGTGGACCTGCCGCGTCGGCCCTCCCGGGCCTTGCCCCCGCTTCCACCGGAGACGCCGTGAACCGAGCGCCACGTACCCCGCGCCGCGCAGCCCGGACGGCCGTACTCGACCCTGACGGCGCCGTGTTCCTCTTCCGCTACGACAACATCGAGGTCGGCGTGCACTGGGCCATGCCCGGCGGCGGACTGGAACCCGGCGAGACGCCCCGCGAGGGCGCGCTGCGCGAACTGCGCGAGGAGACCGGCTGGACGGACCTGACGCCTGGCCCGCTGCTGTGCACCTGGGAGCACGACTTCACCCACGGCAGCCGCGGCCCGGTCCGCCAGCACGAGCACATCTATCTCGCCCACGGCCCCCGCCGCGAACCGACCGGCGCCCGTCTCGCCGCCGCCCACGCCGAGGACGGCATCCTCACCTGGCGCTGGTGGTCACGGAAGGACCTCACCGAGGCCCCCGAGGCGCTCTGGCCCCCGGACCTGGCCACCCTGCTCGACGCGACGGGGACTGACGCGACGGGGGACTGACGTCCCCCCGGCTGAAACCCGCTTCCTTCCCTGCTTCCCGGAGCCCGTTTCCTCCCCGTCCCGGCAACCGGGGCATCCACAGAGGAGTTCCGTCGACCACGACGACCACGGCGGACTGGGAAGAGCGGTGCGCCGCCCTGTGGGCGGCCTTCGACGACTGCCCCGAGGCGGAGTTCCGCGCGCGGATGAAGACGCTGACCGGCGAACTCCCGGCGGGACACCCGGTCTCCGCGTTCGAACCCGCCGCCGCCCCCACGACACGACGGACCTGGGTGAGCGCGCAGTACCGCTGCACCGGGAGGCGTTTGACGCCGGCCTGGACGGCGACCGCCGGCGCCAGGCCGTCGTCCAGCTCGCGAGCACCCTGCGCGCACTCGGCCGTCCGCAGGCCGGTGCCGACCTGCTGCTCGCGGAGCGCGACAGAGCATCGGTCCACCTCGACGACGCGGTCACGGCCCTTCTCGCGCTTGCGTTCGTGGACCTGGGCCGCGCGCGGGAAGCCGCGGCCCTCGCCCTCGGAGCCCTCGCCCCCCGCCTCCCGGGCTGCACCATCCCACTCGATCGGTACGCCGCTGACCTGACCGCTCCGGACCCGACGGGCTGAGCGCCGGGAAACCGTCCGAGGAACGGCGTCGACCGCCCCGGCGTGCGGAGCGGTCCCCGTGGCGTGGCGCAGGGCGGTCAGGGGCGCGGCGGTCTGCCGTCGCCGTAGAGCCAGTCGTCCCAGATCCGGGTGAAGTCGGTGTCCGGTGCGGTGCGTTCGGCGTAGGCGGTGAAGTCGGCGGTGTCGGCGTTGCCGTGCCGGTGGTCCGCGGCCCAGCCCTTGAGCAGGGTGCGGAAGGCGTCGTCGCCGATCTCCTGCCGGATCCGGTGCAGCACCATCGCGCCCCGCTGGTAGACGGGGGCGGCGGAGATGTGCGCCGCGTCGGGAGGGTCGGCGGGTGGGAACGCCCAGACGGCCGCGTCCGCGCCCGGGTCGCCGAAGTAGCGGCCGTCGTAGAGCGCGTCGAAGATCTCTTCGGCGGTGTCGCCGCCGTGGTCCTCCTGCCACAGCCACTCCGCGTAGGTGGCGAAGCCCTCGTTGAGCCACATGTCCCGCCAGGTCTTCGGCGAGACGGAGTTGCCGTACCACTGGTGGGCGAGCTCGTGGACGAGCAGGACGGTGTCGGGGGTGCCGGGGAACGTCGGCCGGTTCTGGGTCTCCAGGGCATAGCCGATGTCCTGGGGCCGGTCGACGATCGCACCGGTGGAGGAGAACGGGTACGGGCCGAACAGGTCCTGCGCCCAGACGATGATGTCGGGGATCTGTGCCAGCACGGGGCGAGCGGCCCGCGTCTGCCGGGGGTCGGTGGCGGTGAGGACCGGAAGCCCGTCCGGGGTGCTGGAGTGGCGGATGTCCCATTCGCCGATCGCCACCGTGGCCAGGTAGCTCGCCATCGGTTCGGTGGTGCGCCAGGTGTACGTGGTCCGGCCCCGGGCGCTGCGCTCGCCGGTCAACTCGCCGTTGGATACCGCCCCGAGTCCCTCCGGCACGGTCACCGTCAGATCGTAGGACGCCTTGTCGGAAGGGTGGTGGTTGCCGGGGAACCAGGCCATCGACCCGACCGGCTGCCCCAGGGCGAGCGCTCCGTCGGCGGTGCGCAGCCAGCCCTCCTTCGACCCGTCGGGGTCGGTGACGGTCACCGGGGAGCCGGAGTAGCGGACGGCGACGCGGAACGTCTCGCCCTTGTCGAGGTCGGCGGGAGGGCGGACGGTGAGCTCCTGTCCGGCGCGGTTGAAGCGGGCGTTGCGGCCCTCCACGGTGACCTTGCCGACGCTCAGGCCTTTCAGGTCCAGGTTGAACGCGGAGAGGTCCCGGGTGGCGCGGGCGGTGACGGTCGCCGTTCCGGTGAGGCGGTGACCGTCGGGGTCGTAGACGAGATCGAGGGCGTAGTGGGTGACGTCGTAGCCACCGTTGCCCGCCTTCGGGAAGTACGGGTCGCGCTCGCTCATGCCGGAGCCGCCGGGGGTGCCGTGCACGCCCCCGCATGCCGCGACGGCGGCCACGGCGGCGGTCACCAGGGCGAGCGGACGGCGGTTGCGCACGCTACGATCCTATGTGGCGTTTCACGTGAAACGCCTGTTGGCAGACCATGTACCCGGGCCCGGCGGGCGACCGCTGCTGGTCGGTCAGCCGACGACGGCGGCCGTGATCCGCCGGCTCTCCTTCCCGGCGGCCGTCAGCACGGCCCGGGCGGCCCCGGTGGCGGCGCAGGCCGCCCCGACGAGCCCGGCCGGCACCATGACACCATCACCCTGTGCTCGACATCGGCTACGCCCTCTCCAACCGCTTCCCCGACCCCCCGCAGACCGACTACCGGCGCGCCGACGTGCGGGCACTGCGGCACGACCTGTTCTGCGGGGACGTCTATCTGGCGGACACCAAGGCCGACCGGGAGATTTCCACAGCCTGGGGATGGGTCCCGGTGCTCGACTTCGCCTGGGCGCTGTGCGACATCGTGGAGCGCCTCGACCGGGATCCGGCCGGCTCCAGAGCCGCCGGACCGCAGCGGGCGGAGCTGGACTTCACCGAGTCCACCGACCGGCTGCTGTTCGAACGCCGCTTCGGCTGGGTCGACGTCGATGCGGAGTGGCTCCCGGCGTCCGAACCGCCGCTGTCGTTCTCCCACGCCGAACTGCGCCGGGAGGCCCGCGACTTCCTGCACGACCTGCTCGCCGACCTCGTGGACCTGCACGAGGGCCTGGCCGACAACCCGGCGATCTGGACCCTCCAGGCCCGCTTCCCACGCGTGCCATGACGGAGTGCCGGACCCGGCGACCGCCCGCGGGCACCTGTCCCCGGGCCGCCCGTCCCGCGACGGCCCCGCCCGGCCGCCCGTCCAGCGCCTACCCCCGTCCGTCCGTCCCCTCCGGCATCACCCGCACCCCCAGCTCGGCCGCCAGCACCGGGGCCAGGTCCAGCAGCTGCGCCGGGCTGATCACCGCGCCCGCCAGCCGGTCCACCCCGCGGGCGATCTCCAGCGGCACGGCACCGCGCAGATCGACGTCGACGAAGGCGGCCGCGGTGAAGTCGGCGCCCCTGACCGCGCAGTCCACGAACTGGACCCGCTCCAGGCGGGCGCCCCCGAAGTCCGGCTCCACCAGCACACAGCCCTCGAAGACCACGTCCTTCAGCCGGGCCCTGCGCAGATTCGCGAAGTCCCACTTGCCGCCGCGGACCAGCACCCGCTCCAGCGCGGCACCGTGCAGCTGCGCCCCGCCCAGCCGGGCGTCGGCCAGCTCGACCTCCCGCAGGGTGGCCTCCGCGAGATCGGTGCCCACCCCCCGCACTCCGGTCAGCACCGAGTCGAGCAGCCGCGCCCGCCGCAGCACCGTCTCGTCCAGCACACACCCCGTCAGCGCACAGTCCAGGAAGCGCGACCCCGCCCCGTCCTGGCCCGCGAGGTCCACCTCCTCGATCCGCAGACCGTCGTAGTCCCCGTCGGGCTCGAGGTCCCCGCCTGCGTACGTCTCCAGCGGCGGCAACCGCACCTCCGGGCGCCGCGCCGCCCGCACCACCGCCGCGCCGCCCGGTCCGGTCCCGCCACCCGGGCCGCGCGAACTCCCGGGACCGCCCGCACCGGCTCCGCCAACCGCTCTCCTCGCCATGCCCCCATGCTGCACCCCACCACTGACAGCCCGCCCGACCTGCACCGAACCGGCGCCGTGGAGCCCGATGTCACATTCCGGCACCCGGGTCGGTCGTCTGCGCAGAGGAACGGCAGAAGGACCGCAGAGGACCAACGACCCGAGGGAGACCCCAGATGCACCGGATCACCGTCATCGGCGGCGGCTTCGCCGGACTCACCGCGGCCATCACCGCCGCCGAGGCGGGCGCCAGGGTCACGGTCCACGAGGCCCACCACACCCTCGGCGGACGCGCCCGAACCGCCGAGGGCCCGTACCGGACGAACGAAGGGCCGCACGCCCTCTACAACGGCGGCCCGCACTGGGCCTGGCTGAGGCAGCGCGACCTGATCGGTCCGCTCGCCCCGATCCCCCCGCTGGAGGCGGCCCGGCTGCGACTGCGGCACCACGGCGCACTGCGCCGCACCCCGCCGTTCGCCATGCTCAAGCTGCTGCGCCGCGGCGTGCGCCGGGCCCCCGTCGACATCGACTTCCGCACATGGGCCACCGGCGTCGCGGGCGAGGAGGGCGCCCGCGCCGCCGCCCACTACGCGGCCGTCGCCCTGTTCCACCACGACCCCGGCTCGCTGTCCGCCGCGTTCGTGCAGGAGCGGCTGCGCCGCGCCGCCAAGCTGCCCCCGGAGGCGCACTACCCGCGCGGCGGCTGGGGCGGGCTGATCGACCGCATGGCCGCCCGCGCCTGGAACCTCGGCGTCCGGATGGAGACCCTGTCCCGCGTCGACGCCCTGCCCACCGGCACCCCCGTCGTCGTCGCCACCTCCCTGGACGCCGCCCGCCGCCTGCTCGGCGACGCCTCCCTGACCTGGCCGAGCGGCCGTACCGCCCTGATCGACCTCGCCGTACGCACCCGGCGCGGCGACGCCTTCGCGGTCTCCGACCTGGACGCACCGGGCTGGATCGAACGGTTCACCGCGCAGGACCGCGCCCTGGCGCCCGCCGGCGAGCAGCTGATCCAGGGGCAGATCCCGATCGGTCCCGGGGAGGCGAAGGCCGACGGCATCGCGCGCGCCGAGGAGCTGCTCGACCTCGGCCTCCCGGGCTGGCGCGAGCGTGTCACCTGGCGCCGCCAGGCCGTCGCGAACGGCCGTACCGGCGCCGTCGACCTGCCCGGCACCAGCTGGCGCGACCGGCCCGCCGTCGACCGCGGCGACGGCGTCTATCTCGCCGGTGACCAGGTGGCGGCGCCCGGGGTGCTGTCGGAGGTGTCGTTCACCAGTGCCCTGGCCGCCGTGTCCCTGGCCCTCGGCGGAGGGGAGGTTGACCTCAAGCATGCTTGAGGTCGTTGAGTGGTCCCCACCGGAGCGAAACGCACCGCACCATCCACCCAGGGGGCACCCATGTACGCCGTCCGACTGCACGCCTTCGGCCCGGCCGAGAACCTCACCCTCGAGCAGGTCGACGACCCGGCTCCCGGCCCCGGCCAGGTCCGTATCGCCGTCCGCGCGGCCGGTGTCCACCTCCTCGACACCGCCCTGCGCGAGGGCATGCAGGGCCCCGCCCCCGAACCGCCGACGCTGCCGACCGTCCCGGGCCGCGAGGTCGCCGGTGTCGTCGACGCCCTCGGCGAGGGCACCGACCCCGACTGGCTCGGCAGGCGCGTCGTCGCCCACCTCGGCTTCGCCCCCGGGGGCTACGCCGAACTGGCCGTCACCGACACCGCCCGGCTGCACGAGATCCCCGGCACGCTCGACGACGCCGCCGCCGTCGCCATGATCGGCACGGGCCGTACGGCGCTGGGCATCCTGCAGTTCGCCGATCTCGGTCCGGACGCGGTCGCCGTGATCCCGGCCGCCGCCGGCGGCATCGGCACCCTGCTGGTGCAGTACGCCGAGCACACCGGCGCCACCGTCGTCGGCCTCGCCGGCGGGCCCGAGAAGACCGCCCGCGTCGCGGCGGGCGGCGCCGACCACGCCGTCGACTACACGGCCGCCGACTGGCCCGCCAAGGTCCGCGCCCGGCTCGGCGGGCGGCCCGCCACCGTCGTCCTCGACGGCGTCGGCGGGGACATCGCCCGCGAGGCCGTCGCCCTCCTCGACCCCGGCGGCACCCACCTCGTCTTCGGCTGGTCCGGCCAGGGCATCCGCGACGGCGGGCCCTACCTCGTCGAGGGCGTCTCGCAGGAGGTGCTCGGCCCCGCCATGCTGCAGCGCGCCGGCGGCCCGAACCCCCTGCGCACCCTGGAACTCCGCGCCCTCACCGAGGCCGCCGAAGGCCGCCTCACCCCCGCCGTCCAGCGCTTCCCCCTCGCCGAGGCCGCCGCCGCACACCGGGCGCTGGAGACCCGCGGCACCGTCGGAAAAGTGGTCCTGGAGCCATGACCAGCGGCAACGGCCAGAGGATGCGACACGCCCCGATCCATGGTCTTCTGGCCGGGTGAGACTCACCCGAACGGGTGAAGAAGCCGCCCCCGCGGACGCCGACCCGCGCCGCTGGTGGGGCCTGGTGGTCATCGCCCTCGCCCAGCTGATGGTCGTCCTGGACGCGACGATCGTGAACATAGCCCTCCCCTCCGCGCAACGCGAACTGGGCATGTCCGACGGCAACCGGCAATGGGTGATCACCGCGTACACCCTCGCGTTCGGCGGACTGCTGCTGCTCGGCGGACGCATCGCCGACCTCGCCGGACGCAAGCGCACCTTCGTCATCGGCCTGGTCGGCTTCGCCGCCGCCTCCGCCCTCGGCGGCGCCGCCACCGGCCCCGCCATGCTGTTCGGCGCCCGCGCCCTCCAGGGCGCCTTCGCCGCCGTCCTGGCCCCCTCCGCGCTGTCCCTGCTCACCACGACCTTCACCGACCCCAAGGAGCGCGGCAAGGCCTTCGGCATCTACGGCGCCCTCGCCGGCAGCGGCGCCGCCATCGGCTTCCTCGTCGGCGGCATCCTCACCGAGTACCTCGACTGGCGCTGGTGCCTGTACGTCAACGTGCCCATCGCCGCGATCGCCCTGCTCGGCGCCCTCGCCCTGCTGCACGACCGCCCCGGTCACCGCGGCGCCCGCCTCGACGTCCCCGGCGTCCTCCTCGGCTGCGGCGGCCTCGTCGCCCTCGTCTACGGCTTCGCCGAGGCGGAGTCCCGCGGCTGGTCCGACGCCCTCGTCCTCGGCTGCCTCGCCGGCAGCGTCGTCCTGCTCACCGCCTTCGTACGCTGGCAGTCACGCGCGCGCTCGCCGCTGCTCCCGCTGCACATCATCCGGGACCGCAACCGCGCCGGCTGCTTCCTGACCATGCTGCTCGCCGTCATCGGCCTGTTCGGCCTGTTCCTGTTCATGACCTACTACCTGCAGGTCATCCTGGGCTACTCCCCCGTCCGCACCGGCCTGGCCTTCCTGCCGCTGACCGCCGCGATCATCACCGGCTCCACCCAGATCTCCGCCCGGCTGCTGCACCACGTCCCCCCGCGGATGCTGCTCGTCCCCGGCATGCTGCTGGCCTCCGGCGGCATGATGCTGCTCACCCGGATGACCGTGCACTCCTCCTACGCCTCCGAGATCCTGCCCGCACTCCTCCTCATCGGCCTCGGCATGGGGCTGACCTTCATGCCGGTCTTCGCCACCGCCACCGCGGGCGTCGCCCCGCACGACTCCGGCGTCACCTCGGCGACCGTCAACACCTCGCAGCAGGTCGGCGGGTCGATCGGCACCGCCCTGCTCAACACCGTCGCCACCACCACCAGCGCATCCTGGATCACCGCCCACCTCACCGACCCCGCCCAGCGGGAGCTGATCACCCGCGAGGGCATCGTCCACGGCTACACGGTCGCCATCTGGCTGGCCGCCGGCATCATGCTGCTGGCGGCCCTGGTCGCGGGCCTGATGGTGACCGCCCGGGCCCCGAAACACGGCACCCCGTCGGACCGGCCGGTGCCCGAACCGGTGGCCTGAGGGGGAACGGGGGGAACGGTGACAGGGGTCCGGTGCCCGCCGGACCCCTGTCACCGCCAACCACGCCACCATCCGGCGATCAGCACCGCCGAGAACCGGTGCCGACAGGTGACGCCGGCAGCCGGTGCCGGTCGGCAGCGCGGCGGCCGGCGGCTCGAACCGACCACCAGCCAGAGCCCGTCTCAGCCCGAACCGGTCGGCAGCCCGAGCCGATCATCCCCGCCCCGCCACCCGGTCGGCCACCCGTGCCAGCCGCGACGACCCCACGCTGTGCGTCACCGCCTCCCGCCGGTCCGCCGCCCGGTACACGGCGTACATCCCCTGCACCCCGAGCCACCGCAACGGCTCCGGCTCCCAGCGCCGCACCCGGTGCCCCACCCAGGGCAGCGCCGTCAGCTCCGTGCTCCCGCCCTGCCCCGACGCCTGCTGCACCAGATCGCACAGCGTCCGCGCCGCAAGGTTCGCCGTCGCCACGCCCGAACCCACGTACCCGCCGGCCCACCCCAGCCCCGACGAGCGGTCCAGCGACACCGACGCACACCAGTCCCGCGGCACCCCCAGCACCCCCGACCAGGCATGCTCCACCCGCACCCCGGCCAGCGACGGGAAGAAGCCCACCAGGACCTCCCGCAGCGCCGCCACCGTCGCCGCCTGCGTGCTGCCGTCGTTGTCCGTCCGCGACCCGAAGCGGTACGGCACCCCGCGCCCGCCCAGCGCGATCCGCCCGTCCGCCGTGCGCTGCGCGTACATGTACGCGTGCGCCATGTCCCCCAGCGTCTGCCTCCCTGCCCAGCCGATCTGCTCCCACTGCCGCTCCGACAGCGGCTCCGTCACGATCATCGACGAGTTCATCGGCAGCCAGGTCCGCCGCTGCCCCTTCAGCGCCGCCGTGAACCCCTCCGTGCAGCGCAGCACGTACGGTGCCCGGACCGTCCCGTACGGCGTCACCGCACGCCCCTGCCCGATCTCCGTCACCGGCGTCGCCTCGTGCACCGCCACGCCCAGCCGCTCCACCGCCGCCGCCAGGCCCTTGACCAGCTTCACCGGATGCAGCGCCGCCCCGTGCGGCGTCCACACCGACCCCACCGCGTCCGCCACCCGGATCCGCTCGGCGGTCTCCCGGGCCCCGTACAGCTCCCGGTCCTTCTCCCCGAACGCCAACTCCGCCTCGTGGAACGCCCGGAGCCGCGCCAGCTGAGCCGGTGTGCGCGCCACCTCCAGCACGCCGCCCTGGTGCACGTCCGCGTCGAAGCCCTCGGCCTCGACGACCCGGATCACCTCGTCCACGGTCTCGTTCATCGCCCGCTGAAGCCGCACCGCGGCATCCCGCCCGTGCAGCTTCGCGTACCGGTCCCGGCCCGCGATCCCGTTGTACAGCCAGCCGCCGTTGCGTCCCGAGGCTCCGTACCCGCAGAACTTCTGCTCCAGCACCGTGATCCGCAGAAACGGCGCCGCCTGCTTCAGGTAGTACGCCGTCCACAGCCCCGTGTACCCGCCCCCGACGATCACCACATCCGCGGACGCGTCCCCGCCCAACGGCTCCCGCACCACCGGAAGACCGTCGTCCGCATACCAGAAGGACACGCCACCGTTCACGACACCACTGGTCCAGCTGCTCATGCCCGGACGCTAGCCCGCACCCGCAGCCCCTGTCTGCTACGGAATCCGTGGACTTTCCGGCGCCGGGGCCGTCGAAATCCGCATGCGGCCACCCGGCACCGCCCGTACCGTCACCCCGTGTGATCGAGATTCCGCACGCCCTCGCCACCTCGCAGGCCAAGCACAACGGCGCGGCGGGCCGCGCCTTCATCGCCGGCCTCCCCGCCCTCGCCGCCGACCTCCTCCACCGCTGGAACCTCCGCCTCGACGGCCCCGCCATGCACGGCTGGGCCGCCCTCGTCCTGCCCGTCGTCCGCCGTGCCGACGGCACCCCCGCCGCCCTCAAACTCCAGATCCTCGACGACGAGACCGAGGGCGAGCCGGTCGCCCTGCGCGTGTGGAACGGCGACGGCGCGGTGCACCTCCTCGACCACGACCCGGCCACCGGCACCATGCTCCTGGAACGCCTCGACCCCACCCGCTCCCTCTCCCACGTCGAGGACACCCGCGAGGCGGTCCTCGTCATCGCGCGCCTCCTCGCCCGCCTGACCGCCACCCCCGCCCCGCCCACCGTGCGCGGCCTGGGCGACATCGCCCGCGCCATGCTCGACCACACGCCCCGGGCGCTGCCGCGGATCCCCGACCCGGCCGCCCGCCGACTGATCGCCGACTGCGCGGCGGCCGTCCGCGAGGTCATCGACGATCCCGGCGACCGCCTGCTCCACTGGGACCTCCACTACGACAACGTCCTCGCCTCGGCCCGCGCCCCCTGGCTCGCCATCGATCCCAAGCCCCTCGCCGGCGACCCCGGCTTCGACCTCCTCCCGGCGATCGACAACCGCTACGACCCGGCCGAGGTCCGCTGGCGCTTCGACGCGCTGACGGAGGTCCTCGCCCTCGACCGGCAGCGGGCGCGGGCCTGGACACTGGCCCGCGTCCTGCAGAACTGCCTGTGGTGCGTGGCGGACGGCGATCCGGTCGAGGAGGAGCAGCTGGAGATCGCACGGCTGCTCGGATGACCCCCGGACACGGCTCGGCCCCCCGCCCGTGGCAGGCGGGGGGCCGGTTCGTGGCAGAGCCCCCTGTCGGATTCGAACCGACGACCTTCGCTTTACAAGAGCGGCGCTCTAACCAGCTGAGCTAAGGAGGCGTCGCGCGGGCACACGCGCGCAGAGGCTGCTCCACTCTACACAGAGCCCGTTTCCCCGAGCCACGACGTTCCACGGTGGACCGGTGACGGAGTTCCGGCGAAGTTCACACAGCCCCGGATGCTGACAGACCAGGTGAACGCCAGGTAGCGTCCAGAGCCGGTTCACGCATCGTGGACCACACCACCTTCCTACAACGGATCGTCCGGCACGTTCCTGCCGGTAGAAGGGGGCCCATTCACCATGGCCACTGTCTCGTTCGACAAGGCGACCCGGGTCTATCCGGGTGCCGACAAGCCCGCCGTCGACGCACTCGACATCGAGATCGCGGACGGCGAGTTCCTCGTCCTGGTCGGCCCGTCCGGCTGCGGCAAGTCCACCTCGCTCCGGATGCTCGCGGGGCTCGAGGACGTGAACGCCGGCGCGATCCGCATCGGTGAGCGCGACGTCACGCACCTGCCGCCGAAGGACCGGGACATCGCCATGGTGTTCCAGAACTACGCGCTGTACCCGCACATGACGGTCGCGGACAACATGGGCTTCGCGCTGAAGATCGCGGGCGTGAACAAGGCGGAGATCCGGCAGAAGGTCGAGGAGGCCGCGAAGATCCTCGACCTGACGCAGTACCTGGACCGCAAGCCGAAGGCGCTCTCCGGCGGTCAGCGTCAGCGGGTGGCGATGGGCCGCGCGATCGTGCGTGAGCCGCAGGTGTTCCTGATGGACGAGCCGCTGTCCAACCTGGACGCCAAGCTGCGGGTCTCCACCCGTACGCAGATCGCCTCGCTGCAGCGGCGGCTCGGCATCACCACCGTGTACGTGACGCACGACCAGGTCGAGGCCATGACCATGGGTGACCGGGTCGCGGTCCTCAAGGACGGTCTGCTGCAGCAGGTCGACACCCCGCGGAACATGTACGACAAGCCGGCGAACCTGTTCGTCGCCGGCTTCATCGGCTCCCCGGCGATGAACCTGATCGAGGTGCCGATCACCGACGGCGGTGTGAAGTTCGGCAACAGCGTGGTGCCGGTCGGCCGGGAGGCGCTGCAGTCCGCCGCGGACAAGGGCGACCGCACGGTCACCGTCGGCGTCCGGCCGGAGCACTTCGACGTGGTGGAGCTGAACGGCGGGGCGTCGGCGACGCTGTCGAAGGACGCCGAGGACGCTCCGGCGGGGCTGGCGGTCTCGGTGAACGTGGTCGAGGAGACCGGCGCCGACGGCTTCATCTACGGCACGGTCGACGTCGACGGCGAGTCGAAGGACCTGGTGGTCCGGGTCAGCAGCCGTGCGGTGCCGGAGAAGGGCTCGACCGTGCACGTCGTGCCGCAGCCGGGTGAGGCGCATGTGTTCTCGACGTCCACGGGCGAGCGGCTGGCCGGCTGACCGCGCGCCGGGCAGGGCCGGCACCCCCGGCCGGTCCGGCTCACCCGGCACAACGGGCGTAACAGAATCGGCGGACTTCACCGTCGTACACCTCGTCCCGGGAGAATTCACCCGCGTTGACGAAACCGGGCCCCGCAAACTGCTGCGGGGCCCTTCCCGTTGTCGACAAATACCCCGGCAGACCGGACGTTTCGAGCCGTGTGCGTCAACCCGTTACCCACTCCCGGGGTTTTTCTCATCCCCCGTATCGGTGACCAAATGTCGCCAAATCATTACCGGGCGCTACCCTCACTCGCGTGAAGCACTCCGTGAAGCACTCCACCACCCAACAGACGCGACGTGGCCGGGGCCCCGCCCGCCGGATCGGCCGCTCCCTCGCCCTCGTCCTGCCCGTCGTCCTGGTGCTGTCCGGGACGCTCGCGGTCACCCGAGTCAACTGGTCGGGGAATCCCTCGGACTCGGTGCTCACCGCGTCCGAGGCGTCCTCGTCGCACGCGTCCTCGGCGAAGGCGTCCTCCCCTGCGAAGTCCCGCGCGCCCCACGAGGTGCTGCGCGACGAGCTGCTGACCGAGCTGCAGGAGGAGGACCCGGGCGTCGCGCTCACCCACCTCCAGCAGGCCGTCGACGGCCGTCCGTCGCTGGCGAAGCACTGCGCCTCCATCGCCCGCGCGCTGGGCCGCGCGGCGGTGCGGGTGTACGGCCCGACGCGCGCGCAGTCCTATGCGCGGCCGGTGTGCGACACCGCCTTCGCCTCGGGCGTGCTGGCCGCACACCGCTGAGCGGGCGGCAGCCGGGCACGGCGGGCGGGGCGCCACGTACAGTTCGGGCATGACCGATCCGAGCGCTGCGTCCCGCCGCCCCGTGCAAGCCGTCGTCCTGGCCGGCGGACAGGGGTCCCGGCTGCGTCCGTACACCGACGACCGGCCCAAGCCGATGGTCGAGATCCCCGGTACGGGGACGCCGATCATCGGCCATCAGCTTTCCTGGCTCGCCGAGGAGGGCGTCACCGATGTGGTGGTCTCCTGCGGCCATCTCGCCGAGGTGCTCCAGAAGTGGCTCGAGACCGCCGATCTGCCGGTCTCCGTCACCACCGTCGTGGAGAGCGAGCCCCTCGGCCGCGGCGGCGGCCTGAAGTACGCCGCCGCGCGCCTTCCCCGTCCCGACCGGCCCTGGTACGCGACGAACGGCGACATCTGGACCCGGTTCTCGCTGCGTGACATGGCGGACTTCCACGCCGAGCGCGATGCCGTCGCGACGCTGGCGCTGGCGCGTCCTCGGCTGCCGTGGGGCGCGGTGCAGACGGACGGCTTCGGTCACATCACGGACTTCATAGAGGCACCGCCGTCGACGTTCGAGATCAACGCGGGGGTGTACGTCTTCTCGCCGGGCTTCGCGGAGATGCTCCCGGAGCGCGGCGACCACGAGCGGTCCACGTTCCCGAGGCTGGCCCGGGAACGGCGGCTGGCCGGCTTCCCGCTCCCGCAGGGCGCCTACTGGCGGGCGATCGACACCGCGAAGGATCTGACGGAGGCGGCCAAGGAGCTGACGGCGCTGGGGCGTTGAGCGCCCTTTGCACGCGGCGTCGAGCAGTCGCCGAGAGCACCCGCCGGGCAACGGCGACGGGGCCCGCACATCGTCTGTGCGGGCCCCGTCGCCGTACCGGCTGCGGTACCGCCGTGCCGGTCCGGAGCGGGCCGCCATGCGGGTCGGACGAAGCCGCTGCGGTTCGGCAGCGCCCTGAAGGGGCGCGGGGAACCGCGCGACCGGCCACGACGGCGCCGCAGGCGAGCGACGGCATGTCGCGGCACTTCCAGCGGAGCGCTCAGCCGAGCAGGCCGCCCACGAGTCCGGGCCGCCCGGTGCTGGACGAGCCGTCGTCGTCGCCGCTGCCGTTGTCGTTGCCCGTGCCGGTGCCGCCGGTGGGGCCGCTGCCGGTGCCTCCGGTGGCGCTGCCGCCGCTGGTGGGGCCCGCGCTGGTGCTCGGGGCCTGGTCGCCGCCCGGGGAGGTCTGCTGCGGCGGGGCCTGGCCGGTGGTGCCCTGGGTCTGGCTGGGCGTGCCGGCGGTGGCGCGGCCGGTGTCGCGAGTCGCGCCGGGGGTGGTGGCGGGGCTGGACGGTCCGGTGGTGCCGGACGAGGTGGCGCCGCTGGTGGGCGACGAGGACGCCTCGGGGCTCTTGTGCTGCCGTTCGCCGGGCTCCTGGGGGAGCGGCGAGCCGGGCTGTTCGTTCCGGGGGGCCTCGCCGGGGCCGGGGACGACGACACGGTCGGCGTCGCGGACGGCGCCGCCGAGGAGGGAGCCGACGAGCAGGGTGATGCCGGTGACGAGGAAGGTGATGAGGGCGCCGCGGCGCAGAACGTAGCGGCGCAGGTCCCAGATGGCCGCGCGGGGTCCGAGGCGGCGCCAGGCACTGCCGGCGAGGCGGCCGTCGACGGAGTAGACGGGGGCGCCGGCGATGATCAGCGGGGACCAGGCGGCGAGATAGATGATGTCCGGCGCGTCGTAGACCGGGACGGCCTTCCAGCTGACGGTGACGAGCAGCGCGGCGGAGAGCAGGGCACCCACGACGGCGGCGACCCGCTGCCAGCAGCCGAGAACGGTCAGGACGCCGACGATGACCTGCAGGAAGGCGATGACCAGCCCGGAACCGACGGGGTGTGCGAGGGCGAACTGGCGCAGCGGCTCGGCGACTTCCCACGGATGCAGGGTGTTGAGCCAGGTGACCATGGAGCCGCGTTTGCCGCCGTCGAAGTAGACGGGGTCGCAGAGCTTGCCCATACCGGCGTAGATGGAGATGAAGCCGAGGAAGACCCGCAGCGGGAGCAGGACGACGCCGAGGTTCATGCGGCGGCCGGGGTAGTAGGCGTGCCGGGCCGGGTCGTCGCCGTGGCGGCGGGTGGGGCCCTCGGCGGTGTCCGGGCCGCCGCGGGTGCCGTCCGCGGGGTCGTCGTCGAAGTCCTCGCCGCCGTAGGGGGGTTCGGCGTAGCCGGGTTCGTCGTAGGCGCTGCCGACGGTGCGCATGGCGGGCAGCAGCCGGGTGCCGTCCGCGTCACCCGGGGTCCGCTGGGCGCCCACGACGGGGGTGGGCAGGGTCTGGGTGGTGAGGTCGTCGTCGTAGCCACCGGGACCGGGGCCGTCGAGGCCGACGCGGGGGATGACCTGGGTGGCGCCTGCGTCGGCGGCCGGTGCGGCGCCGGACCGCACGGCCTGCAGAAGGCGGTGGGCGCCGGTGTCGTCCGGGTCGGACCGGCCGCTCCAGACGACGGGCCTGCGGCGGGCGGGCGCGGCGGTCCCCGCGCGCCCGGCCGGGGCGCCGACGGCCGGGACGGGGGCGGTGTCATGGGTCGCGGTCAGGTGCCGCGCGACCCGCGGGGAGCGGGCGCCTCGCGCCGAGGCGCCCAGCTGCACGCGGAAGCTCGCGTGATTGACGATGACCTGGGCCGGATCGCTCGGCACCTTCACCATGCTCAGCGCGGGAGCGTCGTCGATTCCCGACGAGCGGTCCCCCGTGGGTGTGCGGGGTGTTCTGGTGTCCACACTCATCTAACCGAGTGACGTGTGCTTAGGACACTGTCTTGACCGGGCGGATCTGTCCGGACCCCGTCAAGCATGTCCGGACCGTCCGGATCACCCCGTACGGAGTACGGCGCCGAACGTCCGTTCAGGAGCGCCTGCGTGCCGCCTCGTAGAGCACGATGCCCGCCGCGACACCGGCGTTGAGCGACTCGGCACCGCCCGGCATCGGGATCCGCACCCGGAAGTCACAGGTCTCGCCGACCAGCCGGGACAGGCCCTTGCCCTCGCTGCCGACCACGACGGCGACCGGGCCGTCCAGCGCCTGGAGCTCGCCGAGTTCGACCTCGCCGTCGGCGGCCAGGCCGACGACCACGACACCGGCCTTCTTGTACGCCTCCAGCGCGCGCGTGAGGTTGGTGGCGCGGGCGACCGGCGTACGCGCGGCGGTGCCGGCGGAGGTCTTCCAGGCGCCCGCGGTCATCCCGGCCGCGCGCCGCTCGGGCACCACGACGCCGTGGCCGCCGAAGGCGGAGACGGAGCGGACGACGGCGCCGAGGTTGCGCGGGTCGGTGACCCCGTCCAGGGCGACGATCAGCGGGTCCTCGCCCTCGTCGGCGGCGGCGCCGAGCAGGTCCTCGGGGTGGGCGTACTCGTAGGGCGGGACCTGGAGGACCAGGCCCTGGTGGTTGAGCCCGTTGGTCATCCGGTCCAGCTCGGGGCGGGGGGCCTCCATGAGGTTGATGCCGCCCCGGTCGGCGGCGAGCTGGAGGGCCTCGCGGACGCGCTCGTCGCTGTCGATGAACTGCTGGACGTAGAGCGTGGTGGCGGGCACGCCCTCGCGCAGCGCCTCGACGACGGGATTGCGGCCGACGACCAGTTCGGACGCCGTCCTGCCGCCGCCGCGCCTGCCCTGCGTGCGGCCCTGGGCGCGGCGCGCCTTGGTCTGGGCGGCGCGCTGCTTGGCGTGCCCCTTGCGCATCTCGGCGGGGGGCGTGGGCCCCTTGCCCTCCAGGCCCCGGCGCCGCTTGCCGCCGCTGCCGACCTGCGCGCCCTTCTTGCCGGACATGCGGCGGTTGTTCGCGGCCATGAGTTACCCGTCTCGCTCTCTTGCGGAAGTGTGCGTCGTACGTGCGTCGTCCTGGCAAGTGTGCCGCCCTGAGGCCCGGGCGGCACACTTGATCAAGCTGTCGCGGCGGTCAGCGGGAGCCGAGGCTCCACCGGGGGCCCTGCGGGCCGTCCTCGATGACCAGGCCGGACTGGTTCAGCCGGTCGCGGATGGCGTCGGCGGTCGGCCAGTCCTTGCGGGCCCGGGCTGCCTCGCGCTGGTCGAGGACCAGGCGGACCAGGGTGTCGACCACGCCGTGCAGCTCCTGGCTCCGGCCGGACTCACTCGCCCAGTGCGCGTCGAGCGGGTCCAGGCCGAGCACCCCGAGCATGGCGCGGACCTCGGCGAGCCGGGCGACGGCGGCGTCCTTGTCGTCGGCGGCCAGCGCGCTGTTGCCCTGCCGGACGGTGGTGTGCACCACGGCGAGGGCCTGCGGCACGCCGAGGTCGTCGTCCATGGCCTCGGCGAACGCGGGCGGCACCTCGGCGGCGGGCGCCACCGGGCCCCCGGCGAGCTCCACCACGCGCTGGACGAAGCCCTCGATGCGGGCGAACGCCGCCTCGGCCTCGCGCAGCGACTCCTCGCTGTACTCGATGGTCGAGCGGTAGTGCGGGGTGCCGAGGTAGTAGCGCAGCACGATGGGGCGCCACTGCTTGACCATCTCGGACACGAGCACCGAGTTGCCCAGCGACTTGGACATCTTCTCGCCGCTCATGGTGACCCAGGCGTTGTGCACCCAGTACCGGGCGAACGCGTCACCGAAGCCCTTGGCCTGGGCGATCTCGTTCTCGTGGTGCGGGAAGATCAGGTCGAGGCCGCCGCCGTGGATGTCGAACTCGGTGCCCAGGTACTTGTGGGCCATCGCCGAGCACTCCAGGTGCCAGCCGGGGCGGCCCCGGCCCCACGGCGTCTCCCAGCTGGGCTCGCCCGGCTTGGCCGCCTTCCACATGGCGAAGTCCCGCGGGTCCCGCTTGCCGGTCTCGCCCTCGCCCTCGGGCTGGCGCAGGTCGTCCAGGTCCTGGTTGGACAGGGCGAGGTAGCCGGGCAGGGAGCGGACGTCGAAGTAGACGTTGCCGTCGGCCTCGTAGGCGTGGCCGCGCTCGATGAGGCCGCGCATCATCTCGACCATCTCGGTGATGTGGCCGGTGGCGCGGGGCTCGTAGGTGGGGGGCAGGCAGCCGAGGGCGGTGTAGCCGTCGTCGAACGCCCGCTCGTTCTCGTAGCCGATGGACCACCAGGGGCGGTGCTGCTCCGCCGCCTTGTTGATGATCTTGTCGTCGATGTCGGTGACGTTGCGGACGAACGTGACGTCGTAGCCGCGGTGGGCGAACCAGCGGCGCATGATGTCGAAGTTCAGTCCGGAGCGGATGTGCCCGATGTGCGGGGCGGCCTGCACGGTGGCGCCGCACAGGTAGATCGAGACACAGCCCGGCGTGAGCGGGGTGAAGTCACGGATCTGCCGGGCGCTGGTGTCGTACAGGCGAATAGTCACGGGTCCAGGGTAGTAGGCCGTGGGCAGTGCCCTGTGCCCGTGCCGTGAAGGGCAGGCGATTCGTGACCGGCCGGGCGCCCCGGCGGGGGCACCCGGCGGTGGTCCTCATCGGCTCACGGGTTCACGCGCGCCACCAGGGCCGTGGCGATCGCCATCAGGCCCTCGTCGCGGCCCGGGAAGCCGAGTCCGTCGGTGGTCGCCCCGGAGACGGACACCGGGGCACCCGCGGCCTCGGAGAGGATCTTCTGGGCCTCCTCGCGGCGCTTGCCGATCTTCGGGCGCGGGCCGACCACCTGCACGGCGACATTGCCGATCCGGAAGCCCGCCGCGCGCACGATCCGCGCGGCCTCCGTCAGCAGGGTCACGCCGGAGGCGCCGGACCACTGGGGCCGGCCGGTGCCGAAGTGCTGTCCGAGGTCGCCGAGTCCGGCGGCGGAGAACAGCGCGTTGCAGGCGGCGTGCGCGACGACGTCGGCGTCGGAGTGCCCGGCCAGCCCGGGGCCCTCGCCCTCCCACTTCAGGCCCGCGCACCACAGCTCGCGGCCCTCCTCGAAGGCGTGGATGTCGGTGCCGATGCCGACCTGGGGCAGCGGGGGCAGCGCGGCGTCGGGCGCGCCGTGGGACGCGGACGTGCCGTGGGTCCCGGCCGCCGCGGAAGCCGTCCCGGCCGCCTCGGAGGGCTCAGTAGCCATCGTTGAGCCTCCGGCGTGCCAGTACCGCCTCGGCGAGGACGAGGTCGAGCGGCCGGGTGACCTTGAAGGCCTCCTCGTGTCCGGGCACCGCCACCACGGTCAGGCCGAGCTGCTCGACCATGCTCGCGTCGTCGGTGACGTCGTCGGTCACCGTCTCGTGGGCACGGACCAGCGTGGCCCGGTCGAAGCCCTGCGGCGTCTGCACCGCACGGAGCCGGGACCGGTCCGGCGTGGCCACGACGGGTTCCGGATCGCCCGGGACGGCCGCGGGCTCCACCTGCTTGACGGTGTCGGCGAGCGGGAGCACCGGGACGACGGCGGGGGCGCCGTCGCGGACGGCCTCGATGACGGCGTCGACGGTGTCGACGGGGACCAGCGGCCGGGCGGCGTCATGGACGAGCACGATCTCGTGGCCGGGCGGCAGCGCCTCCAGTCCCAGCCGCACGGACTCCTGGCGGGACTCGCCGCCGGGGACGACCAGGAAGTCGGTCCTCCCCCAGCTGCCGCCGGGGGCGCTCCCGGGCAGGGCATGGGCGTCGAGGAGGCTCTTGACCTCGGCGGCGCCGTCGGGCGGGGCGACCACGACGACCAGTGAGACGGCGCGGGAGGCGGCCATCGCGCGGGCGGCGTGGACGAGCATGGGGGTGCCGCCGAGCACACGGAGCGCCTTGGGGGCACCGGGGCCGAGGCGCACGCCCCGGCCGGCGGCGGGGATCACGGCGGCGGTCCGGGCCCGCGTGGCGGGTGCGTCGGACGGCGCGTCGGCGGCTGATGGGGCGGCGGGTGCGCCGGAGGGCGCGGGCGAAGGACGCGATTCGTCAGACATCGGTTCCTGTCAGGTTTGTGTGCTGGCCTGGCGTGGGTATGGCCTGGGAAGTGCCGGGCGCGACGCCTCGACCGGACCCTTCCGTGACACTGGTCGAGCCAGCTGCCCGGGCCCGGCACACCAGGACACGGGGGGAGCGTACGGACGGCATCCGGGTACGAACATGCCGCAGCGCCCGGCGACGGCTAACAGGTCATCGGGCACCGCGGCATTTCATGTGCTGAACCCAGCGGGATCCGCCTCGGGTCAGGAGGCGAGAACCTCGTCGAGCAGGGCCTCGGCCTTGTCCTCGTTGGTGTTCTCCGCGAGAGCCAGCTCGCTCACCAGAATCTGGCGGGCCTTGGCGAGCATGCGCTTCTCACCGGCGGAGAGTCCGCGCTCGCGCTCGCGGCGCCACAGGTCGCGGACCACTTCCGCCACCTTGATGACGTCGCCGGAGGCGAGCTTCTCCAGGTTTGCCTTGTAACGACGGGACCAGTTCGTGGGCTCCTCGGCGTACGGCGCGCGCAGCACCTCGAAGACCCGGTCCAGCCCGTCCTGACCGACCACATCACGCACGCCGACGAACTCCGCATTGTCCGCTGGCACACGCACCGTCAGGTCACCCTGGGCGACCTTCAGCACCAAGTAGGTCTTGTCCACGCCTTTGATCTGGCGAGTTTCGATAGCCTCGATCAGCGCGGCCCCGTGATGGGGATAGACCACGGTGTCGCCAACCTTGAACGTCATGTGACAGGTACCCCTTCCGTGGCTATCCAGGGTAACACGGATACGGCGTCTTCTGAATGGCGTTTTCGCAGGTCAGGGCATATCTCGGGGCTTGACAACAGCAACAGGAACGTGCTGCGACGACCTAACGGAAGGCGGTATTCGCAGGTGGGAGCGGCTCTTCGGGGCGAGCGAAACGCGTACGTTACACGCTTCCCGACACGAGGTCGAGCGGCCGAACGTCCCCTTATGTCCGGTTCCGTGCGCTCGACTTCCGCTACTCCGTTCGGTGACCTGAGTGGGCTTCCGGTCGAATCCGGAATTGATCACCGTGCCCGCCGAGGAGGCCGGGTGATCAATTCTGCGGCGCCCGCGCATTCCTTCACGGAATTTTCGCGTTCGGCCGGGTGACGTATGCCCGGCGTTCTGCCGGCGGTTCGCCGACGCTCTTATGTGAATGGAGGACGAGTGGCGCCCTTTCCCGGCGCGGCGGACGCCCGTCGGCCGGCGGCGGGCTGCCGCGGCTACCGCCTGCCGGGCGAAGCGGGGGACCCGGATGCCCGCGGGGGGAGGGTCGGGTGCGGCGGCCCCGGAACGGCTCGGTAGCCTAAGGGCCGCTGACAGTCACTTAGGGCGGCTTTATCCGTTGGCCGCCGCCACGCTCGAGTCAAGGAGTTGCCGCCGCCGTGAGCAGCAGCCTTCGACGCGGCGCCCTCGCCGCCGCCGCCATCGCAGTCTCCGTTCTTTCGCTGGCCGCGTGCGGCGCCGGCAACAACGCCCAGACGCTGGAGGTCAGGCCGGACCACGCGGCGACCTCGGTCGGCGACATCGAGATCCAGAACGCGATCGTGATCACCCAGGCCGACCTGCAGTCGACCGGTCCCGCCGTGGTCGCCGCGACCTTCTTCAACAGCGGCCGCACCGACCAGACCCTGGAGTCCATCAAGGTCGACGGTACCGGCAAGACCGCCGAGCTGAGCCCCGCCGAGGGTGACGGCGAGCTGACCGTCCCCGCCGGCGGCCGACTGATCCTCGGCGGCGAGGGCAATGCCTCCGCCGTGCTGCCGAGCAGCCGCGAGGCCATCCAGGACGGCAACGCGCAGAAGATCACCTTCACCTTCAGCAAGACCGGGGACGTGAGCCTGCAGGCGTTCGTCCACCCGGCCGAGAGCTTCTACGAGTCGTGGGGTCCGAGCGGCACCCCGGCGGCGGGAGCGACCGCCGGGTCGTCGTCCCAGGAGTCGGCCCCGGGCGACGGCGCCACCGGCGAGCCCGCCGACGGCTCCTCCGGCTCCGACGCGGGGTCGGAGCCGGGCACCCCGGCCGACGGAGCGTCCGAGGGCGGGACGGCGACCGCGGGTGCCGGGGAGCACGGCTCGGACGGCCACTGAGCGGTGGCCGCCGGACACAACGCCGAAGGGCGGGACCTCCTGGAGGTCCCGCCCTTCGGCGTTGCGCCCTGCCTCGTGAGCCGGTCTACGGCTCGAACTTGTAGCCCAGGCCGCGGACCGTCACCAGGTACCGAGGGGCGCCGGGGTCCGGCTCGATCTTGGCGCGCAGCCGCTTGACATGGACGTCGAGGGTCTTGGTGTCACCGACGTAGTCCGCGCCCCAGACCCGGTCGATGAGCTGCATCCGGGTCAGCACCCGGCCGGCGTTGCGCAGCAGCATCTCCAGCAGGTCGAACTCCTTCAGCGGAAGATCGACCTTGGAGCCGCCGACGGTCACCACGTGCCGGTCGACGTCCATGCGGACCGGACCGGCCTCCAGCGCGGCCGGGGCGACCTCCTCCGGCTCGCCGCGGCGGCGCAGCACGGCACGGATCCGGGCGACCAGCTCGCGCGAGGAGAAGGGCTTGGTGACGTAGTCGTCGGCTCCTATCTCCAGCCCGACCACCTTGTCGATCTCGCTGTCCTTGGCGGTCACCATGATCACGGGGACGTTGGAGCGGCCGCGCAGCTGGCGGCAGACCTCGGTTCCCGGCAGTCCGGGCAGCATCAGGTCGAGGAGGACGAGGTCGGCGCCGTTGCGCTCGAACTCGTCGAGGCCGTCGGGGCCCGTGGTCGCGACGGCGACCTCGAAGCCCTCCTTGCGGAGCATGTACGACAGGGCGTCGGAGAAGGACTCCTCGTCCTCGACGACAAGCACTCGGGTCACGGAAGGACCTCCGGGGCGGGAAGCGATGCGTACGGGGATGATCGGGGGGTGGAAGAGGACCGGTCGGTCTCGTCGGCGAGTCCGGACCGGGCGGATCGCTGCACTGTGCGGCTGCGGGCCGGGCCCGCCTCCGGCAGCCGCAGGGTGAAGGTGGAGCCCTGGCCTTCGGCGCTCCACACCGTGACCTCCCCGCCGTGCGAGGCGACCACGTGCTTGACGATCGCGAGACCCAGGCCGGTGCCTCCGGTGGCCCGGGAGCGGGCCGGGTCGACGCGGTAGAAGCGCTCGAAGATGCGCTCCTTGTCCTTGTCGGAGATGCCGATGCCCTGGTCGGTCACCGCGATCTCGATCAAGTCGCCGCCCGGGGCGTTGACCCGGCGGGCGGCGATGCCGACGCGGGTGCGGGCGGGCGAGTAGTTGACGGCGTTCTCGACGAGGTTGCCGAGGGCGGCGGCGAGCTGGCCGCGGTTGCCGGTGACGGTCAGCTCCGCGGTGCCTCCCTCCCGTCGCCCGCCGTCACCCTGATCGGGCCCTCCGGGCGCCCCCACGTTCGAAGCCATGGTGATCTGCTTGGTGCCGGCCGCGTGCCGGCAGCGGTCGACGGCCTCGGCGACCAGTTCGTCCACCCGGACGGGCTCGGCGTCCTCCAGCGGGTCGTCGTTCTGCACCCGGGAGAGGTCGATCAGCTCCTGGACGAGGCTGGTCAGCCTGGTGGCCTCGACCTGCATCCGGCCGGCGAACCGCTCCACCGCCTCGGGGTCGTCGGAGGCGTCCATGACGGCCTCGGAGAGCAGGGAGAGCGCGCCGACGGGCGTCTTCAGCTCATGGCTCACATTGGCGACGAAGTCGCGCCGTACCGCCTCTATGCGGCGGGCCTCGGTGAGGTCCTCCACCAGCAGCAGCACCAGCCGGGAGCCCAGGGGCGCCACCCGGGCGGACACGGCCAGCGCCTCGCCCCGCCCGGTGCCCTTTCTCGGCAGGTCCAGCTCGACCTGCCGTATCTCGCCGTCCCGCCGGGTGTCGCGGGCCATCTGCAGCATGGGCTCGACGGCGAGCTTGCCGCCGCGGACCAGGCCCAGGGCGTACGCCGCCGAGCTGGCCTTGACGACGGCGTCGGCCTCGTCGAGCACGACGGCGGAGGAGCGCAGTACCGACAGGACGGTGTCGACACCCGGCGGAAGCACCGGGTCCGTATGGAGCGAGGTGCGCGTCGGGCGCTTCTGCTCGCGCTCGCTCCAGCGGAACGCCAGCACGGCGATCGCGCCGGTGAGCACCCCGGCGATCGCAGCTGCTGCGGCGACCGCCGCGTTCACGTCCATGCATCCAGGTTAGGCATGTCGGGCGACCCGTCCCCAGCCATCGGAGGGCGAGCTCGAACACTCGTCGCCCAGAGTTCACCTTGGAGCCAGTGATGGTTCATTTGTGGTGCCGGAAACGGACTCGTACGGCCCGGAACGTGGAACCGTGGGAGTGAGAGCCCCCTGAAACCGTACGTAGGAGAGGGAACCGAAGATGCGGGACGCGTACCACGAGGAACTGGACTCGATCGGCGACGGACTGGTGGAGATGGCCCGGCTGGTCGGCTCGGCGATCGGACGCGCCACGACCGCCATTCTCGACTCCGACCTGAAGCTGGCCGAGAACGTGATCGAGGGCGACCAGAAGGTCGACGAGCTCCACCACGAGCTGGAGGCCCGGGCGATAGCCCTGCTGGCCCGGCAGCAGCCGGTCGCCACTGACCTGCGCATAGTCGTCACCTCGCTGCGGATGTCCGCCGACCTGGAGCGCTCCGGCGACCTGGCGCAGCACGTGGCCAAGCTGGCCCGGCTGCGCTACCCGGAGCGGGCGGTTCCGCGGGATCTGCACGCGACGATCCTGGAGATGGGCCAGCTCGCACAGCGCCTGATGGCGAAGGCGGCCGAGGTGATCATCACCAAGGACGTGGACCTGGCGCTCCAGCTGGAGCAGGACGACGACGCGATGGACCTGCTGCACCGCACCCTGTTCCAGCACCTGATGGACGACCGCTGGAAGCACGGCATCGAGACGGCGGTCGACGTGACCCTGCTCGGCCGTTACTACGAGCGGTACGCCGACCACGCGGTGGCGGTCGCCAAGCGGGTGGTGTACCTGGTGACCGGCGAGCACGCGGACGAGCTGCAGGCGGCGGACATCCCGCCGGTGACGGGCGTCGAGACCGCCTGAGCCGATGCCGGGGCGCCCCGCCGACCCGGGGCGGGGCCGGGGGGTGCGGACCCGGAAGGTGCGGGCGCGAGGCGTGCGGAAGCGGGGCGGGGGCGCGCGCGGGGCGCCCCTGTGCGCCGTTGATGCGACCACCGGACCGGGCATCCAATGGGCACAGGCACCAGCCCCGAGGAGGGACCATGGCCGATTCCCCCAGCATCACACCCGACCCCGCACAGGACCGCCGGACCGAGGAAGCACCCGAGGTCAGGAGCCTGCCCCTGATCGCGGCGTGCGGCTGCGGCTCGGGGTGCGGATGCGGCTGCCAGTCCGGCGCGCCCTGCCAGTGCGGGTGAGGACGTACGACGCGACGACGAGGGCCCCGGTGGACGTCCGCCGGGGCCCTCGTCGTGCCGCCGGTCCAGGGTCGCCACCGCCGCCGTGCGGGCGCAGCATGGAGGGAGGAGCAGGCGCACGCACACGGAAGGGAGGTGCGAGGCCATGACCCAGTACATGGACGTGCACCACGGTATGCAGGGCGTCACCCCCGACCAGATCCGTGAGGCGCACCAGGCCGACCTCGCGATAGAGAAGGAGGAGGGCGTCCACTTCAAGCAGGCCTGGGCGGACCCGGACTCCGGCACGGTGTACTGCCTGTCCGAGGCTCCCTCGGCGGAGGCGGTGCAGCGTATCCACGAGCGCGCGGGGCACCCGGCGGACGAGATCCACCCGGTACCCATCACGGTGTGAGCCGGTGCTCGGGGAGCGGGGTGTGAGCGGTCGGGCGGCCGGCTCGGTGAGCTGAGTACGGGTACTCAGGACACGGCTCCGGCCCGGCCCGACCATGGGCGGGACGACAGGCGTCGACCCAGGGGAGTCCCGATGAGCACCCGCCCGATACGCACCCTCGTCCGGCCGGCCTTCGCCAATCCCGCCTCGGCGGTCTATCTGGGGCTGGTCGGGGCGGCTGTCGCCACGGCCGCGCTGGAACCGCTGTTCACCGACCGGCCGGACGCCTCGCTGATCTGGGTGTGGCCGCTGTTCCTCACCTTCCCGGCCTCCGGCGTCCTTCTCCTCCTCGGCGACGTGGCCCGGGGCGGGGAGGGGTCGGGCTGGTTCCTCGTCACCTCGATCGTCGTCGCGGCCGTGCTCCAGTCCCTGGCGCTGGGAGCGGCCCTGCGTGCGCTGCGCGGCCGGCGCCGGAAGCCGACGGCGGCGTAGGCGGCGGGTACTCGCGTCGGCGACCGCCGCGCCGGAGACGGCTCGGGAGGTGTCCGCCGGGCGGCTGCCCGGACCTGGCTCACCTGTCCCCGACCTCCCCGGACAGAACGGCTAGGCGGCCTCGGGCTTCGCGGCGCGCGCGCCCGGGGCGGGTGCCTGTGCGTCCTCGGAGACCGGGATGTCGTCCTCCCCGAAGTCCGGGGCCCGGAACGGTCTTGTCGTCGGAGGCGGTGCTACGGCGACGGGGCGGCGGGGTTGCCCTTCCGGGGCGGAGAACAGCGACGTCGGGTCGATGAGAGGTCTGCCTTTCGTTACAGGTCCCTGCCGGGTCCTGGCGTGCCGTGACCGGGCACAGCGGTCCTACAGCTTGGTCATCTTGGCGTACGGGCTCAAGATCCGCATCTGCGCCGAGCCGAAATCGACGAGCGCCGCGATTCCGTCCTCGATGCCGATCACCCGGCCGAGGCCGTAGACGTCGTGTGTGACCTGGTCGCCCATGGCGAAGTACTTGGGAGCCGGTGTGACCGGGGCCTTGAAGGGGCTGGTGGGCAGGTGACGCTTCGGTGCCGCAGGCTTTGTCATGGCTCAGTATGACCTCATGTCCGTCGGGCTGACTATGGCCGTCGGCACAGAAGCCCACAGGACCGGTCGGTCACGTGCGCGGGACCGGTCGGTCACATGCGCGGGACCGGTCGGTCACATGCGCGGGACCGCTGGGCCGTGGCCGGCCCGACGGCCACCCGTCCGGCGGTCAGCCCGGACCGGAGGGGGAGACGCCTCGGCCCGCCCGTCCGACCACGTCCAGGACGGCGTTCGACGTCAGCCGGGGCTGCTCGACGGCGATTCCGTGGCCGCTGTCGGTGTCGGTGATGTGCCGTGCCTGCAGCTCGGCAGCGAGGCGGTTCTGTGCGGCCAGCCAGGCCGGCCAGGTCGATCCGGTGTCCCCCACCCGGAGGTCCCACGGATGATCGGCGGTGAGCACGGTGGCAGGCAGGCCCTGGCGCGGCGCGGGGGCGGCACGGAGCTGGTCGACGCTTGCCGGGTAGTCGGGCGTGTCGAGTCGCGCCGTCGGGTCCGCCGCGGCGACCTTCGCCATCCAGTCGGACCACTGCGCCGGCGTCAGGGTGTCCCGCAGGTACTGCGAGGCACCGTCGAGGGTTACCAGGCCCGCGACCCGGGCGGCGTCGGTGCGCGCGAAGAGCGTCGTGATCATCGCTCCCCAGGAGGCCCCCACCAGCACGTACGGGCCGCGCTCGCCCGCAGCCGCCAGTACCGCCCGCAGGTCGGCCACGCCCTGCGCCGCGGTCGTGGGCTGCCCTACCGGGGTGGAGGGCGTCGGTGAGTCGTCCACGCGGGTGGTTCCGGGCCGGTCGTAGGCGCATACCCGGGTGTGCGCAGCGACGGTCGGGAACACCGCCGACCCGCTGGGCGTCAGGCTGGGCTCCCGTGCGGGGCCGACGACGTGGGTCCACTCGTCCGCGGCGCCCCCCGTGCCGGATACCAGCACCACCGTCGGCGACCCGGCACCGCTGCACTGCAGGTAGATACTGCGACCGCCGCCGATGTCCACCAGGCGGGCGACGTCCCCGCGTCCCGGGTCCGCGGAGTTCTCCGTCACCCCGGTGTCTCCGGTCGGACTCCCGCCGCCGGCCGCCACGAGCGACGCACCGCCGGAGATCAGCGCGGCGGTCACCGCGACGGCGAGGGCGCGGTGGAGTGAACCACGTCGGTCCGGACCCGCCGTGGCGTGTGCGAGCGTCCTGCGTCCTGCGTCCACACCCCGAGTCTTGCAGCCGCGGGAGCCCCCGCCACCGGGAACGGGAGTCGTCGCCCGGTGCTGGTGGAACCCGACCGGGAGTCTCCCCCGCCGGCCACGGCCCGGCCGAGCGGGGTGACGGCGCGGTGACGGCGCGGTGACGCCCAGACGGCGGCCAGGGGCGGCGAAAAGCCCCCCGCCTGCGGAGAACATGCAGGCAGGGGGCTTACTCGTGGGCGCTTACTACTTCTTGCCCTGGTTCTTGACCGCCTCGATGGCCGCCGCGGCGGCGTCCGGGTCGAGGTAGGTGCCGCCCGGGTTGAGCGGCTTGAAGTCGGCGTCCAGTTCGTAGGAGAGCGGAATGCCGGTGGGGATGTTCAGGCCCGCGATGTCGCCGTCGGAGATGCCGTCCAGGTGCTTGACCAGGGCGCGCAGGCTGTTGCCGTGGGCGGCGACCAGGACGGTGCGGCCGGAGAGCAGGTCGGGGACGACGGCGTCGAACCAGTACGGGAGCATCCGGGTGACGACGTCCTTCAGGCACTCCGTCTGCGGGCGCAGCTCCGGCGGGAGCGTGGCGTAGCGCGGGTCGGAGAACTGGGAGTACTCGGCGTCGCGGTCGAGCGGCGGCGGCGGGGTGTCGTAGGAGCGGCGCCAGAGCATGAACTGCTCCTCGCCGAACTCGGCGAGGGTCTGCGCCTTGTCCTTGCCCTGCAGGGCGCCGTAGTGCCGCTCGTTCAGCCGCCAGCTGCGGTGGACCGGGATCCAGAGGCGGTCGGCGGCCTCCAGGGAGAGCTGCGCGGTGCGGATGGCGCGCTTCTGGAGGGACGTGTGGACCACGTCGGGCAGCAGACCGGCGTCCTTGAGCAGCTCGCCGCCGCGCGTCGCCTCCTTCTCGCCCTTCGGGGTGAGGTTGACGTCCACCCAGCCGGTGAACAGGTTCTTCTCGTTCCACTCGCTCTCGCCGTGGCGGAGGAGGATCAGCTTGTACGGTGCGTCGGCCATGTCCCAGAGCGTAATCCACGCTTTCGCCCGTCCGCGTTCCTGCCCGGCAGGCGGAACGGGCGGCGGCTCGGGCAGGGGCTCGGGCGGGTCGGTTGACGGCTTCTGTTAATCCGGTGGCTTCCCCGACCCCGAGTTTCGTAAGTTGTGCACAGCGGTTGGGGTACTTACATCTTCTGTGTGCGTCCGTGGGGGGCCGATGTCGTTCGTCAGGGCGAGGCGTGCCGTGCGGGAGTCCGTCTCCGGGCTCCCCCGCGCCTTCTGGTGGCTGTGGATCAGCACGCTGGTCAACCGGCTCGGTGGGTTCGTCGCCACCTTCATGGCGCTGTACCTGACCCTGGACCGCGGCTACTCCGCCTCGTACGCCGGTCTGGTCGCCGCGCTGCACGGGCTCGGCGGTGTCCTGTCCTCCCTGGGCGCCGGGGTGATGACCGACCGGCTCGGCCGGCGGCCCACGCTGCTCGTGGCGCAGGCCTCGACGGCGGTGTCCGTCGCCCTGCTCGGCTTCGTGCGGGACCCGGTCGCCATCGCGGCCGTCGCCTTCCTGGTCGGCATGGCCTCCAACGCCTCCCGGCCGGCGGTGCAGGCGATGATGGCGGACATCGTGCGGCCCGAGGACCGGATCAGGGCCTTCTCCCTGAACTACTGGGCGATCAACCTCGGCTTCGCGGTGTCGTCGATGGCGGCCGGGTTCATCGCCGAGTACAGCTATCTCGCCGGGTTCCTGATCGAGGCCGGGATGACGATGGTCTGCGCGATCGTCGTGTTCGTGAAGCTGCCCGAGTCCCGGCCGCAGGGCCGGGGCACCGGGGCCGGCGATGCCGGCTCCGCCGCCGTGTCGCTCGGTACCGTGCTGCGCGACGGGCGGTTCATGGGCGTCGTCACACTGTCCTTCCTGATCGCGCTGATCTTCCAGCAGGGGATGGTGGGGCTGCCGGTGGCCATGGGCGAGGCCGGGTTCTCCGCCGCGGACTACGGCATGGCGATCGCCGTCAACGGGGTGCTGATCGTCGTCCTGCAGATCCCGGTCACCCGGTTCATCGAGCACCGGGACCCGCGGCGGCTGCTCGTCGTCTCGTCGCTGCTGGCCGGGTACGGGTTCGGCCTCACCGCGTTCGCCGGTTCGGTCGGGGTCTTCGCGCTGACGGTGTGCGTGTGGACGCTGGCCGAGATCGTGAACGCGCCGACGCAGACCGGTCTGGTGGTGCGGCTGTCCCCGGTGCACGGCCGCGGGCGGTACCAGGGCATGTACACGCTGTCCTGGTCGGTCGCCTCGCTGGTCGCCCCGCTGATGTCCGGCATCGTCATCGACCGGTACGGCGCCGACTGGCTGTGGGCCCTGTGCGCGGTGGTCGGCACGGTGGCGGGCGTGGGATACGCGGCCCTGATGCGGCGGCTGCCCGCGGAGGAGCCGCGGACTCCGGAGGCCCCGGCCCCGGCCGCCTCCGAGGCCACGCCCGCCTGACGGTGCCGTCCGGCGGGCCCCGGGCGGAGGCTGCGGCCGGCCGCTGCGGCAGCGGTCCGCGCGGGCCTCAGTCGGCCGGGCGCCGGGTCAGGTGGGTGAAGGCGTCCAGGTTGCGGGTGGATTCGCCGCGGGCCGTGCGCCAGGCGTACTCCTTGCGGATCGCCGTGGCGAAGCCGCGTTCGAGGAGGGTGTTGAAGGCGCCGTCCGCGGCTTCCAGGACCTGGCCGAGGAGGCGGTCGATCTCGTCGGCGGTGACGGCGGCCAGCGGAAGCTTCGCGGTGACGTAGACGTCCCCGTGGCCGTCGACGGCGTAACTCACGCCGTACAGCTTGAGGTTGCGCTCCAGGAGCCAGCGGTGCACGCCGGCCTCGTTCTCGTCGGGGTGGCGGACGACGAAGGCGTTCAGGGACAGGGAGTGCCGGCCCAGGAGGAGGGAGACCGTCGTCGAGAGCTTGTGGGTGCCGGGAAGTCTGACGACGTAGCTGCCGGGCCCGGGGGTCTCCCACTCCAGCTCGGCGTCCTCCAGGGCGTCTTCGACGACCTGTGCTGCCTTCTGCGCGTCAGCCATGCAGCGAGCGTACGCGACGCCGGTGGGCGTGCATCGCCGCCGTGTAGACGTCGGCGGTGGCGGCGGCTGCGGTGTCCCAGCCGAAGGACCCGGCGTGCCGGGCGGCGGCGGCGCCCATACGGGGCGTCAGCTCGACGTCGTCCGCGAACTCGCCCAGCACGCGCGCGTAGGCGACGGGGTCGTGGCCCCGCACCAGGAAGCCGGTCTGTCCGTCGCGCACGGCGACCGGCAGACCGCCGACCGCCGCGGCGAGCACCGGCGTCCCGGCCGCCTGCGCCTCGATGGCGACCAGGCCGAAGGACTCGCTGTAGGAGGGCATGACCAGCACGGACGCGGCCCGGAACCAGTCGGCGAGCCGCTCCTGACCGACCGGCGGCCGGAAGCACACGACGTCGGCGATGCCCAGCCGGGCGGCGAGCTTCTGCAGGCCCTCCGGTCTGGCGAGGCCGCTGCCGCTGGGGCCGCCGACGACCGGCACGACCAGCCGGGAGCGCAGCTCCGGGCGCTGGTCGAGGAGGACGGCGACGGCGCGCAGCAGGACGTCGGGCGCCTTGAGAGGCTGTATACGGCCCGCGAAGAGCGGGATCAGCGCGTCCTGCGGCAGGCCGAGGCGGGCGCGGGCGGCGGCCCGGCCGTCGGCGGGCCGGAACCGGTCGAGGTTCACTCCGGGGTGCACGACCGCGACCCGGGCGGGGTCGGCGGTGTAGTGCCGGACCAGTTCGTCGGCCTCCTCGGCGGTGTTGGCGATCAGCCGGTCGGAGGCGGCGACCACCTGGGTCTCGCCGATGACCCGGGCGGCGGGCTCGGGGGTGTCGCCCTCGGCCAGGTTGGCGTTCTTGACCTTGGCCATGGTGTGCATGGCGTGCACCAGGGGGACGCCCCAGCGCTGGGCGGCGAGCCATCCCACATGGCCGGAGAGCCAGTAGTGGGAGTGGACCAGGTCGTAGTACCCGGGGCGGTGGCCGGCCCACGCCTGCATCACGCCGTGGGTGAAGGCGCACAGCTGGGCCGGGAGGTCCTCCTTGGCGAGGCCCTCGTAGGGGCCGGCGTCGACGTGCCGGACGAGGACGCCGGGGGCGAGTTCGACGGACGGCCGGAGGGCCGCGGTGGTGGCCCTCGTGAAGATCTCGACCTCGATGTTGATCTCGGCGAGGCGCTGGGCCAGCTCCACGATGTAGACGTTCATGCCGCCGGCGTCGCCGGTGCCGGGCTGGTGCAGCGGGGAGGTGTGCACGGAGAGCATCGCGACGCGGCGCGGGCGCCGGTGCAGCCGCAGCCGGGCGCCGGCCGCCTGGGAGCGGCGCTGGAGCCTGCTGACGTACTGGCTCACGTGGCGTTCCTCCTTGCTGCGGGCGGACCGGCCTGCTGCGGGGCACACCGGTGGGAGGACACGCCGCCCTCCAGGGGATGCAACATGCGGGAGCGAAGCTGCCTTCCCGGTTTCCTCTCTTTTACCGAATGATTACCATTGATCGCTCAACCGTTCGAGGCTCCGATGCGTACCGGTGCTCCATGACGTTCCAACGCTCCACGGTGCAGCTGTGCTCCACGGCGCGCCCGTGCTCCGCCGCGTACCGGTCCGGTGCCGGCCCGCATCCCCGGCGTGCCCGAGCCCCAGGCAGGCCCGAGCCCCCGGCAGGCCGCACCCGGGCGGGCCCGAGCCCCCGGCGGGCCCGCTTACCCTCGTACGCATGAGATCCCGCGCCCCGTCCCGCCCCGTGGGAACGGTCACGCGCGGGACGACCAACCCGAACCGGCTGCGCCGCATGGACCGCTGGATCGCCGCGACGCACGGTGCCGAGCTGCGTCGCACGGCCGACCCGATCGCCGTCGACCTCGGCTACGGCGCCGCCCCCTGGACGGCCGTGGAGCTGCTGCACCGGCTGCGGACCGTCACCCCGCGCGCGCGTGTGGTCGGCGTCGAGATCGACCCGGCGCGGGTCGCGGCGGCCACGCCGTACGCGCGCGAGGGGCTCGATTTCCTCCGCGGCGGCTTCGAGGTCCCGCTCCCCCAGCGGCCCCTGCTGATCCGCGCGGCGAACGTGCTGCGCCAGTACGACGAGGCGGAGGTCGCCGACGTCTGGCGACGGCTGTGCGCGCGGCTCGCGCCCGCCGGTGCCGGCACGTGCGGCGGGCTGCTGGTCGAGGGCACCTGTGACGAGATCGGGCGCCGGCACGTGTGGGTGGCACTCGGCCCTGACGGGCCCCGCACGGTCACCTTCGCGACCCGGCTGAGCTCCCTGGAGCGCCCCTCCGACCTGGCGGAACGGCTGCCGAAGGCACTCATCCACCGCAACGTCCCCGGCGAGCCGGTGCACGCCTTCCTGCGCGACTTCGACCGCGCCTGGGCCGCCGCCGCGCCCTACGCCTCGTACGGTGTCCGCCAGCGCTGGATCCGGGCGGTGCGGGACCTGACGGCCGACTGGCCGGTGGCGGACGGTCCCGCACGCTGGCGGCAGGGCGAAGTGACGGTGCGCTGGGAGGCGTTGGCGCCGCGCGGGTGAGGCAGCCGCCCGCGGGAACGATCTCCGCGCGGCGTACGTCACACAGCCGGGGGAAACGGGCGTGCGAAGGGGCGGGAGGGGTGAAGGACTGCCTCTGTCGCTTTGTCGCCCGCCATGGCACGATCCCCCAGGCGAACAGATATTACTGGCGGATAATCAGTTCTTGGGGGCGGGTATGGGACCGGGGAAGCGTGGCCTGATCGCGACGGCTGTCACGGTGGTCTGCGCGGTCACCGTGCTGGCGGCACCGGGCACCGCGTTCGCGGCACCGGCCCCCTCGCCGCCAACGCCCTCCTCCGCACCGTCCGCGGCCCCTGCACCGCCCGGGTCGTCGACCGCCGCCCCGGACAGGGACCTGGAAGCCGTACGCAAGCAGCTCGACGAGCTCTATCGCGCGGCCGCCGTCGCCACCGACGCGTACAACGCCGCCGAGGAGAAGGCGGAGCAGCAGTCCGCCGAGATCGTCGAGCTCGCCAAGAAGATCGTCGAAGGCCAGGAGAAGCTGGACCGGCTCAAGGACCGGGCCGGCGCCGCCGCCCGCGCCCAGTACCGCACCGGCGGGCTGCCCGACGAGGCCAAGCTGATGCTGAGCGACGACCCGCAGGAGTTTCTCGACAACACCGGCCGGGTGCTCCAGGGGCAGCGCGGCACCAAGGACCTGATCGCCGAAACGGCCCGCACCCAGCAGGACTTGAAGACCTACGCCGCCGACGCCTCCGCCCAGTGGCGGAAACTGGAGGAGAACCGCACCAGGAAGGCCGCCGCCCAGAAGAAGATCGAGAAGCAGATCGCGGCGGCCGAGAAGCTGGAGTCCGAGCTGGAGAAGGAGGAGAAGGAGCGCCTCGAGCGGCTCCGGCGGCAGGCCGAGGCCGAGGCGCAGACCGCCTGGCTCGGCTCCGGCATCCTGAAGGAGATCACCGGCGACGCCTCCGAGCAGGGCCGCAAGGCCGTGGAGTACGCCACCGCCCAGCTCGGCAAGCCCTACCAGTGGGGCGCCGAGGGGCCGAAGACCTACGACTGCTCCGGGCTGACCTCACAGGCCTGGTCCTCGGCCGGGCAGGGCATACCCCGCACCTCGCAGGCCCAGTGGAAGCAGCTGCGCCACGTCGACACGGCGGACATGCGGCCCGGCGATCTGATCATCTACTTCGAGGACGCCAGCCACGTCGGCATCTACGTCGGTGACGGCAAGATCGTGCACGCCCCACGGCCCGGCCGGTCGGTGACCGTCGCGGGCGCGGGTTCGATGCCCATCCTCGGGGTGGTACGGCCCGACGCGTGAGCCACGCCGCAGCCGTGACCCGCGCCACGTGATGCACTCCACGCCCCAACCCCGGCCCAAACCAGGGGGAGACGTGACGTTCGTCATCCCGACGGCGTGGACGAGGTGTCCAACTGCGATAGGGAACGCGGCATATGACAGTGGCCGATGGCCGAGCAGAGTGCTCTGGACCATTCCGCTGCGCCGCGGTCACCCGCTATGGTCCCCGTCGGTGGGTCGAGGTCCCTCGCCCCACCGTGCCCTCGGGGGGAGGGAAGGAAACCGAGACGATGCCCGTACCCGTACCGCGGCAGAGAGCGATCCCGGCCGTGGAGAGTGGTCAGGCGCAGGCCGCTGCCCCGGGCGGCGGCCACTCCGAGGAAATGGCCCCGCTCGGCGGCACACCGGTCGAGAACACCACGGACCCGCGCGCGCCCGCCACGGACCAGCGCGCGGCCACGGCCGGCAGCCGCGAGAGCGCCCTCGTGCACAGCCGCGAGCAGAACAGCGCGCACACCGATGAGCAGAACAGCGCGAACGGCGCGAACGGCACAGACGGCACGAACAGCCGCACGGACCGGCGCGCCCGCCCCGACGGAACCCCGGCCGGCCGGGCGAGCGCCCCGGTGCCCACGAACCTGACGGTGCTCCTCATCGAGGACGACCCCGCCGGTTCGGCGATCGTGCCCGACCTGCTGGACCAGGCCGGCAACCCGATCCGGGTCCGCACCGCCCGCAACCTCACCGAGGCCGAGCGGCTGCTGACCGACGACGTCCACTGCATCCTGCTGGACCTCGCCCTGCCGTCCCCCGGCGGCCGTGCGGGCGACGGCGGCCCCGGCAACGGGGGCAGGGACGGGGGCAAGGACGAGGACGGGCAGGACGACGAGCTGGCGGTACTCAAGCACGTGCTGGAGCTCGCGCCCCGGCACGCCGTCCTCGCGCTCACAGCTTCGGCCGACGCCGAGCGCGGCGCGGAGGCGGTGGCGGTCGGCGCCCAGGACTATCTGTTCCGCGACGAGCTGGACGGCCGGCTGCTGAGCCGGGCGATCCGCTACGCCGTGGAGCGCAAACGCTCCGACTCGGCCGAGCGGCGCCTGGCCGAGGGCAGGCTGCGCGCACAGGAGAACGCCCGCCTGGAGCGCGGGCTGCTGCCGACCCCGCTGCTGGACGGCTCCCCGCTGCGGTTCGCCGCCCGCTACCGTCCCGGCCGCTCGCGCGCGCTGCTCGGCGGCGACTTCTACGACGTCGTACGCACCCCGGACGGCACCGTGCACGCCATGATCGGCGACGTCTGCGGGCACGGCCCGGACGAGGCGGCGCTCGGCGTGGAGCTGCGTATCGCCTGGCGGGCGCTGACCCTGGCGGGGCTCTGCGGCGATCAGCTGCTCGGCACGCTGCAGCAGGTGCTGGAGCACGAGCGCGCCGACGACGAGATCTTCGCCACCCTGTGCACGGTGGACATCGCACCGGACGGCCGGCGCGCCGGCCTGTGTCTTGCGGGCCATCCGGCCCCGCTGGTGGCCTCCCAGGGCCACGCCGCCCGCCTGCTGCCCTACGACAACAACGGACCGGCGCTCGGTCTGCTCCCTGGTGCCCGCTGGCCGCGGATGCAGGTGGAGCTCGGCGTCGAGTGGAGCCTGATGCTCTACACCGACGGCCTGATCGAGGGGCATGTCGGCGAGGGCCGGGAACGGCTCGGCCAGGACGGGATGCTGGAGATGGTCCGCCGCCAGTTCGACGCCGGGCTGCGCGGCGAGCGGCTGCTGACGGCGGCGGTGAACGAGGTGCGCGACCTCAACGGCGGTGAGCTGACCGACGATGTGGCGGTCCTGCTGCTGGACCGCATGCCGTGACTCCGCGGAGCCACCCGGGACCGGCTCGGCCGGCGGCACCCCTCACGGGCCTGTCGTGCCCCTCGGACCTGCGGTACGGAGGGCCAACGCGGGGCCCACGCGGGGCGTAAGGACCTACCGCCCGCCGTTCCACGGCCCGTACGGACCGTCGCTGCTGGAGCCGCGGCGGGGGCGCCCCCCGCCGGACAGACCGCGCAGCGCGGGCCGGACGTCGACCATGTACACGATCGTCGCGATCAGGCCGATGATCGGCAGGAACGACAGGATGTTGAAGATCAGGTTCACCGCGAAGGCGAGCCCGAGGATGATCAGCCAGAACGGCTTGGTCTTCTTGTCCGCCGCCCGGTAGGCGTCCTCCCGGCGGATGGCGGCGTCGACCAACGCGAAGCCGCTGAAAAGGATCAGGGCCATGCTCAGCAGCCACATCAGCCCTGCGAACCCCTGCATCAGCACAACGTCCACCACCAGACTCGGGTCGTCCTTACGCGGTCACCGTACCCGGAGAACGGGCCGGACATCCCAAGGGTGCCCGGCCCGCGCCGATTACCTGACCGATTACTTGGCCGACGGCGTGGTCTTCTTCGCCGCCGCACCCGTGGTGGTCTTCTTCGCCGGGGCCTTCTTGGCGGGGGCCTTCCGGGCGGCGGGAGCGGACTTGGCCTCGCCGGACCCGGCTCCGGCGGACCCGGCCCCGGCGGACCTGTCCGCGGCCCCGGCCGGGGCGGGCCCGGGCTCCACGGCCCCGGCCAGCTCCTCGACCTCCTCGGCCATGTCCTCGATGCCCTCGGCGGCCTGGCCGCGCCAGGTGCGCACCGTCTGCTCGCCGCGCTCGGCGACCTTCTCGTAGGTCTCCCGCGCCTTGACGGCGTACTCGGCGGCGACGCCGACGCCGCGCAGCGCGAAGTCCTGCGCACTCTCACCGAACTTCTTGAGGTCGGTGTCGAGGGAGCCGAGGAACTCGTTGACCTTGGTCTGCAGGTTCTCCTGGGTCTCCTTCACCCGGGCCGACGCCTTCTCCTGGACGGCCTTCGGGTCGGTGTTGCGCACGGCGTCGATCCGGGCCGGGGCCTCGGTGCGCAGCTGCTCCACCAGGACGGGCACCTTCCTGGCCTGCTGCCACGCCAGATCGGCGGTGCCTGCGGCGAAGTAGAGGGGGGTGGGGTCGCTGAGGGTCTTGCGCAGGTCGTCGGTGATGGCCATGGTGACGGTCCTCCCGGATCACGTTCGGCTGAGGGTTTTCGGGGTGTCCCGCGCTCGGCCGGCCGGTGCTCGCTCGCTCAGCCGGTCGTCTGCTGCGGGTCGGCGTCGTCGCTGCCGCCGGTGGTCTTGCGGGGGCGGGGCCGTGCGGCGGTGGTGTCGCCGTCGGCCGCGTGCAGGCCGGATATGGAGGTGCCGACGCCGCCCGGGACGTCCGGGCCGCCCGGGACGTCCGGGACGTCCAGGCCGTCCGGGACCTCCGGGCCGTCCGGGACCTCCGGGCCGTCTTCGCCTGCGGCCCCGAATCCGTTCTCCTTGCGGAAGGACTCGTAGATCTGGAGCAGCACCTGCTTCTGCCGCTCGTTGAGCGTGGGGTCGGCGAGAATGACGGCTCGCGTCTCGACTTCGTCCCGGTCCCGCTCGGCGTCGAGGATCCCGGCGCGTACGTAGAGCGTCTCGGCGGAGATCCGCAGGGCCTTGGCGACCTGCTGCAGCACCTCCGCGCTGGGCTTGCGCAGCCCGCGCTCGATCTGACTCAGATACGGATTCGACACCCCCGCGGCATCGGCGAGCTGCCGCAGCGACAGCTGCGCACTGCGCCGCTGCTCGCGCAGGTAGTCGCCGAGATTGCCGACGTTGAGCGATGCCATGCCCCCACGATGCCGCACCTTGCTAACTATTGCAAGCATCCGCTTGCAATAGTTGCACCGCGAGCCCTGCGGCGGACTGCGCCCGAGCAGGGCAGCTGTCCGTTCTCAGCAGATGTGGCGAGTCCCAGTGGTTCTGGCGAACGACTTGGCGGAGTCCCGGTGTGCCTGGCGGCTGATCGCTGTCACTCCCAGCCCCAACTGTCACCGCGCGTCCGTTCGCATGTCGCGAGGGGGCTTGCTCGGGCGGTTCCGCCGGAAAAGCACGAGCGGGTGCGGGGCCGGGCCGTAGCCTGGCGCAATGCCCGAATTTGCGCATGACGAGGCCACGGCTCGGCGCGCTCTCGATGTCATCGACCAACTTCTTGCTGCACGTGAACAGATCGCGGCCGGTGAAGGTGGCATCTCTTTCCTCAAGGACCACGAGGCGGTGGCGCCGGGCGCCTGGAGCTGGTGGATGCTCATCGGCGACTCCGCGCGAGTGGTACGGGAAGAGACGGTGAAGGGCAACGGCTTCGTCGTCGCACCTGTGATGCGGAACCTGATGACGCACACGGTGGCGCTCGCGTGGCTCGTCGACGGCGGCGAGACAGCGATCAAGGCCGTGGACGCCTATAGCGACGAGCAGCTCCTCAAGCTGATCACCAACGCCAAGAACGCCGGGTGGGACGTCGGCGGAGACCCCGTCGAGGCCCGCGTCCGCAAGGCGGTCAACGACCGCGTCACCGATTCGAACCCGGCGGTCGATCGGCTGAAGAACGAGATCCGCAATACCGCCGAGCTGATGGCCGCGTTCGGCGAGCAGGATGCATATCTGCCCTACCGGCACCTCAGTTCGTACTCTCACACCACGCGGGAGACCGCGCAGCTCTATTTGCACTCTGCCGCGTCGGGCGCATGGCAGATCCGTGCTCGGCCCAGACCGAGCGGTCTGAACGACATCATCTGGGCGGCAGTGTGCCTGATCCAGTCGGGCAGGATCATCGACTCCATCCTCACGGACCAGCCGCTCGCCCAACCGCTCAACGAGGCCACCGCCCACCTTGGCTTGGTCGGCGACATCGTGCCCAGGCGCCGCAGTCGGTAAGGACCACGGCCGCTGGGAGTCACACCCGGCGGACCTGGCTGGCCTGTACGGTCCACCGCATGGTTAACGAGTTCGACGTGGCGCAAGCTCTGAGCGGCGGGACACCCAACAGGGAGCGAGCCTGGGCCTTCGTTCGGGACTTTGCCGCAGCGTGGGCGGAGCCGCTCGCCGACGGCGCGGGTGCGCGAGCGGAGGAGCTGGAGCGAGCCGAGGAGACGCTGGGGCTCGCGCTGCCGACCGCGTTGCGCGAGGCGTACTCGCTTCTCGGTACGCGTCACGACCTCACCAGCAACCAGGACCCACTGCTACGGCCTTCCGAATTGTTCGTGCACGACGAGTTCGGCGGCGTGCTCGTTTTCCGCAGCGAGAACCAGGGGTGCGCCTTCTGGGGAGTGCAGCTGCGGGACCTCGACCGAGACGATCCGCCGGTGTTCGTCCAGTCGCGGGATGGCTGGGTGCCCTTCCTTGAGCGCGTCTCCCTGGCCTGCGTCGAGCTCGTAGTCAGCGAGACTCTGTTTGGCAGCGAAGGACGGCTATACAACGCGTGCGAGCTTCCTGCTGATCTGATTCGAGAGCTGCCGATTCGGTTCGCGCGGGTGGAGTTTCCCGAGTATCCGATGTGGACGGGAAAGGAGGAGTCACCCGTGTGCTGGTTCTCCGCACCGGGGAAGCTCTTGCGGCTCGACGGACTGAGTGACCAAAGCTGGCTGCATGTCCGGGGAAGGACACCGGCCGACCTGGAGTCACTCTGCGCCACCATCTCGGGCCACTGGGTACATGGATACTCGGAGCCGCTGAAAGCAGACGGCCTGCCTTTCTAGGCACTCGATGATCTGCTTGGATGGCTTGGAAGGCGTGTGATCCGAGCGTAACGGGGGCGTGGGAATGGCTGATCCGTACCTCCTTCTCAACGAGCTCGCCCAGGAGCTTCGGCCAATGCAACAGGGCATCGAATGGTTCGAGAGCCTCTCCGCCGAGGAGCAGTCCACCACCCTGCGGCTCCTGTCCCATTTCTGCACTCAGGCCCGCGCCACCACGGAGGACGCCCCGGAGAGCATTCGCCGCTCCGGACTTCGCCCCACGCACACGCCGGCAGTGCTGATCGCACGAGGGCAGATCGACCAACAACTCGGGAAGATCGCCGGTCTCACCCCTCACGACGAGCGCCTCAAGTCGTTCCGGCTGCTGATCGCGGTACTGGCCGTCGCCGACGAACGCCGACGGAAGCGCTTCTGCTCCGACGGTTGCAGCCACGAATGGCATCGCCTGTCTGTCGACCTTCTCGGCGAAACGCCCACCTGATCCTCACGCTGGCGCCCCTACCGAGCCAGCGGCCGCAGGGGAAACATCGTGCTCAGCCTCGGCAGTTTGCGCGTTGCCTCGTCTTCACTCCGCACGTCCCACTGCTCACCGAGCGGCCCTCGACTGCCTTCTACATCGCATTGCTCGGCTTCGACGGCTTCATAGAATGCGTCGCCGCAGTCGTCATCGATGCCGACGAGGAGCCCGTACGCCTCCATGGCGACGTAGTCGAGAGACTCCCACTCGGGCCAGTCGTCGTTCCAGAGTTCCCGAGGGCGACCCACCAGGCACTGAACCTCTGGGGTGTCGGCCAGAGCGTCGGGATCGGCTATTGCCTGAGAAAAGGCGTTCCGGCCGAGCCCCACCATCCACAGGCCGAAGTAGCAGAACCCGTCGTCCGAACACCAGCCGCCGAAGATCCGCTCCGCCGCAGCCCATAGATCCCAGGTGAAGGCTTCCTGCGTCACTTCGTCCAGGCGAACCTGGAACTGCACGATCTCCGTCAGCGGCCTCCGCGACAACTCATCACGCAACCACGCAAGTCGTTCGTCCCGGCCCCGCGTCTGCCGTCGGCACTCTTCGATGAGCTTCCAGAAGGAATCGATGTCCACGGCCGCACTGTGCCAGGCACCTCTGACACCGCCTGATCGGCGAACTATGTTCGAGCAGTGGAGAACGCGGAGATCATCATCAAGCTCACCCCTGATGAGGCCCTGGTCCTGTCCGATTGGCTGGAGAGGGTGCAGATGACGGACCTCAGCCGTCTCGTCGACGATGAGGCGGTCTGGGCACCCATTCAAAGGCTGGCCGGCACGCTCGACAAGTCCTTGCCGGGGATCTTCGCGGCGGACTACGGCGAACGCTTGGACGCGGCACGTCGCAGGCTTCGACCTGCCTCAGACGATGTCGTCAATGACCATGCAGCCTCTGACTGAGGTGGCTCTCAGCATCACTCACTTGAGGGGTTTCATCCCAAACCTTCTGGTGGATTCCCATTGATTCTGGACAGTGAAGTCCATGGGGTTGGGTGGAACGAGCAATACGGCACCGCTACACGTGGACGAATTCGAGGTCGGTTGGCGGGACGCCAGAGGTGAACACCGACGACCGCTGATTGAGGCGGAAGGGGTCGAGTTCGAGACGGGACTCCCAGTACGTGGCTTCCCTTCATACCGCGGTCAGCGGAACTTCCCGGGCCTGTACTGGTCGGCCACGACGGGCGAGCACGTGGGGTTCGAGTCGTGGCTGGAGCGGGATCACGCGATGCTGCTGGACTTCACGCCCGAGGTGACTGGGCTGCTGTCGCAGCCGCTATGGCTGTTCTGGCAGAACGACAAGGGCCGGGTGGTCTCGCACGCGCCGGACTACTTCGCACGGTTCGAGGACGGCCGGGGATTGCTGGTGGACTGCCGGCCTCTGGACCGGGTCGATGAGCGGTCGGCGGCCAAGTTCGCGGTGACGCGGCTGGCGTGTGAAGCGGTGGGCTGGGGCTATCGGGTGGTCGGGATGGTGGACCCGGTTCGTATGGCCAACGTCCGCTGGCTGGCGGGGTATCGGCACCCTCGGCATGCGACCACCGCGGGGTTGGTCGAGCGGCTGATGGCGGTGTTCTCGGTGCCCTCGCCGTTGGTGGGGCAGGCGTCGCTGTTGGGTGATCCGATTGCGGTGCTACCAGCGGTGTTCCCATCTGCTCTGGGCGGGGCGGCTCCGGGCGGACCTGGCGAAGCCGCTGACGGACACGACGCTGGTGTCGCGGGCGGGGGCGTGGTGAGCGGACGGTCGGCGCTGCGCGTCGGCGACCAGGTCCGGCTCGACGAGCGGCTGCACACCGTGGTCGGGTTGTCAGGGACGCTGGTGCGGCTGGCCGACGAGGCCGGTCGGGCGAGTCTGGTGTTGCTGCCCCACCTACTGGCCGCCGAAGGCTTCGAGTTCCTTGGCCAGCGGGACGGGGCACCGGTAGTGGCGCCCTTCGCGTTGCTGGATACCGTTCCGCCGCAGGAGGCGGAGAAGGCCACCGCCTGGGAACGACATCTACTGGAGCTGGAGTCCGGGCGGCAGAGCGGCACCGGAGCCGGGGCGGGGCCGCGGCCGGAGTACGACCCGGCCCTGCACACCTTGGAGGAGCGGATCGCCGCGAAGGCCGCCGAGATGCGTGCCCTGGGCTGGACGGTGAGCGCGCGGACGGTCGAGCGGATGCGGGCCCGCTACCGGGATCAAGGGGTCTGGGGACTGGTCGATCACCGCAAGACCCGTCTGTCCTCGCCGACGGGCCGGGCTGATGAGCGGGTGGTGGCAGCCGTCGCCGAGGTGCTGGCCGGCCAGCTGGAAGAGTCGACCGGGACACGAGGCCGGGTGCGGCGCCGGGTCGAGGCCCTGCTGGCCGAGCGGCATGGGGCCGGGGTGGTGCCGTTGCCGTCGAAGACGACGTTCTACCGGCTTGTCGAGGCAGTAAGCGCGGGCACTCACGCCTTCGGTTCGGCTGCTTCCCGCCGCTCCCAAGCTCGGCGGCCCGAGGGGATGTTCACGCCGTCCGCGGCCTGCCGACCGGGTGAGCTGGTGCAGATCGACACGACTCCGCTGGACGTGCTGGTGATCCTGGAGGACGGGGTAAGCGGTCGTCCGGAACTGACCATCGCCGTTGACGTGGCGACCCGGACGATCTGCGCTGCGGTGCTGCGGCCGGCGGGCACCAAGGCGGTCGATGCCTCGCTGCTGCTGGCGAAGATACTGGTCCCCGAGCCCATACGGCCGGGCTGGCCGGAGGCTCTGGCCCTGTCGGCGACGCTGATTCCGCACGCCCGGCTGCTGGACATCGACGCCCGGCTGGAGCAGGCCGCCGCGAAGCCGGTGATCGTCCCGGAGACCATCGGAATCGATCACGGCAAGGTGTTCGTCTCCGACGCGTTCATCGCCGCCTGTCGGTCGCTGGGCGTCTCCGTGCAGCCCTCGCGGCCCGCCACTCCGACGGACAAGGCCATCGTGGAGCGGACGTTCTCTTCCATCAATACCCTGCTATGCCAGCATGTTTCCGGCTACACCGGCTCCAACACGGAGCGCCGCGGCGCGGGTGTCGAGGCGGTGTGGACGCTCGCGGAACTCGACGACCTTCTTCAGGAATGGATCGTGGCCTGCTGGCAGCAGCGGCCGCACGACGGGCTTCGCAGTCCGTTCCTGCCCGGCCGGTCGATGTCACCCAACGACGCGTACGCGCTGCTCGTGGCCCGCACCGGCTACGTCCCGCTGCCGCTGAGCGGTCTCGACTACCTCGAACTGCTGCCGGCGGTCTGGCGGTCGGTGAACGATTACGGAATCCGCATCGACCATCGCACCTACAATTGCCCGGAGTTGGCCCCACTGCGGCGGCACCCTTCCGGAGTGGACGCGAAAGGCGGCCTCTGGGAGGTCCACTACGACCCCTACGACCTGTCCCAGGTCTGGGTACGCGATGCCCGCACCGGCAAGTGGATCACCGTTCCCTGGACGCACCGGCATCTGATCTCCGCGCCGTTCGCCGACTTCACCTGGCGCCGGGCCCGTGACCTGCTCGCCCTGCGAGGCATGGACAACACCGATCAGGCCGCGGTCGCGGCCGCCGTCGAACGATTGCTGACCCGGGCGGAGTCCGGCCCGGACCGCCGCGTCGCGGCCCGCACGCGGGCCGCTCTTGAGCCCGCCCGGACCGCCGCGGCTCTACCACCCGCGCCGCAAGATCTCGATGTGGCGGACGAGGACGGGGATGCCCCTGCGGACGGACCGTCCAACGTCATCCCCTTCGGCGTATTCGATGCCTTCACCGATGGGAGCCGCCTGTGACAGAGGAACTGCCGGGTGACATCGGCAACCCGTACTCGACGCTGACCACTAAGGAGGGCTGGCGGGCGTTCGTCGACGAGCACCCCGAACCTCCGCCGCCCCTGGCTCGGGGCGCTGTGCTGGATGCGGAGGAGCTGGACTCCTACCAGGAAGCCCGGAAGAACTATCACTCCAGTTCCGTCATCGTCGCCACTCCCACGATCCGCAAGGTTGTCACCACCGGCCGCAAGCGCATCGTGCTCAACCGCCACCAGGTGTCCGCCCGACGCGGGCTGATCGTGTCCGGGTCCTCCGGCACCGGGAAGACAACTGCGATCACCCAACTGGGCAAGAACGTCGAACAGCTCGCTCGACGCCGCAACCCCGCCGCTACGGCGCAACTGCCAGTCGTCTTCGTCACCGTCCCTCCGGCTGCCACCCCGAAGATGCTCGCCGGTGAGTTCGCCCGGTTTCTCGGGCTCCCGCTGCTGCACCGCATGAGTCAGGTCCAGATCACCAACGCCGTCTGTGACTTGCTCGCCCAGCTCGGCACGACGTTGGTACTGGTCGACGAGATCCATAACCTCGACCTAACCACCCGATACGGCGCTGAGGCTTCCGACCAGTTGAAGTACCTGTCGGAACGGATCGCGGCGACCTTCGTACTCGCCGGACTCAACATCGAGACCAGCAGTCTGTTCCAGGGAACCCGGGGACAACAGATCGCCGGCCGGTACTCGGTCATCCCCTCCCGCCCTTTCGGACGACGCAGTCGAGGCGACCGCGAGCAGTGGCAGGCCCTCATCGTGACATTGGAGGAGTCGCTACGGCTGCACCGGCACCAGCCTGGCACTCTGCTCGCTCTGGATGCCTACCTGCACGAACGCACTGGTGGCCTGATCGGCAGTCTCTCTCAGCTGATCCGGGAGGCAGCAGTCGAGGCGATCGACAGCGGCGCTGAGAAGATCACCAAGCGCACGCTCGATACGGTCGAACTCGACCACACCGCTGAGCAGGCCAGACCTAAGCCCGTCGCCAAGAGGCTGGGCAAGAACTCGAAGGCGGCTTGATCACGTGGAACCCTGGGATGCTCCGGCCCGGCTTCTGCCGGTCGCGCTTCAACCCGTCCACGGCGAAGTGCTGGGCTCCTACCTGCACCGCCTCGCCGCGGCGAACAGGATGAGTTCTGCCCGCTTGGGGCAGTATCTGTCTCCTCACAGCAACCCCCTTTTCACCAGGCGCACAGATGCCTTGCGTCGCTGGACACCAACAGCACTGCCGCGGCTGGCGACAATGACCGGCGTCCCGATCGACGTGCTGCAACGCTCCCTCCCCGCCTTCGCCCGTCTCGCCGCACGCGCCAACGGCACCGGAGAACCCATCCACGCCCACTACGACCTCTACGTCGTCTGTCGGCTCTGCATGCTGCGACATGGCATCCACGAGCCCGTGCTGGCACACATGGCTCCGGCCCTTCGGCTCTGCCGCAGGCACACCATCTGGCTCGACGGTGCATGCCACCCCCACGTCGGCCATCTCGACGGACTGATCAAGGCACAGCGCCAGCACTTCGGGCTGGTCCGTCGTTTCCCCGACACCATCGACATGGCAACGAAGGAGGCGGAGAAACTCATCCGCTCCTGGTTGATCACGAACTATCAGCCAGTTCTTCAAAAGCGTTGGCAGAAACGGCTGGTGCAGCTCCCTCGGGAGGAACCGCGCTACAGCGACGTGGCCCGCCAACGCCATGATGAGTGGGAGCGCATCGTGACCTATCCCGAGTTCGTCAGCCTCCTGGGACTCATCGCTGATCCACGCTGGCGGGCCCACCGCATCCCCACCGGCCGGCACGTCAGCATTGAAGATCACCGAGACGCCATCTCCGTCATTTTCGCCGAGGCCGAACGTCGGCTCTCCGTTCCGACGCTCCGCGTCATGCCCGAACGCCGGACCTTCCACAACGACCCACTGTTCCGTTGGACCAACCCCCGCGGCAGAGTCCACTTTCCATGCAGAGACGAACCGCACACCGTCATCCGAAGTCCCAGCCAAGCTGGATGAGCACAGGTCAACCGCAGCGCCTGCTGCCAGTTCTACTGGGACACCATGAGACCAGCGACCACCCGGATTCCCACAACCACATGCGCTGGGACGCCACGGACTCACAGCGTCCCGCTCCAACTGACGGACCTCTGGTCAGAGGCCTCGCTCTCCGCCACTTCTACTGGGAACGGACAGCAGCGGACCCGGCGGGCGTCCTGGCGTCGCGTCCCGGACCCCCTGTGATCCAGTGGTTCCGCGCATCCCGGGACGTCCCGCGCCCCGCCCCGTCGCCCCGTCGTCACCGCAGGTCAGCGGGATCCCAGCTCCCCGGGCCTCCCACCTCGTCCCATTCGCTGGCGGGACGCGCTCCCTCCCCGGCACCCTGATCACCGATCACCGATCACCGACCCGGAGTTCGATCACGGATCCCGGTCATCGGTCGAGGCCCGTGCCGAAGGAGACCACACCCCGTGCCCGTGCGCAGGAACACCCGCACGCCCAGCCGTACCGTCGCCACCGCTCTCGCCACCGTCGCGGCGGCCGGTGCGCTCACCGTGCTGCCCGCAGCCTCCCCGGCCGCGGCCGGCACCACCCCCCAGGCCACTGCCGCCGCCTACACCTGCAGCACCCTCCTCAGGGGCGGCTACTGGTACGCCGGGCACTACGACGGCATGACGGTCGTCCCGTCCGCCGGTGTCGTCACCAGGGCCGGCATCGAGGCCCAGTGCATGTTGCAGGACATGGGCTACTACACGGGCGCGATCGACGGCTACTTCGGCCCGAAGTCCCAGGACGCGATGAAGCGCTTCCAGCGGAAGATCAACCAGCGGCACGACGCCGGCCTGGCCGTGGACGGCTGGCCCGGCCCGCAGTCCTGGCCGTGGCTGCGCCGGTGACGCCCGCCGACGCAGCCGGCCCGCCCACCCCGCCCACTTCGCCCACTTCGCCCACTTCGCCCAGAAGGGAACCTCCATGACGGTACGCAAGGGTCTGGCCTCCGGCGCCGCGCTGCTCGCGCTGGTCGGCGGTGCCGTGTCGGTCCAGACGGCGACGGCCCCGCCTGCCGCCGCGGCGAGCTGCGGCTACCACAGCGGCAACCAGACGGCCCGGCTCGGCCACACCGGCAACCACGTCCGCGAGGTCCAGTGCGCGCTCAACAAGATCTGGGGCGGTGCACCCCTGGCCGTGGACGGGATCTTCGGGCCGAAGACGGAGGCGCGGGTCAAGTCCTTCCAGCAATGGGAACGGATCACGGTCGACGGCATCGTCGGCCCCATGACCTGGCGCAGCATCCGCGCCTACCCCAACTGACCGATTCAAGCCGATAGTTGACTCATGACCGATCACACCACACGCCGGGGATTCCTCGGGATGTCCGGCCGGGCGGCGGCCGGCGCCGCCGTTGCGGCGGCCCTGCCCGTCATCTGCTCCGGCCCCGCCCACGCCGCCGACCCAACCCACGCCACCGGCCCCGCCGCCGAGCTGCCGGTGGTGACCGGCCCCGACCACCCCGCCGCCCGTATCCCGCGCGTCTCGGCCGCCGACCGCGCCGACGGGGTGTCCCGGGAACCGCTCAACGCCGCCGCCGAGTGCGGCCTGCCCACCGGGACCGCAAGGGCCGGCGGTGCGGTCGGCGGGAGGTTCTGATGGCCACGTTCGTCACCCGCGCCCAGTGGGGCGCCCGGGACCCGAAGGCGCGTTCCACGGACATCGACCCGGCACGGGGAGGAGTCGCGGTCCACCACACCGGAGCCACCCGCTTCGCGGCGAGCAGCCACTCCGGCTGCGCCGGGCAGGTCCGCGGCATCCAGAACCACCACATGGACACCAACCGCTGGGACGACATCGCCTACACCTACCTGGTCTGCGTCCATGGCTCGATATACGAGGGCCGCGGCGTGGGCATCAGGACCGCCGCGAACGGCACGAACGACTCCAACGACCGCTACTACGCCGTGTGCGGTCTGGTCGGCGGCACCTCCAGCTCCTACGACGCCGTCACCGACGCCCTCATCGACGGCTTCCGCACCGCCATCGCCCGCCTGCGCAGCGTCGGCGGGGCGGCGGCCGACATCCGGGGTCACCAGGCGTTCCTGCCCACGGAGTGCCCCGGCCGGCTCGGCAACCACATGTCCGCCATGGACCCGGGCTCCTCCGGCGACCCCGGCGATCCGCCCTCGCCCGACATCCCGCCGTTCCCGGGTGTCCTGCTGCACTACCCGCCGGTGACCGTGCACTCCAGCGCGCGCACCTGGCAGCAGCGGATGAAGGACCGGGGCTGGAGCATCACCGTCGACGGCGCCTACGGCGAGCAGTCCCGCCGCGTCTGCCTCGCCTTCCAGCAGGAGAAGGGCCTCACCGTCGACGGCGTGGTCGGCGAGAAGACCTGGTACGCCGCCTGGAGCGCGCCGGTCACCACGGCCGCCGCCACCGGGTCCGGGGCCGCCCTGTCCGGCGCCGCCGGGTCCGGCGCCCCGGCCACGGCCGCCGCGCCCGACTGGCCCGGCGTGCTGTTCACCTGGCCGCCGAGGACGGTGCACCCCGGCGTACGCGTCTGGCAGCGGCGCATGCGCGAGCGCGGCTGGGACGTCCCCGTCGGCGGCGCCTACGACCGCCGCTCCCGGGAAGCCTGCGTGGCCTTCCAGGAGGCGCAGGGCCTGAACCCCGACGGGGTCGTGGGCCCGGCCACCTGGCACGCCGCCTGGACGTCGCCGGAATCACCGGAATCACCGGCCGATAGAACTCCCTGAAACGCACTCCCGCGCTCCTCGGCACCATCCCGTGATCCCGGCACGACACGGTCGGCGGACAGCACGGTCCCGCCACCGTCGGCGCGGTCACCGCCGCTGAGCGCGGGGCGGGCGGCACGGCGGGCGGTGTCCGGCCCCACTCCGGCCACCGCCCACGCCCGGCCGGCCTCGCCACGGCCGACGCACCGTCCGCCGTCTCGCCCACCACCCCACCCCAGCTCCGCCCCACCCAGCCCCGCACCCGCAGGCACCCGCACCCGCACCACATCGCACTGCACTGCACTGCACTGCACCGAGTTGCACCGCATCGCACCGAAAGGGACCATCCATGAACACCGCCCTCAAGCGCCTGGCCGCCTGCCTCAGCACCTCCGCCGCACTTCTCGCCGCCACCGCCGCCACGGCAACCGCCCAGCCCCAGGCCCCCGACGGCGCACCGGTGGCAGTCGCCGCGGCCTGCTACGACACCGGCCGCGCCTACATCAAGCACACCGAGTACTACACCTATCCCCTCAACCAGACCCCGCTGACCACCACCGGCTACTGCAACGACATCAACCTGCGCCCCAACACCAACCGGTACGTGCGCGTCTGCTTCACCGGCCACGGCTGCCAGTCCGGCTACACCCTCGCCAGGGCCGGCACCTGGAACACCATCGCCACCGACGTCATCTCCGGCAGCCGCTACTACTTCCAGTTCCGCAGCGCCGCCAAGTCCACCGGCTACTACGCCGCCTGAGCGCTCCGCCGGAAGTGCCGGGCTGTGCCGTCGCTCGTCCGCGGCGCCGTCGTGGCCCGGTCGCGCAGTTCCCCGCGCCCCTCCAGGGCGCTGCCGAACCGCAGCGGACTTCGCCCGACCCGCCTGGCGGTCGGCCGGGAGGAGCTCGTCGCACGCGCCGGAACACCTCGCGCGCCCTCCGGTCCGGCACCGGCCCCCTGACCGGGCGAAGCCGGAATGCTCCAAGTGGAGTCCACGGGTGGTGGCCGTCGGGCGGCGCGCCAAGGCTGGCTACGCAACGCCCGCCCGCAGCATGCGGTGGCGGGCGCAGCCACGCGCGGGCGTAGTCGGCGTCCGCGGCCACGGACGGCGACGGGAGCGAGTTCACATGGCGCAACAGGGCAACGGAACGGGCTGCCATCCGCCCGTCCCCGAGAGCCGCGGGCCGGTACCGCGACGGCGGACACGAGACCGGTGCGCACACCGACGCTCCCGGGACACGCGGACCAGAGTGGCGCTCGTCGCAGCCGGTCTGGCCGTTCTGGGCGCCCTCGCCCCCACGCCCAGCACCGCGCTGTCACCCTCCCCGGGCGAGCCGCTGCCGGAGTCTCCTGCGCGGTTCGTGCCCGGGCCCTGCCCCGACGCGCCCGAGCCGGTTCCGGGGCGGTGCGGGTTCCTCGAGGTTCCCGAGAACCGGGCCCGTCCGGGCGGGCGCACCATCCGGCTGGCCGTCGCGATCATTCCGGCCGTCTCGGCGCAACCGGCCCCGGAACCCGTGGTGTTCATGACGGGCGGGCCCGGCGGCGACGCGATCGGGGACATCCCCTTCCTGATCGACTCCGGCGTGAACCGGGACCGCGATCTGATCGTCATGACCCAGCGCGGCGGGCTCTACTCGGAGCCGAACCTCGCCTGCCCGGAGATCGACCGCTTCTACGCGGACGCCGTCGGGCTGCGCTACGACGCGCCGTCGACCGGGCGGCTGCTGGTGCGCGCCGCCGAGGAGTGCCGGGACCGCCTGACGGCCGACGGTGTCGACCTGGCCGCCTACAACACCACCGAGAACGCGGCGGACTTCGCCGATCTGCGCAGGGCGCTGGACATCGACCGGTGGAACGTCTACGGCTACTCCTACGGCACCGACCTGGCCCTCACCTATCTCCGCCTGCACCCCCGGGGGATCCGCTCGGTGGCGATCGACTCCGTCGTCCCGCCGCAGGTCGTCAGCCTGCCGTGGACCTGGGACAGCGCCCGCGAGGGGATCGAGGCGATCTTCGCGGCGTGCGAGGCCCAGCCGCGCTGCAAGAACCGCTACCCCGACCTCCCGCGCACGCTGACCGAACAGGTCCGGCGGCTGGAGGCGCGCCCCCTGACGGTCACCGCGCAGCCACCGCAGGGCGGGGCGCCGGTGAAGGTCGTCCTCGACGGGGGCGCGCTGGTCAACCTGCTGGTCGCCAACGCCGTACCGGCCGTCGACGTACCCGCGGCGCTCGACGAACTCGCCAACGGCGACCCGGAGCGGTTCGCGCGGGCCCGCGCCGCCGGCGCCACGCCGGTCATCGGCGAGTTCGCGCACGGCCTCACCCAGTCGGTGGCCTGCAGCGAGTGGGTGCCGGGCTATTCGCGGGCCGATCTGCTGGCGGCGGGCCGCCGGGCCTTTCCCGGTTTTCCGGACACGGTGCTGGCCCAGGCACCGCAGCTTCCCTTCGAGCACGACGTGTGCCGCGTCTGGGACGTCCCCGACCGTACCGGCATCCAGCGGAGGACGACCTTCAGCAAGGTGCCGGCGCTGGTGGTCTCCGGAACGTTCGACGCGAAGACCGGGGCACGCTGGGGCGCGTTCGCGGCCCGGACGCTGCCGCGCTCCACCACGGTGCGCATTCCCGGCATCGGCCACTGGGTGGTCCCCCAGTCGCCCTGCGCCCAGAGCATCCTGGCGTCCTTCCTCACGCATCCGACCTCGCCCGACACCGGCTGCGTGGCGGGTCTCGCACCCAGACCGTTCACCATCACCCCTGACCGGGAGAGCGCATGATGTCCGTCCGCCCGCCGCACCACCGGCGTCGCACCGTACGACGCCTGCCCGCCGTGCTGGCCGGGGCCACGGCCGGTCTCCTGGTCGCCGGCCTCGCCGCGGCACCCGCCGTGGCCGACCCCCGGAACCCGGCACCGCTGGGTACGGTCGCCCGGACCGTGGGCCATGCCCGCTTCGTGCCGGGCCCCTGCCCGAGGACCGCGGACCCGGTCCCCGCTCTCGAAGGCGCCCGCTGCGGATCGCTCACCGTGCCCGAGAACCGGTCCCGGCCCAAGGGGCGGAAGATCACCCTCGGAGTCGCGATCGTGCCGGCCGCCGACACCGGCGCGCGGGCGTCCGACCCGATCGTGTGGTTCGCCGGCGGGCCCGGCGACGACGCGGTCTCCGAGGCCCAGCTGGCGATCGACGGCGGCCTCAACCGCGACCGGGACGTGATCTTCATGTCCCAGCGGGGCACGTACTCCGCCGACCCCGAGCTCACCTGTCCGAACATCGACGAGTTCAACGCCCGCGCCGTAGGTCTCGTCTACAACGCCCCCTCGACCGGGCGCCTCCACGTCCGGGCGACCCGGGCCTGCCGCGACCGGCTGGCGGACCGCGGGGTGGACCTCAGCGCCTACAACACCACCGAGAGCGCCGCCGACTACGCCGACCTGCGCCGGGCGCTCGGCCTGCGGCAGTGGAACGTGTTCGGCATCTCCTACGGCACCGACCTGGCGCTGACCTACCTGCGGGAGCATCCGAAGGGCATCCGGTCGGTCGGCATCGACGGCGTGCTGCCGCCGTCCCTGGCCGGGGCGAGCCTGACCTGGAGCGCCGCCCGCCAGGGCTTCGACGGCCTGTTCGAGGCCTGCGCGCAGCAGCCCGCCTGCAACAGCCGCTATCCGAACCTGTCCGACACCTTCGAGCGCCTCGTCCGTGAGCTCGAGGCCCGGCCGGTCACGACCACCGTCACCGTCCCCGACCGGCCGGCCCCGGTGGAGGTCGTCATCGACGGCGGGGTCCTGGTGAACTGGCTGACCTCGGCCACCCACCTGGCCGCCGGCGTGCCCCGCTCCATCGACGCAATCGCCCACGGCGACCCGCAGCGGATCGCCGAGCAGTGGGCGGGCGGAAAGCTCAGCCCGCAGGCCGTCGGCAGGCTCGCCCACGGACTCGCGTACGGCGTCTTCTGCAGTGAGTGGACCCCCTTCGAGAGCGAGGCCGACGTGATCCGTGCCGGACGCCGCGCGTTCCCGTCGTTCCCCCGCTCGGTCCTGGCCAACGCCCCGCAGCTGCCCTTCCTCCACGCTGACTGCCGCGCCTGGGACATCCCCGCGGCACCGCGCTCGATCCGCGACGTCACGCGGAGCGACGTCCCTGCGCTCGTCACGTCAGCCGGGTTCGACGCCCAGACCGGGGCGAGCAACGGGGCGTACGCCGCCCGGACGCTGAGCCGGTCCACCGTGGTCACGGTTCCCTACGTCGCCCACGTCGCCTTCGCCGAGTCACCGTGCGCGCAGGAGATCACCGTTTCGTTCTTCGACACCCCGGACAGGCCGAACACGTCGTGCCTGGCGGATCTCCGGCCGCCCGAGTTCGAGATCGCGCCTTAGTGCCGTACCGGCAGGGAAGCCGCTGTCCGCTTCCTCCCCCTCGTCCCGGGCCCGTGCATCCGGCCCGTCGGGGCGGGAGGTGTGCCCCGGTCCTGCCCCCGCGGTCCTGGGGGCGGGACCGGCTTCCGTGCGAGCGTGAGGCGGTTCGTTCGCCTGCGACTGCCGGAGGAAGACGTATGAGACGGGCCCGTGACGAGAACAGCACGGCGGAGACGGGGCCGGCGGCTCGGCGCCCGCCGGCGGCTCCCGCGTCCGCCGGCCCGGCCGTGCAGCGGATGCTCGGCCTGCAGAGCCGGGTCGGGAACGAAGCCGTCGTCGAGATGGTGCGGCGGGGCGGACAGCCGGGAGTGCACGACCGGCACCGGCACGGTCCCGGATGCGGGCACAGCTCGCAGGAACCGCCGGTACAGCGTTCTCCGCACGACACCACCGTCGCGCGGGCCGCGGAGGAGGACGAGCACGTCCACGGCGGGGAGCAGGAGACCGGTCCGGAAGGGCAGAGCGCCCTGCTGGCCGCCGCCATGAACTCGCCGAGCGAGTCGCTGCCCTCGTCGGTCGTGGCGAGGGCCGGGGCGTTCTACCAGAACGACGCGCTCGCCTCCACCCGTGTCCACCGTGGTGAGGTGGCCCAGCGGGCCACGGAGGCGATGGGGGCCCAGGCCATGACCGTCGGCCACCACATCTTCCTGTCCGCCGGGGCCGCGGGCGAGGAGCGGCTGATCGGTCATGAGCTCAGCCATGTCGACAAGAACCTCAAGGGCATACCCGAGACGGGCCACAGCAACGGCGCCGGAGTCACCGTCACCGACCCGGGGCAGGACTCCGAGCGAGCGGCCGAGAGGGACGGCAACGCCTACGCCGCGGGTGAGCGCACCGCCCCCTCCCTCACCGCCTCGCGCAGCACGGCGAACGGCCCGACCGGACCCGTCCAGCGGATGACGGAGGAGGGGGAGCAGCCGGAGGAGGCCCGGGCCGGGAGGCGGGTGGCGCTGCAGGAACAGCCCCCGGGCCTCAGCGCCGAGGACGACATCGCGGCGCTGCCCGAGGACAGCGAACAGGAGGTTCTCCTCAAGCGCGGGGTGACGCCCACGCAGCGGATGCATCTCCAGAAGGAGATAATCCGCGGATCCTTCGTCAGTTTCCCGAAGATACTCCAGAGCCCCGACGAGAAGGCCACGAAGCCGGACCCCGAGCATGTCCAGGGCTACGTGAGTCAGCACCGGGACGACGAGATCGCGAAGCTGATCGAGTTCTCCACCGATCCCGATATCGCCGCCAAGTTCGCGGCCGAGGCCCGCTACGGGTACGTGCTCACCGTCCGGATCAAGAGGAAGTACCTGGCGAAGGGCGCCACCGGCGCCGAGCACGGCTGGATCGCCAGGCAGGCGGCGCCCTACGACATCGTCGCGGTCGAGCGGCGGGATTCGCTGCAGGCGGGGCTCGCCCCGCTCACCGAGAGCGAGTTCCGTGACGTGGTCAAGAAGGAGGAGATGGCCGATTTCCTGCTACAGGTTCAGGATCCCGTGGCGATGGCCGCCCATATGAACCGGTTCCAGGGGCCGCAGAAGCTGGAGCAGGCCAGGAAGATCGCCGGGTACAAGAAGGAGCTGTTTCAGGACTGACCGCCCTGCGCCAGCACCGCGCGGCAGTCCGTCCAGGCCGGTCGGCTCAGCAGCGGGCGCAGGCGGGTGAACAGGGCGAGGAGATCAGCTCCCCACCTCTCGCGGAACGCCGGGTCGATGCGGGCGAGGTCGAGTTCGTTGGCGGCGGACAGCTCGGCGAAGTCGCGGCGCAGCTGCGGCCCGGGGATCCGGGCGCGGCCGGTGAACCGGTCGTGGAAGGGGGCGTCCGCGTCGGCGAGTGCCGGATAGGTGGCCTCCCGGTCGCAGGAGGCGTAGAGATGGACGACGGCCTCGGCTTCGGTGCCGATCACCGCCGCGAGCACGGCCCGGCGGTCCGGGGGCAGCAGTGCGGCAGGAAATCCGTCGGTGCCGTAGAACGCGTGGCACAGGCCCGCATGTTGGAGGGCGGGGCGTGCACCCCATGCGGCGAGCTGGTCCTGGACGCGTTGGAGGTGGGCGAGGAGAGTGCCGCCCGGATGGGCGGTCTCCGCTGCACCGAGCTCGCGCAGCAGCGCGATGGCCCGGGCCTTGCGGGAATCGGCGGGGGTGGCAGGCATGGGTGGGGTCCCTCCGTCGCTCGGTCGGCACCCGTCCGTGCTTCCGCCCGGGCTGACGCGCTGGAGAAGCGGCCCCGCGGGAGTGCCGGACGGGGTGCCGCCTGGGCCGTGCGCTGATCATCGCGGGCGGCGACAACACCGGTCAATCCCAGGGATTTCTCACTCCACGCCAAGCATTGGCTTGGATCCACACCCATGGGCCGGCTTTCCGATCCTCATGAAAAGCTGACGCATGCTCCCGGGCGACTGGCACCTCACCGAAGACGTCGACGACTTTCTCGCCCGAGCCGGGGACTTCCTGCGCTCTCGGCCCGGCCTGCACGTCATGCCGCTGACGTGGACCGCAAGACTGCGGGCGCGCAGGGCCGACGCGTTCGGCGACGGCGAAGCCCCTCTGTTCGGCATGCTGGACCGAGCGGGCCAGGACCGAGCGGGCGAGATCCGCGCCGCCTTCTTCCGCCTCCCGTCCCGCGGTCTGGGCGCCACCCCGCTCACCGTCGAGCAGGCCGACGCCCTCGCCGCCCGCCTGGCCGCCCTCGGGCACCGTCTTCCCTACGTCAGCGCGGACCACCGCACCGCCACCGCCTTCGCCGAGGCCTGGCAGCGGCACACCGGCGCAACGCCGAACCTCCGTGGCACACGGCTGCGCCTGTACCGCCTCGGCACGCTCACCCCACCGGAGCCGCCGCCGGCGGGCCGGGGCCGCGTCCTGGGCGAGCAGGATCTCGACCACGTCATGTTCTGGTGCGGGGAGTTCGCCAAGGCGGTCGGGGAGGCCGTCGTCGTCGATGCCGGCTCCTGGGCCGGCACTCGCTTCGCCGACAAGCGCTACACACTCTGGGAGACCCCGGACGGCACCCCCGTGTCCATCGCGGGCATGAACCCGATGATCGGCGGCCAGATCCAGGTGGACGTCGTCCACACTCCGGCCCGGCTGCGCGGCCGCGGTTACGCGGGGGCGGTGACCGCGGAGGTGAGCCGGGCCGCGCTGGCCGCGGGCGCGCGGGAGGTCGTGCTGTTCGCGGATCTGTCCAACCCCACCAGCAACGCCCTCTACCAGCGCCTCGGCTATCGCTCGCTCGCCGACTGGGCGGTGTACGACTTCTCCTGAGACGCGCCTGCACAAGGGTGCGAGGCGCGGGCGCGCGGGTCAGAGCACCACGCGGTAATGGGTCGTCAGGCGGTGGTCGTCACCCAGTACGTGGAAGGCCGGGCCGGGCGGCTGGTCGCGGTCCGCGGGGCGGTCGCCCTCCCAGGGCCTGCGCAGGGTCCGGGTGACGGCCGGGCCGACGATCAGCGGACGGGCGGCGAAGGCCGGGGCCGCCGCCGTGTGGGCGTGGCCGGTCAGCAAGGCGACGACTGCGGGGGCACGTCCAGCAGGGCAGCCGGCCGGGCTGTTCGAGCATCCCGGAGTCGGGCAGGGGATGGTGGAGTTCGACCGGCGGCTGGTGGAAGGCGATCAGTGCCGGAGTGTCCCGCGGCAGTGCGGGGAGACGGGTGCCGATCCAGTCGAGCGTCTCGGCGTCGAGGCGGCCCTCGTCGCGGGCGGGGATGGTGGAGTCGCACATGCGCTGTGCCGCCTGCTCCAGCGTCGTCAGACCCGCGCCGAGCAGTGCCCGGGTCGCCGGCCTGCCGATACCGGCGGGCAGGTCGGCGCCGGGGCCGTCCGGCCCGCCCCCGCGGACCAGGCGCCCTCCTCCCGGGTGCGTGGCCACGGCGGACTCGGTCTCGTCCCGCGGACGCGAGAGCCGGACCCGGTCGTGCCGTCCTCGGTCGCCGAGGCGAAGCCCCTGCCCCGTACAGAGAAGGGCGGGCATGCCGCCGTGGGTGCCCTCCCTCGCCTCCGGAAGGGCGAGCGCGGCCTTGCGCAGCCGGCCCAGGGTGGTCACACGGGCCGAGTCTCACACAGCCGTCCCTGAGGCGGCCGCTTCGCGGCCCCCGGACCCGGCGCACGCCCGGGCGCACCGGTCCCGGCGGAAAGTCACTGGCCCCGCGGTGCGCCACACGCCCAGACTTTCGGCGTGATGCTTCACGAGAACGAGATTCCGGTCGACGAGACGCTGGTCCGCTCACTGCTGGAGGCACAGTGCCCGGACTGGGCGGGACTGCCGCTGGCGCCCGCCGGAGCGGGTACCGACAACACCATGTACCGGCTGGGCGAGGAGCTGTTGGTACGGCTGCCGCGCACCGCCGGGCACAGCGGATCCCTGCGGAAGGAGCAGAAATGGCTCCCCCGCCTGGCACCGCTGCTCACCTGCTCCGTACCCGAGCCCGTGCACACGGGGGCACCGACCGGCGCCTTCCCGCTCGCGTGGTCGGTCTACCGCTGGATCGAGGGCGACGTGGCCGGTCCGGACACCGTCCGGGACTGGGCCGCGTTCGGGACCGACCTGGCGGCGGTCGTGCGGGAACTGCACGGCATCGGCCTCATGGGGGCAACGCGCACCGGCGACCTCAGCTGGTACCGCGGGGGCGGGCTGCGGGCCTGCGACGACTGGATCGGCAGATCCTTCCGGGACTGCCGGACCGCCGCCGGCGGCGCCGGCCTCGACTTCGACACCCTGGAGCAGCTGTGGCGTGCGGCGCTTGCCCTACCCGGGTCCCGCGCGCCCCATGTGTGGCTGCACGGCGATCTCAAGCCGACCAACCTCCTGGTCCGGGACGGCGGACTCCACGCGGTCATCGACTTCGGGGCGCTCTCGGTCGGCCTTCCCGACGCCGAGCACTCCACCGTCTGGGACCTGCCGCACCAGGCCCGCCAGGCCTACTGGGACGCCGCCGGCCTCGACGAGGCGACCTGGACCCGGGCCCGCGCCTGGGCGGTCGCCGTGGGTGTCTCCGGAATCTCCTACTACGACGGCACCTTCCCCGCCTTCGTCGCCGAGTGCCGGGCCCGGCTCCGGTCCGTCCTCAGCGACGCCGCCGGCAGAACCTAAAGCATCCGGTGTTTGCCTAAAGGCTGTAGGCAGATTCATGCTCGGCGATGGAAGTGGTCGTCGACCGGCGGCAGGCGCGAGGGACGGAGCGGGCAGGAACCCATGGCACGCGCAGGACTCACCGCCGAGCGGCTCACCCGCGCGGGAGCCGAGCTCGCCGACGAGGTGGGGTTCGACCAGGTCACCGTCTCGGCGCTGGCCCGGCGCTTCGACGTCAAGGCCGCGAGCCTGTACTCGCATCTGGAGAACTCCCAGGACCTCAGGACGCGCATCGCCCTGCTCGCCCTGGAGGAGCTGGCCGACCGGGCCGCCGACGCCCTGGCCGGGCGGGCCGGCAAGGACGCGCTGACCGCCCTCGCCGACGTGTACCGCGACTACGCCCGCGAACACCCCGGCCGCTACGCCGCCGCCCAGCTGCGCCTCGACCCCGCGACCGCCGCCGCGAGCGCGGGTGTCCGGCACGCCCGGCTGACCCGGGCACTGCTGCGCGGCTACGAGCTGGGCGAACCGGACCAGACGCACGCGGTACGGCTGCTGGGCAGCACCTTCCACGGCTACGTCAGCCTGGAGATGGGCGGCGGGTTCAGCCACAGCGCCCCCGACACCCAGGAGACCTGGGACCGGATCCTGGACGCCCTGGACGCCCTGCTGCGCAACTGGCCCGCGCCCACCGCCCCCCTGAGCGACGACGCCCACTGACCGCCCGCCCCCCGACCGACAGGCCACCCCATGCACCCCGAGCATCCCGACCTGATCACCACGCCGCTCACCGCCGACCTGATCCGCGGCGCCCTCGAACTGGAACGCACCGAGCGGGGCCTGCTGCCGCACCGGCTGCCCGCCCGGGCCCGGGCACAGTGCGCCGACCCGCAGCTCGCGCTGGTCGAGGCCCAGCCCTCGGGCGTACGGCTGGCCCTGCGCACCCGGGCCACCGTCGTCGAGCTGGACACGCTGCCCACCAGGCGGACCTACACCGGCGCCCCGCCCCGCCCGGACGGTGTCTACGAACTCCTCGTGGGCGGCCGCCCGCACGGCAGGGCCACCGCGAGCGGCGGTCACACTCTCACCGTCGACCTGTCCACCGGTGCCGCCGAGCACCGCACGGGTCCGCCCGGCACCCTCCGCTTCACCGGACTCCCGGACCGCGACAAGGACGTCGAGATCTGGCTGCCGCACAACGAGACCACCGAGCTGGTCGCCCTGCGCACGGACGCCCCCGTCGCCCCCGTGCCCGACCGGGGCCGCCGGGTCTGGCTGCACCACGGGAGCTCCATCAGCCACGGCTCCGAGGCCGCGGCCCCCACCGGCACCTGGCCGGCCCGCGCCGCCTCGCGCGCCGGGGTGGAACTGATCAACCTGGGCCTGGGCGGTAGCGCCCTGCTCGACCCGTTCACCGCCCGTGCCATGCGGGACACCCCCGCCGACCTGCTCAGCGTCAAGATCGGGATCAATCTGGTCAACCTCGATCTGATGCGGCTGCGCGCATTCGGCCCGGCCGTGCACGGCTTCCTCGACACGCTGCGCGAGGGCCACCCCACCGCCCCGCTGCTCGTCGTCTCGCCGCTGTACTGCCCGATCCACGAGGACACCCCGGGCCCCGGCACCTTCGACCTCGCCGCGCTCGCCGAGGGCCGGCTCGGCTTTCTCGCCACCGGCGATCCCGCCGAGCGCGCCGCCGGAAAGCTGACGCTCACCGTCATCCGCGAGGAACTGGTCCGCATCGTGCGGGAGCGCGCCGCCGACGACCCGCGGCTGCACTACCTCGACGGCCTCGAACTCTACGGTGCGTCCGACCACGCCGAACTCCCGCTGCCCGACGGCCTCCACCCGGACGCCGCCACCCACCTGCGCATCGGCGACCGCTTCACCGACCTGGCCTTCGCCCCGGACGGCCCGTTCGGCGCCCGTACCGCCTGACACCCCCGGCGACCCCGGCGCACCGTCCTCCGCGGCCCGTCCGAGCACCCACTTTTTTGTGGGTACTTGGCAGGTGGCGGCCACCGACGGAAGCTGGTCGTGGGGCACAGGAGAACGGAGGTACGGGCGCCTCAGGAGGCAGGACACCGCGGAGGCGGGACGCCCGGGTGGCAGGAGACCCCGGGAGGCCGGGCGCCCCATGGGAGGCCAAACTCCTCAGGAGGCCGGACTCCTCAGGAGGCCGGGCGGGCCCCGGCGGCCAGCCGCTCCAGGCGGCGGTGGCCCCAGTCGGACAAGGGGCCGAGGGCCTCGGCGAGCTCACGGCCGAAGGCGGTCAGTGAGTACACCGTCTTCAGCGGCAGCACGTCGTGCACCTCCCGGTGCACCAGTCCGTCCGCCTCCATCTCGCGCAGCGCCTGCGTGAGCACCTTCTCGCTGAGGCCCGGCAGCTGCCGCCGCAGCTCCGCCGGGCGCTGCGGGCCGCTCTCCAGCAGCCAGAGCAGCGCGGTCTTCCACTTGCCCTCGATCACGGCGATCGCGGCCGTCACCCCGCAGACGTCCGGATCATGGCGTCGCCGCGTCATGCCGTGCCCCCTTTGTCAGCGTCTGTCAGCCATGTTACGGGAGTTGAACCATGTCTGTGCCCACCGATCAGTCTGCCGCCACCGTGACCGTCCTGGGGCTCGGGCCGATGGGCCGGGCGCTGGCCGGGGCCTTCCTGGCCGCCGGTCTGCGCACCACCGTCTGGAACCGCACGCCGGGCCGGGACGCCGAGCCGGCCGCCAGGGGCGCGCACCCGGCGGCCACGGCCGAGGAGGCGGTGGCCGCGAGTGACCTGACCGTCGTCTGCCTGGTGAACTACGACGCCTCCGACGCCGTCCTGCGACAGGACGCGGTCACCGCCGCCCTCAAGGGCCGTACGGTGCTGAACCTGAGCGCCGACACCCCCGGCCGGGCCCGGGACACGGCCGACTGGGCCGCCCGGCACGGCATCCGCTACCTGGACGGCGCGATCATGACCCCGGCGCCGACCATCGGCACGCCCGACGCGGTGTTCCTGTACAGCGGCCCGGAGGAGCTGTACGCCGAGCAGCGGCCGGTGCTGGCGGCGCTCGGCGGCACCCATACCCGTCTCGGCGAGGAGATCGGCCGGGCGGCGGTGTACGACATCGCGCTGCTGGACATCTTCTGGACGGCGGCGGCCGGCTACACCCATGCCCTCGCCGTGGCCCGCGCGGAGGGCGTCACCGCCCGGGAGCTCGCCCCCTTCGCCCAGGGCATCGCCGCGATCCTGCCGGAGCTGTTCACGGAGTTCGCCGAGGACACCGACACGGGCACGTACTCGGGCGAGCTCAACCCGATCACCTCGGCGGCCTCGACCCTGGCCCACATCGTCCACGCCTCCGAGGCGCACGGGATCGACGCGAGCGTGGTGCGCGTGATCGAGGGCCAGGCCCGCCGGGTGATCGCCCTCGGCCACGGAACGGACGGCTTCTCCCGGGTGGCGGAGGTGCTCGCCCCCCGGTGAGCCGGCGCGTGCTGTGGTGAGCGTACGGACCGCCGGGTCAGCGGGTGGTGGGGCGGCCGGGGGGCAGGGGGAGGGCTGGGCCGGAGGGGGCTCTGGCGGACAGGCCCAGGCAGGCGGTGGCGGCGGAGAGCGTCATCGCGTACGAGTCGACGGCGCGGCGTACGTTCGGGGCGTCCAGTCCGACGCCGGTGACCAGGCGGTCGAGGTCGACGTAGGCCGAGCGGATCGTCTCCAGCCGGCGGTAGATCCGCCAGTCCCGCTCCCAGTCCCGGGAGCAGTCGGAGGGAACGTTCCTCTCCCAGCGGCGGAACATCCGGTCCCGGATCTCCGGGCGGGTCGGCGTCAGATGCATGTGCCGTACCAGGTCGTACAGCGGGTCGCCGACCATGGCCATCTCCCAGTCGATGACGGTCAGGGCGGACCCGGGCCGCTCGCCGCGCACCAGGTTCCACGGGTTGAGGTCGCCGTGCAGCAGGCTCGGGGCGCGTGCCGTCATCCGGTGGCGGGACAGGATCTCGTGCAGCCGGCGCGCGTCGGGCAGCCCGAAGAGCCGTGCCGTCTGCTGGGTCCTGTCCGGCAGCCCCGCCACGATCGCGACGAGCTGCTCGGTCAGCCAGTGGAAGAACGGCAGATCGCCCGCGGCCGGGTCCAGCCGGCGGCAGTCGACGCCGGTCAGCGCGCACAGCTGGTCGACCAGGTCGTCGGCCTCGTGCGGCAGCAGCCCGTGCACCGGGTGCCCGGGCCGCTGTCCGGGGTCGGCCGGTCCGACATAGGTGTGGATCGCGAACCGGTCGCCGTGGCTCACCCCCAGCGCCAGTACGCGCGGTGCCCGTACCGCCGCGTCCGCCCGCTCGATGGCGTCCAGGACCGAGTGCTCGCTCAGAAATCCCAGGGCGCGTTCGCGCCGTACCGCTGCGGCGACCCTGCGCCGCACCACCACGGGGAAGGCGGCGCCGGGCACCGACACCACGGTGTTGAGGTGCGCGGTGCCCTGGAACACCCGTTCCGCGGGCGCCTGCGCCTCGGCCACCAGGGCGCGGCTCACCAGATGCCGCGGGAAGGAGGGGTCCTCGGGCACCCGGTCGTCCGGCTGCCACTCGCCCGTGCGCGCGGCGGCCCCGCCCGGTCCGGACCGGCCGTGCCGGGCCCGCTGCCAGCGCAGCAGCGCGCGCTCGATCTCGGCGGTGTCCGGCACGCGGGGCAGCCGCAGCGGTTCCTCGGCCCCCGCCAGGCTCCGCCGCACGGCCGCCGTCGCCGCCGCCAGACCCGCCTCGTCCCACGACTCCGTCAGGGACACCGCAGCCCGCACCACGTCCGGGAAGACGGACTGCGCCCGTTCGAACGCCACGTAGTGCCGCAGGTCCCGGGCGAGCCCGTGCACGGCCGCCGGTCTGACCGCCGTCATCGCATCGGCCCAGGCGCCGACCACCTCGGCCCACTGCCGCTGCGGGTACCGCATCCGCACCAGATGCACGGCGAGATCGTGCAGGGGATCCCCGTACGTCGCCAGTTCCCAGTCCAGCCAGCTCGGCGGCGCCGCTGCGGCGGTGTCCGGCACGATCACGTCGTCCGGCACGATCACGTTGTCCCGGTGCAGGTCCCCGTGGAGCAGACCGTAGGGGCGGCGGGCCAGGACGGGCACCCGCGCGGCGAAGTCGGCCAGGGCGCCCTCGGGCACGCCCAGCATCACGAACAGCCCGCCGAATGACGCCCAGTTGGGCTGCCGGACGGACCGGTCCGCCGTCCGCGCGAGCGTCCGCAGGAAGCCCTGGCCGTCCCGGTCGCTGCGGGGCCAGGCCGACGGCAGCGGCGGGAGCTGCTCCCTGCGTACGCGCGTCAGCCCGGCGAGGAACCCGGTCAGCTGCCGGATTCTCGGCGCGGGCACCGGCTCGCCGTACGGGATCCGCGCGGACAGCGGCACGCCTGCCGCAAAACTGTGGACGGCGGAGCGGCCGCGGTCGGCGAGGACTTCGGGCACACCGGGGACGACCCGGCCGACGGCCCGCAGGAGCTCGGGTTCCCGTTCCCAGGTCCGGACCACCAGCGGCAGGGCGTCCGTCCTGCGCACCCGCACCACGACCGGGCCGCCGGGAGCGCGCCCCAGGCGCGCGGCCATCGGCTCGGAGAGCGGCAGCACATAGGTGCGGTGGTGATGACCACCGGTCATCACTCCGTCCTGCACAGCCTGCCGGACGAACTCGTCGTAGACGGGATCGGCGGCACATCGCCCCCAGAACTCGCGCACGGAGGCAGGAGGTGCGCCCACGGAACACTCCTGGGAAGGGAAGGTGAGCACACCCTAGCGTCGGTGCCCTCCGCGCACACACGGACCGGGGCGATCCGTGGGCCCAACGGGGTACGCGCGGGCGCCGGGCCCGGTTCAGGGACGGTCCCGCGCCACCTGGAGCACCGACTCCAGCGAGGTCACCACGTCGCCGGCACCGGCACCGGCCTCGTGCAGCAGTTTCCGCTTCCGCTCGTCACGGGCGTAGCCGAGGAACCCGATGCCCGCCCGGCGGGCGGCGATCAGGTCGGACGGCGTGTCCCCGATCATCAGGGTGGCCTCCCGGGTGGCCCCGGTCGCGGTGAGGGCGCGGTCGAGGCAGTACGGGTGCGGCTTGAGCAGCGCCAGGTTCGTGGTCCGGCCGTAGACGTGGGGCGCGAAGCAGGCTTCCAGGTTCCGGCCGCTCAGATAGGCGCGGGCGGTCCTGGGGGAGTTGTTCGTCGCGATGGCGAGCCGCACGCCGGTGGCCACCAGGGTCCGTATCAGCGGATCGGCGTAGGGGGTGGGCCAGGCGGAGGCCGCCGCGGTGAGCTCCGCCTCGGTCAGCCGCTCCTCCAGCGCGGCGACCAGATCGCTGCGCGGGTGCATGCGGTCGACGGCGTGCAGGACCACATGGGGATCGGCGGTCCGCTGTTCCTCCGGGGTCAGCAGACCGCGCAGGCCCTGCGCCCCGAGCCACTCGATCAGGTCCTCCGCCACCTGATGGGCCTTGTGGCCCGCGAACAGCCGGCAGATCGGACCGTCGAAGTCCCAGAGGACGACCCGGGCACGGGCCACGAGGGGGCGTACTCTCTCCCTCTCCCTCGCCACCCGTTCGGTCTGCGTCGCATCAGAAGTCACTAGGAGAGTGTCAGGTCGGACGTGATGGTTTCCCAGAGGGCGTCGAACCACTTCTCGGTCTCCGCCACGAAGGCCGCGTCCCGGTGGCCCGTGCGCCGGAGGAAGGAGAACAGCAGCGCCTGCGAGCCGAGCGCGTCGTACATCTCCAGGGTGAGGCTTCCCCACTCCTCCTCGCGCCGTTCGGGGGTGTAGTACCCCATGAGCGCCTCCTCGCCGTTGAGCAGGTACATCTTCACCGGCGGGGTGAAGGGCAGGGCGCGGAAGCGGACCTGGACGGTGATGCCGTGGGTGGCGCGGACCGCCTGCAGGTTGTGCCGCAGGACCTGCGCCTGGGCGTTGCGCATCTGCAGCCAGCGCTGGTGCACGGGGTCGTCGTCGCTGCCGGCCGGGGCGGGGCCTGCACCGGCGGGGGCCGTGGCGGTGCCGTGGCTGCCGACCGAGACCGGGAAGGCGAGATTGATGTCCCGCGAGGGCATCAGCACCCGCACGTCGATCGAGTCCGGCCGGACCCTGCCCTCGTGGATCAGGCGGAGCGGCTCGCTGAGGCCGAGCATCAGCGTCTCGGCGGTCAGGCACACGGCGTCGATCCGCACCCGGGGCACCGCGAAGGCGTCCCTGAGCCGGGACGCCAGGCCGACCATGGCCGGCTGTGGCTCCCCGTGGACGGGTGCCGGCGCGGCGATGCGCGGAGGGCTGCCCTTGCTGACGTTGCTGAGCAGCCCGTCCTCCTGGAGCGCCCGCAGGGCCTGGCGGACCGTGCCGCGCTCGACGCCGAACTCCTCGGCGAGCTCGGCCTGGGTGGGCAGCCGGTCACCGGGCTTGAGCTCGCCCACGCGGATGCGCTCGCGCAGGACGTCGGCGATCTCCTGGGACGAGTGCCTGCTGCTGCCGTTCACGTCCGCGCTCTCCTGGGTGGTGGTCACGACCAAACGGTACAACTCCGATCCATCTATGAGGAGTTGTTGAGAAGTTGTTTATAGATTAGAGCCAAGTGGGGACAACCTAAGCAGAGTTGGTTACCAACTCGTCCAAGTTGGCGGAAGTTTTGCTTCCGAAGGGGGGAACCACCGTGCCCGTCCTCGCCCTCGTCTCCGCAGTTCTCGTCATCGCCTTCGAGCAGCTCGTCCAGTGGCGGTACGGCGCCGCCGGCCTCGTCGGCCTGCTCCTGCTCACCATCGGCATCAAGGTGAAGAGTCCGTCCCTCAGCTCCGCCGGTGCGGTGCTGCTCGCCCTGCTGGTCGCGGGCCCCGCCCTGTGACCGGAATCAGGCCGTCAGCACCAGATCCGAACTGATCGTCCCCCACAGCGCGTCGAACCACAGATGCGACTGCTCCACGAACGTCGCGTCCCGCGCCCCGGTCCCCTGGCTGAACGCGAACAGCATGGACCGGGTTCCCTCGGCGTCGTACATCTCCAGGCTCTCGTGGTCGATCTCCTGCCTGCTCCGGGTGAGCGTGTAGTACGCGAACAGCGCCTCCGCGCCGTTGAGCAGGTACAGCTTCACGGGAGGCGTGAACGGCAGCGCACGGAAGGAGACCTGTACATCCATGGCGTGGGTGGCCCGCAGCGCCAGCAGGTTGTGCTGGAGCACCTGCCCCTGTGCGTTGCGCTGGGCCACCCACCGCTCGTGCACCGGGCCGTCCCCGCGACGCCCCCGGACCGGGACCGGGAAGGCAAGGTCGATGGCGCGGGAGGGCAGCAGCACCCGGACGTCGATCTTGGCCGGTTTCAGCCGCCCGGCATGGATCTCGCGCAGCGGTTCACCGAGCGCGAGGTTGAGGGAGACCGCGGTCAGGCACAGGGCGTCGATCTCGACGTGCTGGGCGGCGAAGGCGTCGGCGACCCGGGACGCCAGGTACACGGTGGTGGGCTGCGGCAGCGCCGAAGGGCCGGTCAGCGCCCTGTCGGGGTCGGGGGCGACGGTGGCCGGACTGCCCTTGGTCACATCGGTGAGCAGCTGGTCGGACTGCAGGATGCGCAGGGCCTGCCGGACCACTCCGCGCTCGACACCGAACTCCGCGGCCAGCCGGGCCTGCGTGGGCATGCGCTGGCCCGGCCGCAGCACCCCGGACCTGATCCGGGCGCGCAGCTCGTCGGCCACCTCGCGAGGTGTCCGCTGTGACCGCTGTGGCCTCGTCCGCCCATTGACGGAGGCGTGTTCCGGGTCCACGACCAAACAGTACAACTTCCCGCCATCTTATGGCAGTTCAAAAGTAGGTGGTTATGAGTCGCTTCCAAGTGGAGATAAGTACAGTGAAGTTGGCAGCCAACTTGAGCAACATGGTCAATCCTCATGGAGGTTGGCCAGCAGGGTGACAGCTGGGAACCACGTCCCCTCGGGGGCGCGTCCCGAAGGGGGAACACCATGCCGCTCATCGCCATCGTCGTCGCCGCACTCGTCATCGGGTTCGAGCAGCTCGTGCAGTGGAAGTACGGGCCGATGGGCATCATCGCGTTCGTCGCGCTGTCCATCGGCATCAAGGCGAAGAACGCCACGATCGGCGGGATCGGTGCGGTGATCCTCGTGATGCTGCTCGCCCAGTCCGGCTAGGCCGTATCCGACCCGTCGGCCGGCCGGGCTCCCTTCCGGAGGGGAGCCGGGAGCCCGATCGGCACGGAAACACCCGCACAGCCACAACCACAGATCACAGCCACAACCGCAGATAGCACGCACAACTACAGATACAGCCACAACCGCAGATCACAGCCACATCTGCACACAGCACAGCCACAACCACACACCGACAACCGAAGAGCACGCTACGGATGCACACACCCGTCGTCGGCAGGAGGGAGCGGGAGCGGCCTCAGAACATGTCCGGGCACCAAGGCCGCCTGGACGTACGCAGCAGGGCGTCGGCCTCACGGGCGGCGCCCGCTCGTTCTTCCCGCACCCGGCCGAGCGCCGCCAGCCGCACGGCCGACTCGTCGCCCAGCCAGAGCGTCGCCAGGTCCCGTACGTCGAGGACGAGTTCGGCACTCTCGGTGGTCGCCGTGCAGGATCCCTTCCCGCCCGCCGCGGCCTCCAGCCGCCACCGCCCACCGGTCAGCCCGGCGGCGTCGGCCACCTCCAGCACCAGCGAGCCCGCCGCCTCGTACGTCCGCGCCTCCAGGGCCCGTACGACGTCGAGGATCCGCACCCACAGCCAGTCCGCCTGCGAGGTGATGTGCGCGGCCCGGGGGTCCGGCAGGAAGTGCGGGAGCAGATCGTCGGGGGCGCGCCAGCCGCTCTTGACGGTGGTGACCCAGTCGATCGAGCACAGATAGCGCCACAGCGCGCGGTCGGCGGCCGGGGTCGCCCCGATCAGCCACTTGACGGACGCGGTGTTCAGCGGCTGCTTGGCGTCGCCCCATCGGTCGTCCGCCGTGTAGGCCGTCATGCCCTCGACCTCGCCGCCCGCCGTGCGGTACACGGCGAAGAAGGGCTCCGTCCAGGGCGACTCGAACCGCAGCTCCCCGGTGCGCGCCTGCCACCACGCAGGGGGCTTGCTGACGGCGCCGGGCTGGGCCAGGCGCAGCCGCTCGAACAGCTCGGGGCCGAGCTTGCGGACCTCCTCGCCGTCCACCAGGTCGATCCGGCCGCCGTCCTCCGGTCCTGCCCAGCGCGGGTCGAGACCGGCGCGCGGCACGTCCACGGTCCACTCGGCCATCGTGGTGGCGGGGCCGAAGCCGTACCGGCCGTAGATCGGGTACTCCGCCGCGATCAGCGTCGCGACGACGTCCCCCCGCTCCTTCGCCGCCGCCAGGTCCTGGGCCATCATGCGAGTGAGCAGGCCGCGGCGGCGGTGGGTCGGGCTGACGGTGACGTTGGATATCGCGTCCGACGGCACCGGGGTGCCGCCGACGGCGGTGACCTCCTGGTCGAAGGAGCGGAACGTGGCCACGCAGCGGTCGCCGTCGAAGGCGCCGAGGAGGCGCCCGGGCACGAACAGGCGGCGGCGGGCCCGGAGCACCTCGTCCGGGGAGGTGGGTGCCTGCAGGAACCCGGTGTTCAGGGCCCGGTCCCAGGCGGGCAGTTCGGCCTCGGTGACGGGACGGACGTCGATGTCGGTGCGGCGGGTCATACGCCCACCGTAGACATCCGGCCTCGCCGCCGTCGCGCCGTTTTCCCCGCCACCCGCGCTCGCGGACGTCTCGCCCCTCCTGCGTCAGAACATCCCACGGGACCCGAGAACACCCGCGGACCCCAGCGCACCCCCACGGACCCCAGCACACCTACGGCCCCCAGCACATCCCGCGAACCCCAGAACACTCACGGACCCCAGAACATCCCACGGACCTCAGAACACCCCGCGGACCTCAGAACACCCCGCGGACCTCAGAACACCCCGCGGATCTCCCCCACCTCGCGGCCGCCGCCCAGCAGCGGTGACCGGCCGATGCGCGCGGCCACCCGGGTGCCGACTCCCATCAGGGTCAGCGCGCGGGCCAGTACCGGGCCCAGGGCGCGGGACGCCCCGTCGTCGATCTTGAAGGCCAGGGCACGGCCGTCCGGCAGCGCCACCGCCTGCACGGCCTCCGCACCCATCTTGGACAGCGCGCCCGGCACCTCGCGCATCAGCAGGGTGTCGGCCCGGCGGCTGCCGGCGACGTACTCGGGGTGGGCGCGCATCGCGTCGGCGACCCTGCGCTCGGCGGAGCCGGGCTCGGCGAGGACGAAGGAGCGGTAGGCGCGGGCCAGCCCGGTGAGGCTGATCGCCATGAGCGGTGCCCCGCAGCCGTCCGTCCCGACGGCGGCGACCTCCTCACCCGCCGACTCCTCCACAACCCTGTGGACGAGCCGCTGCAGCGGATGGCCCGGGTCGAGGTAGCTGTCCAGGGGCCAGTCGCGCACCGTGCACGCGGCGAGCATCGCGGTGTGCTTGCCGGAGCAGTTCATGGTGACCCGGTCGCGTGCCGCGCCCGAGGCCAGGTACGTCTCGCGTTCCCGCGCGTCCAGCGGCAGGTCGGGCGGGCACTGCAGCCGGGCCGTGTCCAGGCCGTGCTCGGCGAGCATCTTGCGCACCAGATCGCGGTGGAAGGGCTCCCCCGAGTGACTCGCGGCGGCCAGCGCCAGCCGCTCCCCGGCGAGGTCGAGGCCGGCCCGCAGCACCGCCGCCGCCTGCATCGGCTTGTTCGAGGAGCGCGGGAAGACCGGCACCGTCACGTCGCCGAGTGCGAGCTCCACCCTCCCGTCGGCATCCAGCGTCACCAGGCTGCCGCGGTGCCGTCCCTCGACGAAGCCGGACCGCACCACTTCGGCGAGAACGGGTGCCGCGCCGGACGGCTCCCCGGCGCTCCGTGCGGACGAGGACACGGCGGACGGTGCGGCAGGCGGTCCTGCGGGTGGCTCTGCGGGTGGCACGGCGGACGCGGGCATCGGCGGTGGCATCGGCGGTGGCCTTCCGACGGGGGTGAGAACCTGCCCCCGTCGGCAGCCGGGCCCGGATCACCGGGCCCGCACGTCACGCAAGCAGGTCGTCGACTTGTGCTTCCCCTTCACGGTACCGGCGGGCGATCTCGGCACTGCAGTCGTCGGCCGTACGCTGCAGCCGCTGGCGACGCCGGGACACCTGCTGTTCATAGCGCACCAGCCGCCCCATCGCCGCCGTCAGCTCCGGCCCGGTGCGGGCCGTCAGGTCGGACAGCTCCACCTCGCCGAGCATCTCGTCGGCCAGCCGCCGGTACTCCTCGCCGTGCGGGGTGCCCAGCGTCACATGGCGGGCCGAGGAGCGGTGCCGGGCCGGGCCGTCGGTGAGGATCTCCGGGAGCCGGTCGACCACGGACGCCGGCTCCGGCGTCGCGGGGCTCGGGACGGGATCGGGCCCGCGCCGGGTCTGCTCCGCCCGGAGGATGTCGATCCGGCCCTGCAGCAGCCGCCGGACATAGCTCAGGTCGGCCTCCTCGCGCTGGGCGTCCCGGCGCAGTGTGCGCACCTCGGGCAGGCTCAGCGCGGTGAGATCGCGCCCCGGAGGCCCGGCGGGCAGCTCGGGGCTGTCCGTGCGCTGCACGGGTGGCCGGATGCTCTCGCAGCCACCCGGGTACGTCAACGAGACGAGTCCGGGTGGCTGCCCGGTGCTCGGTGTGCTCATGTGCCTCTACCGTCCCCTCGACCGGCGTCTGAGAGCATCGTGCCACCACTTGTGGCCACTATGTGACCGAGTGCCCCCGATCCGCCCCAGATGGGGGGTTAGAGAGCGAAAACAAACCCCGTACGGGGTCGCAAGAGGGCGCCCGGGGGGCGCACGGCATCATGGCCGTATGCGTGCAGTGGTACAGAGGGTGGACGGCGCGAGCGTCGTCGTGGACGGCGAGACGGTCGGCGAGATCGACGGCGAAGGGCTGTGCGTCCTGGTCGGGGTCACCCACGAGGACACCGAGCAGAAGGCGGCCCAGCTGGCCCGCAAGCTGTGGTCCCTGCGCATGCTGCACGACGAGAGGTCGTGCAGCGACGTCGACGCGCCGCTGCTGGTGATCAGCCAGTTCACGCTGTACGGCGACGCCCGCAAGGGCCGCCGGCCCACCTGGAACGCCGCGGCGCCCGGCGATGTCGCCGAACCGCTGGTCGACGAGGTGGTGGCGCAGCTGCGCTCGCTGGGCGCGACCGTGGCGACGGGCCGGTTCGGTGCCCGGATGCGGGTGGGGCTGACCAACGACGGCCCGTTCACGGTCCTGCTGGACATCTAGTCCCGCTGCGGACCAGGCCCCGGTGGACACCTGGTCCCGCTGCAGACCAGGCCCCGGTGGACACCTGGTCCCGCTGCAGATCCGGCCGCGGTGACCGGGCCCTACGGCTCGACGACGGTCTCCTGGGCGGCGGCCGTCTCCCCGGCCAGCAGTCGCGCGTCCACCGGGACGCTGCGCTTCACCAGGGCCAGGGCGACCGGCCCCAGCTCGTGGTGGCGTACCGACGTGGTGACGAAACCGATCTTGCGACCGTCGGGGCCGTCGTCCGCGAGCCGGACCTCCGTGCCCGGCGCCGGCAGATGGACCTCGCTGCCGTCCAGGTGCAGGAAGACCAGCCGGCGCGGCGGTTTGCCGAGGTTCTGCACCCGGGCCACGGTCTCCTGACCGCGGTAGCAGCCCTTCTGCAGATGCACCGCGGTGCCGATCCAGCCCAGCTCGTGCGGGATCGTGCGGTGGTCGGTCTCGAAGCCGAGCCGCGGCCGGTGCTGCTCGACGCGCAGCGCCTCGTGGGCGAGGAGCCCGGCCGGGGGCCCGGCCCGGTCGGCGAAGGACTCCAGGTCGGCGCGGGGCAGGAACAGGTCACGGCCGTACGGGGTCTCGCGGACGACGGCGCCCTCGGGCGCCTCGGCGATGGAGCCGGCGGGCAGATGCACGACCGCGGTGTCCGCGGTGCGGTCGGCGACCTCGACCTGGTAGAAGAACTTCATCGACTCCAGGTACGTGATCAGCGCTTCCCGGGTGCCGGGCTCCACGTGCGCCCAGACGGTCGCGCCGTCGTCGACGAGATACAGCGCGTGCTCGATGTGGCCGTTGGCGGAGAGGATCAGCGCCTCGGTGGCACGGCCGGCCGGCAGGTCGCTGACATGCTGGGTGAGCAGCAGGTGCAGCCAGCTCAGCCGGTCCTCGCCGGTGACCGTGACGACACCGCGGTGGGAGAGGTCGACGAAGCCGGTGCCGTCGGCGAGGGCGCGCTGTTCGCGGAACAGATCGCCGTAGTGGGCGGCGACGCCTTCGTCCGCGCCCTCGGCGGGGACGGCGCCGGGCAGGGACAGCAGGGGGCTCTTCATACGCCTAGCCTACGACCCGGTACTTGAACCCTTCAGGGAACAGTCCTGGCACCGACCGAAGATCGCGAAGTGCTTCATGTCCGTGTCGAACCCGAACTCCTCGCGCAGCTTCGCGGTGAACTCGGCGGCCACCGACAGATCGGCCTCGATCACGGTGGTGCAGTCCCGGCAGACCAGGTGGATGTGGTGGTGGCGGTCGGCCAGGTGGTAGGTGGGGGCGCCGTGCCCGAGGTGGGCGTGGCTGACCAGCCCCAGCTCCTCCAGCAGCTCCAGCGTGCGGTAGACGGTGGAGATGTTCACCCCCGACGCGGTCTTGCGCACCTCGGAGAGGATGTCGTCGGGGGTCGCGTGCTCGAGGGTGTCGACGGCTTCGAGGACGAGCTGCCGCTGCGGGGTCAGCCGGTAGCCGCGCTGCCTCAGGTCGCTCTTCCAGTCGGTGCTCACCACACGCCAAGTCTAGGCCGACCGGACCGGCCGCCTACTTGAAGAAGGCGATTCCGTCGTCGGGCATATCGTCCGGGAGGGCCTTGGCCCAGCGCTCGACGTCCTCGGGGGTGACGACCTTCTTCAGGTGTGCCGACATGTAGGGGCGCAGCTCGACCTCGGGGGTCTGCTTCTCGCCGACCCACATCAGATCGCTCTTGACGTAGCCGTACAGCCGCTTGCCGCCGCTGTACGGGCGGGCGGCGGGTGTGCGGGCCACCGCGTCCGTGACCAGGTCGATCTGCGGCTTCTGGTCGGCCATCTCGCCGTACCAGATCTCGATGACTCCGTCGTCGCGGGTGAGGGTGACCTCGACCCGGCGCCGGTCGTCGATGCGCCAGAAGCCGTACTCGGTCTCCAGCGGCCGGACCTTGTTGCCGTCCTTGTCCAGCACCCAGGTGTGGGAGTGGTACTCGAGGAAGTCCCGGCCGTCGTGGGTGAAGGTGACCTCCTGGCCGAAGTTGCACTTCTCGGCGCCGGGAAAGTCGTGGACGCCCGCGCCGGCCCAGTTCCCGAGCAGGAAGGCGAGCGGGACGAGGTCCTTGTGGAGGTCGGACGGGATCTCGATCATGTGCGGCTCAGCAGTCTCGTACGTCGGTGCGGTCGGGCGGTCAGCGCTGGCCCTGGTACAGCTTCTTCACGGCCAGTCCGGTGAAGGCGAGGACGCCGACGCAGACCAGGACCAGCAGAGCTTCGAAGAAGATGATCACGGGTGCTCCTTGGGCGGACGCGGATGTGCACAGGGCCGGGCCCCAGCTTACGCGGCCGGGGTCCGGCCCTCCCGCCGAGGTACTCCTCCGGGGGTCAGCCGAGCAGCTGGCTCTGCAGGATCACGGTCTGCTGGAAGGGGAGGGCCGGTGCCGTACCCTTCCTGGACTGGACGATCACCGCCAGGACGTCGCCCGCGAGGACGTACGCGTGCCGGACCTGCTCGGCCCCGTGGGGTCTGTCCTCGACGAACGGGTTGATCTCCAGTTCGTACAGCTCGTGGTCGGTCGGGAACGCGGCGTCGTACCCCGCGCCGTCGTCGACGCCGCGCAGCTCGTACTGGACGGAGCGACGACGGGTCAGTTCCTCGGAGTAGACCTCGTCGGCGACCGCTGCGGTGTCGAAGTGCAGCAGGTAGACGCGGCTGCGGGTGCCGTCCTGCGCGGTCCAGCCGCGAGCGGCGATGTGCCGCACGCCGTGGTCCTCGAGCAGCTGCACGAGTCGCTCGCGGTCCCGCTCCCCCTCGTACTCGGCTGCGAAGTCCTCCGTCGCCAGCCAGCCGTCCTCGCCGCGCAGCGCCGGGTCGGGCTCCGACCCCCTCGGCGCGGGCAGCAGCAGCTCGCGCAGATCCGCATGGTGGGCACCCGCCGTGTTCCCCTCGGCGAACGGCGCCGGGCTGCCCGACGGCAGTGGCGGCATGGTCAGCTCCGGGTAGGACCAGCGGCCGTCCGGCTCGGTGGCGAGTCCGGGTACGTCGGTGCGTTCCATGCCGGTGATGCCGTACGCCGTCGCCGTGCCGACCGCCAGGAACACCAGCGCGGCGCAGGTCCACCTCAGGACGGTGCGCAGCGCCCGCCGGTCGCTGCGCGGCGCGGCCGGACGCGTGTCGGCCGGCGTCTCGGGCACAGGCGGTACGACGGACCGCTCGCCCGTGGGGTCTGGGGCTTGCCGCTGCTCGGTCACACCGCCTCCCCGGAGCCGCCGATGCGGTCCAGCTGCTCGCCGAGCAGACTCGCCACTCCCTCGGTGTCCAGCGGCTCGGTGCCGTGGGCGGTGACGGACACGAGCACGTCCCCGCTGGCAGCGGAGCAGACCATCATCTCCAGGTCCGTCTCCTCCTGCTTGGGCGGCAGGAAGCAGTACGCCTCCTCGTGGCCCTCGATCTTCGGTCCCTTGCGGAAGGCGTCGAGGACCTCGACGAGTTCCTTGGCCGCCGCGACACCGCTTCTGGCAGCCCGCCGGTCCATCTGGACCAGCTGCATGTTCACGGTGGTGGCGGGTTCGCGGGTCACGGTCCCGTAGCGCGTGCTCCGGTAGCTGCGTACCGCCATGCCCTTGATGGCCTGCCCGTCGATCCGCTCCTCCAGCTTCCGCCGAGCGGTTCTCGGCATGTCCCGCAGTTCTTCCTTGCGGAACTCCGCGGCGCTCCATCCGCTCAGCGAGGCATCCGAGCCGAGGCCCCTGATGTCCGGCCCGCGGAGCCAGCTGAAGTCGTCATAGGGGACCAGCATCCCGGCGAGTCCCGTCGCCTCACCGGCGTCGGCCCCGTCCGCCGCCTTCGGGAACTTCCACACGGGCGCCCCGGCGTCCCGGTCGGCCTGGCGCACGGTCACGACCGTGTATCCGGCGCCGGCCACCACCGCTGCGGCCACCAGTACCGATGCGACGACGGTGGCCCTCCGACGGCCACGGCGGCGGGGTTCGGCCGCGGCGTCGGGCACGGGATCCGCCGGGGAGCTCTGCACGGCCTCTTCCGGTCTCTCGCTCACAGCCGCTCCAACTGCCGCTCGGCCAGGTCCATGATTGCCTTTCTCGGGATCGCCTCGCTGTCGGCGATCCACAGGTGCATGGCGATGTCACCGCGCCAGGCGAAAGCCTTGGCCTCGTAGTAGGGCTCGAAGCCGGGCTGGGTGACCGGCCGGGTGCCGGTGTAGGCCCTCCCGACCCCGTCCCCCGTGCCGGGAAGCGGCCAGCTGTCGTTGTGCCGCTCCTCGTCGGTCCAGTAGAGGAGGTTGTCGACGTCGTCGCGGGCGCCCAGCTGCTCCTCCTGCCGGTACTGCACCAGCCGGATCTCCACCAATCTGTCGCCCTGCTCCCACGCGGTGATGGCCGCGCGACGGAACTCCAGGTCCGCACTGTGGCCGAAGGCGTCGGCGGGTGATTCGTACGTCGAGGCGTACTCGACGAGGTCCATCCAGCCCTCACCTCCCAGCCATTCGCTCTCCCGCGCTCCGCGCGGCCGTTCCAGCAGCAGCTCGAACAGATCACCGTCGGTCCGGATCCTGCGGTCCTGCGCGGCCGGCAGCGGGGCGGGAGCGGGGCCCTCCGCCCGTGGCAGCACGGGCTGGGACAGTGACGGAAGCCTCGTCGGTTCCCGGTCGGCCTGCACGAGATAGCCGGTGCAGGTGCCGGCGACGAGCCCGAGCACGGCCGCGGTCCCGACCAGCAGTGCGGTGCGCCCCCGGCGCCTCGGCCCAGGGACCGGTACCCGCTCCTCGGGCCGGTCCCCGGGTTCGGCTCCCTGCGGTTCTTCTGTCCCTCTCCACGCGTCCGGCCCGCCGGGCGCATCCGCCGCCGCGCCCGCCTCCGGCGCCTCGTCCGCCTCCGGCGCGTCCTTCCGCTCCGCCGTCTCCGTTCCCTCCGGCTCGTGTGCTCTCTCCGGTTCGTCCACAACGCCCCCACACAGAACTTGACGCACGCGTTCCGTTACCGCGTACGCCGAGGTGACCGTTGGCCAATGCATGGGGTTGCAGGGGAGTTGATTACGATTCGGCCATGGCGAAGAAGCTCGTGATCAAGGTGACCGCGGGGGCCGACGCCCCCGAGCGCTGTTCGCAGGCGTTCACGGTGGCGGCGGTGGCCGTGGCCAGCGGGGTCGACGTCTCCGTGTGGCTGACCGGCGAGTCCTCCTGGTTCGCCCTGCCCGGCCGGGCCGCCGAGTTCGAGCTCCCGCACGCCGCTCCGCTGCCCGACCTGATCGACTCCCTGCTGAGCGGCGGCCGGCTGACGCTGTGCACGCAGTGCGCGGCCCGGCGGGAGATCACGGAGAAGGACGTGATCGAGGGGGTACGGATCGCGGGTGCCCAGGTGTTCGTGCAGGAGGCGCTGGCGGAGGACACGCAGGCGCTGGTCTACTGACGGCGGCGGTCTGCCGACGGCCACGGGTCAGCGACGGCCCCGGTCCGCCGACGGCCACGGGTCAGTGACGGCCGCCGCCCGGGTCAGCGCGGGCGCTTCTTGCCGTCCAGCTCGTCCCACCACTCGTCGGACTGCGGGTCGCCGGAGGGGTCGTCCCACCAGCGGTCGTCGGGGCCGCGCCGGTTGGCGACCACGGCGGCGAGCGGCGGGATGACCATCGCGACCACGCACATGGCGACGGCCGCCGGCACGGACCAGTGGCGCACCACGGCCCACGCCAGGACGAAGAGCGCGAGGCACGTCCCCATCAGGACGAAGTAGCGGTGGCGCCGCTGCGCGTACATGGCTCCAGCGTAGGTCCGGGTGCGTCGCACGGACACGGCGCCGTGCAGGTCGTCGCGCATGCCGCCGGACATGACGAAGGGGCCGCTCCCCAGGCGTCCAACCCGTGGGGAGCGGCCCCTGCGCCGTCAGGGCGTGCCGTCAGACGGCGATCGCGACCTCCGCAAGACCGCCCTTCTGGGCGACGACCTTGCGGTCGGCCGTGGCGCCCGGGACGAGGGCGCGCACGGTCCAGGTGCCCTCGGCCGCGTAGAAGCGGAACTGACCGGTCGCGGAGGTGGGCACCTCCGCCGTGAACTCGCCGGTCTCGTCCAGCAGCCGGACGTAACCGGTCACCGGCTCGCCGTCGCGGGTCACCTGACCCTGGATCGTGGTCTCACCGGGCTTGATCGTCGAGGCGTCCGGGCCACCGGCCTTCGCACCGCACATGTCGTTCTCCTGAGGGGTTGGGGAGCCGGGTCTACTGGGAGGGGAGGGCTTCCGGGTGGCTTACTTGTTGGCGCCGAGCTCGATCGGCACGCCGACGAGGGAGCCGTACTCGGTCCAGGAGCCGTCGTAGTTCTTGACGTTCTCCACACCGAGCAGCTCGTGCAGGACGAACCAGGTCAGGGCCGAGCGCTCACCGATGCGGCAGTAGGCGATCGTGTCCTTGGCGAGGTCGACGCTCTCCTCGGCGTAGAGGGCCTTCAGCTCGTCGTCGGACTTGAACGTGCCGTCGTCGTTGGCGTTCTTCGACCACGGGATGTTGCGGGCGCTCGGGACGTGGCCGGGGCGCTGCGACTGCTCCTGCGGCAGGTGGGCCGGGGCGAGCAGCTTGCCGGAGAACTCGTCGGGCGAGCGGACGTCGACCAGGTTCTGCGAGCCGATCGCGGCGACCACGTCGTCGCGGAAGGCGCGGATCGAGGTGTCCTGGGCCTTCGCCTTGTAGTCGGTCTGCGGCCGCTCGGGCACCTCGTCGCCGGCCACCAGCTCGCGGGCGTCCAGCTCCCACTTCTTGCGGCCGCCGTCGAGCAGCTTGACGTTCTCGTGGCCGTACAGCTTGAAGTACCAGTAGGCGTAGGAGGCGAACCAGTTGTTGTTGCCGCCGTAGAGGACCACGGTGTGCTCGTTGGCGATGCCCTTCTTCGACAGGAGCTGCTCGAAGCCCTCCTGGTCGATGAAGTCACGGCGGACGGGATCCTGCAGGTCCTGCGTCCAGTCGATCCGGATCGCGTTCTTGATGTGGTTCTGGTCGTACGCGGACGTGTCCTCGTCCACCTCGACGATCGCGATGCTGGGGTCGTCCAGGTGCTCCTGAAGCCAGTCGGCGTCGACCAGGACGTCGCTGCGGCTCATGCTCTTTCTCCTCCGGGGCAGTTGCGGCGGGGCGTGCGAGTGAGAGGTGCGTGCGCGCGCTCATGGCGTACGGGCGGGACGCACGCGTGCCCTGGGCAGGGCGGCGGGGTGGGAAAACCGCGGAAGACGGAGCTTCCGCTCAGAACGTGCGACAGAGCATGGCGGCAACGCGGCACAGGTCTACTGCCCGCCGCTTCGTGAGATCCGCCTGTCGCTTCATGCGCTCGATCGTAGGGAGGGATCGGAGGCGTGTCACCGGCGTGTCGAATGTTGAGACACGATCGTCCGTCATACGGAATGATCACGCCCTCGGCGCGCCCGCGGCACCGTTCCGGAAGGGGTGCGGGCATCGGGACCGCTGCCGTGCGGACGGTGGCGTCTCGCCTTTCGGACGGGCGGTGCGGTACAGGCTGTCGGGCACGGCCCCGGGGAAGCCACCCCCGACCGGCCCGGTGGGCTATCCGGCCAGCCGGACGTCGGTGCCCTTCACCGTGATCTCCACGCCGTCCTCGGCCGCCTCGACCTTGTCGAGCTCGATACCGCCCGGCAGCCTGTCGATGGTCTGCTGGAAGTCGGTGATCCGCCGCACCCGCGACTCGGCCAGCTCCACACCGCCGAACGACGGCAGGGCGTCGGCCTCCACCTCGACCTGGTTGTCGCTGACCCGGACCGAGCTGAGCACGGAGACCGGCCGGGGCAGCTTGGTGCCCAGCACCGTCGCCTCGACCTCCACCTTGATCTTGCCGTTGCCGCCGTCGGAGAGGCCGACGACGCGGGCGGTGACACCGGGGGCGACGTCGGTCGGCTCGGACCGCGCGGTCTTCAGCAGCTCGTCGTAGGCGATGGTCGCGGTGCCGGTGGCGGTGGCCGCGGTGGCGGAGCTGTAGTCGCCGGAGAACTTCACACCCTTCATGTCGGCCCGCAGTTCGGCGATGCGGATCCGCTCGCCGCCGCCCGAGGCCGCCTCGTAGTCGTCGATGCGGACCTCGACGTCGTCCAGCTCGCGGTCGGCCATCTGGGTGAGGAAGGGGAAGCCGTTGATCGACACGTCCGGGGTGCTGGGGAGGTTCTCGGTGGCTCTGAGCTTGTCCGCCGCCTCGCCCTCCGCGAGGTTCACCGCGAGCCGGTCCGCGGCCACGAAGAGGGCGCCCAGGATCACGACGACGATCAGCAGTATTCGCAGTACGCGCATGTTTCCCCACCCAGGCGGACTCGACGGACTCCGGGCCACGGTAACCCTGGCCGCGAGTCCTCCCGGGAAATTGTCGATCAGCTGTGACAGGCGGAGCCTGTGCAGCCCGGCCCGTGAGCCGGCTCGACCTACCCGGGTGGCCCGGGTGGCCCGGATCGGTCAGCCCAGGGCCCGTCCCAGCACCCACACCGCCGGTGCCGCGGCGCTCAGCGGCAGGGCCACGCCCGCGGTGAAATGGACGAACCGGGAGGGATAGTCGTAGCTCGCGACCCGGTGGCCGATCAGGGCGCAGACCGCGGCGCCCGCGCCGAGCAGCGCACCCGACGTCCCGAAGTCCGTCAGCGCACCGGCCGCGATGCCCGCGCCGGCCGCCGCCAGCAGCGCGACGACCACCGAGGCGGCCGTGGGCAGCGGCAGCGCCCGGGCCACCACGGCGACCGCGACGGCGGTCCCGCCGACGGTCACCGCGTCCGCCCCGGCCGCGAGATAGCCGCCGGCGAGGATCGCCAGCGCCGCCGCGGCCACCGTCGCCATCAGGCCGTACATCCGCTCGTCCGGGTCGGCGTGCGAGCGCAGCTGCAGCACCAGGGCGAGCAGCACCCACACACCGAGCGCGCCCAGGATCGCCGCCGGCGAGCGGCCCGAGGCCAGCATCGCGGCGTCCGCGACGAGCGCGCCCAGGAAGCCCAGGGCGATGCCCTGCCGGGCGGGCCACATGCCGTTCAGCCGGAACCAGCCCGCGGCGGTGAGGGCCTGCAGGACGACGAGCGGGAGCAGCAGGGCGTACGAGCCGACGGCAGCGGCGCCGGCCAGCAGCAGCCCGAGCAGCGCCGTGAGCCCGGCCGGCTGCATCCCCGGCTCGATGATCGGTGACCGCCCCTCGGCGCGTGCCCGCTGTGCATCGGTGACGCGGGTGTTCCCGGCGAGGGTGGCGGGGCCGTAGTCCGGGGCGCCGACGGGCTCGGAGCGGGTCGCCTCCGGCGGTGCGGGCGGCTCGTTCGCGGACGGGTGGGACCCGGACCGGTGCTCCGGGTACTGCTGGGACTCCGGGTACTGCTGGGGCTGCACGTACTGATGCTGGGCGTACTGCTGGGTCTGCGGCTGGGCGTACTGCTGCGGCTGGGGCTGGGGCTGGGCGTACTGCTGGGGCTGGGGCTGGGCGTACTGCTGCGGTGACTGCTGGTAGGCCTGCGGCGGCAGGTACGCCGTCTCGTCCGCGGAGGCGGGAGGCTGCACGCTCGTCTCCCAGGTCTGTCCCTGCCACTGCTGGGTGTGCTGCTGGGTGTGCTGCTGCGCGGCATACGGGTCGTCGTGCGCCGGCTGTCCGGGCCAGACGGGCTGCGGCGTCTGCTGCTGGGGGTTCCGCTGCCGGTGGTAGGGGTCCTGGGCCCCGTACCCCTCGTACGGCTGGTCGGTCATCGGGTCACCCTCCTGCGAACGGCGGGAGCACCTCGACCGCCCCGCCGTCGGCCAGCCGTACCGTCTCGTGCCCGCGGGTGCCCACGGGGTCGCCGTCGACGAGGAACGAGCAGCGCTGCAGCACGCGCGAGAGTTCGCCGGGGTGCCGCTCGCGCACCGCGTCGAGCGCCTCGGCGAGCGTGGCCGCCTCGTACGGCTCCTCGGCCGTCCCCGCGGCGGCCTTCGCGGCGGCCCAGTAGCGCACCGTGACCTTTGCCATCTCGTTCCTCAATCAGTCGGCTGCGAGCACCGCCGGGATCGGGTTCGACGGTGGACACGGCCAGGCTAGCCCGCCCGCGCCGCCACCCAGTCGCCGATCCGGCGCAGCAGTTCCTCACCGGCCGCGTGCTCGGCGTGCCCCATGCCGGGCTCCAGCCAGAGTTCGCCGTGCCGGCCGGCGGCCTCGGCGAGCATCAGCGGGTGGTCGAGGGGGAAGTAGCCGTCGCTGTCGCCGTGCACGACGAGCAGCGGCGTCGGCGCGATCCGGGGCACCGCCTCCACCGGGGAGAGCGGCACCGGGTCCCAGTCCCGGTGGTGGATACGGGTGCGGAGGCCGTAGCGGCCGACGATGCGGCCCTCGGGGCGGGTGACCAGCCAGTGCAGCCGGCGCATCGGGGCGGTGCCGCGGTAGTACCAGCGCGCCGGGGCGCTCACCGACACCACCGCGTCGGTGCCGGCGGCGTCGTCCTCGCCGTGCAGCGCGGCGTGCCGCAGCACGACCGAGCCGCCCATGGAGAATCCGACGGTGGCCACGCGCGCGTGCCCGAAGCCGCGGGCCCAGCCGACCGCCGCCGCCAGGTCGAGCACCTCGCGGTCGCCGACCGTGGACCGGCCGCCGGACGCCCCGTGGCCGCGGAAGGAGAAGGACACCACCGCGCCGTGACGGGCGAGGGACGCCGCGATCCGGCGGACGTGCGGGCGGTCCGCGTCGCCGGTGAAGCCATGTGCGAGCACGAACACCAGGTCGCGGGACGAGGCCCGGCCGGTCTCGTGCGGCGCCCGGCCGGTCTCGTATACGACTGCACCCGGGTCGTATACGGCCGCGCCCGGGTCGTATACGGCCGCGCCCGGGTCGTATACGGCATCGACGCGCACCCCGTCGGACGTGCGCAGAAACCTCCGTGTGGGCACCCGCAGGGGTGTCTCGGCATACGGACGATGGGTGGAACGCGCCACATGGCCTGCCGGACCGTCGCTCATGTCGGCTATTCTGCTGGGCAGAGGACTCGGGCAGCGTAGCCCCCGGGTCCTTTCGTGCTTTCGGGAGCGTTGTATACGACGCGGGAGACCGCGGGTGTACGGGGCCGCCGGACGTACAGGCGGCTCTCCCCGGGCCGCACGGCGGATCCCAGGGCGCGGGACCCGCACCGTACGAAGCAGTGCCGCAAACGTCCTCGAGGGACCGAGGAGGAACCAAGACGTTATGGGCGAGCGAACCGTGCACAAACGTAGGACGACGACCCAGGCAGGTGGGGCGCGATGAGTTCTCTGCTGCTCCTGACCAACGCTCTCCAGCCGTCGACCGAGGTGCTCCCCGCTCTCGGCCTGCTGCTCCACAACGTACGCGTGGCGCCGGCGGAGGGCCCCGCCCTCGTCGACACACCCGGTGCCGACGTCATCCTCGTCGACGGCCGCCGCGATCTGCCGCAGGTGCGCAGCCTGTGCCAGCTGCTGCGCTCCACCGGACCCGGCTGCCCGCTCGTCCTGGTCGTCACCGAGGGCGGCCTGGCCGCCGTCACCGCCGACTGGGGCATCGACGACGTGCTCCTGGACACCGCCGGACCGGCGGAGGTCGAGGCCCGGCTGCGGCTGGCCATGGGCCGCCAGCAGATCGTCAGCGACGACTCCCCCATGGAGATCCGCAACGGCGACCTGTCGGTGGACGAGGCGACGTACTCCGCCAAGCTCAAGGGCCGGGTGCTGGACCTGACCTTCAAGGAGTTCGAGCTGCTGAAGTACCTCGCGCAGCACCCGGGCCGGGTCTTCACCCGCGCCCAGCTGCTGCAGGAGGTGTGGGGCTACGACTACTTCGGCGGCACCCGGACGGTCGATGTGCACGTACGGCGGCTGCGCGCCAAGCTCGGACCCGAGCACGAGTCGCTGATCGGCACCGTGCGCAACGTCGGCTACCGCTTCGTCACGCCGGAGAAGCCGGAGAAGGCGGGCCGCGCCACGGAGGAGGCCAAGGCGAAGGCCAAGGCCACGGCGGCGGCGAGCGAGGCGAAGCAGGCCGACGAGGCGAAGCAGGCCGGTGCCGCGGCGGAGGCCCGCGCCGAGGCCTGAGGGGTGCCCCGCGGGCGACGGGAGCCTCACAGGTCTCCACGCGGCCGAGACCCGGCGGCCGAGACCCGGCGGCCGAGACCTGTTCGTCACCCGGGGCGATCGAGGGGTGGTACGCCCTGCCCAGGGCGGGTCCATCCGCGTAGACTCCGCGCGTGGCCAAGGTGACTCGGGATGATGTGGCGCGGCTGGCAGGGACCTCCACTGCCGTCGTCAGCTATGTCATCAACAACGGACCCCGGCCGGTCGCCCCGGCCACGCGCGAGCGTGTCCTCGCCGCGATCAAGGAACTGGGCTACCGGCCCGACCGGGTCGCCCAGGCGATGGCCTCGCGGCGCACCGATCTCATAGGCCTGATCATCCCGGACGCCCGCCAGCCCTTCTTCGGGGAGATGGCCCACGCCGTCGAGCAGGCCGCGTCCGAGCGCGGAAAGATGGTCCTCGTCGGCAACACCGACTACGTCGGCGAGCGCGAGGTCCACTACCTGCGCGCGTTCCTCGGGATGCGGGTCTCCGGCCTGATCCTGGTCAGCCACGCCCTGAACGACCTGGCCGCCGCCGAGATAGACGCCTGGGACGCCCGGGTCGTCCTGCTGCACGAGCGCCCCGAGGCCATCGACGACGTCGCCGTCGTCACCGACGACCTGGGCGGCGCCCAGCTCGCCGTACGCCATCTGCTGGAGCACGGCCATGCGTACGTGGCCTGTATGGGCGGCACCGCCGAGACCCCCGCGGTCGGCGACCCGGTCTCCGACCACGTAGAGGGCTGGAAGCGGGCGATGAAGGAGGCCGGGCTGTCCACCGAGGGCCGGCTCTTCGAGGCGCCCTACAACCGTTACGACGCCTACCGGGTCGCCCTGGAGATCCTCTCCGGGCCGCAGCGCCCGCCCGCGGTCTTCTGCTCCACCGACGACCAGGCGATCGGCCTGCTGCGCGCGGCCCGCGAGCTGCGCATAGACGTCCCCGGGGAGCTGGCGGTCGCCGGGTTCGACGACATCAAGGAGGCGGCGCTGGCCGACCCGCCGCTGACCACGGTCGCCTCGGACCGCCCGGCGATGGCCCGGGCCGCGGTGGACCTCGTCCTCGACGACGGGCTGCGGGTCGCGGGCACGCGCCGGGAACGGCTGCGGCTGTTCCCGTCCCACCTGGTGGTACGCAGCTCCTGCGGCTGCGCGTGACCGACTGACCGCGCTCGGCGGGCTCGGAGGACTCCGGGGACTCGGGGAGCGCCATCCTGCCCGCCGACCGCAGGCTTTGTTCCGCAGGTTTTTATATCGGGCATACGAGGTTCTGCCGGGCTTCTCAGGCGGCACTCAGAGTGTTCTCATCGTTGCCTCCGATGCTCGTGGACATGACCGAGAGCATCCGCCCCAGTGGCGAGTACGACGGCACGTACGGCGCCCAGCACGGCCCCGGCAACACGTATCCGAGCCCGTACCCCAGCCCGTACCAGGAGACGTCCTCTCCCCAGGAGGCGACCTCTCCGGTGAATCCCGAGTGGCCGCCCCCGCCGGCCCGGCCCCCGGCCCCCGCCGCGGCCGACGCACACGCGGCCCCCGCGGCGGCGCCCGCGCGGAGGAGCGCCCGGCGCGGCCCGGTCGCCCTGCTCGCGGCGGTGGCGATCGTCGCGGCGGCCGTCGGCGGCGGCACCGCGTACGGCATCCAGGAACTGACCGGCAGCGACACCACCGCATCCAGCTCGACCAGCACGAACGTGGTCCCCTCCAGCCAGAAGGGCACGGTCGCCGGGGTCGCCGAGGCGGTCAGCCCGAGCATCGTCGAGATCAGCGCGGCCTCGAACACCGGGTCGTCCACCGGTTCCGGCGTGATCATCACCGAGGACGGTGAGATCATCACCAACAACCACGTCGTCTCCGGCGCCTCCTCCGTCAAGGTCACGACCAGCGACGGCACGCAGTACACCGCTCAGGTCGTCGGCACCGACAGCAGCAAGGACCTGGCGCTGATCAAGCTGGACGACGCCTCCGGCCTGACGGCGGCGACCCTCGGCGACTCCGACGGTGTGCAGGTCGGCGACGAGGTGGTGGCGATCGGCTCCCCCGAGGGCCTGACCGGCACGGTGACCAGCGGAATCGTCTCCGCCCTCGACCGCGACGTGACCGTCTCCACGGAGGGGGACCAGCAGCAGCAACAGCGGCAGCGGGGCGGCGGCTGGCCGTTCGAGTTCGGCGGCCAGGAGTTCAACGGCGACACCGGGTCGTCCACGACGACGTACAAGGCGATCCAGACGGACGCCTCCCTCAACCCCGGCAACTCCGGCGGCGCGCTGATCGACATGAACGGCAACATCATCGGCATCAACTCCGCGATGTACTCGTCGGCCCAGTCCTCCGCGAGCGCGGGCAGCGTCGGTCTGGGCTTCGCCATCCCGATCAACACCGTCAAGGCCGACCTGCCGGAGCTGCGGGCCGGCGCGGACGGCTGAGGCGGAGCCCACGCCGAACATGCGACGCTGAAGAGCGTCAGCCGTACCACTCCAGAGACCGAGGACCGACGCCCCCCATGAGCCCCGCAGGCACCCAAGGCACCGCAGGCCCCGCCGAAGGCGACCGTGACACCCAGCGCATCCTGATCGTCGACGACGAACCGGCGGTGCGCGAGGCGCTCCAGCGCAGCCTCGCCTTCGAGGGGTACGACACCGAGGTCGCCGTCGACGGCGCGGACGCCCTGGAGAAGGCCGCGGCCTACCGTCCCGACCTGCTCGTCCTCGACATCCAGATGCCCCGCATGGACGGCCTGACCGCCGCCCGGCGCATCCGGGCCGGCGGCGACACCACGCCGATCCTGATGCTGACCGCCCGCGACACCGTCGGCGACCGGGTGACCGGCCTGGACGCGGGTGCGGACGACTACCTCGTCAAGCCCTTCGAACTGGACGAGCTGTTCGCCCGCATCCGCGCACTGCTGCGCCGCAGCTCCTACGCGGCACAGGTCGCGGACGCCAGCGAGGAGGACGAGGCGCTGGTCTTCGGCGACCTGCGGATGGACCTGGCGACCCGGGAGGTGGCCCGGGGCGGGCGGCCGGTGGAGCTGACCCGCACCGAGTTCACCCTGCTGGAGATGTTCATGGCCCACCCGCGCCAGGTCCTCACCAGGGAGCAGATCCTCAAGGCGGTGTGGGGCTTCGACTTCGAGCCGACCTCCAACTCCCTCGACGTGTACGTGATGTACCTGCGCCGCAAGACGGAGGCCGGCGGCGAACCGCGGGTGGTGCACACGGTCCGCGGGGTGGGCTACGTCCTCCGGCAGGGTGGCGCGGAGTGAGAGAGGCGCTGCGCCGGCTCCGCACCCTGCCGATCCGCTCGCGCCTGGCACTGCTGGTGGCGGTGGCGGTGGCGTGCGCGGTCACCACTGCCGCGGTGGCGTGCTGGTTCGTGGTGCGGAACGTGCTGGTGGACTCGCTGGACAGCGCGTTGCAGGCGAACCGCATGAGCCTGCCGCAGGTCGCACGCTACGTCGACCTGGAGACCGGGCTGTGTGCCCGCGAGTCCAGCCCGCGCGAGCAGAACCCGTTCGGCTCGAGCGTGCAGCTGCTGGACCGGCAGGGTCAGAGCTGCCTCATCATCGGCACGGAGGAGCTGACGCTCACCGACGCCGACCACGCCGTGGCCGAGGGCGACGCCCCCGACGCGCTGCACAACGCCACGGGTGACGACGGCACCAAGTACCGCGTCTACACGTACACCGTGCCGGGCCTGCGAGGTGTCGCGGTCTCCGCCGCACGGCCGCTGAGCGAGGTCAACAGCTCGCTCAGCAATCTCGCGCTGGTGCTCGTCTTCGTCGCCGGAGCCGGAGTCGTCGGTGCCGGTGCGGCCGGCCTCTGGGTCGCCCGTACCGGCCTGCGCCCCGTCGACAGGCTGACCGAGGCCGTCGAGCACGTCGCCCGCACCGAGGATCTGGCGGTCCGCATCCCCGTGGACGACGACAGCGACGACGAGATCGCCCGCCTCTCCCGCTCCTTCAACTCGATGACGTCGTCCCTGGCCAGCTCCCGCGACCTCCAACAGCAGCTGATCGCGGACGCGGGCCACGAACTGCGCACCCCGCTCACCTCCCTGCGCACCAACATCGAACTCCTCACCCGCAGCGAGGAGACCGGCCGCCCGATCCCGGAGGCCGACCGCAAGGCGCTGCTCGCCTCGGTGAAGGCGCAGATGTCCGAGCTGGCCGCGCTCATCGGCGACCTGCAGGAGCTGTCCCGCCCGGACATCGGCCAGTACTCCGGCCGCACCCGGATCATCGCCTGGCAGGACATCGTCGAGTCGGCGCTGCGCCGGGCCCGCCTGCGCGGCCCCGAGCTGACGATCCACGCGGACGTCCGCCCCTGGTACGTCCGCGGCGAACCCGCCGCCCTGGAGCGGGCGGTGGTCAACATCTTGGACAACGCGGTCAAGTTCAGCCCCGAGGGCGGCACCGTCGACGTACGGCTGGCCGACGGCGTCCTCACCGTCCGCGACCACGGCCCCGGTATCCCCGCCGACGAACTCCCCCACGTCTTCGACCGCTTCTGGCGCTCCCCGTCCGCCCGCTCCCTCCCCGGCTCCGGCCTCGGCCTGTCCATCGTGGCCCGCACCATCCAGCAGGCGGGCGGCCAGGTCATCCTCTCCCCGGCCCCGGACGGCGCCGGCGGAACGGTCGCGACGGTACGACTGCCGGGGGCACCGGTTCCGCCACCGGACGCGACCGGGCTGGACGGCGTGGCGGGGTAGCGAGCCGGACGTGGTCAGAGGGTCTGGATCCGGGCGCGCAGCAGGCAGAACTCGTTGCCCTCCGGATCGGCCAGGACGTGCCAGCTCTCGGCGCCGGTCTGACCGACGTCGACGGTCCTGGCACCGAGCGCGAACAGCCGCTCCAGCTCGGCGTCCTGGTCGCGGTCGGTGGGACTGACGTCGATGTGCAGCCGGAGCTTCCCGGTCCGCGGATCACCGCTGGGGCTGAGGATCAGGGTGGGCTGCGGGCCGCCGAAGCCGGCGCCGGGCGGTCCGATCTCGATGCTTCCGTCGTCCTCCCGGCCGAGTTCGACGTAGCCGAGGACCTCGCTCCAGAACACGGCGAGCCGTTCGGCGTCGGCGCAGTCGATGACCAGCTCACTGATGCGGCATGCCATGACCGGCAGTGTATGCAGACACCCCGTCAGGCGTGATCAGACGATCAGAAGCAGCACGGCGATGGCCCGCTTCCAGTGCCGGTCGCAGTCGGGGCGGGCGGCCCGGGCCGCCTTCCTCGTGCCGTCACCGGTCCTCCTCCGGACGGACCCGGCGCAGCAGTTCCCGCAGCCGGTCCCAGGCGCCGGGATCGGTCCCGTCGCCGAGGCGGTGGTGGTGCCGTCCCCGCGTGAAGGTGACCGGGTTCGGCGGGGCCTCGAGGTGGGCGGGGACGGTGAGGTCCCGGCGGGCGGTGCGGAGCGACGTGAGCGCGCTGACCAGCCCGTACCCGGCGGTGAGGTCATCGGTGGCGTCGAGCGGCACCGACTCGCCCGCGCCGTAGCCGACGGCGAGGGTGATGTCCTCCTCCACTCCCGCCGGGGTGCGCAGCACCCGCACCGTGGCCAGCGCCGGGCGGTCGGGGTGGCCGACAGCGACGAGCCAGGTGGGCCGGGGTGCCCGGGCACGGGCCAGCTCGGTCAGCTCCCGGGGGGACCAGGGCAGGTTGACCGGCTCGGCGGTGCTCCACCCGGCGGGCGGGGAACCGGTCAGCCGCCGGAAGGCCGCCTCGAGGGCGCCGCCGAGGACCAGTTCCGCGTCGGGTGCGTGGCGGGTGCGCAGGGTGAGGATCAGCTGGCGTTCGCCGGTGTCGCCTTCGGCGCCCGTGCCGAAGACCTCGGCGACCGGGGTGACCCCGCTGTCGTCGCGCGCCGGAGTGAAGGTGCCGTCCCTCCAGTGGAGTACGGCGCCGGACAGGCCGTCGTAGTAGCCGTGCCGGGGGTCCTGGACGACCCAGCGGTTGGGCAGGCCGCGCAGGGCGGTGCGGGTGGGCAGGGTGAGGCGGGCGCCGGGCGGGGTGACGATCTGCAGGGCGCGGTCCTGCTCGGCGGCGCTGCGCAGGGCGTCGGACAGCCAGCTGGTCAGGGGGACGAGCGGGCGGTCCTGGATGACCACGGCCGCGGCGGATGTGAGGACGTCCACGGCGGGTGCTGCCGTGGCCGGGACCGGCACCGCGGAGAGGTCGGTGGTCAGCGGCACGACCTCGGTGGTGGCGGCCTGCGGCGGCCACACGGTGCCGCCGAGCACGGTGGCCAGCCGCCCGGCGAAGGAGCCCGCGATCCGCCCGGCCTCGGCCACCGCCGTGGAGGCGCGGGCCTCGGTCCACCAGACGCCTCCGCCGGATCCGCCGGCCCCGGCTCCGACGCCCAGCAGCCGGGCCGTCTCGCCGGGCACCTGCACCAGTACGGGCGCCTCCACGGAGACGAGCGGTCGGCCGTCGGGCGCGCAGAGCTGCACCACGGCTCCGTCGGCGAGGGTGCCCACGCCGAGGTCCGGGCCGCCGGCGAACAGGCCTGCCAGCAGGGTGTGCAGGTCGGGCATGGTGGGGGTGAGGGCGACGACGTCCTTGGTCACACCATCCCCTGAGTCTCGGGCTGCTCGGTCAGGAGGGCGGTCTGGATCAGCTGACGGGGGCGGCCCCGGCGCACGAGCGTCCCCCGGCCCGGCGGTTGTGCGGACGGGTACAGGCCGGGGAAGAGCTGGCCCTCGCCGCGTTCGCCGGTCATGACGAGCCCGGCGGTACCGGTCTCCCGCAGGGTGGTCAGCAGCGGTTCGTACAGGGCTCGGGAGGCCCCGGCGGCGCGCCGGGCGACGACGAAGTGCAGACCGATGTCCTGAGCGGACGAGACGTACGGCAGGAAGGGGGCCAGGGGCTGCTGGCCCGCGGTGGTGAGGATGTCGTAGTCGTCGACGAGGATCACGATGCGGGGACCGGTGAAGGCCGCCTCGGTGGCGGGGTCGGCATCCGGGTCCACGCTCTCCGGCAGGCGTTTGTCCAGTTCGGCGGCGATGCCGGTGGACAGGGCAGAGGCGAGCTTGGCGTTGTGCGCGTAGCCGCCGCGATAGGGCTCGGGGACGGTGCCGCGCAGTCCTCGGCGAGGGTCGTAGACGCCGAAGACGAGTGCCTCGTCCGAGTGGCGCTCGACCAGTCCCGCCGCGATCAGCCGCAGCAGGTTGGTCTTGCCGCACTCGTTGTCGCCGAGGATCAGCAGGTGCTGGTCCTGGTCGAAGAGGTCCAGCAGGACGGGGGCGAGGGCGTCCTGGTCGACGCCGATCGGCAGCCGGGTCGGCTCCGCGTCGGGCGAGGGCAGCGCGGTGGCGGGCAAGAGCGTGGGCAGGACCCGGACGGGCGGGGCGACATCGCCGTGCCAGGCGGCCCGGACGGTACGGACGGCGCGCTCGAGGGCGGGCCCCAGGTCGTCCGTCGCGGCCCGTCCGTCGATACGCGGCAGCGCGGCCTGGGCGAACAGCCTGCTGCCGGTCAGCACCCGACCGGGCGTGTCCGGAGCGAGGGTCTCGGACAGCTTGCGGTCGACGGAGGAGTCGGCCGGGTCGTTCAACCGCAGCTCCACACGGGTGCCGAACATCGACTGCGCCGCGATCCGGACGTCGTTCCACCGCAGCATCCCGGCAACGACGTGGACGCCGTAACCGCCGCCCCGCTTGAGCAGGTCGGTGACGGCGTCCTCCAGTTCGGCGAACTCGTCGCGCAGCGCGCCGAATCCGTCGACCAGCAGAACGACCTCGGTGGCTCCCAGCTCCGGCAACCGCCCCTGGGTCCGCAACTGCCGCAGCCGGTCTACGGAGTCGATGCCGTGCTCGCGGAAGAGTTCCTCCCGCCGGGCCAGCATGCCGCGCACCTCGGCGACGGTGCGGGCGGCCCGCTCGTGGTCGGCGCGGGAGGCGATGCCGCCCACGTGCGGCAGCCCGGCCAGCGCCGACAGACCGCCACCCGCGAGGTCCAGGCCGTACACGGCGACGTCGTGCGGGCGGTGGGTGAGCGCCAGGGAGAGGGTGAGCGTGCGCAGCAGGGTGGTCTTGCCGGACTGCGGACCGCCGATGAGCGCGGCGTGGCCGCCGGCGACGGTGAGGTCCAGCAGCCAGGGCTGCTGCCACTGCCGGGCCGGGTCGTCGAGGACGCCCATCGGTATGCGCAGCGGCCCGTCGCGCCGGTCGAGGCGGACGCCGTCGGCGTCGGCGCGCAGCGGGCCCGCGGCCCGGTCCAGGGTGGTGGCCTCGGGCAGCGGGGGCAGCCAGATCCGCCGCACGGGCGGGGCGGCGTCGGCGAGTTGGCCGACCATCACGGACAGTACGGTCGGTCCGGTCTCCGGACGGGTCGCCGCGGGCTGCGGCTCCGGCTCCGGCTCCGGATCCGACGGCCCGGACGGCCCCGACAGCCCGGACGGCCCCGACGGCCCCGACAGCTCGGAGACAGCCCTCGTCTCCTGCGACGCGTGGTACGTCGGGTAGGGCCGGGCGAGCGGCTCGTCGTCGGTCTCGTCCCGACGGGCCGGTCCCCGGTGGGCGCCGGAGACATAACCCGCCTTGAACCGCTCGTAGGTGGAGGTGTCGACCTTCAGGAAGCCGAAGCCTGGCAGCGGCGGCAGATGGAAGGCGTCGGTGGTGTCCAGGACGGTGCGCGACTCGTCGGCGGAGAAGGTGCGCAGCCCCAGCCGGTACGACAGGTAGGTGTCCAGACCCCTGAGCTTGCCGCCCTCGATCCGCTGACTGGACAGCAGCAGATGCACGCCGATGGAGCGGCCGATCCGGCCGACGGACAGGAACAGGTCGATGAAGTCGGGTCTGGCGGTGAGCAGTTCGCCGAACTCGTCGATGACGACGAACAGATGCGGCAGCGGTTCGAGGTCGGGCCGCTCGGTGGCGCGCAGCGTGGCGTAGTGGCCGATGTCGGCGACGTTCCCGGCGTCCTTGAGCACCTGCTGGCGGCGCTTTACCTCGCCGGCCAGGCTGGCGTGGACGCGCTCGACGAGGCCGGCCTGGTTCTCCAGGTTGGTGATCACACCGGCGACATGCGGAAGCCGCGCGAACGGGGCGAAGGTGGCGCCGCCCTTGTAGTCCACCAGGACCAGGGCCAGGTCCTCGGGGGAGTGGGTGGCGGCCAGCGCGAGGACGAGAGTGCGCAGCAACTCGCTCTTGCCGGAGCCGGTGGCGCCCACGCACAGCCCGTGCGGGCCCATGCCGAGCTGCGCGGACTCCTTCAGGTCCAGCAGCACGGGTTCGTGCCGGTCGGTGACTCCGATCGGCACCCGCAGGAAGTCCCGCTCGCTCCTCGGCGCCCACAGCCGCTTCAGGTCCAGGTCGGCCGGGTCGTCGATGCCGAGCAGGGCCGGGAAGTCGACCGGCCCCGACACCGGGGCGCCCTCGGCGGCCGACTCGGCGGACAGCCGCAGCGGCGCCAGCAGGCGGGAGAGGCCCTCGGCACCGGCGGCGGTTACATGGTCGACGGTGCCGCGGACGACAGGGGCCTGGATGACGGCGGCCTGGGTGACGGGGCCGTGGGCGGTGGCCCGGTCGCCCGCCGTCTGCGTCGGGGCCGGCCCGTCGCCCGTACCGTGCGGCGCGGCTCCGCGCAGGTCCTCCACGACGATACGGTCCCCGTCGACGACGATCCGCAGCGCGACCTCGCCCGGCTCGTGCACCTGCTCCCGCAGCAGGTGCAGCACGGTGACGCCCATGTCCCCGGGCCCCACGGCCGAGTCCGGAAGCGGCAGTTCGGCCGCGATGTCGCCGTGCGTGTCGCTGACCACCAGCAGCCGGCCGGTCAGCCGCAGCGCGTCCCGGCCGGACAGCCCCCGGCGCACCTCGGCCGCGTACGCGGCGCGCTGCCGCAGGTCGGGTGAGCACTGCCGGGCGAGGCGGGCGAGGTCGGGGGCGATCCGCCGGGCCGGGACCGGACCGTCGTAGGTGTGCGCGTCGAGGATGTGCGGCAGCCACTTGACCCAGGCCCAGCCGGGCTCGTCGGCACTCGCGACGGCGAGGGCGACGTCGTCGGGCGCATGGGTGACCGCGGTCTGCAGCAGCAGCGCGCGGGCGACGCGCAATACGTCCTCGCGCTCGCCGATGACGCTGACGTTCCCGGCCCGGTCCAGGGGCACGGTGAGCGGGAAGTCGGCGGCGGTGCGGAAGCGGTGCTGCAGCGCCCGTGCCTCGTTCAGCATGAACGGATCGGGCGGGGTGAGCACCCCACCGGCCGCGTTCTGGCCGATGCCCAGGTTCTGCACGGGGATGTCGCCGGTGCCGACGCGCGGATGCAGGAAGTCGGCGTCCCGGCGGCGGCGCTCCCACCGCCGCGCGGGGTCGCGCACCAGGTCGTAGAGCGCCTCGGGCGGCGGGTTCAGCTCGCGGGCGGCCTGCCGACGTTCCCGTTCCTCGGCGGCCAGCACTTCCCGCAGTTCCTCCAGGTACTCCAGATACCGCTCCCGCTGCACCCGCCGGGTGCGCTGTGCCTTCCCGCGCTGGGAGAGGAACAGCGCCACGGCCCCGAACAACGCGGCGACCAGCACGACCGCGCCGATCACCGCGAACCGGCTGTTGCGGACCACGGTCATCAGCACGACGGAGCTCATCACGCCCGCCATCGGAAGCAGGGCCGTCGCCGCGCTGCCGACCTTGCCCTCGGGAAGGTTGGGCGGTGCCTCGACGGTGCGTTCATGGACGGGCGCGAGCGGACGCGTGGACCGCGCGGGCCGGTGCGTGACGTGCTGGGTCATCGCACCCGCACCGCCCGCCGGATCGCCTCGGCGGCCAGCCGGACGGCCGCGTCGCGGGTACTCCGGCCCAGCATGGCGGTGTGGATGGGGCCTCCCTGGGCGAGGTGACGGTCGTAGGGGAGCCGGACCACGGGCACACCGGGCTCGCGCAGATGCGCGGCGGCGGTCCCGGCGTCGACGGTGGCGTCCGGGGTCTGGGCGGTGAGGGCGACGACGGTGGTGCCGAGCGCCGAGTGCGGCAACTGCCCCAGCCAGTCCAGGACCTGCCGGGTGCCGTGAATGCCTTCGGCGGTCATCGGCGCGACGACCACGCGCGCGTGCGCGGTGTCCATCGCGGTACGGGCCACGTCGCCGGGCAGCGTCTCGCAGTCGACGACGGTGACGGCGAAGTACCGGCGCAGCGCGAGCGTCACCGTGCGGTACGTCCGTACGTCCAGCGGGGCCCCGACCCGCCCCTGCCCCGCGGGCAGCAGCCAGCCGCCGTCGGCGACCGGCACCAGATAGCCGGTGACGTCCGTGAGCTGCATGGCCGGGGTGAGGATGCCGGCGAGGTCGGCGGCGCACCAGCGCACGGTCTCCGCGCCCATCCGCACCGGGAGCGTGCCGAGTGCGGCGTCCGCCTCCAGGGTGAGGACGGGGTCGTGCCGGTAGTGGTTGAACGTACGGCCGAGCAGCGCGGCGACGGTGGACTTGCCGACGCCACCGCGGATGGAGGTCACGGCGACGACCCGGCCGGTCGTCACCGGCTGCTGCAGCTCCTGGGCCAGCCGCGTCTGCTCGGCGACCTCGGCGCTGGCGGACCCGGTGAGCCTGCGCAGCCCGCCCCCGGCGCGCCGGGCCGCGGAGTCACCGTGCCGCGGGCGGCCGAGGGCGAGGGCGAGGCGGGGGTCGACGGTGGGGAGGGACTCGGGGACGGGGGTGGGGAGGCGGGGGTCGCGGTCGGCGCGGGGCGCGGGCATGGGCGTGGGCGGCGCGGGAGCGCGCGGTGCCTCGGCGGTGGAATGCGGTTCGGGGGCCGGGGCGGGGGTCGGCTGCGGGGCTGGTGTGGACTCGGGGGCGTTCGGAATGGCCGGAGACGCCGGAGAGACTGACGGCGGCGGTGCGTCGGTCCCGGACCGGGCGACCCCGGCCGGATCGGTGCCGGATACGTCGGTCCCGGACCGGGCGACCCCGGCCGGATCGGTGCCGGATACGTCGGTCCCGGCGGGGCCCGGGACATTCGACACGGGGCGCGCCGGACCGGAGCCCGTCGCACCGCTGCCGCTCGGTATGGCGCCCGACGCGTTCGCATCCGTCGGGCCGGCGCCCGCCCGGTCAGAACCCCCCTGGTCGGTCAACTCCCGCAGCAGATCGCGCTGCCAGTCGGCTCCCCGGCTCATTCCCCGCCCCGTCCGTTCCCTAGGCGAAGGTGCCGAGCAGCCGCCCGTACACCCCGAACACGCCGATGAGGAGGGGGAACAGGGCGATCACGGCCACGGACTCCAGCAGGTCACCGGCGCGGCGCAGCCGCACCCGCACATGCTCGGCCGGCTCGACGGCGAGCACGAGCAGCGGTACGACGGAGAGGACCACGAGCGCCCCGAGGCCTCCGGCGGGTGCACCCCGCTCCACCACCCACACCTCGACGAGCCGTACGGCGACCACTCCCGCCGCGGTCAGCAGCACCACGACCTCCGGGGCGAGCGGAAAGGCACGGGCACGCAGGGCCAGTGCCATGGCCGCGGCGAGGGCGAGCAGCACCGTCCACACCGACACCGTGCGCAGAACGAGCACCCCGGCAGCGCCCGCGGAGACGGCGAGGGCGGCGGTGGCGAACGCCAGCCCGCGATGCGTGGCGGCGAGCGCGGTGCGCACGTCGTACCGGGCGACGGTCGCCCCGCCGGTCCGCCGGTCGTCGAGCCCCGTCAGCCCCGACGCCATCAGCGCCAGCCGCGGCAGCACACCGAGGGCGACGACGCAGACGACGACCACAAGAGCGGCGGCCAGGCTCTGCTCCTCGGGTGTCCGTCCCCCGCCCTGCAGCCCGAGGGCCGCCTCCCACGCGACGAGACAGGCGCCGACCGCACCGGCCCCGATCAACGCCCCCCGTCCGAGCGGGGTCACCCACCCGGCGAGCAGCAGCGCGACCACGACGACCACGGCGACTCCGGCCAGCCGCAGCACGCCGGACCATGCGGCGGCGTCGGCGCAGGTCCAGACGCCGAGTACGGCGAGGGCCGCGGCGGTGACGACGAGGGCGGCGGCGAGCGCCTGCCGCCGGGCGCGGGCACACACGGCGCCGGCCAGTGCGGCCACCGCGGCGACACCGAGCAGCGCGAGCCCGACGCCGGACTTGTCGAACTCCCGCCGGGCGAAGAACGCGGACACCAGCGCGAAAACGACAGCCGCGCCCCCGGCGACAACGCGTCGCACGGAGGCCCGCCACCGCCAGGCCCGCACCCCCAGGTCGTCGGCGACGACATCGGTGACGTCGTGGACAACGGGCGCGGAGGGCGCGTCCTCGGCCCGCACCAGCCGCAGCACGGCGCCGTCCCGGACGCCCGCGGACTCCAGCGTGCCGTCATGCGCGAGAGCCGACCCGTCCGCCGCGACGAGATGCCGCAACTCGGGCCGCTCCCCGGCCCGGTCGTCGAGCACCCTCATGACCTCGGGCAGCAGCACACCGACCGGTTCCTGTGAGGGGAGGACGACATCGACCCGCCGCCGGTCACCGACCAGGGTGACCCTGCTGAACACCGTGCGACCGGACGCCGCGGAACGGCTCAACGACCCCGTGGACATCACGCGTTCGAACCTATCACCGAGAGGGCACGACCACGGAGGGCGACGGGGAAGCCCCGTACGGATCCCGCCCCATGATCCTGTTCTCCACGAACGACCACCCCACACACCCGGCACACACCACGGCCGCGATCACGATCCCGGCGAACACCTTCCCCATCCGCTCGTCCAACGTCCGCCGCTGCCGCTGCCCCCCGAACAGCAAGGCATCCCGAAGCCGCCGCCGCCGGACGGAGACGGATTCGAGGAGTTGGATGTCGTAGTCGTGGGCGGTCACAGATCTCCACCAGTTCCAGCGGACAGATGCAGCATCATCTCAAGAATCTCCAACACCCCGGCGCCTTCCTGCACTCCGTCACCGCCGACGCCGTGGCTCGACAACCATCAGATTGCCCCCTCGGTCCCGCACTCATCGCTGCAGTTCCTCACCCGCAAGCACCCTCGATGCATCCCCTTCGAAGACCTCCACCGGGCCGAAGACCGTTCCGGTAGTGCCCTGAAGAACGGTCCCGCCGTCCAGCTTCAGGCGATCAAGCCGAGCCTACGTCAGAGTCTGTCCGTCACATCCGGACCGGATCCATCGTCAAGAGCGTCCGGAACACCAAGTCCGAGGTCCGTAGCGAAACCGAAGTATGTCACCTCACCTGGTTCACCTCTTACTCCCAGCTCAGAGTTGAGGCCTTGCAGTGCAGCCGCGAGCCGTGGAGCATTGCGCTGGTGCACGTCTGGCTGAGGCCGACCGGAAAAGTCAAACCATGCCCAGACGTCGTGATGGACAGCAAGTTCGGCCGAGATACCGACAGAAGCTGGGGAAACGGACAACTCCAGCAATCGAGGTTCCCGATGCGGTCTCCCTTCAGCATCGATCCATACACCGACCCCGACCACGTGAATGTCGTCGACTTCCGCGGTCGGAAACCCTGAAGGCCGACTGTCATGAATCCTGCAGGGAAGTTTCGGATCGCCAAGAGGTGTAGTCAGCGCCAACCCAGTGGTGACACCAACACTTCCGCGATCAAGAACAATCCAGTCATATTCGAGCCGGTGGGGGATAAGAAGCTCATCCCGCCGAAGGACCTCTACCATTCGCGCCGCCAGCTCCAGGGCAGAGTCCAGACCCGGTTCAGCCACGTCATCGAGGTCCCAGAACCACGAGCCGCATTCTCGCGGAGCCCGCATCAAAGTCGACATGATAGTTCCTTACGGAAAGAGAGGGCCATTGGGCGGGACCGTGACAGTCCCGTCGCTGAAGCGCAGATGGAACGTAGCTCCTGCCCTTCTGGCCTGGAACTCCGCCTCCTTGAACATCTTACTGTTGAGATCTGCCATCGACTGATGCACATCAAGGATAGCGATCTTGGCATCAGCTGTACCACCTTTGAGCTGCTTCGCAGCCTTCCTGGCGGCACTCTTGATCCCTTCGATCGTGTTGACATCCTTGAGTTGATAGCCATAGTGCGGAGCACCATCCGCATGGAGTGTCACAACGTCCAGATCGAGACCTGTAACGTCATCCTTGAGCTCAAAGGCAAGATTCAAGAACCCCCGCTCTTGAAGTTCGGTTGCATGCTGAAGGGCCATGTACGCTGCGGGGATCATGCTGTCGTTCGACCCAGTTTTCCCCTGCTTACACATGCTGAGTATTTCTTTGTAATTCTCGACGTCTCGGAGATGACCACGAGCGATCAAGTTTGCAACGTCGGCGCCGAACGGCTCCTTACTGAGCGTCTTGATTACACGAGCTTGGTCCTGAGGCGCAATCTTCGCTCTGCCGAGCTCATCAACGACGCTATCTCGCTGCTCGGGATGCATCGGCTCGGACCGTGCACTAGCGGTCTCCGCTCCACGGGTATATCGATCCGTGGAGATCTCATCGAATGGGGTGAACGGTCTGCCTGTTGCCCCACCGCCCTGGTAGGGCGAAGGTGGATTGGTGCCGTCGGATGGTTCGTTCCGACCGCTGCCTGCCGCCGCCTCGCCACCGGCCTCACCTCTCCGGTGGAAGGTCTCAGCGTCACCGCCGCCACTTCCTCCGCTGTGCGGCGTTGACGGGATTCCATCTCCGGGCTGCGCGGAGGCCCCGCCGGTCCGGGTGTTCCTAGCCTGCTCAGTATCCCGACCGAGCGTGTGTGAATCTGCACCGCGACCGACGTCACCGCCTAGGCCGTTCCCGGTTGCGTGAGAAGCTTGTTCACTACCTTGCCCGGAGTAGGTCGGGCCACGTTGCTCGGGTGGATTGATTCCATCCGTTCTTGCAGCAGGGTGCCCGAGACGCGATGTCGATCCGATCCCCGCCAACTGCGACTCTCTCGTAGCAGACTGCGTCCTGGCCACCGAGTCCCCGATGACCTGCTGGTCGGCGCCCACTTGGACAATCCGACCGTTCTCGGTGATCAGTTTCGACCCGTCGGGCAAATCCAACACGTCCGGACTGCGCACACCTGCCACACT